>CAWBKT010000024.1:0-100570 GCA_963789385.1 uncultured delta proteobacterium | reverse complement strand
CGGCCTTGAGATCATGATTGAACTGGCTGAAATTGAAGTAGGGCTGGCCCGCCTGATATATGAAATCAAAAAGACCATCAAACGCCTTAATGCCCTGGAAAACATTTATATCCCGGATTTGAGGTGACTGTTAAACACCTGGAAGACAACTTGGAAGAGAAAGAAAGAGAATTCCTTTTCCAGTTGAAGCGGCAAAAAGAGCCGCAAGTCGGAGGGAGCCCATGGAGTTATTTAAAAGGATTCTGGTACCGGTGGATGGCTCACGCTATTCTTTAGGCGCCGTCTGCCTGGGTAATCGACTGGCCAAGATTCATGGCTCTGAGATGGTAATTTTCCACGTCATAGACCAATCCATCCTCGATCAGTTGGTCAGGTTTTCGAAATAATAAAGACGCTATTCAGGAAAAGCTCCGAAGCGACGCGGAGGCCTTCCTCAGTGATATGCGATGTGAGGACCATCATGAAATAATTACCACCTCCGAGGTTATCATTCGTGAAGGGGTGCCTCATGAGATTATCCTAGATGAAGCCTCTTCCTGGGGCGCTGACCTCATTGTCATGGGCAAACTTGGTCGACGAGGGATTTCTCATATCCTTTTAGGGAGCGTTGCCGAGAGGGTGATCGAATTTGCCGATATTCCCGTCTTGATAGTAACATAGTAATATTTTTATTAAACCAGCAGGTTCTTGACGATCGGGGCGTCGATGCTTCTCTCCCAACTATTGATGGCTTTATCTCTTGAAATTTGCAACAAACTGTTCTAATGGCCGGTTTTTATTTGAAGGATTAGCCTACTTGACTAAATAGTTAATTAGGTATATTTATATATCTCATTCATTGAACAGGCACTTGACACTCGCATTGTTGGAACTTCCAAAGCTCGGTTCGGGCGCAGGAAAATCAAGGCGTTTTGGGTAGAGTAACTAGAACTACAGCATTTCTTGGCAACGCTACCTGTTTTGGAGCACGTGTTTACTGGTGCTGGTCAGCGTTTTCGGGATTTTTCAGAATTGGCATCGGGTACGGGCGTCACTCCAGGGAGAACTCGATACCCTCCTGGAAAAACATCGGACTGAACGGCGGCAAATGGAGTATAAAGGAATCAAAACCATTACCCTGGATGAAGCTTACGGCCCTTTGGCAAGCAAGGCAAACTTTAATCATCGATGCCCGGCACGTCCAGGATTATCAGGAGCTGCATGTCCCCAGCGCAGTCAACCTGCCTCCCGAGAGCTGGGCCAAATGCCCTGACCGAGCCGCCCAAAATCGTGGGTTCCAATCGGGAGCAGCAAATTCTGGTTTACTGCAGTCAGGAAAGTTGCGACGATGCCCTGAAATTGGCCACCAAACTACACAACCTGGGGTTTAGCCGGGTAATGGCATTTACAGGGGGATTCCGTGCCTGGGATGAAGCGGGCTATCCGGTCGATACCGGCTCTTGAATGGCCGTTGCGACCCGTTTTGGGGATCGGCCTGGGCCTGGCGTTCTTATACGCCGGGGTGCAAAAATATCTGGCGCCGTATGAATTTGCTGAGGCCATTCTGCATATCAGCTCCGCCCGAGGGGTTGGTGCTCGACCGCCGCCATCTTCCCCCCCCTGGAGCTGGCCGTGGGGGGGATTCCTGTTAATGGGCTACCTGGCCGAGGCCTGGGGTCGACTGGCCCGGAGTCGGCGCCGAACTTCCGGAGCTTCTCTGCCGGGTGGAATTTTCCGGCGCAGTTCGTTACTGCTGATTATGCTCCAGCTTGGCATCTTCATCCTGGTTCTTTTCATCACCCTGGCCCCGGGGCTGAAGATTGACTGTGGCTGTGGTTTGTTGGTAGAACGTCAGGTGGGGCTGGGGGCAATTGGGGAAGACTTTGTACTTATAGGATTAACCATGTGGCTTTATTGGATGGAAGGCAAAGTTGTCCCGGTGGTAAGACCGTCATTGAATCAGTTATCCCTCAAAGGGTGAAAACTTAACATTTCGGGATAGTCTCTGCCTCAATGAAGACGGCCAAGTAAAAATGAAATGAACTCAAGCGATGAAAGAGAACGGGCTTATAAGGAAGCCCTGGGACACATGCAAGAGGCCATGTCCTCCGGAAAGTGCCGGGCTTGCGGCTGCTTCCATAACCTGCTCCACGCCTTGGAGAAGGCTTTCCCAGAAGGGAAAGGTCCCGAGGAACTCTTGAAATTAATGGTAGAGGCGAAACGTTGTCTGGTGCCGCCGCACGCAGACTGTCTGGGGTGCGAAGTCTGCATTCCACCCCTGGTGCTCAACGCTTTGAGCCAGACTTGGGGCGAAACCGTCGGAGATCTGGAAGTCTGTTCCAGCGAACCAGTGATTGAACGGCTGGGCTGGCCACCTCTTCCGGGAGCCTACCAGGTGCTGCGCTACCAGGCTCCGGTGGCCGTGTGCACCCTTACCTCAGAGGACCTAACAACGGCGTTGGTTCAGGAGGCCGAACTGGAAATTGCCATAGTGGTTCACTTCATACCGAAAACTTGGGCATTGAGCGCCTCATCTACAATATCCTGGCCAACCCCAATCTGCGCTTTGTGATTGTATGCGGTCATGATTCCCAGCAGGCCGTCGGGCACTATCCGGGGCAATCGTTTGTAGCATTGGCCCGGCAGGGCATTGATGAACGAAGGCGCATCGTGGAGGCGCAGGGACGGCGGCCCGTTCTGAAGAATCTTAGCCCCAAAGCTGTTTCCCACTTCCGGCAGATGGTGGAAGTGATTGACCTTATCGGCGAAACCGATGTCATGAAGATTATCATGGAGGCCAGGCGGCTGCTACGTAAAACCCTGGGCCCGCCAGTGCGCCTGGAAGCAGGCGTGATCTGGGAGGTGCAAGTCCTCTTCCGGGAGATGCCCGCTCCCGGTAGCTGAAGTAACTGCGTCGCCGTGAGGCGGGGTGGAGAGCAACCGTAAGCGAATCTGCAGTCCGTAGGATGACGAACACGATTCGGCCGGGCGTAGCGGCGAGCCTGCCGGCATGGCGAAGCCCAGACCTGGAAGCCGACTGGATAGCCGAGGAGCGAAGCAGGGCCCCAGGAAGTCCGTCACGCTGGGCGGGCAGGATAAAAGCGATGACGGAGCGCGTCAGGTGTTTGGTGACGGAATGCAGGGAAGGTCGCGCCATGTGAACCAGGGAGACCTGTCCGATACAAGGTCGGTGATAAGCCGGTCGGACAGGAGTCAGAGCGCCCATAGTAGCAGAGAAACCGGGTAATGCCGGTGGAGCCAAGGGGCGCAGGAAGGTGGATGAGTTATGTCCATCTCGGACGAAGCTACACCCGTGCCAGTGTGCAGTTCGGCTAAGCAAACGGGAGACACCCACTCCGCAGAATGGGACTGGGTGGAACGTTCGATTTGGACAGAACGCATGCTGGAAGCCCTCGATCAGGGGGTGAAAGGAGGCGTGTGGTTCAGCCTGATTGACAAGGTCATCAGGGTGAAGACCCTGAGAGCGGCCTGGTCCCGGGTCAAAGCGAACCGAGGCAGTGCCGGCACGGACCATCAGAGCCTTGAGGACTTTGCAGACCGGTTGGAGGAGAACCTGGAGAAGCTGCATGCCGAGCTCAAGTCCGGCACCTATCATCCTCGTCCCATCAAACGGGTCTGGATCGACAAACCGGGCAGCAAGGAAAAGCGACCGCTGGGAATCCCGGCGGTACGGGACCGGGTGGTGCAAAGCGCCCTGCGTCTGGTCATTGAACCTATAATGGAGCGGGAATTTCATCCCCGCAGTTATGGGTTTAGACCGGGACGGGGTTGTAAGGATGCCCTGCGTCGGGTCGATAAGCTTCTCAAGGATGGCTATCTGTGGGTAGTGGATGCTGACATAAAGTCTTATTTTGACAGCATTCCCCAAGACCGGCTCAGGCACGAGGTGGAGAAGTATATTGCCGATGGCCGGGTCTTGGCGCTGCTGGAAAAGTATCTGCAGCAGGATATCCTGGATGGCCTGAAAAGATGGCGACCGGAGGAGGGAACGCCCCAGGGGGCGGTTATCAGTCCCTTGTTGGCCAACCTCTACCTGCACCCGGTGGATGTAGCCATGGCCGAACAAGGATGGGAGATGGTCCGCTATGCGGACGATCTGGTCATCCTGTGCCGCAGCCTGGAAGGGGCGGAAGCAGCGCTGGCCTGGCTTGCAAAGCTGTTGGGGGAGAGGGGTTTGACCCTGCATCCCCAAAAGACACGCATCGCCAACCTCACGGAGCCGGGAGATGGGTTTGATTTTCTCGGCTATCACTTTGAACGGGGACGACGCTCCGGGCGACTAGACGCTGGCCTCGTCGGAAGAGCCTGAAAAGGCTCAAAGACGCCATTCGTGAGAAGACCAAACGATGCCATGGTCACAGCATGGAGGCGATTATCAGGTCTGAATAGATTGCTCCGAGGCTGGTTTGAGTATTTTAAGCATAGTCACAAATGGACGTTCTCCCGCCTGGACCAATGGATTCGTCGTCGTCTGCGCAGTATTCTCCGGAAGCGTAGTAAGCGGAAAGGTATTAGTCGTGGCGCTGACCATCATACGCTGGCCTAACAAATTCTTTCAGGACCGTGGGCTTTTTAACCTTGAAGGAGCCCATGGTGCCTTATTCCAGTCCTCTTGAGGTAAAACCACCAACCGGAGAGCCGGATGCGGGAGATCCGCATGTCCGGTTCGGAGGGGGGAGGGGCCGGGATTAACCGGCTCTTCCTACCCCTATCTCCTTATTCCGAAGCAATGCTCGTGGAACCGATTCAAGGGTATCTGCCTTCTCGCCTGGTAGGGGACCCTTCCGGTTATTTTGTGATTTATGTGGATAGGGCCAGGGGGATACTATCTCTGGAGCACTATCGCAATGACGGCCTCCTGGACACGATTATAGAGGGCAGAACTGCGGCTGAGCTTTACACCCCGGCGATAGATCGGAGGCTACTTTCCCGCTCTGGAGCATGCGGCTTACCTTGGATGGGAACTGGCGCGAGCCGAGGCCAGCCTGCATTCCGGGGTACTTTTTCGTGGAGGATGGCGCCGCACCGGAAACAAGCCCTCTCCCCTGTCTTGACCGACATCACCTGCGGGCCAGCCTGTTGGGAGAGCGAGACCTGAAATAACCTGAGTTGCAGCTGGTTGGCTGCACCATTAAAAACTCATGATTTAGGTGGGGCAAAGAAAAAATCACGAGTTCTGACATTTCCCTGTCTGTTATCCGAGATGCGATTTCATCCCTGAGTGCGCCTGCTGATCCAGTCGCTTGATAAATTCCTTTAACAGCTTCAAGGCCTCTTTCCCATCCCCTTCCAAAACGGCCATTTTCATCCGCTGGAATTCTTCTGGTGTAAGAGTCAAAACCATGTCTATCTCCTCTTGCCACTTTCCTATTATGATAATCGGTCTCATCAAGGTAAGCTGTTGTTAATAGATGTATAAGTTCCATAAGCGGCGCCAAAGATTGCTGACCCCGCCGCATTTCATTGTTCGGGCTGAATCAACTAAAGAGGGAGCGAAGTCCTCTCTTGCTCCCCCATTTCTATTCATCAGGAGCTTTCTGGGGAAGGGAAGGAAATCTCACCGAAAACCCGCATGATCATCCGGGGACGTTTTTCCGAGGTAGTAAACAATTCGATCTTTCCCGCATAGTTTCCTTCCTTTTTTTGTTTATTGCGCACTTCCACGACGTAAATACGTCCCGGTTCTTCCGCCCGGACGATAACGTCAATGCTGTCCGGTATGTCGGTGCGGGCTTCCTTGATTTCCCAGTGTCCGGGCAGATTGGAAATAAATCGGACCTTCCCGGACAATTCTTCCCCGGGCTTGCCCCGAAGACGAACAATGTGGCTGGGTTGAATTTGAATAAAGGGTTTCCCCACCCCTTTCAGGCTAAGGACTACCTGAGGACGCTCCCGATCATTTAAAAATAATGTCGTGTTTTTGGTAAACTCCCGGAGTACCGAAAAGGGTGCGATGGTCAGGCTGATGCGGCCCTTGCCGCCCGGAGGGATGCGACGGTCGGCTTCCTCCGTCGTACAGGTGCAATCGGAGTCGATCTTCTTGATCTCCAAGACATCATCACCCGTATTCTGGATTTCAAAGGTATGTTTCAGTTCCTTATCTTCAAATACTTCCCCGAAATCATGCGAGGTTTCAGGAACCTGGGCTTTGGCCCGATGCTGGCCGTTGTGGTGAATGACCAACAGAGCAGGAGTAATATCCCTATAAAACCCCGGCAAGCCAATTTCGTGATAGCCATATTTTTCTCCTTACCCCTATTCTACATCCAAAACTTTCCAGCCGAAGCTCTTCAGAGTTCGGCTGTGGGCTCGGATGGCTCGGGAGTCGACCCGGTTGGGCTACACCCCCAGTTTGAAATCAACCAGCCAGGCCTCCGGTAAATCTTTTATTTGCCTAATAATCCCAATGTTTCCTGAATTTCCTTTTCCACTAAGTTCCCCGAGGCCATCCACAGCAATTTGCCCTGCTTGTCCAAAAACAACAGAACCGGCGCCCGGGTAATATGAAACTCTTTGAGAACACCTTGGCAGCTTCTTTATCCGTGGCATAATCGATGCGTTTGAGGAGCCCCTTTCTTTCCCCGGTAAAGACATTTCCCACTATAATGTCCCCTGCCTGGCAGAGCTCCAAGGTGCAACTGCAGCCTTGCTCAAGGTGATGTATACCACCTGAGCCAACTGGCGCTGCTCGGCCTGGGAAAAAGTGACGATGTTAACAGCTACAGAAAGACTTACGAGACAAATTTATCAGGCACTTACTACACCATGACGAATACGTTTCTCCTTACCCCTCGGTTTTCCGCACACAGCCGCTGTTTTAAACTCATTTGCAGCAATATCCTGGGCCAGGGCCATCTCATCGGCTGTAAGCTCTTCCGACTCAAACCTCAATCTCAGTCCCGGCCATGCCCTCTTTGATGGCCGCCTTGACCTCTTCGATTTCATGCGACCGCCCGAGCATCTCCTGAAGTGAAGTCATCCGCTGTGTTAACCTGTTTCGCAACACCTCTGGAGAATCAGCGTTTTTTGCCACAAACTGATTAAGGTCTCGATCTGCGGTTGCACAATGATGGAGCCGTGCTGCAACATAGAGGAAGCATGCCAGGTTCGAGCGTCGCCGGCAAACTTTTTGCCCTGATGCAAAATTGCCCCCAACTCCCCCCGCAGAAAGCAGATATCCACCTGGGGAGGTTTCATAATACCCCCACCCATTTGCACGTCCAGGCCCAACCGGCTAAAACCGTTCAGCAGACCTTCGGCAATCGGCGGTAGGCCGCCGAGACTGCCGCGGGTATGCCATCTTCGGTGCCAGCAATCACTGAATAGGTCAGATCTCCTGAATGCAGCACCGCCTGTCCGCCACTGGGCCGCCGGACGACATCGATACCAAGGTGGCGGCAGGCTTCCAGGTCTAACGTATGTTTGGTCTGGCAGTAACCCAGAGAAACGGCAGGAGGGGTCCATTGATAGAGACGCAACGTCGGAGGCGCCTTGCCGTTGGCATGCAGGCCCAGAATAGCCTGATCGATGGCCATATTGAGAGCTCCGGGAAGACTCCCGGTATCCAGATAACGCCAAACTTTCATCGGATTTCCTTAAAAAACAACGACGCCTTATAGGAACTGCGAACCAAAGCCCCGGCGCGCCACGCTCCTGAAACCGAGGTCCAGAGCTCTGCCGCCGCCAGGAAGAATTCGTCCTGGGTCACGTAGCGAGCCACCGGCGTATGGTGGAGGGAGGGGAGAAGATATTGTCCGAGGGTCAGCATATCGCATTCCACTGCCCGCAAATCCTGGAGGACCATTTCCACTTCTGCGGTTCGCCTTCCCCTAATCCCAGCATCAGGCCGGACTTGGTGATGATTTTGGGAGTAATCTCCTTGGCCTGTTGCAGCACCCTGAGGGAGCGGCGGTAATCTGCCCCCCGCCGCACCTGTGGATAGAGCCGGGGGACGGTTCGACGTTATGAGCTAAAATGTCCGGGCCGGCGGCCATCACCGTGGCCAGCGCCTCCTTGGCCCCGGCAAAATCCGGCACCAGAAGCTCGACGCGAACGCCGGGGCAATGCTGCCGCAAGGCTTCCACCACCCTGGCATAATGGGCCGCGCCGCCGTCAGGAAGATCATCCCGGGTCACTGAAGTAATGACCACGTGGCGCAGACCCAACTGGGAAACCGCTTGGGCCAGGCGCCGAGGCTCATCCGCTTCAATGCCAGGGGTTTCCCCTTTTTTACGGCGCAGAAGGCGCAGCCGCGGGTGCAAACCTCGCCCAGGATCAGGAAAGTGGCAGTGTGATGGGAAAAACACTCCCCCCGGTTGGGGCAGCGGGCGCTCTCGCACACCGTGGGCAGATGGAGGCGGTCCAGCAGGTCCTGCGTTTGCGCCACCACTGCTGCGCCTCCGCCCCGCTTGGCGCGGCGCACTTCAGTAATGAGCCATTCCGGCGCCGGCAGAGACATCACGCGTCCTCCCGGTGGCATATGAATGGCTTGACCGTGGAGGGCCTGGGTCACCTCCAGCACCGCTTCGGATAACGTCGGGTGGGCGTGGATAGTCTCCATTATCACCCGACTAGGGATTTCCCCGCATGGCCACCGCAATTTCATGAATTATATCGGCGGCGTGAGGTCCGATGATGTGGGCGCCCAAGATTCGATCGGTCTGAGCATGGGCGATTATTTTCACCAACCCTCCAGTTCCCCCAGACACTGGCCCATCCCCAATGATTTGAAGGGAAAGCGGGCACACCTTGATGGGATGTTTTGCTGCCGCCTCCGCCTCCGACACCCCTACGGCGGCGTACTCCGGCAGGGTGAAGGTGCAGCGGGGCACAACCGCATAATCCATTCTGCTTTCCAGACCCAGGGCGTGTTCCGCGGCGCAGATGCCTTCGGCAAAGGCCACGTGGGCCAGCAGCCAGCCGCCGATGACATCGCCCCCGCATAGATGCTGGGAACGGAGGTCTGCAGGTTCTCATTCACCACGATCCGTCCCGGTCAAGCTCAACGCCCAGTGTGCTCCAGCCCCAGGCCCTCAGTATTGAACCGCCTTCCCGTGGCCAGGAGGATGGCGTCCGGGTTTAGCTCCATGCCGTCGGCCATGCCGGACGGTGCAGGCCCCGGCCCCTTCCTGGACCCCGCCACCTGAGGCCGCAGTTGATCTTAATCTTGCGCCTCTTGAGCACGCCGGCAGATAGTCCGCCATCTCGGCGTCTTCATGCGGCAGCAGCCGGTCCATGGCTTCCACCAAGGTCACCTGAGAGCCCAATTCCCGAAAAATGGCGGCCATTTCCACCCCCACCGCGCCGCCGCCCACCACCAGCAGGTGTTTGGGCCGGTAATCGATGGTGAGGATCTCGTCGGCCAGGAAGACCCGGGGCATCGGGAAACAGGGCCAGGCGGGCCGGCCGGGAACCGGTGGCAATCACCACCTTGGCGGCTTCACCAGATGAAGCTCGCCATTTCTCTCCACTTCTATTTTATTGGCGGCAATGAGCCGACCTCTTCCCTCCACCAGGGCGATGCGATGCGCCTGGAACAGGCGGCCGATGCTGGCTCTCAGGCCGGAAACCACCCGGTCCTTGCGAGCGATGATAGCCCCAGATCGGGTACCGCCTCCACGGGCTGGAAGCCATACTCCCGGGCCCGGCGCATAGACCTGCCCACTTCAGCGGAGGCCCGCACCGTTTTGGTGGGGATACAGCCCCAGTTGAGACAGACGCCTCCCAGAAAGCTTTCCTCCACCACCGCCACCTTCGCCCCCAATTGGGCCGCCCGGACCGCGCCCTGATAGCCCGCCGGGCCGCCTCCCAGAAAGGCAATATCGTATACTTCGTCATGGGAGTTCCTTACTGGATCACGATGTCAGGTTTAATGATGAGTTCGGACTTGAAAGATTGATTGATGGTGGAATATTTCATGGCCATGTCCAAAGCCCGCTGCACCATTTCTTTGGATTTACCCCTGACCACAATCTTCGGATAAAAGGACACCCGTTGAACCAGGAGGTGCGATCCAGAAATTCCTCCACCTCTCCATGGGCCTCCATTTCCAAAGAGACCAGATCCATCTTGAAACGTTCGCAAGCCCACACCACCATCATGAAGTAGCAGGTGTTGGCCGAGGCCACAAAGGCGTCTTCAGGGTGAGCACCCCCGCCTTGCCAAAGAGGTCCGGGGGCGCTGAAAACTCCATCTCCACGCCGTTCTGCATCCAGGTGTAACCCAGATGGTCCCCGCCATTCCACTTTATTTTTGTATATTGCCATGGTTACTCCTTTTCCTATTCTTCCTCCAGCACTTTGTCCACCGCCAGGGCGATCTCCTCAGCCACGGCTTTGATTGCGGCTTCGCTCCTCCGGCCCGAAATGGCGCAACTTGTGGGTGGCGCCAATCCATGTTTTTTCAAGATTTCCGGAATTAAAATGGTCTTAGCCGGGTTTCCCGGATAGCATCTTGTGGCCTTGGCGGCGCAAGTCTGTCGCAGCCGTCCACCGTGATGGTGGGATAGTTGGCCGCAAAGGTGCGCTCTTCTTCCCCGCCGGCGATGAACAACGGCAGGCAGATAGTGACGGTTTCGCCGGGGCGCTCCTCCAGCACCTTGCGGCAGGCCAGCCGACACAGCGTCCCCTCCGGGATTTCTTCGCCACTACAGGAAACCACGCCCACCTTTTGCACTTGTATATCCATCAGGTTTCCTCCCCAGCGACCAGCTTATCAATTTCCTGGGCCACTTCGGCCGCGGCCACCTGGGCCAGCTTCCGGCCGGTGTCATTAACTTCCGCAATGCCTTCCGGCTTCAGGTCCTTGTGGTCTTTGTAAAATTTGATGGCCTCGTACGTCTTGGCCACTTTACCGCCCACCGCCTCCACGCTCTTTTTGGCGCAGTCCTTGGGGCAGCCGTCGATGGTAATCACCGGGTTTTCCGTCACCAGCGCCACCGCCTCGGGGTCGTTGATCACCAGCAGCGGCAGGCAGGTGGTGATGGCCAGGCCGGGCCGCACCTTTTCCACCAGCTCATAGGTGGTCTCCCGGGCCAGAGCGCCGTAGACCTTGCCGATGCCGCTGCAAGGGAGCACCACTACTTTTTTGTGTTTCTTACCCATAAAGTTTCTTCGCCTCCTGGGCGACCTTGTCTTTCATCAGTTCGAAATATTTCTTGGCGTCCATAAGGAGGGCCTTGTCGCCCTCCGGGGTCGCTGAGTTGGATGCGGTAGATCCAGCCGCCCCCATACGGGTCGTGATTGATCAGATATGGGCTGGAGTCGATCTCGGGATTGACCTCCACCACCTTGCCGGACACCGGGGAGATGATCGCGAAGGTAGCCTTAATGGTCTCGATGGTGCCGATCTCATCACCCTGTTTAACTTCCAGCCCCGGCTCCACCGTCTCCAGAAAAGCCACGTCGCCCTTGGCCTTCTGCATGAAGTCAGTTAACCCTACGGTCGCCACACCATCCTGAATGTTGGCCCAGAATTCTTCCTTGCTATAGAGATAGCCTACTTTCACCTTGAAAATGAATTTCTCAAAAGTGGTTTCCAGGAACTCTCCCATCACTTTCTCCTTTGCGTTACCCTAAAATGGCACCAACTTCCTTGACGATCTTCTTTATCTGGATGGACCCGGCAAATTTCGGCTCCTCATTAATAACCACCAGGGGACCGGGATACTTCTTGGTAACCAGCAATTGGCCGATCTCACTCTCCCGCTCAGCCTGATTTTCTTTAAGATTCACGTACTCCACCCTGGTCCGACCGGGATAACTTTCCTCCAAAGCTGACTGGAGCTCCGCAACTTTTTGCTGAAGTATCGCAGCCATCTCCGGAGAACAGGCCACACTGCCGCAAGAACAGCCTCCCGAAACCCCGGGAAGTTCAAGAATCTTTACGGATACGCCATCTTTTACTGTCATGACAATTTACCTCAAATTTTTATAATTATTTAACCGGTTAATCGATTAAATTAAGGGATATTTTTTTAAGAGAAAGCGAACCATTCCCAGTAGCCCTGACGTCATAAACTGAGAAAGTCTCCTCCCGTTCTTTAAACCTGTGCTTTACTCCTTTATTGCGCGCACTTTCACGCTGAGGATTTTCCCGCGCAGCCGCTCATCCATCCCTGGACCCTCATAGGACGACTCGGAAACCACCACCACCTCAGAAAAACCGGCCCGGTGGATGGTTTCCAGATAAGCTTCCTTCTCCATGGCCCCGGCCAGGCAGTCCGCCCAAGCCGCCGCGCTTGGCCCGCACGTCCGGCGGCAGTTCCCCAGCAGTCACCAGATCGGCGATCAGGATGCGCCCGCCCGGCTTTAAGACCCGATGGACCTCTTTGAAGCTCGCCAGTTTGTCCGGAGTCAGGTTGATCACGCAATTGCTGATGACGATATCCACCGTGGCAGAATCCACCGGGAGATGTTCGGCATCGCCCAGGTGAAATTCCACGTTGGCATAGCCGTTTTGTTCCGCCAGCAGACGGCCTTTGATGACCATATCTTCCGTCATATCTACGCCGATGACCCGGCCCCGATCCCCGACCTTATGGGCCGCCAGAAAGACGTCAATTCCCGCGCCGGAACCCAGGTCCATGACGGTTTCTCCATCCTTGAGGTCTGCCAAGGCGGTGGGGTTCCCGCATCCCACTCCCAGCACGGCCAGTTCAGGTATCAGTTGCAAATCCTCGGCGGTATAGCCCACGGCCAGGCATTGGTCGGTAGTCGTCGGCCCACAGGAGGGGCAACAGAACTTGACTTCCCCCCGGGCGATCTTACCGTAACGGTCCTTGATGATTTCTTTCAGATTTTGATCATTCATTGTTTTACTCCCTGCTTTTCCCATTACATTATGGCGTTAAAGATGAAACCGACTATGGTAATCCCCACGGTGACCACCCCGATAAAGACGGCGATCAGCTTGGGCTTCAATACCTTTCGAAGGATGACGACTTCCGGAAAGGAGATGCCGATAATGGACATCATGAAGGCCAACACAGTCCCCAGGGCCGCGCCCTTTCCCAGCAAGGCCTCGACCACCGGGATAACGCCGGCGGCATTGGAGTAGAGCGGCGCGCCGAGAAGAACCGCCACCGGCACCGACCACCAGGCCTGTTTGCCCATGATTGCCGCTAAAAAGTTTTCGGGAACAAAGCCGTGGATCGCCGCCCCGGCCCCAATCCCCAGGATGATATAGATCCAGACCCTTCCGACGATATCCCGTACCTGGTTAAGACCGTAATCGATCCGGTCCAGCCAGCTCAATTGCTCCAGGCAAGCCGGCGTCTGGCCCATCCGAATCTCATAGACCCAGTCCTCTACCTGGTTCTCCATTTTCAATCGGCCGATAATGATGCCGGTGAGGATGGCGATCAATAAGCCCATGGACATATAAATCAGAGCGATCCGCCAGCCGAAGAGGCCGAAGAGCAGCACCAGGGCAATTTCATTCACCATGGGGGCGGAGATCAGGAAGGCGAAGGTAACCCCGATGGGAATGCCCGCTTCCACGAAGCCGATAAACAGCGGCACCGCGGAACAGGAGCAAAAGGGGGTTACTATCCCGAGCCCCGCCGCCATGATATCCCCCAGAATCTCCCGCTTGCCCGCCAGAATGCCCCTGGTCCGCTCCGGCGTAAAAAAGGAGCGGAGGATGCCGACTCCGAAGACCACCAGCACCAGGAGCATGAACACCTTGGGGATATCCAGGAAGAAAAAGGAGACCGCATCCCCCAGGTGGGTGCCATGGGGGATACGGAATAAGTCGTAGGCCACCCAATTGGAGAAGGGCTTGAGCTGGCTGTACACCGGATACCAGACAATGAGCCCTAGCCCCAGGAGGGCTAATTTGATCATCTGCTGGCGGGACAGATCGCCCCAAAACCCTTTAATCAGAGAAACGAGATTGTTAGGCAGGTTGATTGCCTCAGCCAACGGCTCTAAGGTGGCTACCTGCTCTTTATCTTGTTGATTTTTCATGATAACCCTTAAAAAATGATGTTTTTTTGATTTGATCAATAAAGCTACTCAGGAATTATAAGGCGCGAATCCCCTGGAAGAAAATATAGGCCCCGGCAAAGAAGATCAAGAAACCGGCCACCTGTTGCATGATGGCGCCGAACTTGGCCCCTTTGGATTGCAGGAAATTTTCGATCACCCCGGTAAACGTGCCGGCCAGGATAACCAGGGTGCCCTGGCCCAGGGCGTAGGCGAAGAGTAAACTGCTGCCGTAAGCCACCTCTCCCTTAACCGCGGCCAGGGTCAGGATCACCGCCAACACCGGGCTGGCACAGGGCGACAGGACCAGCCCGAACAGCCCTCCTAAGATCAAGGCGCCGACCAGGCCGGTGCGTTGAGGCAAAAATTTCTGCGAGGCCCCGCCCAGTTTGAGATCAATCATTCCTGACAACTGCAGGCCCATGACCATAAGGATGACCGCCACCACAAAATACCAGTATGTGCCCACCTGGCCGAACAAAGTCCCCATAAGCGCGGCCATGGCTCCCAGGATAGACATGACCACGGCCAACCCTACCACGAAGGTGAGTGAGTAGAAGAAGGCCTGCTTTTTGTTGCCCCCGGCGTAACCACCGACGAAGCCGATGACCAAAGGAATACTCGCCAGAATGCAGGGACTGGCGGTGGCAATCACCCCGCCCAGATAGCTGGCTCCGTATGCCAAAATAGGACGAGTCTGCATGACCTGCCCGAGGGTTTCACTCAAACCCATGAACTTTCCTCCTAATTTATTCGATAAACTATAATTTTTAGGTTTCTTTAGAACTTTTATTGTTTTCCGTAATTACCTCGTTTCCGGAGGAATCAGCAAAACCGGACAGGGCGACAGCCGGGTAACATTGTGGGCCACGCTGCCCAGGAAAATCTCTTTGATAAAACCTTTCCCTTGGGTGCCCATGATAATTATTGAAATATCCTGAGACTCCAGAACTTGAAGAATGGCAGGAATTGGATGGCCCGAATCAAAACGGTCATGCACTATGGGAACTCCGGCGTTTATGAGCCGCTGCTTCCATTGCCCCAGCAAATCTCGGGCCGCCCCTACGGCCACTTCTTGATACCCCGGAGGGTAGGCGTCTGCTCCTCCCGGCACGTCCAGGGCGTTCAAAACCGTGACCTGAGATATGCCCCGGGGAGCCAGGCGGGTCACTAAGTCGCCGGCGCGCCCCGAGATCCCGGAGAAATCCGTCGGGAACAGAACATGACGGAGCAGGTTGGTGGCCTGCAAACGGCAGGACCCCGCTGACATCCCCTCTTTAAGCCGTACGTTAAGGAGCAATGTGGGATATTCGATGTGATGCAGCACGGCGCAGCTAACACAACCCAGCACGGCCTCCCGCCACAGGGATTTGCCGTGGGAACCCACCACGATGAGGTCTGCCCCGCAGCAACGCGCCACCTCATTCAGGGAATGAGCGGGCAGGCCGGTGGGTATCTCAATGCCCACGGTAAACCCTTGAGCCTCCAGTTTGGCCTTTTGAATTGCCAATTTCTGCCGGGCCTCATCCCGCAGCCTACCTTCCATCCCACTCAGGAAGAGGACGGTAATTGCATGGGTCAGAATGATTTCGGAACAGCCCAGGGCCTTGAATTCTCCGGCGCAGGCGACTATCTCATCCCAGGCGGGAGAGAGGTCAGTGGCCATTACAATAGTTTTAAACACAGATATGCCTCCACCTATTCTCTAAAATCTTTGTTCTTGGATTAATCGGCCCGAGAGAAAGTATTGGCATGAGCGCAATCGGGGCAGACATAAACCTCTTCATCGCCACGCCGCCCCTTCAACAGGATGGCGTGTCCGGCGTCCAGGCCGCAGACCGCGCATGACGGCAGGGTAAAATATTTATCCCGGAAGCGCAATGCCACGTTCACCAGGCTGATGAGCACCGGCACCTCCACCAGAGGGCCGATAACCGCGGCAAAAGCCTCGCCGGACTGGAGTCCGAACACCGCCACCGCCACCGCGATGGCCAGCTCAAAGTTGTTGCTGGCGGCAGTAAACGACAGGGTGGTGGAAATGCGATAGCCCGCCCCGGCCTTGGCCGACATATAAAATGTGATAAAGAACATCACGAAGAAATAGATCGTCAGAGGTATGGCGATCCGCACCACATCCAGGGGGAGCTGTACGATATACTCGCCCTTAAGGGAAAACATCACGACGATGGTGAACAACAGGGCAATGAGGGTGATGGGGCTGATCTTGGGCATGAATTTTTCCTCATACCATTGCACCCCCTTGGCCTTGACCAGGAAAAAACGGGTGAACATGCCGGCGAAGAAGGGGATGCCCAGGTAAATCAGCACGCTTTCGGCCACTTGTAAAATGGTCACCTGGACTTTCAGGCCGGAGGCGATGCCTAACCATTCAGGCAAAATCGTCACAAAAATATAAGCGTAAATGGAGAAAAAGAGCATCTGAAAGATGGAGTTGAAGGCCACCAGGCCGGCGCAATACTCTGTGTCGCCCTGGGCTAGGTCGTTCCAGACGATGACCATGGCTATGCAGCGGGCTAAACCGATTATAATCAAACCCACCATATATTCCGGATAGCCCCGGAGAAAGACTATGGCCAGGACAAACATCAGGATGGGCCCGATAATCCAGTTCTGTATTAAAGAAAGTCCCAGGACCTTATAATTCTTGAATACCTGGGGTAGTTCCTCGTAGCGCACCTTGGCCAGAGGCGGATACATCATCAGGATGAGCCCGATGGCGATGGGGATGTTGGTGGTTCCCACCTGGAAGTAAGTTATCACATTGGTGAAGGTTGGGATAAAGTATCCTAATGCGACGCCCCCAGCCATGGTCAAGAAAATCCACAGGGTCAGAAAGCGTTCCACAAAACCCAGACGTTTGGCAAGAGTTGCGGCCATAAGAACTCCTATCTCCTTGATATCCGTATAACCGATTTACTAAATATTATAAGCCAAAAAATTTTTAGGCTTCCGGCAGGCTTGGCGGCGACCTCTTCCGACCGTCGTTTAGCCTCTGGGCGCCTTTAGCGCGCCGGTTAGCCTCCATACATTGTATAACCGGCTATCCACATATTGTCAAACATAAAAATCAACACAATCCTCCCGGGGGAACCCAGCTGTATTAGATTGAAACCGGAACCTGCCATTCGGCTTCAATGTCCATCTGCGCCGGTGAGCCTGCCGACTCCATGGTATGCAGCTACCCTAAAAATCGTAATTAGTTAGCAAGAATAAGAAATACCCGGTAATCGTGGGAATTATTCCTGCCTTTTGCTTAATTTCCGGCAATGAGAACACTCCTCATAACCGAATTGTTTAATGTCGTTAAACATCTCACGCGGCTGACCTTGACAGTATATCTGACCGTCCATCATAATATATCCCCGGTCCGCCTCCAGATAATTCAGAATAAAACCAGTGTGCGTGATAATAAGTCCGGATTTTACCCGATGCCGGTGGCGCCGTTCTTTTTGCAGCAGACGGGCAATAATCGCCCCCACCACCTGCAGGTTTTCCAGATCAACCCCTGATTCAGGTTCATCCAGGAGCACCATTAAAGGGTCTTGCGCCAGGAGTTGCAAAAGTTCCGAGCGCTTCAGCTCGCCACCGGAGAAGCCGTAGTTGACCTCCCGGTCAAGGAAAGAGGTGAAGTTATATTGTGTTACTATATCTTGATAATCCCTGCTCCCTGCGCACGCCTTAAGAATATCACGCACTTTGACGCCGCGAATCGTTGGGGGGCGCTGAAAGGCCAGACCCAGACCCAGCCGGGCTCGCTCCGAAGAGGGCAAATGGGTGATTTCCTGGCCGCGAAAATAAATCGCCCCTTGTTTTACGGTATAACGGGCAAAACCCATAACCGTCATAATCAGGGTCGATTTTCCCGAGCCATTCTTGCCAAATAATATATGCGTCTCTCCCGCAGGTATATGCAAATTGATCCCCTTGAGCAGTTCCCTACCCTCGACGGTCACCCACAGATCCTCAACCTTGAGCATAATAGACCATAAAAAAATATTGGTACATTGATAGAAAAATTCCAAATACTTCCTGGAGTTGTCTTACCAGACTTCCGGGAAGGCGATATTGTCGAAGAGGTCTTCCAGCCTGTCTTTGTCTTCCAACTTCATCATGGCCATTTTGTCCAAGAACTCGCGTAGTTCCCCCGCCGGTTGGAGACTGGCCAATTTCTGATAAAATTCATAGGAAGCTTCCTTCCGCTTGACCGCAAGGGCCAGGGCTTCCTTGGGGGATAGCTCCTTGGTGAGGAGGGGCAGGTCCAGAAGGTCAGCTAAATGAAAATCACTCACCTGCGGTATGAGTGGGCATATTTCCTCGGCTAACCACTTTTCCAGAAAGGCCTTATGCTGCAATTCATTTTTAGCCAGATACTGAAAAATATCCTTGGTTTCCGGCTGGATCACCAACGTGGTCATATCAAGATAGAACTGCTGCGAGAGCTCGGCCTGGGAAATAGCTTCTTGCAGAAGGGCCTTAATTTCGTTTTCCATGGTATGTTCCCTCCAGGTAATCCAAAATTATGCTTGACAATATCTATCATATAACAATATAGTTATATATTAATTACCGTACTAATCCATGTCAAGAAATTCTTGCTTCCGATCCAGGAAGGATTTTGAAAACTTCTCTTTAGCGGCACGGGAAATTCCCCTAGACTGCTTTTGAACCTGGCCAAAAACTGTTGCGGCAAGGGCAGGCAGCCTGATGGCAAAGAGGCAGTTTATGTCAAATGAAGAAATCATCCAGATATCCGTTGCCGGTCTCAAAGTCGGCATCAATGGCCTCAAGCCTGCCATCGAAGCAGCTAAGGATCTGCAAGGCCGCCCGGACGAGGAAATCGCCCAGTTCTTATTTTCAACCCTGAAAGGGAAAAACTACATTCCCACCTCCGTCCAGGAGGAATACCAACAGGCCTTCCTGCGAGAATACAAAAAGGCCATGGGGGAAAAAGTTGCAGAAGAAAGACGCGGCCTGAACATAAAGATCCTGGGACCGGGATGCCCTTCCTGCCACAGCCTGGAACAGATGGTTATGGCGGTGGTGGCTGAACTCGGTCTGCCGGCTGAAATCGAGCACGTGACTGATGTCAAAGAAATCGCCCGTCTGGGCGTCTTTGCCACGCCGTCATTGATGATTAACGATGACCTGAAAGCCTCGGGCCATCCCCCCAGCAAAGAGAGTCTGAAAAAATGGCTGTTGGAGTGCAATGCTGAATCAACCTAACAGAGGACCAGGAATGAGGTGAAATATGTTAGTGCAAGAATTTACCGACGTAAACATTTTCCGGCCGGAATGTAATTTTGCCTTTGAAACGGTAAATGTCATCGCCACCTTTGATGGTGATGTCAGTCCGGTTCTGCCTTACCTGAACGCATCTCTGGGAGGGTATGCCTTTGACTCCGAAACTTCTACGCTCACGATAAAAAACGGTGGCCGAGCTGGTGACTATTCGGCCTCAGACCGTGGCCATCAATGGCCTCAAAGATCAGGAGGAAGTCCATCGGGTGCTGGATTGGCTGAAAAGAGAAATCAACACCACCTATGAACAACGGGACACCCTCCAACCTTCTTACACTTCCCGCCCTTTGATCAATATGATGCTGATTTTAAAGTATCTTCCCAAAACGAATTGCCAGGAATGCGGTGAGGCCACCTGTCTGGCCTTTGCCGCCAAGGTGCGGGACGGGGAAAAAGGGCCGGACGATTGTCCGCCCCTGACTCCGACAAGAAACAGGATTTCCAGGAATTTCTCACTGTTTCGGGATGGACCGCTCTGGATGCGGATCTCTGGTAAACTTGATTGAAATTATTATGGGAAGCTTGACCCGCTTGACAGAAATAAGTTATTTAATTATCTAGACAAACCGTAATCAAAGGAAATCAATGAAATTGTTACTGAAAACCATCAAAGCCCTGGCTGACGGCAACCGTCTGCGGATCATCCGTTTGCTCATGGACCGGCCCCGGTGTGTCTGCGAACTCCAGTCCGTTTTGGGCATTACCCAACCCAGCGTCTCCAAGCACCTGCGCATCCTGGAGGAAGCAGGCTTGGTGGACAAAAAACGCAGTGGTCAATTCATCGATTACCACCTGGACCCACCCACTGACCCCACCGACCAACGGGCTGCTTTAATGGCCCACCTCATTCCCTGGCTGCAGATAGATTCGGAATTGACGGCTTTCAGTCAGCAAGCCCAGAATATTGACCGCCAAGATCTCTGTCGTTCGGATAGGAGCAGGGCCACAGATGTCTCCCAACCGAAGGCATTATAGGCGGATGACCTAATCTTTGCTAAAGCTTCGAGTTGGCGGCAAGACTTACCATATTTCAAAAACTAAGCGTTTCTTTCTTAAAGGCGCTTTATATTCCCAGATAAGCAAGAAAAAGGAGAATTTTATGCAATTACTGTATAAGCACGGGGCAAAATTATTAGGGGTCATAATAGGTCTGATGTTTCTGTGCCAGATCATTCCGAGTCTGGGCCAGAGTGCCTCGGGTGCCGCATCTAAACCCGCCCTCTATGATTTCGGCAGGGGCGAGTGCGTCCCCTGCAAAGAAATGGAAAAGATTCTGGCCTCCATCAAGAGCAAATACGGGGATCAGATTGAAGTGCGGTTGGTCATGGTCGAAAAAGATAAGGAGCTCTTTCAAAAATTCAAGATCGTAGGGATCCCCACCCAGGTATTTCTGGATGCTTCCGGCAAAGAGGTTGAGCGCCACATGGGCATCTATGCAGAGAATGATCTGGTCAAGAAACTCAAGGATCTAAAATTTATCAAATAAAGGATTACCATATGGATTTATCAACCACCCTCGGAGAAATCATGCAAAACCGGCCGATCTTGGCCTTTGGCGCCTCTTACCTGGGCGGCATGTTGGCCACTGCCAGTCCCTGCATTCTGGCCAGTATTCCGCTGGTTATCGGCTTTGTCGGCGGCTATGCCGGCAGTAATAAAAAACAGGCCTTTATCTATTCCCTGACCTTCGTGCTCGGCTTGGCCATCGTCATGTCCATCCTGGGCGCTGTTGCTTCTCTCATGGGCACTATGTTTGGCATGAACGGCCCCATCTGGTATTTCATCCTGGCCGCCGTGCTCATTGTCATGGGGCTTCATCTGGCTGGCATCATCAATCTGAAGTTGGAAACCTCCCAGAAATTTCTGCCCCAGCGCACAGGTCTGATCGGGGCCTTAATTTTAGGCATGCTCTTCGGCACGGTCCTTTCCCCCTGTGCCAGCCCGGTGTTGGCAGTGATCCTGACCCTGGCCGCAGTGCAGCAAAAAGTAGCTTATGGCAGTGCCCTGCTGTTCGCCTATGCCTTGGGTCAGGGCACCCTCATCATCTTGGCTGGCACTTTTACCAGCGTTTTGGAGAACTTTCTGGCCTCCAAAGGCACCCGGCTAGGCCTCTCCTTACAAAAAACCGCCGGCGGCCTGCTTTTTCTCGCCGGTGTCTATATGTTGTATCAAGGAATTCAGACTCTACTTTAGAAAGGCTAGTCGTTTATGAGAAAAGTACGTGTCGTATTGTTTTGCTTGGTTATTATGCTATGTACTGGCATATTTCTTAGCCAGTCATGTCTGGCAGCCAACCCAGATCTCAAGATATCGCAGGTAGTTTACATTACCACCAGCAAGGCCTGCGGCTGCACGCTTAAGATGTGTAAAGCCGGCAACCAACTGGTGGATCAGATCTTTACCGACTCCAGGGCGACTCTCCTGAAACGCATCGATTATGCCCGGAATCCCGAGGCTGCCCGGGGGTATATTGCTGAGCATCATCTCTATACCATGCCGTCCCTGCTCTTTTTAGATGCCAGAGGGAATCTGTTAGGTTCTCTGGTGGGGGAACTCAAAAAGGAAGACATCATCAATAAACTTAACCAATACGGCGGTTGATAGCCATTATTTATATGATTTAAATTTACTCGCAATTCATCGGAATCGTTAAGAATCTCTCAACCAACATCGTTACATTTGACCGTCCCAACCTGAATGGTGTATTAGAGGTTGTGGAAAGCCCATAACTACAGAACAAGGCAAGTTCGTTATGATCAAAACCAGCGCGGGGGCCATCCCCCCGAGCTGGTTTATAATGTCGTAGAACTAAGCACTGGGAAAGGTGTGTCGACTCTCTGGCTATGAATGGGCCTAAGGAACACGGGAGGCAGGTTGCCTACGCTTGAAATAGATTATAAAAATGTTTTGTTGGCCAGAGAGAACGTTAAATGGGTTGGGGTAGAGAACCTAGTTACAGTGGTTGAGGGTTATGCCAACCCCTCCTCATTGATAATAATTTGCAAAGACCTCGCGGATACCATTCCGGATACCACTTTGAAAAAACTGGATTTTCAAAGCCCGCATTTTTAGCCGGTTTTTGCAATTTGGAGATGACCAGGAATTACCGAGAAATAAAGATTATCTATATGTTTTTCCTTAATAATTATATAGTGCCCAAAGACCTTCTAATCAGGAGGTCTGCCAGGCGCCATATTTTTAACCACTTTTTTCTGCATTCCCTGTGCACGACGGCCATACCATATGTTTGTATTGGTGTCCTCGCTATCCCAGCGGGGATGTCGATTTTTCCCTCCAATTGTTTCTGGCAAGGTTATTTTTTTCCTGTGCATTCCTTTACGCTGGGGAGGGCTTCAAAAACTTTTTACCGGCCCCTGAGCAGTCGTGCTTTTTGTCGGCACAGAAAACCCGCATGAATCAGGCATATTGCTAACAGATTGCGGGGGGATTCTGCGGGGAGTTTTGATTTTGTCAGGCTGACTTTAAGGGAACTTAAGCGAATAATTAGTCGATAACATATTGAAATCATACGAGTCAATGGTTAGCTCGGTGTCCTGTCACGCCGGAGGTCGCGAGTTCGAGTCTCGTCGCTCCCGCCAAATAATATCAAGGGGTTAGCTCATAATGGCTAACCCCATTTTTCTTGAGACCCAGCATAATTCCCAGCCGACGCCACCCCCAACGCCCCGAGAGCTTAGACCGGCGCGCCTATCTCGGTGGCGCCCAACCTCAAACTGACCACTGCATAACCGTTTATTCCCACCCTTAATGTCGTGGCTTAGGGCTTCGACATAGGTACGTTTACCTTTTCATGCTAAGGCAAGGCTCCCGGGAAACGCAACGTTCCATTATCTGAACATGGCAGCAGGACGGCCGGCGCCGGCGGCGATATCAGAAAGATAAGATAACTATCTGATATAATATACTAATGATGGCATCAGGCTGGCGCCGGCGATTTTGGACGCCTCGAGGCCGGGGCAGGGGTTGAACGATCGGCGGCCAGCCGCTATCTAACTTTAACATATTGTTATTATTAGTTTTAAGCGGTTCCGGCGACCAATCTTCGGCGCCCCTCGCCGGGGGAAGGCTCAGGGACGGTTCAAATTATTGTATTCGATGTGCTGTTTTCTGAACATTTGAGTTGGTGGCAAAAAATGTCCTAGGCAATTTATCTAATAATTTAGAGTAATTATTATTGTTCGACATGTGGTCCTAAAATTGCATCTATTTATATAAGGAAATTGCCCACCCAGGTTGAGGAGAGGGATGTTTATCTTTTGAAACATTTTTATTGAGCCCAGGGGAGCCAGGGGCCGGTGCACCGGGAACGGTTGGGGTCCGGATGACAGAGGTCAGGTTGGCAGCAGCCCCGGGGCGCAGAAATTATCATAAAAAAGGAGGGATGCCAGGGGGAGAAAGAATTAAGGTTGAGCTTGTTGGTCCCCAGGAAGATAATTGGGGATGAGAATTATTGAAGGAGGAAAGATGAAGAAAATACTATTTTTACTGGCTTTGGCGGCTGTGCTGGTGTTCAGTGTGGCGCCGGCCATGGCCGATTACAACGCTATCTTTTTTTAAAATAACCACGATAATGGTAACCCATGATCTTTCGGGCAACTCGCAGTCTTTCGTGATTAACTGCTAACCCGCTGGAACAGTAGCCATGGCTAATCAGGCGATTTTTATTTCTACAATACTGGGCAGCATTGCGCTCCGTCTATTTCAGACATATATTTTGATGATGGAATGTTATTAGGGATTGCAGCTACATTATATGATAACCCAACTGCCGGCACTGTTGACGTTGATTTCAAGCTCAGGGGCAACGCCGGGGGACCTGCCTCGGAGGGAACGATGCTGCTCCGGCTTTAGTGACTACTGCTTGTGTTTCAGACGATTCAGCTGATAACCCTGCGCCTCAGAAACGGCATATCAAATACCTCCTCAGAATGGGTGAACTTCAGTTTATCCTGCATAGTCTGGTCAGACATTAGCGTACATTGATGCTCTAACAGATGGTTCTTTGCGCAGTCGGTCTGCATGTTACCGGCAATTGTGTCCAGGCGTTGCGGTAGGCAGCGACAGCTATGTCAACAACCCCGCCGTCCCCCTCCCCGGCGCCGTGCTCCTCTTAGGCGCCGGCCTGGTCCGTTTGGCGGCCTACGCCCGGAGACGGCAGGAATATTAACCCAAGAAGAGGCAATATCTCTGAACCGAAAAGGCGGGGCTGCGGCCCTGCCTTTTCTTTTGCTGGGCCCGGCCGGTGGCGGGTGGCACCCTGTCTCCCGGCGCTCTGCAGCTCTGCAATCATTTTCCGGGGAGGGTTCTCCTGTCTCGGGGTTGGGGAAATCCCACTGGCCGGGATTTCCGCAGAACCGGGCCGGGCGTTGTCTAGTCCCGCAGTTTTTGCCGCTCAGCCTGCTTCCCTGGCCTGGATATTTTCCATAGCCTCATCCAGTGCTTCCTGCAGCTCCGGCTTGTCGGTTTCCTCCCTGGCTGCCGCCAATGGTTTAATCCAGCCCCCATTCCCCCATTCCCCGATGAGGTAGACCATATCGCCCTGCACGGCCAGGTCACGGCCGGGATATTCCTGCCAAAGCCGGGGCAGAAAAGCCGCCACCAGATCCGGATGCTTCTCCCCCACCATCTCCAGGGCCACCATCGCCCCAAGACGGATATTGATCTCCTGGTGTAATAATAATGGCAGGACGTTGGGGAAGATTACCTGCTTTTCCAGCATAAAATTCCCCAGGACGCCTGCCTGGCCTTCCACCATCAGCCTTTCTAACCCTGATAGGGAGAGCTGGGCCGGGTCAGCCTTCTCCGCCAGATCCAGCAGTTCCGGCAACTGGAAGGCCCCGGTAAGTCTATAGATGCCGTTGACTATCACGGTGGGTACCGCCTTAATACTCTGCTCCCGGGAGAGTTCGGTGAACAAGGCGGCATCGATCAGGGAAATGGCCGCCTTGGGGGGAGTTACCGTCAGAGGAATTAACTGGCGCACCATCTGTGGACAAAAAGGGCAGTCCGGAGCAATGAAAATAGTCAGCTCCGGAGCCAGCGGGAGTTTTTCCCAGCGACTCCTGACTGCCGGTGACAACGCCTGTCCTTGACCGTCCAGGGCCAGCAGAATCTCTCCCAGCATTTCCAGCTTTTTACCTTCCGGGACCGCCTGGAATTGCCAACTCTCCCCGAGAACCAGCCCGGGAAGCTCTGTTTCAGGTATAACTTCGGTCTTAATCGATAATTTAGGGAACAGTTCCTGAAATGATATAAGAAATTCGGCAATCAGGGCACTTTCGGGGCGGTTGTTCTGCAAGAATCGCCATGTGTGCCTGAATGATAATTTTTCCTGCCAATTAGCTGCCCTTTGCCTGTCGGCTGCCGTTAACGTCATTATGTCGCCTTTCTGAAAAATTCTGCTTCCTGACTCAGAGGTGCTCTGCCGATTGATTCCAGCCTATTATAAGTTCAAAATGTTTAATCGAAAACTGAAAACTTTATTAAACGCGGCCGCAGACGTCCAGTTGATGGGCCATAAAAATGAGTTCCCCGGTGTGTATCTGTTCCCGGCGCTGGTTCAGCCAGAATTGAAACTTCTCCTGGTCCAGGTCCGGATGGCCGGCCAGTGCCTGCCGGATGGTTTCCAGAATGTAATGCAGAAAATATGCCTCCTCGGGCGGGTAGGAACCGCCGGTCCTGGACAGCACCAGCCAAGCCGAACTGCCCGCCGCCAGTATTTCACTGCCCATCCGGCCCAGAGCCGCCAATAACCGCCGTCCCGTCCGGCTGTGACCGGCCTTCCCGCCTTCCCGTTCATCCATGCTCTGATGGTATAATGTTATTATCAGGTCTTCAAATTCACGGTCAACGGCAGGGTAGAAAATAGTCTCGCCGTCGTACGCCAGGGTAAAATAATATAATCCTCCCGGCTTTAATACCGAAAGGAGGCATGGTAAGCCGGTTTGCAGATCCACCAGATCCAGGAAGGCGTGCGCCAGCAGCAGATCCCGGCTTTGCTGCACCATCTGCCCCTGGCAATAACTCATAAAATCAACAGGTTGAAGCGTTACCAGCCAATCCCGGGCATCGCCCTCTAATCGAATGGACCCTCCCTTCTCTGAGAAAGCCAACCGGCGATGGCGGGCGAACTCCTGCAGCCGCACTCCGGCCTCAGCAATAAGCCCGGGGTCCCGGTCCAGGGCAGTGTATGTTGCCTTATCAGCCAGATGCCAATCCCAAAGCCGTTCGATCATGGTCCCGAGGCCGCAGCCTATTTCTAAAATATCGACCGGAGTTGTTCGGGAACCGGGAGCCAGGGCCGCAATCATTTTCTGATAGACGAAAAGATTGATACTGCGGTCGTCCAAACTCTTTTTGGCACGTAAGTAGCGGCTGAAACTGCCGGCGGCCGATTCACTCATGTTGAGACCGTTGCCTTTTTTACACTCATGCAGTCTTTATTTTCTGTACGAAAACCGTGAGCCGGGAGCCGAAAAGACTGGATCGATTAACAGGTCCATTTTGGTTTTCATACCTACCTGTGATTTTTAAACATGTTGATTTTTTACCAAGACAGTAAAAATCTGCGAATATTCGCGCCGGTCTCTTCCCAGGTCGGGTGCCCGGCAATCCGTTCCCTGGCTGCCAGGCTCATGGTCAGAAGTTTGCGGCTGTCCCTCAGAAGTTCCCGGAGGCTGTTGGTCAGAAATTGAACATCCTTCGGAGGTATTAAAAAGCCATCCTTTCCCGAAGTTATGACTTCTCCCGCCGCCCCCCCGCTCGAAGCCAGAGGCACCAGACCGTAAGACATCCCTTCCAGGTAGACCAGTGCCAGCCCTTCCATATAGGAAGGCACGGCCAGAATATGACTCTGTTGCAGACAGTGAATTAAATCTGTTCCCAGCAGGATTCCGGGCAGGCGGACTTTCCGGCTTAATTCCAGCCGGCTGATGAGATCGAAGATTTTTCGGGAGTAGTTGGGATCGCTGGTCAGGCTGCCGGCGACGGTTAATTCCCAGGCCTCATGTTTCAAAGGGGCCAGGGCCTGCAAGAGCACATCCAGCCCTTTCCGGGGGATAACCGCGCCGAGATACAGGATCTGCCGCAGGCCCGGCGAGGCCACCCGGGCCGTTATCTCCTCTCGCGTCGCCCCGCCCAGACGGTCTCCGGCCGGATAGGCAACGGTAAAGGGCTTGTGCCCGCCTGCCAGATTTTCCACCAGGCGCCGGGTATGCCGGCTGATAAAGATGAAGCCGTCGGCTGATTGCAGATAGCGCCGCTCCACCAGGCCATAGCACCGGTTCTGCCAGGCCGGCCTCTCTTCGCTGGTCCGCAGCAGATGCACCAGACTTATGATCGGAAATTTCAGCTGCGGTTTCAGCCTTTGGTTCAGCCAAAACAATGAGGGGTGAACTAATTCGTCCTGAATGACGGCGTCGAAATTTCCCCGGCTCAATCGGCGTTTGACCTCGGGCCAAAAATTATGGCCGAGACTCAGGCCATAGGGATGCCAGGGCAGGGCAATAATTTCAACTTCATCGCCGTGCCGCCGCAAATAGTCCACCACCAGTTTGTCATAGAGGAAACCGCCGGTAACAATCTCCAGGTTGCCATAGATGACCCACCCCAGGCGCATTAAATTTCCTGGCGGTAGGCGGTCCAGGCAATCTCGTTCTCCCAGATCGTTACCTGCAGGGCGGTCAGATTGGGAGCCTGCAACTGTTGCCGTAACGTGGTGCAAAACAAGCGGGCAAAATGTTCGATGCTGGGGTTCAGCCCGGCAAATTCCGGCAAATCGTTGAGCGTCTTATCCCGATAATAATCCAGGAGTTCCTCCAGCCGGGCCTCCACCTCCACAATATCCACCAGGTAGCCGTGCCGGTCCAACTCTTTCCCCTGCAGCTGCACCTCGATCTGATAATGATGGGAGTGGGGCTCATTTTCCGGCCCCCAATCACCGCCGCATAAATAATGCTGGGCAATCAGGCTCCGTTTAACGGCTAAGGTATACATGTAAACCCCCATTTTAAAATACTCGTAGCAATCTTTTGATTCATCTGAATGTCTTTTTTATGGAGCACAGGCGCCCCCGCCTGTGCCACCAGGAACTTCATTACTAACATAATTTCTCATTTTACCAGGAAACCTTCCACCCACTCCCGCCACAGCCAGGGATAATCCTCACCTTCCCTGACAAGTCCTTTCCTCATCGGATTCTGACAGATATATTCCACCTTTTGTATAACATTTTCGTGGGATCGCATTAGGCGATCGAATGATTCTTCCTCCCACACCTTCCCATGCCTCTTAAGTGCTCTGTTGATCCCGTGGGCTGAAGCACCCTTAATGCCGTGCATAATTTCTGCCAACCCAAATTGTCTTCCATCGCCATCTCTAAGAGGAGTGAAAACCAGATGGACATGATCGGGCATGACTACTATTCCATGCACCAAGATCTTTTTCCTGTGATCATGCAAACAATGCTTTAGCACCAAATCTCGCACTGATTCCGGAATTTCCCATCGTTTATACGTGCTGAAAGTGACAAAGAAGGTTTTGTCTTCGTTTTGGATATGGGGTAGATTTCGACGATATTCAGCTTTGGCAGGCTTTGCCTCAGGCACAGGCGGGGGCGCCTGTGCTCCATTTTCTTTTTTCAATGTATATTTATCTCAATTAACCTGCTGCTGGTTGTTTTTAAAACGGAATTTAATTTTGCTGCGCGAATAATATCATTCTCGCCAATCCAAGTCTGGTATTCTTTCCAATTATAAATAAAAGGCGCTTACCGAATTGGCTTTTCCCAAAAAAGATATGGCACTTTAAAAATAAAATCAAATTTTTAATACCTTAACACCACCTGCACCGCCTCGCCGGGATGCTCGTCCAACAGGGCGTAGGCCGAAGCTGCCTCGGAGAAGTCAAAGGTGTGAGTTATCAGTGCCGCCGGTTGAATTTCCCCCAGCATTCGCCAGGCCAGCCCGAGAATTCTGGGTTTGGTCCAGCGGCCGGTTAATTCCGGCGCGATGGTGCTCACCTGGCTGCTTATCAGGCGTATGCGGCTGCGATGGAATGTGCCGCCCAGATTCAATTCCGCTTTCTTCCGGCCATACCAGGAACCGATGATCACCCGGCCGTGGTAACCGGTAATCTCGATGGCCTGATCCAGAGCCGCCGGCTGCCCGGAGACCTCATAGGTCAAATCGGCCCCGTCTGGCATCAAGGCTCTTACCCTGGCCAAAACCTCCGGTTCCGTCGGGTCCAGACTTGCCTGGGCCCCCAGACCTTCTGAAATCAGGCGCCGGCGGGGAAACAGATCCAGGGTGAGCAGACCGGCTAAAGGCATCTTCGCCAGCAGGGCCGTCACTAATAATCCCACAATACCCTGCCCGAACACCGCGACCTGCTCGCCGAGGAGCGGCGCCCCGTCCAGGAGAAAATTGATTGCGGTCTCCATATTGGGCAGCATGGTGGCGGCCTCAGGTGAAATTCCCGGTGGAATCGGCAGCAATTCTTCCGGGGAGGCCAGAAAATGGCTCTCATGGGGATGGAAGGCAAAAACCGGGCGCTCCAGCCACTCCTTCGGAACCTGAGCGCCCGCCTCCACCACCTTGCCGACGGCAGCATAGCCATATTTTAAGGGATATTGGCAAGTGCCGGCCAGCGACGCAATGCTGGCGTCCAGGCTTACATCGGCCGGAAACTGATTGCGGTAGATCAGCAGTTCGGTGCCGGGGCTGATGCCGGAAAACCGCGTCTTTACCAATACCTGACCCGGACCCGGCTCAGGAATTGGCTCCGGCGCCACTTCAAGCTTTTTCGGACCGGTAAAATAAAGGGCCTGTCGCTGCATGTCCAGTCATCTCAATGGAAAATCACCTGAAATCAGGGAGCCCAATCCGGTTCCCCCCGGACGATCAAATCGTCGCCGATTTTTTGATAGCTGACATTGACGAGGCGGGGGAAAACTTTGGGCCGCGGTTGCTGATGATAATCCAGGACCCGAACTCCGCCCACCAGCACTGGAGCGATAGTGACGATAATCTGGTCCACGGCCTGACCTCCTAAAAAACTGGCTATTACTTGCGCCCCGCCTTCCACCATGACGCTGTTGATGTCCATTTCCCCTAATTTCCGTAAGACCGCCTGTATCTCAATGCCGCCACTGTCACCGGTTGGCAAGCGGTAAATCTTCACACCCAAATCTTCCAGAGCCGCTTGACGTTCGGCTTCGGCCACCTTATTAGTCATAATCCAGGGAAGCGTTGGCTGGCGCAATAACTTTGCAAACAGTGGAAAACGCAGACGGCTGTCCAGCACTACCGGCTGCGGATTCTTTCCGGATACCAATCTGACCGTCAAGCTGGGATTATCTGCCAGTACGGTCCCGATGCCCACCAGAATGGCATCATGGTTTGCCCGCAAGGCATGAGTCATCGCCTGAGATTCACGGCAACTCAGGGCCAGCGGGTGGCCGGGGCGGACCGCGATGGAGCCGTCCAGACTTTGGGCATAGGTGAGGGTTACATATGGGCGGCCTGTCCTTTGCCGGTGGGCAATGCCTTTTTCCGTCCAAGTGGCCACCTCATTGATAAAACTCATATTCTTTCTCCCAGAAACCTGAGAATTTTTTCCGAGCCTTGGCTGCATCTGCGGAACCGGAAACTTCAGGTTGGCGAGCCCTGATAAGACTATTCTGCCATGTCACTAAAAAGTTTTAGCGCCGGCAGCAGTCTTATTTTTTTATCATGTTAATGTATATTGTATGAATAAAAAAGTGACAGGTACGGAAACCGGCTCTTTCAAAAATTTCGAACTGGAAAAATACTTGCAGATCTGACGCCGGATAGGCTAATTTTTTTGTGTTATTATTTTAAGATGTATTAAGTTTAATCATAGTGTCTTTTTATGGCTTGGCAGAGTTGATTTTGTGATCTTCAGGCTCATCCGGTCCATGAACCAACATATTGATAATCGCCGGTAGTAACAAGGACGTCATTTTTAATTACTCAATCAGTTCTCAATAAATTAAAGGTTTCATATTTATATGGAAAATCAAAAATTTTCTTTTAGAAATTTTTCCTGGAAAAAAATAATTCTCTTCCTCATTCCAGTCCTGTTAATCGTTCCGGCGTTATTCTGGTTCTGGGGGGGGAATAATGACCGATCCGTCTGGTATCGTTTGACTCCGGTAGTTCGAGGCGATCTCGAGGCGGTTATCAGCGCCACCGGCACCGTTGAGCCCGAGGAGGTCGTTGATGTCGGCGCCCAGGTAGCCGGCAAGATTCTCGCTTTTGGCAAAGATAAGCAAGGCAAACCCATAGATTACGGCTCCCAGGTCGAGGCGGGAACGGTTCTGGCGCGCATTGATGACGCCCTGTATGCTGCCGATGTCAATCAAAGCAAAGCTCAACTTGCCCAGGCCAAAGCCAATTACCAGCGCTCCCAGGCCGACCTGGGCCAGCTTCGGGCCAAGCTGGTTCAAGCCGAGGCCGATTGGCAGCGCGCTCAACAGCTCGGCCCTTCCGAAGCCCTGTCCCAGAGCGATTTCGATGCCTCCCGCGCCGCCTATGAAGTTGCCCGAGCCAATCTCAAGGTCGGCCAGGCAGCCGTGCTGCAAACCAAGGAGGCGGTCTCTCAGGCGGGAGCCGCTCTGGCCAAGGCCAGCCAAAATCTGGATTACACTACCATCAGATCTCCGGTAAGAGGCGTCATCATTGACCGACGGGTGAATATCGGCCAGACCGTGGTCTCCAGCCTCAGTGCCCCCAGCCTGTTTCTTATTGCCCGGGATTTGAAAAAAATGCAGGTCTGGGCCTCGGTTAATGAAGCCGATATTGGTAGTATCCATCCGGGCCAGGCGGTAACGTTTACGGTGGATGCCATTCCCGACAAAACTTTCCAGGGCGTGGTGGGGAAAATTAGATTAAACGCCACCATGACCCAAAATGTCGTGACCTATACCGTCGAAGTGAATACCGATAATTCCAGTGGCGAGCTTATTCCTTATCTGACCGCAAATTTAAAATTTATTGTTTCGGAAAGAAAAAATGTCCTGATGGTTCCGAATGCGGCCTTGCGCTGGATTCCCCAACCGGATCAGCTAGCGCCGAATTCCCGCCCGGCAGAGGGCAAGAAAAAAGCCGGGGAATCGGCAGCTCAAACTAAACCTGCCGCCAAAACCGACAAAGCCGAGTTAGCCCAGGGGACCTTGTGGATTCCCGAAGGAAAGTATGTCAAACCTTTAAAAGTGCGCCTGGGCCCCACAGACGGCTCCATGACTGAAATTGACGGCCCTGATCTCCAGGAAGGGCTTCAAGTTGTGATGGGTGAACAGCAGAAAGAAACTGCGGGCGGCGCCACCGGCAGTCCGTTTACGCCGCAACTGTTTAAAAAGCGCTAACCTCTAGCCGCTGCCAAAAGTTTTTTTTATAGGTTCCGGCCGATTCACCCCTCACCCTGACCCTCCCCTCGAGGGGAGAATAAAGGACAATATTTTTGGCAAAAGGTATAACACACTAAACGACATGAACCTCATAGAATTACGAGATATTTATAAAACCTATCATCTGGCCGAAATTGATGTGCCGGTATTGAAGGGTATTTCCTTTACCGTTGCCCAGGGAGAATATGTCGCCCTGATGGGCACTTCGGGTTCGGGCAAGACAACCCTGATGAACATTTTGGGCTGCCTGGACCGCCCTTCCTCCGGTCAATTCTGGTTAGACGGTGTGGATGCCACAGGTCTGTCCTCCGATGCACGGGCCCGGTTGCGCAACAAAAAAATAGGCTTTATCTTTCAGACCTTTAATCTTCTGCCTCGTACCAGCGCCCTGGAAAACGTTATCATGCCATTGTCGTATAACGGCGCCAATTCCGGCGACCAGGAGGAGTTGCACCGGGCCTCGGATCTGCTCCAGCGGGTAGGGTTGGAGACGCGGCTGGATCACGAACCCTCCCAGTTGTCCGGCGGACAACAGCAGCGGGTGGCGATTGCCAGGGCTTTGATCAATAATCCTTCTCTCCTCCTGGCCGATGAGCCCACCGGTAACCTTGATTCCCGTACCAGTGAAGAGATGCTGGACCTTTTTAAACGCCTCAATGAAGAAGGCGTCACCATTATCTTGGTAACCCACGACGAACTTGTGGCCCGTTCCGCCAAACGTATTATCCGCCTCCATGACGGCGTGGTGGCCACTGATGAAGCCGCCCCGAATGTGAAGGTTTCGGAGCCGGTGAGTACGGCCCCGCCTCAATTTAACCGGCGGATCCATCTGGCCATGCCGCGTTTTCGAGCCATGCTGCGGACCGCGGTGCACGGTTTGCGCCGCAATATCATGCGGGCCGCCCTCACGGCCCTGGGCATTATTATCGGCGTGGCCGCGGTCATCGCCATGATGGAGATCGGCCGGGGCTCGTCCACTGCCATTCAGCGGACCATCGCCAGTATGGGAGCCAATAATCTTCTGGTCATGCCCGGCACCGCCGCCAGCGGCGGTATCAGCTTCGGGGCCGGCAGCGTCATGACCCTTACCCCCCAGGATGCTGAAGCGATTGTCAATGATTCTCCTGCCGTTCGAGCCGCCGCTCCCGTAGTCAGGGCCCGTACCCAGATTATCTACGGGAACCGCAACTGGGTTCCCATCTTTATCTACGGCTCCACCCCCGCATTTTTAGAGGTCCGGGAATGGCCGCTGGCCGAAGGCGAGGTTTTTACCGATCAAGATGTCCGCAACGGCAGTAAAGTCTGCCTGCTGGGGCAGCGCCTGGTAAAGGAACTCTTTGCCGGAGAATCACCCCTGGGAAAAGAAGTCCGGGTCAATAACGTCGCCTTTAAAGTTATCGGCACCCTCAGCCCCAAAGGGGCCAACATGATGGGTGTTGACCAGGATGATATTCTGCTGGCGCCCTGGACCGCCATTAAATATCGCGTGGCCGGCTCCTCCATGGCCAATGTCAATCAGAGCGCCCAGGGTCAGCCAATCCTCCTCCAGTACCGCGACCTCTCAAAAGGTGAATACCCTTAACCAGATTTATCCCAGTTCTCAGGTAAAACTTTACCCCGAGATTTCCGCCACCCAACAGGCCAACACCCCGCTGCCGGTCAGATTTACCAACGTTGACTCCATCCAGATTGCCGCCAGATCTACCAAGGAAATCCCCCTGGCCATCAGCCAGATCACCCAGCTTCTCCGGGAACGTCATCGCATCAAACCCTCTGAGCCGGAGGATTTTTCTATCCGCGACATGACTGAAATGACCAATGCCTTATCTTCCACCGCTAATATGATGACTAAATTGCTGCTCTCGGTGGCGCTGATCTCCCTGATAGTGGGTGGGGTGGGCATTATGAACATTATGATGGTCTCGGTCACCGAACGCACCCGGGAAATAGGCCTGCGCATGGCCGTGGGGGCCTGGAGAAAGGATATCCTCCAACAATTCCTGTTGGAGGCTATATTATTATGCTTTTGCGGCGGGATCGTCGGTATTCTGCTCGGCCGGGGAATTTCCACCATCATCAGGGTAGCTCTGAGTTGGCCGACTGAATTGTCAATCGGGGCAATCCTGGTGGCTTTTGTCGTCTCCGTCACCGTCGGGGTCATCTTCGGCTATTATCCGGCCTGGAAGGCTTCTCGACTGGATCCCATCAATGCTCTGCGTTATGAGTAATGAATCGGCAAAATCATTAACGGTGCTTTAACATGTTCTGTATAACAATAAGACACTTCGCTTCTTTCCCGCTCGCCGCGCTGCCCCTCGCCTTGATGCTCGGCTGCTCCGTGGGCCCTAATTTTAAACCTCCGACACCCGACGTGCCTTCCACCTGGAATGCCCAGGAAGTCGTTACCCCGGAACTTTCCAGCCGAACCGTGGCTGAACCCGTGACTCTGATCGAATGGTGGCGGTCCTTTAAGGATCCGACGCTTAATTCCCTGGTGCATCTGGCCGTTGAAACGAACCCTGATATACGCCAGGCCGAGGCCCGCATCCGCCAGGCTCGGGCTGCCCGGGGAGTAGCCGTCGCCGGTTTCTTCCCGGAAATAAATTCCCAGGCCTTTTTTGAAAGAAGCCACGGTTCCAGCGCCACCGTCGGGGCCGGGGGAACTCCCGTGGTTACTTCCACCGTCGCTTTTCGTGATCTGTTTCAGGTAGGACTGGATGCTTCCTGGGAACTGGACGTCTTTGGGGGCACCCGCCGCACTGTTGAAGCCGCCTCTGCCGACCTGCAGGCCGCGGTCGAAGACCGCCGGGATGTCCTGGTAACCCTGTTGGGTGATGTGGGCAACAACTATCTCAATCTCCGGGGCTATCAGCAGCAATTGGCCATCGCCCAAAAGAATCTGGAGGCCCAGCAGAAAACTGCCCAGATTACTCATAAGCGTTTTGAGGCCGGTTTTGTCAGCCGGCTGGATGTGGCCAATGCCGACGCCCAGGTGAATACCACTGCCGCCCAGATACCCCTGCTGGAGTCTTCAGCCCGGGCGGCCATCTATAGCCTGGAGGTTTTGCTGGGACAACATCCCGGGTTCATGGAAAAAACTCTGGCCCGAGTCTACCCGATTCCCTCACCGCCGCCGCAGATCCCCGTGGGGCTGCCCTCCGATCTGGTCCGCCGCCGCCCGGACATTCGCCGGGCCGAAGCGGCCCTGCATGCTGCCACCGCCCGCATCGGGGTTGCCACCGCGGACCTGTTCCCCCGGTTTTTCCTCACCGGCAGTGCCGGTCTCTCAGCCAGCGACCTGAGTTTAATAAGCAAAACCCAAAACAGTAAATACTGGTCCTTCAGCCCCAGCGTCACCTGGCCGGTCTTTGCCGCCGGCCGCATCCGCTGGAATATTGACCTCCAGGACGCCAAGCAGCAGGAATCCTTCTTTAACTATCAGAAGACCGTCCTGAATGCCTTGAAAGAAGTCGAGATTGCGTTGGTGGCCTACGCCAAAGAACAGGAGCACTGGAAGTTCCTGGCCCAGGCCGTGGAGAATAATCGGCGGGCCGTCGATCTGTCCATGCGGCTGTATCTGGCCGGCAGAACCGACTTCCTCAATGTTCTGACGGCCCAACGCTCCCTGTTTCTGACGGAGGAAGCCCTGGCCCAGAGCAGCCGGACTCTGGTGACGAACCTGATCGCCCTCTATAAAGCGCTGGGCGGCGGCTGGGAAAATTATAATCTGGGCAGGTTGTAAGTGACCGGACGGCAAGTATTGGCACCGTAATAACAGTTCTTGCAGGAATGAAGCCCTGAAACTCCTAGACTCCAGGATATCAAAAAAAGCTATCATCTGGGCCAGATTGAGGTTTCGGTATCAAAGATGTCTCCTTCGAAATCCATCGGGGCGAATTTGTCGCCCTGATGGGCGCCTCCGGCTCCGGGAAAACCACTCTCCTGAATATCCTGGGCTAAACCCCATCAACGCCCGGCGCTGCGAATAACCTCCCTTTCAGGCCGCGGCCCGATTTTCCCAGCGACTCATTTTGGCTGCGGCCTTGGCATTAAACTTTGCCGCCTCAATCACGAAACGCTCATGCGTGCCTGCCGAAATCATCTCCACGCCGTCTTCAGCCACCAGAGAAAAATACAACTTCCGGCCCTCCACCTTTTCCAGGGAGCCCTTGACCGTCACGGTCAAGCCGGGCGGAGTGGCGGCGGTGTGATTCACCCTGATATCAATGCCCACCGTCTGTTCCCGGGGCCAATCCAGATGAGGGTTGATCGCCTGAATGCAGGCCCACTCGAACAGCCCCACCATAAAGCCGGTGGCCAAAACCTTGGGCATGGCCTGAAACTCCGGCGATTCCGGATAGAGATACGGCACCGTTTTAGTCTCCGGCACCTGAAAAGCAAATTCAAATTGCATCCCTGCCTGCAGCGAATCTTTCATGGCAGCCTCCCATATCGGAATTTTTAGCTTTACTGACTAGTCTAAGAAATATTATGATATAAGTAAAATTAATAATATATTATGATATTGATTAATTATATTAATATATAATTAATATTTTCTGGAAACCCTCATGGAATGGCAACAACTGGTGGGATTCTATCATGTGGCGCACTTGGGGAGCTTTACCAGGGCCGCGGCAGCGACCTTGCGGACCCAATCCGCTTTAAGCCAGCAGATCAAAGCCTTGGAGGAGGAATTTTCCTGCCAACTGCTGGAGAGGATCGGCAAGCGCCGGTTGCAGCTCACTGTGGCCGGCGAAAAACTACTGGCCTTTACTCAAATCGTGCTGGACAACTATGAGACCTTGCAGGAAGAACTGGCGGCAATCAATCAACTGCCCCACGGCCGCCTGCAGCTCGCGGCCCCGTTTACCACCCTGTTTCACCTGCTGCCCGATATTCTTCAGGAATACCGCCGCCAATTTCCCCAGGTGCAGCTCACCATCCTCGACCGGCCCCAGGAGAGCGTCCTGCAACTGGTAAAAACCGGCGCCATCGACTTCGGCTTTGTCCGGGAGTCGGTCGTCCCGGGAGACCTGCAAGCCCGGCGCTGGCAGCAGGTGCGCACCGTCCTGATGACGCCGCCGGATCATCCGTTAGCCCGCGCCGGTAAACCCAGCCTGGAGGAAATCGCCGCTTATCCCCTCATTGTCCCCCCGGCCGGGCTGAAATTTTCCGGCCGCCGGGCCCTGGAAGAGCTGTTCGCCAAACTGGGGGTGTCGTATCGCCTCGCCATGGAATCGGCCAATGTGGAATTAAGCTATCGGTATGTGGAACTGGGCCTGGGCCTTTCCTTTGCCACCCTGGCCGGGGATCCAGCCCTCTGGCGCCACCGCCGCCTGGCCTTCATCCCCCTGGACGAATACTTCCCCCCGGACTACCTGGCGGTAGTTATGAGGCCGGGGAAAACATTGAGTTCGTATAAGGCCGCTTTCGTGGATCTTTTGAAAATATAGGCTATGGGCGAGGGCTATAGGGGATGGGATAGGCTATGGGCTATAGGCGATAGGCTATGGGATAAGAAATTGTCTTACCCTGGCCAATTAATCGCCCTGGCCCTTGGCGCGGGCTTTAATTAAAGAGCCCAGCATCCTGCCTATTTCGGAACCTAAGGCCTGAATATGAGTGTGTTCTTCGTTATTGAGATAGCCGATTTCAAAAGCTATTTCAAGCTGACTGGAGAGCTCGGCCAGAGAACCCTTGGCCATGTAGAAAAATCTAACTCGAGTCTTTATCGGTATCCCGTTCATCTCCTTCGGCAATATTGCTGCAGACGCTCACCGCCGCCCGGCGCATTTGATCAATCAGTGAATAATCTTTTTTAAAAGCAGAAGCCTGAGTCATTCGATAGATTGAGACCGCCAGTGATTTTGCTTTTTGCCAGACAAGCAGATCTCGAAATCCTTTCTTTCCCATGCAACAAACCTTCATTCTCTATAAGAACTCAAGTCGTATTTCCCTATAGCCTATAGCCTCTCGCCTGATATTTAAATAATCTAATCATTTCTTTAATATCGCAACCTGTCATTTTCTCTAAGACCTTTGTTTTTGTTTTTTCCTATAGCCTATAGCCTATGCCCCTCGCCTGTTTATTTTAAAGCAATCCCTTCTTAATCAGGTCAAGGTTTCCTACCAGTCGTCTTGGACTCATCCAAAAAGGCTCTCGGATGATTCCCGTCCCTGCCGGCATAATCCACCAGATTGTTGCCGAAGTCAACTTTTTTCAATTCTTTGAAATAATGCCGGGTTAGCGTAAAAAAAGTATGTCTCCCCGGCTTGAGAATCCGAAACCGGAACGGCCCTCGGGAAGGTCAGGAGGGGATTAGGGCTTGATACCGTCGATGCAGATGTGGGGAATAGGGAAACGGCTTTAATCCGAAAAAGAAGCTCGGAAAGAACGCCGTAATCAAAGGGTTCGATTTATATGAAAACCGTGAGCCGTGAGACGTGAGCCGAAAAGGCTATAGTCCACCGGTCCCGGCACCGGCGGAGCGGCTGTCCTCACTAAACCATGTCCTGCATCCTGCTTTTCCGTGACATCTGTCTCTCCTGTTCTGGAAGATTTCCTGTCGATTTAGTATAACTACAGGTAAGCCTTTTAATTCCTGACCTTTTGAACAATGTTTTCATGTGAGAAGAAACATGCACAGGCAGAATAGCCATAGTTATAAGAATTCCGGCAATACTGGAGGCATCGTAGGACTTCTTGTTCAATCCAGTCTTTTCGGGCTCACTGCTCACTGTTATATTGTTTAATGACTGGTAGATTTGGGGAAAACCGCAAAGGCGCCCAAACCGGAACGGCGGACAACTAGACCGCTCTGCAAGCGCAATAGAAGCGCAACGGAAGCGCCATAAACAGGCCATTAAAATGATATTATTATATATTTTCAATAAGATAAGCAGATTGATAAATTTGCCGACACCAGGGGGCACCAGTGCGAAATTCCGGCAACCGCTCACCCCTTAACGTTCAAAAAAGCGCCAACCATCCGCGCCGGAGCCGCGTTACAAGCGCGACAGAAGCGCGACGAAAGCGCCATAAACAGGGCAATAAAATGATATTAGGGAATAATTTCAATAAGATAAGCGGAACTTGATAAAATTCCCTGCCACAAGGGAATACAGGTGCGAAATTCCGGCAACCACTCACCTCTTAACGTTCAAAAAAGCGCCCACCATCCGCGCCGGATCCGCGCTGCAAGCGCGACAGAAGCGCAACAGAAGCGCGACATGAACGCGAAAATTCACGCTGAATTAGATTAAAAATTAATAATTTCAATAACTAATAATAAGAGAAAAATATTCTTCGCGACGCCGTGGGAAAAAAGTGGGATAAAAGCGGGAAATTACCGGGAAATCGAAATTCTATAAATTAAAATATTGTATAATATCAAACTGTTGAGATAATTTTAACGGAAAAACTAAAATTGGCAAACGGTATCATTAGCCGAAATCTAAATCGAAAACCACTTTTTAACTAACCCCGGGTTCCTGATCACTGAAAGCAAAAGGCGGGATGCGCTGCGCTTTCCCGCCCTACGTGACTGGGTGGTGAGGGTCTTGCCGTTTCTCAGTGTCCGGGCCATTATGCCCCAGCCAGGCGCAGGTCGGCGGTTACCGGCAGTTCAAACAGGTCCTGGCGCAACAATCGGGTGGAAAAAAACAAGACCTCCAGATTTTCCACTTCCCTGGTTTCGGGGTTGAGTCGGGCAATCACGTCGTCGCCCAATTCCTCGGATTCCTGTTCCGGGTACGGGGGGCACTTATCGATATACAGGATATCCGCCTCCCGGTCGTATTTGAAGGTTAGCTTCGCGGCCATTCGTTCTCTCCTGCTGCCAATCGGCGAGCAAAATAAGCAGTAACGATCCAGTGGCGAGGGGTTGCCCCATGATCGGTCATAACTACGACGACGACATATACGCCGCCCTTAATCTCTGCAAACCGGCGGGAAAACAAGCGGGCGCTCCCCAGCCGGCTGCTGCGCCGGACAGCATCCGGATCAGCCAGCGTAAGGGCAATGAGATTTGCATACTCCGGCAATAAATCCGGGTGGCGAGCGGCGATGTGTCCTTGACGTTCTCCGGTCAATTCAACTTCGCCTTTGAGATAAGGACAGGGGAAAAGGACCATCACCACATCTCCTGAACACATTGTATCATCTGACAAAAAAGGCACAAGGCAAGTTCTTGTCGAGTTTGAAGGGCCTTGCGGTTCATAATTCGCCGTTAAAGGCCAGGCGCAGCAGGGCGCGGCGGGGAAGGCATTAAGATCACTGAGCTGATTTTCTACAATTACTTGCAACTTATTAGCTTCTTCAAGCTTATCTTTTAGGACTTCAACAATTCGTTTGCTGATCGCTGAAAGCTTCTTCTACGCGACACCAGCGCGACAGATTCGCGACACAACCGCGAAATTTCGCCGCGAATTGTGTGAAAATTTAATAATATCAATAATTAACAATAAGTGAAAAATTAATCGCGACGCCGTGGGGAAAAAGTGGGAAAAGAGCGGGAAATTACCGGGAAAAACTGCTCCTCATAAAGATTATTACAACAAAATCAACAAATTATCAAAAATTATTTTTTTTGCGAATTTTCCCAGTTAATCTTTTTTCGCTGATCGCTGACCACCGACCACTGACCACTTTTTTACGAAATTTCCGTCGTCCGTCAGGTAACAGTCCGGATCAGGGGCCCAGAGGTCGCCGGTCAGGGCTTCGGCCCGGACCCGGAAGTTGCCGCCGCAGGTGTCCAGCCAGCGGCAGGTGGCGCAGCGGCCGGTGACGTACTTCTTTTTCTCCTTCAGCCTGGCCAGGAGCGGGTTGCTCAAATCGGTCCAGATCTGGCTGAAGGGCCGCTCTTTGACATTGCCGAAACTGTCATGCCGCCAGAACTGGTCGGCGTGGACCTGGCCGTCCCAACTGACGCAGCCGATGCCCCGGCCGGAGCTGTTCCCCTCGTTCATCTTTAACAGTTGCAGGACTTCCTCGGCCCGGGGGTTGTGTTCCCGCCGCAGCCGCAGGTAAATATACGGCCCGTCGGCGTGGTTGTCCACCGTCAGGACTTCTTTGGGTTTGCCCCGGCGGAACAGGTCGGCGGTCCGGTCGATGATCTGATCCACCACGCCCCGGGTTTCCTCGTGGCTCAGGGCCGCCTCCACCAGGCGGCTGCCCCGGCCCGCATACACCAGGTGATAGAAGCAGACCCGGGGAATTTCCCGCTCCTCGAGAAGATCGAAAATGGCCGGAATTTCTTTATAGTTGTGCTTGTTAATGGTAAAGCGCAGGCCGACCTTGATGCCCGCCTCCTGGCAGTTCCGGACTCCTTCCAGGGCCGCGGCAAAGGCGCCTTTCTCGCCCCGGAAGCGGTCGTGGATCGCCGCCATCCCGTCCAGGCTGATGCCCACGTAGGAAAGGCCGAATTTTTTTAATTTTGCCGCCATGTCCCGGTCAATGAGGGTGCCGTTGGTGGAGATGACCGCCCGCATGCCCAACGTGACCGCGTGATCCACCAGCGTCAGCAGGTCCGGGTGCATCAGCGGTTCGCCGCCGGAAAACAGCACCACCGGGACCTGGAAGGACTTCAGGTCATCCAGCAGGGCCAGGCCCTGGGGCAGAGACAACTCATCGTCAGTTGCCGTCGCCGTGGCCTGGGCGTAGCAGTGCACGCATTTGAGGTTGCAGCGGCGGGTGACGTTCCAGACCACCACCGGCCGTTTGTCTTCGGAAAATTGCAGGAGATGCGAGGGTAAACATCCGGACTGCCGGCCGTAGCGCAGGACATCGGCGGCCTCCACGGCCCCGCAATAAAGCTTGGAAATGCCAATCATAAGTAGAGTGATCCAGGGTAAATGGTTAACGGCAAGATCTGTCCTGCCCGGTAATTATTAAAAATTAAATGTAGGGTGGGCACCGCCCACCATTAATATGTTTATATGAATATCCCGCGCCTGCCGCTCAGGTCTCAGTCCCGGCGGTGGTCAGGAAAGACGGCTTCAGGGAATCCTGAAAGAGGCGGTTGAGATATTCATCCAGGTCTGTCAGGTCTTCCAGGGTTAATTCAAAAGCTTCCTTGCCGGTGCGGTCCCGGACCAGTTTCAGGGCATATTCCAGTTCTTTGGCAAAGCCTTCGCAGATCACCCGGGCGGTGGTGCCGCCGGCCAAAGCCCGGCGCATAATCTCATCCAGGGCTTCTTGAGAGAATTTTAAGTTAATATGATGGTCCTGATAAAACTTATTCTCAAATCTGCGGATTTGCTGGTAGAGCCGGCTGATCTGGTCGAAGGCGGTAAGCATGTCGCAGTCCCATCGCAGGTACTGATCCACCATCAATGCCACCCGGTAATCGGTGAGCGGCATGTTAAAGCGCCGCAGCAGCTCGTTTTCCCGGCGCCACACCGATTCCTTCAAGACCACCAGGTCGTTGGCCGCCGCCGCTTCAAAACGCGCCGCCAGCTCAGGGTTGTCCGGGTCGGCCAGGAGCCGGGTTAATTCGTTCACCGGATCGGTCACCACTTCCGGGGTGACCAAAAATTCCTTGATATCCGTGGAAGGCAGGCGCTTTTCAAATTGAATGAGAACTTTTTCGATGACACTCACCAATCCCCGGGCGCCGGTGCGCTCCTGGCGCCGCCTGCTCGGCCAGCAGGCGCAGCGCCTCATCCTCAAACTTGATGTCGATGCCGTAGGACCGGAAGTCCCGCTTTTTGCTGATAATTATGGGATTATTGGGATTTTTCAGAATTTCGTGCAGGTCCTCGGCGCTCAATTCTTCCAACACCGCGATAATCGGCAGGCGCCCGATAAATTCCGATTCAAAACCATACTGCACCAGGTCCTGGGCCGTCACCTGGAGCCAGAATTCCTTGTCCCGTTTTTTGGAGCGGGGCCGGCCGTGAAAGCCGATCTCTTGTTTGGCCAGGCGTTCCTTGATGATTTTTTCCAGATTATTAAAGGCCCCGGAAACGATGAACAGGATGTTGCGGGTGTTGAGAGTCTTTTTTTCCCGTTTACCGGTCTTGCGATACTGTTCAATGGCCTGAATCTGGGAGATGGGATCGTGGGGCACCTTGAGATCGACTTCAGTTTCCTCCATGGGTTTCAGAAGGGCCCGCTGCACCCCGCTGCGGGAAACGTCCGGCCCGATGAGGTTGCCGCTGGCGGCAATCTTATCAATTTCGTCGATGTAAATAATCCCGTATTGGGCCAGTTCCAGATCATCGTCGGCCTCATAGACCAGATCCCGGACCAGATCCTCCACGTCGCCGCCCACATACCCGGTTTCGCTGAATTTGGTGGCATCGCCCTTGACAAAAGGCACGCCCAGCTTTTTGGCGATAAGCTTCACCAGATAGGTTTTGCCCACCCCGGTGGGGCCGATCAGGATAATGTTGTTTTTTATGGAGCCCACTCCCGGGTCCGGCTGCCGGTCCTTTTCCTGGAGATAGCGGATCCGGTTGAAATGCGTGCAGACCTTGGTGGCCAGGATACTTTTGGCGCTCTCTTGTTTAATGACGTATTCGTTGAGATAATCTTCCAGTTCTTCGGGCCTCAGATTGAAATTAATCTTTCCCGTTCCCGCCTCTTTGCCCCTGGAAGTGGCGTCTTCCACTACCGGTTTCGGCATGATGAAAGGAGAGATTATCTTGACGCGATCACCATATTTTTTCGACAGGTAGTCGCTGAGTTCTTTTTCCAGCTCTTTCTGATCGGGAAATTTATTGTTTGTTTCATCCATAGTTTTTTTAGGCTTTTTCCATTAAAAATAACATATGTTAATTAATATATCAGAAGTTTTTTCCAACCACCGCTGATGATCCTGAACAATATATATTATTATAAATCCTCTTCTTAGCGGTTGCAAGTGGGGCCTGCTGCCGGGGCAAGTCGATTGACAGTACGGCTCAAAAGATTTAACTTATTATAATAAAGGAACAAAAAGGAGAACACTAATCGATCGGGTACAAGGCAATCTCGCCGGTCTCAAGACCCAGCAGATACGGCGCCTGGAGCGGCTATACCGGCGCAAGGTCCCCCCCGCCAGTCTGCTGACCCCGGAACTGGCCAGGCAACTATCAGAAATATCAAGTGAAATTAAACGACAAGTCGGCGTTCTGCTGGATCGCCAGGGCGTTCCGGCCCTGGTCCTGGTGGGCGATCACAAGGGCCTGGTGATCCCGCCCTTAAAACGGGAGCGGCAGACTGAAAACCGGCTGAGAGGCCTGCGCCTGATTCATACCCACCTCAAAGGCGAGCCGTTAAACCAGGACGACCTGATGGACCTGGCCCTGCTCCGGCTGGATTTCATTGTGGCCCTGGAAACAATGCCCCAGGGGCTGCCCGGCCGCCTGTACGGGGCCCATCTGCTGCCCCAGCGGGTTGCCGAACGGGATTGGGAATTTATTACTGTCGACCATGTCTCCCACCTGGAATTGGATTTTGCCGCCCTGGTCCAATCTCTGGAGGCGGAACTATCCCGGGCCGGCCGCCTCGGCGTTGACCGGGACCGCCGGGAGCGGGCCATCCTCATCGGCGTCACCACCAGGCCCCGCCATAGCGCCGAAGACTCTCTCATGGAATTGCGTGAGCTGGCCGGGTCGGCGGGTTTACAGGTCGTAGACAGTTATTTTGCAGCAGCGCCAGCGCATCGACCCCCGTTACCTCATGGGCCGGGGCAAGCTCATGGACCTGGTGATTCGAGCCTTGCAGGCGGATGCCGATCTGTTGATCTTCGATGCCGATCTGAACCCCTCCCAGGTACGTTCCATCACCGATTTTACCGAAATTAAGGTAATCGACCGGACCCAGCTGATCTTAGACATCTTTGCCCAACGGGCCCGGAGCCGGGAGGGCAAGCTGCAGGTTGAAATTGCCCAGTTAAAATATTTATTGCCCCGTCTCATGGGTCGGGATGACGCCCTGTCCCGGTTAACCGGCGGCATCGGCGGCCGGGGCCCCGGCGAAACCAAATTGGAGATTGACCGCCGGCGGGTCCGGGAGCGCCTGCACCGCTTAACCCAGGACCTGGAACAGGTCCGGGCCGAACGGCGGGTCCGGCGCGGCCCCCGGCAGCGGCACGGTCTCGCCCATTATTTCCATCGTCGGTTATACCAATGCCGGCAAATCCACCCTCCTGAACACCCTCACCCGGTCCGAGGTGCTGGCCGAAAACCGCTTGTTCGCCACCCTGGACCCCACCAGCCGGCGCCTGCGCTTTCCCAAAGAACGGGAGGTCATCATTACCGACACCGTCGGCTTCATCCGGGATCTGCCCAAAGACCTTTTGGAGGCCTTTAAAGCCACCCTGGAAGAGCTGGAGGATGCCGACCTGCTGCTGCACGTTATCGATCTGAGCAATCCCCGGTTCGAAGAGCAGATGGAGGCAGTGGACAAAATTCTGGCTTCCCTGGAGCTGCATGACAAGCCGGTGCTGAAAGTCTTTAATAAAATCGACCTGGTTGAATCCGGCCCTGGCCGCCTGGGAAAGCCGCAGTCACGACGGCGTGGCCGTCTCCGCCAATGACGCCGGGACGTTGCAGCCCCTGCTGCTCCGGCTCGAAAATACCATCGACCGCCTCCTGCCCAGAGAACAGCTGACCTCAGCCGAGCAGGAGGCCGTGGCGGCAGCCCTGCGGGAGCGGGAGAAGGCGGGAGTGCTGCATTGATGCGGTCAATTTCTAAAATCCCGGAATATCCAGTATCCATGAAAGTCTCTATTAAGCAGCCGCTATCTGGTCGAGACCCCTTTTAATAACCCGTTTTTTAAATGGAGGCAGGGGGGATTTTGCAGAGTTAAGCCTTTATAACCGTTCTAAAAGTAATTCCGTTCTCGGCGGACTCAAGGTGGCGGGCGTGGCCCGCCCTATAATGAACTTTCTATTTGATTGGTTAGAACTCAATAGGCGGCCCGTGGCCACCGTTCATGGAAAGCTTCCCGATGAGAAGAATTTCGAGAACTGCTATAATCATAATCTTTTGCGAAGAGGTAACTATGTCAAAAAAAATCGCCATGTTATTTCCCGGCCAGGGGTCCCAGTATGTCGGCATGGGCAAAGCCTTGTACGAGGCTGACGCCCAGGCCCGGGAACTGTTCGACCAGGCCGAAGAGGTTACGGGCCTGCCCCTGAAACGCCTGTGTTTTGAAGGGCCCATGGAGGAATTGACCCTGACGGTTAACTTACAGCCGGCGGTTACCATGCTCAATATGGCCCTGTTCAATGCCCTCGGTGCGGGCCGGGGCGCGGCCGGATTATGTGGCCGGGCACAGCCTGGGGGAATACAGCGCCCTCTATGCCGCCGGGGTGCTCTCCGAAGCCGAGACCTTGCAGGCCGTGAAAAGGCGCGGGCAGTTGATGCATCGGGAGGCTGAAAAGCATCCGGGCGCCATGGCCGCAGTGGTCGGCCTGCCCATTGCCAAAGTTGTGGAACTGCTGGCCCCGGTGGTCGGCCGCGGCTATTTCGCCCTGGCCAACTATAACACCCCCGAGCAACTCGTGGTTTCCGGGGCCAAAGTTGAGGTGGAAGATGCCATGGCCATCGTCAAAGCGGCCGGGGCCCGGGCCATTCCCCTGGCCGTCTCCGGGGCCTGGCACTCTCCCCTCATGACCGGCGCCACCGCTGATTTTACCAGCCTGCTGGCGACCTTGAACTTTAAGGCGCCCAAAACCACCATCCTGCTCAACGTCAGCGGCCTGCCGGAAACCGATCCCGCCCTCATCCGGGATTACATGGGCCGACAGTTAACTTCTTCGGTCCAATGGACCCAGATCATCGACCACATTCGGACCTCCGGGGTGGACGTCTGGGTGGAGGTCGGCCCCAAGAACGTCCTCAAGGGCCTGGTGCGCAAGATCATCCCCAAGGATCAGCCCTTTAATTTCTATAACGTCGAAGACCCCGCCAGTCTGAACACGTTTTTAGAGGCGTTGAGCACGTAGCTGTGAGCAGTGAGCGGTGAGCGCGTGAGCCGAAAAGACCGGATCGAGCAACGGGCCCAGTTTGGTTTTCCTGCTGTATGGAAACAGGCTATAGGCAAGAGGCTATAGGCTATAGGTAACTCGGGGACATCTGCCGGCTGGGCGAGCCATGTGCCGTCCGGGCCACCCTATCTGAAATAGCCGATGATATAATTTAAAGACAGATAGAGCAGAATTGTCGCCAATAGTATCTTAATCAACCTGGCCGGGACGAACTTCTGGGTCCGGGCCCCAAGATACATGCCGGCCATGCCCCCCAGCCCGAAGAGGATTCCCAACAGCCAGTCAGGGGAAACGGCCTGTTGCGGATACCAGGGCGCGATGAGCATATAAAACCCCACCCCGGCAAACGAGGTGATGAAGGTCCCCATCAGGGCGGCCCCGGCCACGGTATAGACCGGCAGGCCGAAGACGGCCACAAAGAAAGGCGCGATGATGGCCCCGCCGCCGATGCCGTAGGTGCCGCCGACAATACCCACAATAAAGCTCAGGGCAAAGATGCCCCAGGTGGAAAATTCGAAAGTCTCCCCATAAAATTCATAGGCAATCCGGGTCGGGGTGAATTTCAGGGTTTTAACCACGGCTTCCGGCGGCAGCCCCGCGGCCACCCGGCTGCTGGACTCCTGCTTCATGGCCGCTACCCGTTCGTTAAATTTTGCCTCCAGGGCCTTCATGCTGGGGCGGGGGCGCCAGAGATCATAAACGAGGCGCAGACCGATATAGAGCAGCACACAGCCGGCAAACAATTTAAAAGCCTTGGGGTCCGGCAGGTACTTGATGCGCAGAAAGGCCCCGATAAAGACGCCCGGCAGCGTCGCCACGATAACCACCCAGGTTAACGGCCAGGCCATGCGGCCTTCCTTGATATAACGATAGACGCCGCTGGGGATGGCGACCACATTGAAGACCAGGTTGGTGGGGCTGACCGCCGGGCTGGTAAAACCCAAAACGCTTACCTGAAACGGCAGGAGTAAAAAAGCCCCGGAAACACCGCCCATCGAGGTGAAGAAAGAGACCACCAGGGCGACCAGAAAGGGCACGGCAGGATTGGTTTCAACGCCGCTGATGGGAAAAAGCATGGCAATCTCCTCTGGTCAGATGATCTTCAGCAGAATTTGGAAAAATCTATTTAATATAGACACGATTGTGATATTATTCATGTCAATGATATCAGCGGCCGAGAATCATGTCAAGCAGAATTGCTGCAGCCCGCTAACTTTTAAAACTGTTTCCAAATCAAAAGAAAACTTCGGATCAGGTGAGAGATTATTTCTGAGATAGCGTATGGGTAACAGAAAAACCGTCAAGGCCCCGGGGCAGGAAGATCAGCCTCTGTCGCAGCCGGAACGCACCAGTCACGGGCGCATCGTGGCCGGATCGGAATGCAGCCGCTGTCTGGACACGATGCAATTAAGCCGGTTGGAACAAGCCTTTCGTGACTGGGCCCGGGACGCCCCAAGATCGGATGTGCGCCTGTCCCGCCGGCGCATCCTGCTCATCTTCCTGTTGCTCCGCTACACGGGCGCCCGGTTGAACGAAGTGCTGGCCCTTGACCCGTTCCGGGACATCGATCTCCACCGGCAAATGGTGGTTTTTGGCAGAGCCGAGGCTGATCCCGACCGGCCCGCCCGGGAGGTTCAGCTGCCGGAAGCGCTGGCCCGGGAAATTCGCCTCGCCTTAGACGATGGCGCTTTCAGAGAGTCCCTGGGCAATTTATTTCAGGTAGACCCCGGGCACGTCCGCCGCAAGTTTTATGAGCGGGCTCAAGCCTGCGGTTTTCCCAAGGAGCTGGGAGGGCCGGACGCGCTCCGCCGCTCCCGGGCGGTGGAGATGCTGCAGAATAATCTGCCCTTACCGGTGGTGCAAAGAATCCTGGGACAGTCAACGCCTAATTTAACGGCTGCCTTGGTGTCATTTTCCGAGGCCGATATGCAAGAGGTGGCCAGGTTTTTCCTGGAAAAGGAGTCCGGCCGGAAAACCAGCGCCCGCAACTCCTTTTTTGGAAAAATCAGCCGCATCAAAAAAGGGGATATTCAGGCCCGGGTGGAAATGGTCACCCTGGGAGGTGACCGGGTTACCACGGTGATCACCAATGACTCCCTGGCCCGGCTGGGGCTGAAAGTCGGCAAATTGATCACGGCCGAGGTCAAAGCTCCCTGGGTGGTGTTGCAGAAAGGGGACGCGGAACCCGAGTGTTCGGCGGAAAACCGGTTTAAGGGGACTATCGCCCGGATTACTCGGGGTCGGGTCACGACTGAGTATGTGGTGCAGATTGCTGACGGGATGCAGCTCTGTTCCCTGGTGTCCAGCGACATCAGCCGCAGTCTTGAACTTACAGCCCAACGATCCGGTCTGGGCCCTCTTTAATTGCTTTGCCGTGGTGTTGCATCTGGATTAGCAGAAATACCTCTAGTCGGCCTGATATTATTTCCGGAGCGACCCTCAACATCTTTTTGAAGAACCGGAGGTAGTGCCACTTCTTGAGCCCGAGAAATCTGAACGAGGTGGGATATCTGCCGTGTCTTTTTTACATCTGGGACTGACCGCCTACGGTGGCCTGGCCATGGTGGAGCCCATCCGGCAGCGGGTGGTGCAGGAAAAAGGTTGGCTGAGCCAAAAGGAATTTATGGATGGGCTGGCGTTGTGCCAGATCGTGCCCGGAGCCACGGTGGTGCAACTGGCCACCTACGTGGGCTATCGTCTCCATAAAACCCCGGGCGCCGTCCTGGCCGCGGTCGCCTTTATTGTACCCGCCTTTTTTCTCATGCTGGGCCTGTCCTTCCTTTACTTTAAATACGGCCAGCTCTCCTGGGTCAAATCAGTTTCCCAAGGATTAAATGCCGTAGTCATCGCCCTGTTGCTCCAGGCTCTCTGGCGCTTAGAGGAAAACGTCAGACGCATTGGCTGGATTTTGGCATTGCTCTTCTGGCTTTAGGGTCGCTGTGGCTCGGGATGAATTATCTCCTGGTATTTTTAGGGGCCGGCGCCCTGAGATTAATTCTTGGCTTGGGATTTTCCCCGCCTGCCGGCTCCCAACCCGAGGTTTTCTCCGACCCCGCCCCCGGACCGGGAATTATGCTGGTACAAATAATCGCCACGCTTGTCGGGTTGGCCCTGGCGGTTTGGGGCTTAGGCAAGCTTAGTGCTGATCTGGGCCTGATGTCCTTGATATTTCTTAAGATCGGCGTTATCAGCTTCGGGGGCGGCTATGCCATGATCCCCATCTTACAATGGGATATGGTGGATCACCTGGGGTGGCTGACGCTCCAACAATTCCTGGACGGCATCCTGCTGGGATTTGTTACCCCCGGGCCCATAATTATCCTGGCCACTTTCGTGGGGTATTGGGTCCATGGCCTGCCGGGAGCGGTGGTGGCCACCGTGTCGATTTTTCTCCCCCCCATTGCCATCATCATCTTTCTGACGCCATTTTATCAAAGGATTAAAGAGGCCCGGGTGATGCGGCACGTCATCAGGGGCATTTTAGCCGCCCTGGTGGGCATGCTGGTTTTAGTGATTATCCAGATGAGCCAGGCCGCCCTCGTCGATCTCAAGACCTGGGCGGTCATGGCCGGGGCCGCCCTGGCGCTCATCGCCTTTAAGGTGAACCTGCTGTGGGTGGTGGCCGCCGCCATCGTCTTTTCACTGGCAATTTTTTGAACGAAACCTGGTTCTTGAGAGCCTGGGAGAGGCCGAGAGTCTGAACCCCCAAATCAACAGAGCCTGAAATTCCGTCCAGGTATTCCGTCAGGGATTTTATTGGGAAATAATGTTCACTTTTTCCGCCGATTCCATCTTAATCACGTGTTGTTATGGGTAAAAGACAGTGGCGAAGCGCTCTGGTTGGCCAAGTGAGCCCGCTGGGAAACGAACCGCGATTACCGAAAAATTACCAAATGTTTCCTGATCCGGGAGACTGACATGAATTTCAGCTTTAGACGATTCTGGGGAATAGGTGCAGTGGCTGCACTCTGTATGGCCTTGGGCGGCGGCATCGGGGCGGCCCAGGAAAAGAATTATCAGGCTCTTAGCCTGGAGGACTGCCTATCCCTGGCCCGGCAATATAATCCGGTCCTGGCCGGCAGCCGGGAGAAGATCCAGGAACTGGTGGCGGATTACCAGGCGGCCCGGTCCAAGTTTTTTCCTCGCCTGGTCTTAACCTCCTTTTACAACCGGCAGCCGCCCAACCGCTTTTCCGCCGGTGGCTCCACCCCGTTTGAGCTGTTCAAGCGGGAAGGCTATACCGGCGTGTATGGCAAACAATTAGTGTTTGACGGCTTAAAAACCTATCATAATACCCAGGCCGCCAAGACCGGCACGCAGGCCCAGAAACAGGAAGTCCAAAGGACTGCCGATGAACTGGCCTATACGGTGACCGAGGCCTTTTATCGCCTTATGGAAGCCAAAGAAAATCTCAAGGTGGCCCAGGAGGCGCTCAGCCAGCGGCAGGAATTCGGCAAGTTGACCGAGGCTTTTTATCAGGCCGGGAAAGTCACCAACCTGGATCACGTGCGCGCCCAGTCCCAGGTATCCGAGGCGGAGCAGGCGGTCGTGGAGGCCCGCAACGCCATCCTGCTGGCCCGGGAAATCCTGGCCCGCACCCTGGGGCTGGAAGAGCAGGTCCCGGTGAATATCAAAGGTAATCTCCCCATGAATTTTACTTCCCCTGGCGACCTCAATTCCTTATGGCAGGAAGCCTTGAAGAATAATCCGGAAATCAAGAAATTAGATTTGGATCTGGCCCAGAGCCAGACTCTGGTCAAAGCGGCCAAGGGCTCTTTTTTACCGGAAGTCAGTCTCCAGGCGGCAAGTGACATGCGCCATCGGGACCTGGGCGGCACCAAGCCGGAATGGCTGGCCGGGGTTATTCTGGAATACCCCTTCTTTGAAGGGGGGCTGACCAGGGCCCAGGTGGCCAAAGCCTCCTCCCAAAACCAGCAATTGCTGGAGAAAAAACGGGATCGACTTAATAGTCTCAAGGTGGACCTGACTTCGGCCTGGAAAGACCAGGAAAATGCCCGGCAGGGCGTGGCCACCACCAAACAGACCGTGGCCACCAATGAAGAGGCCTTTGCCAGCGCCGAGGCCTTGTACCGGTCACGGCAAAGCTGTTGGCCTGGACGTGCTCCAGGCCCAGGTGGACCTGACAAACTCACGATTCAACCTGATCAGGTATGCCGTGGCCTATGAAATCGGCAAGGCCCGGGTCCAGCAGATCTCCGGCGCCGGGCCCCGGGAGGCGGGGCGACTTAACCATGGAGGGCCAAAACCGTGAAACTTCCGGGAGGCAAACAGCTTATCGGATTTGCCGTGGGGCTGGTCATCCTGATGGTGCTGGGATACCGGTTTTTCTGGCAGGCGCCGGCAGTGCCGGTGATTCAGGTAAAAATAAGGGAAATTCAGGGGAACAGTCCACGGACCGGGCACGGTGCAATCCAGGGTGCCGGTGGCGGTGAGCACCAAGATCACCGGCATCCTGGAGAAGCTCTATGCCGACCAGGGCGACCGGGTTAAAAAGGGCCAACTCCTGGCGGAAATTGACTCGGCGGAATTGCGAGCCCGAGCGGCTGCGGCCCAGGCGGCCAAAAATCGGGCCCAGCGGGAGTTGATCCGGGCCCAGGCCGATTTGGGCAAGGCCCAGGCCAACCTGGGGCTGGCGCAAAGCAATTACCGACGGGACCAGGAGGTCTTCAAGCCCGGCTATATCTCCCAGGCCGCCTTTGACACTACCAAGGCCCAGCTTCGGGTGGCCGAGAGCGAAGTTAATGCTTCCCAGGCCACGGTCACGGCTTTACAGGCGGCAGTCAAACAGGCGGAATCGGAAACCCACGCCGCTCAGGCCCTCCATAACTATACCCGCATCCTGGCGCCCATGGACGGACTGATTACTTCCCGTAAAGCCGAAGTTGGCACTACCGTGGCCCCGGGGACGCCCATCTTCCAATTGGTGGACCTTGACCAGATCTGGATGGCCGCCTGGATTGACCAGGCCATGGTGGCCCAACTCCGGGAGGGCCAGTTGGCCCGGATCACCTTGCGTTCCGGGCGGGAGTTTCAGGGGAAGGTAGTCCGGATCAACCAGGAAGGCGATACGGTCACCCGCGAATTGGAAGTGGATGTGAAGTTTGACCAGTTACCCAAACCCCTGTTGATGGGCGAAGAAGGTCAGGTTGAGATTAACCTTGGGCAACAGCGGGCCCCAGTGGTGCCCTTGTCGGCCGTCCTGGCCAAAAACCGCGACAAAGGCGTCCTGGTGGCAGATAACGGCATTCTCCATTTTCGAAAAGTTACCCTGGGACTGCAAGACGGCGCCCGGACTGCGGTGACAGATGGTTTGCAAGAGGGTGATCTGGTGGTGATCAATCCCGAGGGCCTGCAACCGGGCCGGAAGATCCGTCCGGAAATCAGGCAAGCTGCTTTGAGGGATTGATGGATCTAGCCGTTTACGACCTCAAACTCCACAAGGGCCGCTTTATTGCCACCATTATCGGCGTGGGCCTGCTGTTCACCATCGTCCTGGCCATGAATGGGCTGTACCGGGGCAATATCTACGAAGGCCTGGCAGTCATCAAGGCCACCAATCCTGATCTCTGGGTAGTGGAACGCCACCGCGGCGGCCCCTTTAACGAACAATCCACCCTGGCCGAATATTATTATTACAGTATTCAGGCAATTCCCGGGGTGGAGAAAGCCGCGCCTTTTATTTATTATACCGTGGAGCGCCAGATCAACAACAAAAGCCGACATTTCAGCATCATCGGCTATGATATCTTCAACGGCTTGGGTGGCCCCAAAAAAATCGTCGCCGGCCGGGGCCTGCAACAGGCCCATTACGAAATGGTGGCCGACAAAAAACTGGGGGTGCAGCTCGGCGAACAGGTGACTTTGGGACTTCACACCTATACGGTCGTGGGTCTGACCCAGGGAGCCATCGACACTAATGGCGACCCCCTGGTATTTCTCTCTCTGCCTGATGCCCAGGAAATCGTCTTCCAGAAAGATAATGAAGAGGTACGAGCTCAACGGCAGCGGCTGGCCCGCACGCTCAATATCCAAAAAAACCTCTCCTCCCTGGCCGTGGCTAATCTGGCCGGGTCCCTGGCGCCGGACACCCACATCATCAACGCCGTTCTGGTGCTTCTGAAGCCGGGGGCGGATCGCGCCGCCGTGGCCGCCAATATTAAAGATTGGCTCTACTTTTCGGTACTTACCACGGAGGAGGAGATCCAGCTCATGCTGAAAGGCCGCCTGGCCGGCATGACCAAACAACTTCTGCTGTTCCGGACCCTCCTGATGATCGTCTCCGTGGTCATCATTACCCTGGTGATCTATACCTTCACCATGGAAAAGATCCGCTCCATCGCAGTCATGAAGCTTATCGGCGCCCCCAACCGGGTGATTATCCGACTGGTGCTGGAACAATCCCTGCTTTTGACCATCAGCGCCTTTGGGTTCGCCCTGATTTTAATCAACCAGACCTACCCCTATTTCCCCAAAACGATCCTGCTGGTCCCCAGCGATGAGGTCATCACCTTTGTCGTGGTCCTTTTTGGGGGAATTCTGGCCAGCATCCTGGGTCTGGTGCAGGCCTTGAAGACCCAGCCGGCTCTGGCCCTGGGGGGGTAGTGATGGAAGTTTTAAAGATAGAAGGGTTGAGCAAAATTTTCGGCTCCGGCCGCCTGGAGGTCCGGGCTCTGGAAGATATCAATATCTCATGTGTCCGCCGGGGATTTGGTGGCCCTGTTGGGACCCAGCGGTTCGGGCAAGACCACCCTGCTGTTATGCACCAGCCTGATTCTGGAACCCACCCAGGGGAAGATCGATTTTGACGGCCAGACGATCTTTCAAAAAAACGGTTGGTCGGGCGGCGTCGACATTCGCCGGATTCGACGCGAGAAAATGGGCTTCATTTTTCAGGCCCATAATCTCATCCCCTTTTTGACAGCCCGGCAAAATATCCTGTTTCCTTTAAGCCTGGTGGGTCAAAAGGGTGAGGCGGCGGACCGCCGGGTCATGGAACTTTTGGAGTATATGGAGATTGCCGACCGGGCCGATTACCCGCCCGCTCTCCTTTCCGGCGGCGAACAGCAGCGGGTGGCCATCGCCCGGGCCCTGGCCAACAACCCCAGACTCATTCTGGCCGATGAACCCACCGCCTCCCTGGATAGTGGGCGCGGCCGGAAGGTTATGGATTTGTTAAAGAATATCGCCAGAGAGAAGCAGTCGGCCGTCATCGTGGTGACCCATGATGTGCGCATGATCGAAGGGTTCGATCATGTCTATCATCTCAAAGATGGCCGTCTTGCAGGTGCCTTAATTAACATATAACGTAAAGTATGTTTAAAAATACCGAGCTGCCAAAAGTTTTTTCCTCTATTCCCTTGCCCCGCTGGCGGGGAGAGGGTCAGGGTGAGGGGTAAATAAGAAGACGGGACTATGACCGACGCCTTTGAGCAATATGCTTTAGAATATGATGACTGGTTTGAACGGCATGAAATGGTATACCGTGCCGAACTGGCTGCCATCGAGGTATTATTGCCCCGGGCCGGCCGGGGTCTGGAGATTGGGGTGGGGACGGGACGTTTTGCCGGTCCCCTGGGGATTAAGGTAGGTGTGGAACCGGCCCGGGCCATGGCTGCCAGGGCCAAAAATCGGGGTATAGAGGTCGTCCGGGGTTACGCCGAGGCCCTCCCCATACGCACCGCATCCTTTGATTTCGCCCTGATGGTCACGGTTCTGTGTTTCCTGGCAGACCCGATACCGGCCCTGCAGGAAGCCACCCGTATTTTAAAACCGCAGGGCCGGCTGATCATCGGGGTGATCGATCCGGACAGCCCCCTGGGTCGGTCCTACGAGGCCAACAAGGGAAAGAGCAAATTTTACCGCCAGGCGAGATTCCTGCCAATCCCCCAGGTCCTGAAATGGCTGGCGGAGCTGGGATATAAAAACCCCGAAATTCGCCAGACCGTCTTTCAAGCCCTGCCGGATAACACGGCGCCGGAGCCGGTCCGGGAAGGGTACGGCGCCGGCGCTTTCGTCGTCATCGCCGCCCGAGAAATCGGCTTTATAAACCCGAAAGCAGCGAGCCGAGAGCCGAGCAACACGGCCGCTTCAAAAACATATTAACTGCCCCAAATTAATCCTTTTCTGAGAGCATACCTCTCCATATCACATTGATAAAAAAATCCCCCTCCAATAATCTGCTTTTCTCAAAATTTGCACATCCCTTGGAAGATTGGCCGGGATAGTCCTTTTTCTACCGGATACTAGTTGAATTTACAAGGGAAATTACTCCTGCACAACTCTGGCAATAATTTTGCATTATAAAAAAATCAAGAGAGCATCATTATAACGCTCACCCTCAGAACAGGAGAAATAAAACCATGAAAACGTGGCAAGCCGTAGGAATAGCAGCATTGATGTTAGCCGGTGGGTCGTGGAGTGAAGTCCAGGCTGCCTACATTGATCAAAGGGGACTACAACAGCAGCAATTGATTCAAGAAGGCATTCAGTCAGGTGCCATCACCCCTCGGGAAGCGGCACGATTGCAAGCCGAACAGCAGCAGATCCAGGCCGCCAGAGCTCAAATGTCGGCTAACGGCAGATTGACCCCCAACGAAAAGGTTATCTTAGATCAGATGCAAGAGAATGCCGCTCGGGATATCTATCGGTTGACCCATAATAATCAAGTAAGTCACCGTTACCCCCCTCATCACGAGCCGCCCTGGATGGCGGAACGGCAAAGATACTGGCGGGAAAAGGAACGCCGACATTACTGGGAGCGATAACGACTTTGGTCGAATCCTGCCAAGTGGGGTTGGGCCAGATGGCCTGACCCCGGTTATATTCCCGGCAGAGCCGACGAGACTCGAACTTGCGGCCTCCAGGGCGATATGGACGGCATCGCAGTGGCCCGTGAGATCCACCGGCGCTTCCAGACCCCCGTCGTCTTCCTCACCGCCGGCGCTGAAGACGACACCCTGGCGCACGCCAAACTCGCCGAGCCCTTCGTCTATATCCTGAAGCCTTTTAATGACCGGGAATTGAAATCCACCATCGAAATCGCCCTCTACAAACACCGCGCTGAAGCCGAAAACCGCCGTTTGAACCACCTCCGAGTAGATCCCCAAGATCCTGCGCCCTGAGGACCTCCCTCGGGTCTTGGCTGCCGTCGAATACCGCCTGCAGCTCCCCGATGGCTCGCGCCGCTGGGTGGAGGCCCATGGGCTGGCCACCTTTGTCGGCGACGGCGACTCCCGCCGCGCTGTCAGTTTCGACGGCTCGGTGCAAAACATCTCCGCCAGCCGGCAGCTTCAGGAGACCCTGCGCCTGGAACCCAACAAATTGAGAAATGTCCTGGAAAACATCCCTTTCGGGGTATACATCGTGAATGCCCGCTATGAGATCGAATACCTCAACACTGCCTTGGAAAAAGACTTTGGACCGGTGGCCGGGCGCAGGTGTTATCAATCAGAAAAAAAGTCTATCAGGCTTTGCGGGTGAGCGAAATGTTCCTCCGGGAAACCCGGAAAATTGCCCGGTTGCGGAGGTGGCTGGCCAATCCCCATACAGATTTTTTTTTGGACGGACGGCGTCTATGATATCATCGAAGCACCGCGATCAGGCAAACATGACCCGGCCTTACCTCTAAAGGGCGACGTTAGGAAGGAAAAATCGTATGCATAGCTGGTTCCAGGGACAGATGGATTACATCTTCTTCTTGTACGGCCTGGCCTTTATCTGTTTAGGGGTGGTTTGTTATCTACTTTCCCGGGAAAGCCCGCAGCGATTTCCCTGGGCCTGGTTGGCGCTTTTCGGCCTCACCCATGGGCTCAGCGAGTGGTTGGAGCTTTTGGCGCTTACCTGGCCTGAGGCAGTGTGGCTGACCGCCTGCCACTGGTTTCTGATGACTGCTTCTTTCCTCTGTCTCATTGAGTTCGGCCGTCTCAGCCTTAGCCGCCGGCAGAACCGGGGACCGGGGCGCTGGCTTTTGGCCTTATTGGCTATGGCCGCCGGCCTGGGCGCCCTGGCGGGGTGGAGCGGTTTGCAGGCCGCCACCAGATATGCCCTGGGACTCCCTGGAGGCCTCTGGGCCGGTTGGGCCCTGATCAGCGGTAGGAAACAGCTCCCGCCCCCATCCCGCCCCTGGCTGCTGGCAGGCGGCTGCGGCTTCATCCTTTACGGTCTGGCTGCCGGGTTGATCGTGCCCCGGGCCGGATTTCTTCCGGCCGCCGCCTGCAATTACGAGACCTTGACGCAGTTCACCGGCCTGCCCAGCCAGGTTTTTGGCGTCCTGCTGGCCTCCTGCTCTCGTTACCGCCCTGGGGGGGTATTTCCTGGCCTCATGTCCTGTGGACGATGCCCGGATCTTAAAATCCCGGGCACGTTATGTCTCTGGGACCATTGCTTCCCTGATAATTATCCTCATCGCCGGCTGGTATTTTACGCAATTTATGGGTAATGTCGCCCATGAGCAGCTCCATAAGGAATTGACCGCCAAAAGTAAGCTTATAATTCAACGCCTGGTTTTGGAACTGGAGGAAGCCGAGGCGGCGGTGAAAGCCATGTCCGGTTCGCCCTGGATTCTGCCGGCGTTAACCGTACCGTCACCCCAGACCCTGGCCCAGGCCAATTCGGTCCTGGACCGATATCAATTACGGTTCGGGGCTTCTCCGGCATTTCTTATGGACCCCGGAGGCAATACTATCGCCTCTTCGAATCGAGAGGCGCCGGATAGTTTTGTTGGTCACAATTATAATTTCCGGCCATATTTTCGACAAGCCATGGCCGGCAAACCCGGTCGCCATTTCGCCGTGGGCGTTGTCTCGAAGAAGCGCGGTTTTTATGCCTCTTGTCCGGTCCAGGATCAGGACCAAAGGGTTCTCGGGGTTGTTGTTATCAAGTTAACCCTGGATCAATTTCAACTGGAATTCAAGGAAAGCGATCCTGCCTTTCTGGTTGATCCGGAAGGGGTAATATTCCTGGGCAGCCGCCCTGATTTCGATTATCACAGTTTGTGGCCCGTGAAGCCGGCAGATCCGGAGAGTCTGCGTATCCAGTACGGCACCCATAATTTAGACCCGGTCTTTCCCCGTCCTCTGCAAGATGGAGCCGGAGTCGCTTTAAATGGCGGACGGTATCTTTTTCATGAACAAACCATCGACTCCCTGGCGACCCCGGGCTGGTCTCTGGTATTGCTGGCTCCGGCCGACCTGGTGGTAATCTATCGATTAACGGGCATCGCCACGACTTTTATTATTGTGGTTCTGGTCCTGATCTCCATCGGCAGCAATCTCTCCATCAAGGAAGGGGCCAATCGCATTCTCGCCTCCGAGGCTCAACTCAAGGAATCCCTCTCCCTGTACAAAGCCACCCTGGAATCCACCGCCGACGGCATCCTGGTGGTGGACCGGCAGGGCCGGATCGTCAGTTCCAATCAGAAGTTCAGAGATCTTTGGCGGCTGCCGGAGGAAATCATCACCTCCCGGGATGATGCCCGGGCCCTGGCCTACATTTTGGACCAACTGACCAACCCGACGGAGTTCTTGCGCAAAGTGAAGGAGCTGTATGCCCATCCGGAAGCCGAGAGCTACGATATCCTTTATTTTAAAGACGGGCGGGTCTTCGAGCGCGATTCCACTCCCCAATACCAGGAAGAGGCCATAGTGGGCCGGGTCTGGAGTTTCCGGGACGTCACCACGCGCATCCAGGCCCAGGAAGCCCTCCAGGATAGTGAACAATTTTTAACCGACGTTTTTAACTGTATCCAGGACGGCTTGTGCGTCTTTGACACGGAACTCAAGGTCATGCGGGCTAATCCGGCCATGGAAAAGTTTGGTTACAATGCCTCGATAGTCGGCAAAAAGTGTTATGAATTTTACCATGGCCAGAAAAGCCGCTGCGAATTTTGTCCCGTCGAAGAAACCCTTCTCTCCGGTCAAGCCAGCCACAAGGTTGTTACTCAACATGCACCCCACCGCTCCGACCATTTTTTGGAAATTTATGCCTTTCCGCTCCGGGATCGGGCCTCCAATCAGGTACGCGGGATTATTGAATATGTGCGGGACATTACCGAGCTCAAGAAAGCGGAAATAGAACGGTCCCGGTTGGATAAGATGGAGTCCCTGGCCATCCTGGCCGGCGGCATCGCCCACGACTTCAACAACATTCTCACCGCCATCCTTGGCAATATCGGCCTGGCCTTGCTGGACAGCGCCGTCGGACCTCTGGGGAAGGAAAGATTGGCTCAGGCCGAGAAGGCCTGCCTGCGGGCCCAGACCCTCTCTCAGCAACTGCTCACTTTTTCCGCCGGGGGGGCCCCCATCAAAAAGATCCTGACGATCTCAAAGCTATTAAGGGAATCGGCCAACCTGATATTATCCGGTTCAAATACTCTGTGCGAGTTTGCCATTCCCCAGGACCTCTGGCCCCTGGAAGGCGATGAGGGGCAACTCAGTCAGGTTTTTAGCAATCTGTTGATTAATGCCGACCAGGCTATGCCCGATGGCGGGATTATCAAGATCAGTGCGGCAAATGAAAGCGTGTCCGAAAATTCGAAGTTGCCCCTGGCCCCGGGAAACTATCTGAAAATAGCCATCACCGATCAAGGGGTTGGCATCTCGCACTTTTATCTGGATAAAATTTTCGATCCATACTTTTCCACCAAGAAAAAAGGCAGCGGTCTGGGTCTGGCCTCGGCTTATTCAATTATTAAAAATCATGCCGGACACATCCTGGTGGAATCGCATCTCGGTGTCGGCTCCACCTTCACTGTCTATCTGCCGGCTGCTCAGGGGAAGGTCCCCAGTGATGAAGTGGAATCATGGGAGCCCATCAGAGGCCAAGGGAAAATTCTCATAATGGATGATGAAGAGATGATTAAGGAAGTCCTGGGACGAATGCTTGTACGCCTGGGCTACCAGGTAGAATTTGCCAACGACGGCTCTCAGGCTGTGGAAAAATTTGTCGCCGCCAAAGAAATGGGCCAGCCGTTTGAGGCGGTTATCTTAGACCTGACAATTCCCGGCGGCAAAGGGGGTAAAGAAACTATCAAGGAACTTCTGGCCATCGAGCCGGATATCAAGGCCATCGTTTCCAGCGGTTACTCTGACGACCGGATCATGTCCGACTTCCGCAGTTACGGGTTTTGCCATGTTATCCCCAAACCTTATAGAATTGCGGATTTGAGTAAAATCTTACACGAAGTGCTTTCAAAAAAGGCCCCAACCTAAATCCCTGATGCCGGCCAGGCCCCGGGCGCCGTCAATCAGCCTCGCGGGGTTATGAGATCGGCTACCAAGGACTGCCGGTTTGCCGGCCCCGGCTCGATATCGGCCTGAAATACCGGGCTCGCCGCTAGTCATGAGACAGGAGTAACTTTAAGACCGGAACGAGAGAGCCACGGGACGGGCGAAAGCTGACGTTATCCACCCAACCGCAGTCTGAACCAATGGCGATGGCATTATCTTTACTATAAATCCATTTAACGATGTGGCTGCCGGCCGGAATAGAGATGGTTTTCTGCTGCCAGTCCACCTCCCCGCTGATGGTTCCTGGTTGCAGCCCATCATCCAAAAAAACTTCCAGTAAATCATAAGTCGCTTCTGAAGATACCTTCCAGTGGAATGACAGGGTGCCCGGACCCACCACCGTGGTCTGTAGCCAGGCAGACTGATTGTTGCCCAGGGCCCCGGTCTGAGCCGAACTGCCGCCTAAAAAACTTACGGCCTTTTGTCCTGACCAATCCACGTCACCTCCGGTAAGGAAAGTCAGCTTATCATTATCCAGGGCTTGGTTCAATGTCAGCTCGGGCAGGTTCTCCACAAAATCAATCCCCCAAAGATTACCGGTGGTGTTGTTGCCATCAATGGAGGTGGTGGTTTTGACGGTTTTTGGAAAAAAGACATAACCAGCCTGGCTGGCGCTCATGGTGTAGGTGGATGCGGCCGGAATCTGCGCCAGGGCATAGACCCCCTGATTGTTGCTGGTAGCGGTGTAGCTGTTGCCAACCGTGCCGGTGGCGGTGATCGCGGCGCCGCTGACAGGTTGGCCGGAGGCATCCAGCACCCGCCCGCTGATGATCTCTCCGGAGCCCTGGGGGAAGATATTATAGATGGTTTCGATGACGGTATTGAAATTATAGGTGCTGGTGCTGATCGTGGGCAGGTTGTACCAGGCATCCTCAGTTCCCGACCAACCCATATTGAGGTGATGATATAACGTCGAGAGATTGTAGCCATAACCGTCGACCACAACCGCATGCCCGTTGTCGCTGGCATCGGTAATCCCCAAAATGGCCGGAAATCCGGCATCCAGATTGGGGTTGATCATGTTGTTCAGATTGGCGCCGGGTATGGTGTGGGTGCCGTTATAGCCATAGCGGGCATTTTCAAATCCAAAGGTGCTCGTCAGGGCGATGGCGACATTCTGGGTTTTTCCGCCCGAACCCGAAAGTGTGTAGCTTGTATGCACCGCCACTCCGGCATCATGAGTGAGGGCGCCGATGGCCTGGCGCTGCAGGTCGGTGGCGCCGCCGTCCGGGTCCAAGACCATGTTGCTCCAGTCATAGGCCCCGCCGTGAGCCGTCGCCGCCGCGCAGCCAGAGGTAAGTTTTATTATAATTGACCCAGACGTCAAATCGCGTCCTCCCCACCGGGCCGCTGGGCAGGGAATAGTGGCGCAGAATTTGGGCCAGGGACGTAGCGATACAGCCGGCGAGATAATTATACGGCGTATAGTAATTGTAGCAGTGCAGGCTGCCTTCATCTCCCTGGCCCCACCTGCTCAGCACCATGGGCTCCACCCGCAGGTCTGAGACGCCCGGCAGGCTGTAGAGTAAGGCGGCTTGGGATGGATCAGCGCTGAGCAGCCTCTGCCATTTACCCTGGGCCCGCCGGTTGAGTCCTTTAGGTATGAATTTCTGCCCCCGCTTCCGGGCCCGGTCCTCTTGTGCCCTCACCTCAGCCAATCTTCCGGGCAAATCTCGATTTAACAGAACATACAACGGATTGAGCGGATTGGGGTCGAAGCTCCCCCGGGGAGCAAAAGCAATGATCGGTTCCAACAGGTCATCACCGGCGACCACGACAAAACCGCCCGGTTCAAGCTGCACCACAAAATAGGCGATGTTTCCGGCGCTGTCCTTATAGGCTTGCATCCGTCCGGTTTTGGCGCCCATGTGGGCTTTCAGGGGCCTTTGATCCAGGGCCAACCAGCCCGCCACACTACGATGGGCCTCAATTTCGTTAGTCGGCCTGGCCCACGCGGACGGCGCCCCCAGCAGCAGGAGCAGAAAATAGACGATGATATGCCTGCCTACGGTCCCCATATCTATCAAGTTAATTTTTCTTAGGTTTTTGTCAAGGAGTGCCGGCCTTCGGCCGCGTCTCTGATCAGGGTGGTGCTATGGCCATGGAGAATGTCCTGTATCCTTTGGCAGATCATCGGCAGGCATCCGCACAGCTAGCGAAGTTTGCTCCCTGCCGGTGTCCGATGTCAATGAGACTGAGCCATTCGATACCGAAAAATCGCTCTGTCCAGCCTGTTGACTGCAAACCGGTATTATTCTGCTGTGGCAAAAAACTTCCCGCCTGATTAAAGAATCCGGATTTTGTGACATCTGTCCTATGTGTCTTGGGCTTTTCGGCCGCAATTCACTATAACAGGATAAAAAAACGGCTGTTTGAGCAGGAGGAAGAGACATGGACGTCATCAAGCTGGATCAGTCAAGAAGACGGCAAGCGAGGCCGGCGCGGCAGCAGGGTGAAGTTGGCAAGGTCCTGAGAATCGATCAACTTTCCGATGCCGTGCTGCTCCGGGTGACCAAAAGGCAGGCGGCCCGGGAAATTGAACAACTAAAATATATCTTGCAGGTCACCGGCTGGGACCCGGCCATCCTGCCCACCCCGGAGCAGATGGAGGAGATTGAAAATGGCACCATTGAATTCTAGCAATACCGGCGCCGGGGGGAAGGAATTCCAACAATGGATCATCGAAGATTCCTGGGATGGCACCATGTATTTAGAGGCCCGGGTGGTCAAGACCTGGCGGGGGGTATGCGGCACGAATAAACTCCTGGAAGATCGGGAAGGGCATTTTTTCTGGTGGGCGATCCTTTTTGCGCCTGAGGGCGACGTGGCGCTGCAAAGGATAGTCCGCTTCCTGGATTGGGACAGCATGGCCGCGGAATTAGGTATAACCGAGACCCAGGGCCAGGATACCAAAATACTGCCCGGCGTTTTCCATTAGCCGACATGTTTAAAAATTACCACGAAGCTTGAAAACAGGACATTGGCAGATGCTCACTATTAGTGCTTTTTCTGCTCACGGACTCACTGTTTTAAAATCCCACTGCCTGTTCCCATTCGGGCAAGGTCAGGGACAGGAGAGACGTTGGGCCGGAAGGCGGTATTGCCTGTTGGGCCAGGACCAGGTAAGGGACGCAAGCCAGGGCGCACCCCACATATCCGGCCTCGATCCAGGCATGTTTGTACCCCAAAAAAATTTCTTTATACCGGACCCGGGAATTTTCGCCGCAACGCACGATGCTCAAAGCAATTTTTTGCATGAGCCGGTCTAAATACAATTCTCCGGATGAGGCCTCGGCGGCCGGCACGGCTTCGCCCACGTCCTCGATAAACAGGTGGGCATCCCTGGTGCTATCCTCGGCAATGGCCACAGCCAGAGCGGCCCAAACAGAGTTTGGTCCCTTCACCGAACGGGATTTCAGGGCGCAGGCAACCAAGGCTCCCGGAATTATTGGAAAACGCCGGTGTTCCCTGGTGCCCAGGAGCTTTTGACCCGCCACCAGGAGGGGTTCCAGGGGATACACCGGAATCTGGGCGCCGTCATTTCGAGTTTGAGACATCACCGGCGACAGAGAACCATCGGCAATGTGCGGGGCCCGGGCGATATCATAACCCCACAACGCCCCGCCGGGGCCGCAAAAAGAGGAGGCGGTGACGGCATTGATTTGGCCGATGTAGGTGCCGGTGGTCTCGGCGTTGTCATAAGAAACGATGTGGGCCAAAACCTCGTCCATCTCCCCGACAGGCGCCTGGCCGATTTCTAATTTAAAGACGTTCACATAACCCGGACCCCTGGCGCCGGGATTGCCATAGCCATCGCAGAATCTTTCAAATGGGCCAATAGCTCCGGAAACGGTTTGGGCCAAAGTCATTCCCATGGCTGACTCCCCTCGAAATAATTTTAACCGTCTACCTTCCACAACCGCTGCCTGACTAGTTTTAACATTTCCAAAACTTCCCGCTTATAAAAAAACGATATACTCGCCAATAAATAACTGGTAATATAAAAATAAGACGTTCCCGCGCCCTTGCGATTCTGCTCCATTTATAACCGAGTAAACATACACATGTATAGGAAAAACCTGTGGAGGCTTTTTTAAGCCAAACAGGGAATGTTCCAAAAACACGGCAGTAAGGGGGATAAATGGTAACGTGAAAAAAATTTATATAGTGGACACCAATGTCCTGCTGCACGATCCGGATTCCTTGTTTGCCTTTGAAGACAATGACATTGTTTTGCCGGTGTCGGTCATTGAAGAATTAGACCACAAGAAGACCCGGAGCGACGAGATCGGCCGCCATGCCCGGGAAGTTTCCCGGCAATTGGATGCCCTGCGAAGTTCCGGCCCGCTTTCCATCGGGGTGAGAATTCCCCAGGGGGGCAGCATCCGGATTGAATTAAACTGCCGCAAAACCTTCGAAAATTCGTATGCTATCGATTTAAACACCACCGATAACCGCATCCTGGCCTTAGCCTATTATCTCCAGCAAAATACCGCCGAACCAGTCATTCTGGTCACCAAAGACCTTAATCTTCGCATCAAAGCCGATGTCTTGGGATTGAAGGCGGAGGATTTCTATAGCGACAAGGTCGATTATCACAAGTTATACAGCGGCGTCAGTGACCTGACGGTGACTGAATCCGAACTGGACAGCTTTTATAAACACGGCTTTTTAGAGTATCGCCGGAATGGCTTGATGGCGCACCAATTTGGCATCTTAAAAACGGCTGAGAATCCTTCCCAATCGGCATTGGCGCGCTTTAACCAGGGGAGGTTGTTGAAGCTGACCCAAAATGCTCCCGTCTATGGTCTTAAGGCTCTGAACAAAGAACAGAAATTTGCCTTAGAACTCCTATTGGATGACGGCGTCAAGATTGTGACTTTGGTGGGCAAAGCCGGTACCGGCAAAACTATTCTGGCTCTGGCGGCAGGATTGGAAAAAGTTTTTGAAGAAAATGCCGGCTACAACAGGCTGTTAATTACGCGCCCCATAGTCCCGCTGGGAAATGATCTGGGCTATTTACCGGGCGACAAGGAAGAAAAGATCCGCCCCTGGATGCAGCCGATTTATGACAATCTGGAATTTCTCTGCAATGAACATATTCAGGCTAATGGTTGTGTCGACTATCTCTTTAATACCGGGAAAATTGAACTGGAGGTTTTAACCTATATCCGGGGCAGGAGCATCCCCCGCCAGTTCATTATTTGCGACGAGTCCCAAAATCTCAGCCCCCACGCGGTGAAAACTATCCTCACCCGGGTCGGGCGGGGCAGTAAAATAGTCTTTACCGGCGATCCGGAGCAGATCGACCACCCCTATCTGGATGCTTCTTCCAACGGTTTGAGTTACCTGGTGGACCGCATTAAAGGGGAAGAAATCTCCGGACACGTGACCCTGGTCAAAGGCGAGCGCTCAGGAATTGCCGAACTGGGGGCGAGATTGCTTTAGGCCGAGACTCATCCTGAGCATCTATTTTGCTGAACATACAGAGGCGGGACTGTGTACCGCCCATTTACCATTGCAGGAAGCCAATATGGAGATGAAATCCTGGCATCAGGGATTCTCGTCAAAGAGTGCCTTGACGAACTGGACTAAGCATCAGCAACCGCTAAAGGGCTCGGCATTACCCGCCACAGTTGCATAACGTCATTGCCGGACGTAGTAACGTCACGCCTGAAATGGCGATCCGCTTTGAAAAGGCTTTCGGGAGCACGGCGGATACCTGGTTGCGGATGCAGATGAATTACGACCTGGCGCAGGTGCGCCATCGTGCTTCTGAAATTGTCGTTGCCGGCTAATGCCCAAGGTTGCCTGATGAAGACACAGGCGACTGGTTGCCGCCGAGGTTAATCCTATCATCGCCAGGGCCGATAATAAAGGCTATCGGGCCTTTGAAAGTTTGTGAGGGATAAACGATGCCAAGATCAAGCATGTCTCCCGGAAAGCCATGGGAAACCTGTTTTTCATGGGCGCAATCACGTTTTGGATCTTGTTGACCCCCATCATCGGCAACCATGCGGTGCAAGCGGACCGGAAGTTCCAACAGTCAATAGGAAATTGGTGGTGGGCACCAAAGAAACCCCGCCATTTGCCATGAAGGACAGCAATGGCCATTGGACCGGTATCAGCATTGATCTCTGGCGGCAGATCGCCGAAGAATTACAGTTATCGTATGAATGGCGCGAACTGGACCAGAGCGGACTCCTGGCCGGCATTACCGACGGCTCGCTTGATGCCGTCGTGGCAAATTTAACCATTACTCCAGGGCGACTGGATAATTTTGATTTCACCTATCCTTTTTATTCCACCGGCCTGGGGATCGCCGTGACCATGCGAGATGAAAATGCCGCCATGGCTGTGCTCCACCAGCTTTTTTCCTGGACGGTGTTGAAAATCGCCCTGGCGCTTATTTTCTTGTTATTCCTGGTCGGCCTGCTTATCTGGCTCCTGGAAAGGAAAAGCAATAAAGAACAGTTTGGCGGCTCGCCTGTCGAGGGAATTGCTTCCGGATTTTGGTTTTCGGCAGTGACCATGACCACGGTGGGATACGGCGACAAGCACCCCAAGACTGTTGGCGGCCGTCTGGTGGCATTTTTCTGGATGTTCGCCTCCATCATTCTGGTGTCGTTTTTCACCGCCACCATCACCTCTCTGTTGACGGTCAAACAATTGGTCCCATCGATTCGAGGTCTGGAGGATCTGAAAAAGGTAGCATGTGGGCACCCTGCCCTACACCACCAGTGAAACTTTTCTCCAAACAATTTCATTTCTTTCAACACCTACACGTCAGTCGTCGAAGGGCTTGGGGCTTTGGACCGAGGTGAGATCAAGGCTTTTGTCTATGATATCCCGGCGCTGCGTTATTGGATAAAACGGCAATTTTTAGGAAAAATAGAAGTATTACCGCATAGTTATTCACAGGAGAATTACGGCATCGCCCTGAAGGAAAATTGTCCGCTGCGAAAAATGATTAACCGGGTGTTATTGGAAAAGACTCGAGAGCAACAATGGCAGGGAATTTTGTATCATTATCTGGGAAACTGATATCGTCATCGTTAAGAAAGATTGGGTTATACCAGGTTCAGGATGAAATGAAACAAACTAACCCTTCAACTACTTTAAAATCCTCAATATTAAACCAAAAACTGGAAACCGGAACCCGTATTATTCCTTCAACCTCGGATCAATGGCCTCCCTGATCCCTTCCCCGAGCAGATTATATCCCATGACCGTAATCAGAATGGCCAGCCCGGGAAAAACCGAGAGCCACCAGGCAATTTCAATGTTATCCTTGCCGGCCGTGAGAATATTGCCCCAACTGGGGGTGGGGGGTTGAACTCCCAACCCCAGGAAGCTCAAGGCGCTTTCGGTGAGGATGGCCCCGGCCACCCCCAGGGTGGCGGAGACCATGACCGGGGCCAGGGCATTGGGCAAAAGATGCCGGAAAATAATGCGGCCGTCCCTGGCGCCCAGGGCCCGAGCCGCCTGCACAAACTCCCGTTCCTTCAAGGTCAGAAATTCGGCCCGGACCAGCCGGGCTACCCCCATCCAGCTCGTCAGCCCGATAATAATCATAATATTCCAGATGCTTGGCTCCAGGACGGCAATAACCGCCAGGATAAGAAAAAAAGTCGGGAAACAGAGCATCAGATCGACCAGTCGCATCAGCAGATTATCTATCCAGCCCCCGTAATACCCTGCCACTGATCCTAACAGCACGCCGATAAGTGTGGCCAGCCCCACGGCCACAAAACCTACTTTGAGCGATATCTGGGCGCCATACATAATGCGGGACAAGACATCCCGGCCCAGCGAATCCGTGCCCATTAAGTGGAGGGGGCCGGGAGGCATGAGAATGGCTGAAATATCAATATAATTAGGATCATAGGGAGCCAGCCAGGGAGCCAGCAGGGACACCAGGAAGAGGCTGAAGACCAGTATCAGACCGCTCAAAGCCAGGCGGTTGCGGCGGAATCGGGGCCAGAACTCTCGTTTTAAAAATCTGCCGGCCATATCACCCTACCCTGAGCCTGGGGTCGACCAGGGCATAAGAAATATCCGCCAGCAGGTTGCCGAACAGAGTCAAGACTGCCCCGATGACCAATGCTCCCATGACCAATGGATAGTCGCGGCTCATGACGGCGCTGTAAAACAATTGTCCCATGCCCGGGATGGCAAAAATAGACTCGAAAATGACGCTGCCGCCGATCAGGCCCGGCAGCGATAAGCCCAGGATGGTCACTACCGGCAACAGGGCATTGCGCATGGCATGTTTAAAAATCACCGTGGGTTCAGACAAACCTTTGGCCCGGGCGGTGGTGATATAATCCTGGCGGATTACTTCCAGCATGTTGCCTCGCATGTAGCGGGACATGCCGGCCAGCCCCCCGAAGGCGGAAACCGATACCGGCAGTATCAGGTGCCGGGCTAAATCCTGAATTTTCTCCCAAAAGGTCAAGCGGTCAAAAAACAGGGAGGTCAACCCTGATATAGGCAGCCAATCCAGGTAAACGCCAAATAACATCATCAACAGCAGGGCGAGCCAGAAACCGGGCATGGCAAAGCCCAGAAAGACAAATAAGGTCGTCGCCCGGTCAAACCAGGAATGCGGGTGCGTGGCGGCAATGACCCCGATGGGTATGGCTATCGCCAGGATCAGCACCATGGCCATGAGATTGATGGTAATGGTGACCGGCAACCGCTCCCTGATCTTATCCCACACCGGCCGGCCATCCGGTGAAAAAGATCTTCCCAGATCCAGATGCACCAGTCGGGTAAGCCAGTCCAGGTATTGGACATGCAGCGGCTTATCCAGCCCATACAGTTCCCGCAACCGCTTTTGGGCCTCCAGGGAAGCTTTCGGGTTCATCATGGTTTGGAGATCCGTGGGAGAACCGGGGGCCAGATGGATCACCAGAAATGAAATCAGCGTGATTCCCAGGAGCATTGGGAGCAGCAAAAAAATGCGGTTCAGGAGATAATGAAGCATATAGTTTCAACTTCCTTAATGAGCCTACTTATTAAATCATTTTTTCAGGCAATCGGCAACGTGCGCCCGCCCACGGCGTATTACCGCCAATCTCTCGGCCCGGTCTCTTTCCCTGGTCCACAACCATCAGGGCCCGGCAATCCCTCCGGACTCTCATTGCCGGGCCGGTCAGGCAATTTCTTCTGACGGGGGAATTGCCTGCAGCTTAAAAAACCAGCGAGTTTGAGGAGTTACTTTTACCGTTTCTGCCAGGCGCTGGCCGGCCAGCCAGATAATCTCATCCCCACTCAGCAGCAGGGGAATAAAAGGCCGGCGCGAACGGGGAATTTTGGCATCAATAAAAAAGTCATGCAGCTTTTTCGTTCCGGACATACCCAGAGGCTGGAACCGGTCCCCGGGACGGCAGGTTCGAAACCGCAGCGGCAACCGCAATCGTTGATAGTCCATAAAAACAATATCAGGACAATGAGTTATGCTCGTTTCCTCACCCGTCGCCGGCATAATGGTCCAGGTGAAAGTCCAGCCGAGAAAGGTGCAGGCGCCGGTTGGCTCAACAATCGTATATTCAGCCCCGGGAGGAGGAGGAGCAGACGGCCGGCGCCGCCAGCTGACCAGATGATTCTCCTTTACCAGGCGCCAGTTGCCCGGCAGGGAAATTTCCCCGGTTGGCCGGGATGATCGACAGAGATGTAAGGCTGCTGACACATGCCGGTTGGTTAAACCTTCCAGCGGCACTCCGGCCCTGGCGCTGGCCAGTCGGAAAACCCGTTTCTGCAGGGCCGGATGCAGGTCCAGAAACGGTTGCCGCGGCACTACCGCCGGCTTAACATCCGGCGCCGCCATTAAATCCGCCAGAATTCGAGAGGCTTCCTGGTGCAGATAATCCTCCTGCTCCTGCAGCAGAGCCTGAAAGCGCCGCACCGCGTCACTGAAGCGAGGATTATACTTTTCAAGTTGGGGCAAAAGGTCCAGGCGCAATTGATTCCGGCGATACCTGCGGCTCAGGTTACTGTCATCAAGGCGGTAGGAGAGTCCCTCGGACTCCAGCCAGTGGATAATCCGGCTTTTTGAGGTTTCCAGGAGCGGTCGAATAATACCCATGGAATTACCCGGCCACATCCCCTTGAGGCCCTCCGGTCCGGCGCCGCGCAACAATCTCAGGAAAAACAATTCTACCTGATCATCAGCCGTATGGCCCAGGGCCAGAAGGCGATATCCATGCTTTTGCCTGATTTCCTGGAAAAATTGCCGCCGCAGTTCCCTGGCCGCGGTTTGCAGAGAAATTTTATGAGACGCTTTATAAGAGCGGACATCACCCTGGCCGGAATAACAGGGGAGATCCAGAGAGGCTGCCAGATCCGCTACCCACCTGGCGTCGGCGCCGGAGGCGGCCCCTCGCAGGCAATGATCAAAGTGGACCACTCCCAGGGTTATTGACCACAGGGGCGCCAACCGGTGCAATAGATGGAGCAGGGCCGTGGAATCAGGCCCACCCGAGACGCCTGCCAAAACCCGGTCACCCGGCTGGACCAACGTGCGGGATTGAATATAACTCTGAACCTGCGCTAAGAGAGAAGTGGTCAAGGCATCGCTGTGCTGGAGTTAAATGGCGCGGGAGGTCTCCAAAGGGCACAATTCCTCCATAATTTTAAGAAGCGCGGTTTTGGAAAAAGGTTTGGCTAAAAAACGATCCACCGATGCCGGACTATACTCTTGAGGTCGAGGGTGATATTCCGAAGAAATTAAAATTATACGGCAGGCAGGTAAATTATTTCGTATGCTCTGGGCAATTTCCAAGCCGTTACGGGCAGGCAGATGATAATCAATGAGAGCCGCGGCAAAGTTATTTTTTTCCAACAGTTCTTCCATACCATCGCCCGACGCCAGGGCTGATACTTGATATCCGGCCTTGGTTAAAATATCCTCCAGGGCCTCGCGCGTGCGTTGATCATCATCAACTACGAGAATTTTGCTGATCACAACGTAATCTCTCCCCTCGCTTTAATAGTAATAAAAATTTTGCTGACAAGCAAGGATTCCGGCAAGGACCAGGGGAAAAGATCAAATTCACTCTAAAGGGGTTGAAAAGGTTTTTAGATAATCCAGATTTATGAAAAAAGGTATTCGCAATTCCATCCGGAAGCCTGGGTCTAGGGAGATTTTGAAATATCTTTTCACTTAGTTTTGATTTAATTCATTGGCTCAGGCGCCGCTCTCATCTTTCAGGCCTGGTTTTTTTCATCAGGTTCTTCGTTCTGCAGTAAAAGAATATGCATTTCGGTGCCGTGCCCGAGCCGGCTTTCCGCCCAGATTTTGCCATGATGCGCTTCAATAATGGTTTTGCAAATGTGCAGCCCTAAACCTGAGCCGCCGGCGCGATGGCTGCCGCGATTATGATATATCTCAAATAAATTCTGCAAATTTTTTTCTTCAATGCCGCAGCCGGTATCAGCAACGATTATTTCTATGGCCGGTTTGCTGTCCAGGCTGCCGACCTGGGCGGATATTTCTATCTGCCCCCCGGCCGGAGTTGCTTCCAATGAATTGGCAATTAAATTGAATAACACCCGATCCAGGTAACGCTCATCAGCCCAGATCGGCGGCAGCGACGGATCTGCCCTGGCAGTTAGAGAAATGCCCTGATTATGGGCCATCTCAGTGTAGTGGTTCACCAGTCGTTGAATGATAAAGCCGACATAAACTTCCTCGGGTTCGAGATTCAATTGCCCAAGCTCATGCCGGGAAATATCCAGGACATTTTGCAGATGCAGCAATAATCCTTCGCTGCTCTCGATGATGCCCTGGAGCTTGTGATTCATGTCGGGCGGCAGCGTCTCGTCCTGCAACGTTTCGATGGTTAATCTCACTCCGGTGAGCGGCGCTTTAATGTCATGCACAATCATGGAAAGAAAATCGGCATTGGCGGCGACACGATCCCGTTCTGCCTGGAGCAGGCGGGTTTTTTCCCGCAGCGATCTGGTCATGGTATTAAAAGATTCCGCCAGTTCCCCCAGTTCATCAGTGCTGGTCACCTGAATATCACCGGCTAACTCTTCTGTCGCCGCTTGGCGGGTGCCTTCCGACAGGAGGGTAATCTGCCGGCGCATACCTAAAGAGAGCATAAAACTTAAAAACACGCCCACCAGGGCGGCGCCGCCGCCGACGCCGAAGATAACCAGATGCAAGGCCTTTTCCGCGGAATTAACCTCTTCCTGGCTGAGGCCCACCACCAGCAGGTTTTCCCAAGGGTTCTCTTCCTGTTCCAATGGTAAAAAGGTGAGGGTATAATTTCTGCCCCCCAGGGCCAGAGCTTGAGTGCGATCCAGTCCCAGCGCGGCCCGATTTTTGCCGAATTTCAAGGTTTGAAAGGCGTCTTCGGGCAGATTTTTAAAAGAGTTCACCACCGGATGATCGGCAAAAAAAATGGCTACTTCAGCTCCGGTGCCCCGGGACAGGGATTCCACAAAACTTTTATCCACCAGCATCCCGGTGAGAACGACCCCGACTACCTCATCCCCATAATACAATGGCGCGGAGGCGCTCAGGAAAACACTGTCCTTCCATTGGGTCATACGGCTGCTGCGTTTCCCTTTGAGAGCCGCTTTTACCAGGGGGTTGCCGGAGATATCCACCCCAATGACCTTCGGCGCGTGCACCCGGACTTGGATAACTCCTTTACGGTCAGTAATGGTTAAAATACTGAGCCCCACATCCCGCATCTGTAAGGTCGCCAACCGGGTGAGGGTTTCGATATCGTTATTATTGAGAAGTTCGGCATAGTTATAATTATTTCCCAGAATGTCCGCATACTGCATAACCCGCTGGTTTTTGCCCTGATATTCGGCCAGCACGAGATTCGCCACCAGGCCAACCTGCTGCCGGTGCCAGGATAAGATCTCTTTTTTGGCCAGATATTGTATAACGATCAATAAGCCTATCAGGGCAAATAACAGAGAGGCCAGGTTGACTCCGATCAGTTTAATGCCGACCTTATTTTTTATAAACATATGGACTCGAACAGATTATTTGGATACCAATATCATACAAATTTATTGATTAAATTGTAAAATGATATATTGAGTTTGTATCCAGGCTGCCTGAAAAATAATTTTTAAAAAGGATCAATTATGTCCGGTTCAGCTAAAATTCCGGAAGTTGCCGAAGAAAGAGTAACCATATCCGGCGCCGATGTCAATTTAGAGGGCAGGTTCGCCCTGGGCGACGGTCCCGGTGGCGTGGTTATTACCCATCCTCATCCCCTGTATGGCGGCACTATGGACAATAACGTCGTCTGGACTGCGGCCCGGGCCTTCCAAGCCCGCCGCTGGTCCACCTTGAGATTCAATTTCCGCGGCGTGGGTCTGAGTTCCGGGAAATATGGCGACGGCCTGGCAGAAATGGCGGATGTCCAGGCGGCTTTATCATTTTTGGGATCCCGGCAATCGGGACCTTGTTATCTGGTGGGGTATTCTTTCGGCGCCGCGGTGGCGGGATCTGCCCTGTTCCAGGGAGTTTCGGCCGCCGGCATGATCATGATCGCCCCCCCGATAAAAATGCTGGATATGGATTTTCTCCCCAAAGTGCCTCGCCTGCGCCTGATTGTGGTGGGGGACCGGGATGAATTCTGCCCGGTGCCGCAGTTGGAAAAGATGCTGGAGAGACAACCGGAAGACCGGCGCCCGGAAATAAAAGTGCTGCCGGGCTGCAGCCATTTTTTTGCCGGAAAGGAAAAGCCGCTGTATAATATTCTGCTGGAGTATCCGTTATCCTAGCCCGTCATGAAGCAAGCTTCCTCTTATAAATCCCTCCTCGCCGCTACCTGTGGCATCGCTTTTGCGAGTTATTTCGCCACCAGTCTGAGATTGCCGGTAATGCCTCTTTTTGCCGTCACCCTGGGCGCCACGACCTCGGAAGTAGGCTTTATCAATTCCAGCTTTCTGCTTACCTGCAGTCTGCTGGCTCTGCCCCTGGGATTGATAGGGGACCGCTGGGGCCGGAAACGCATCATCGGCCTCGGTTTAATAATCGCCTCTGCTACTTCTTTATTGCTCTACTGGAGCCAAACCCCTCTGCAGTTGATTGCCATCTCCCTGGGATTCGGTGTGGGGCTGGCCATGATCGGGCCCAGCCTGATGGCCCAGGTGGCGGATATTTCCCCGACCACGCATCTTGGTCGAGCCTATGGCTGGTACACCATGTCCATTTATACCGCCATGAGCCTGGGACCGGCCGTCGGCGGCATCTTCGCCCAGGCCTGGGGTTTCCGGCCGGTTTTCCTTCTGGTGGCATTAGCGTTGTTTATGCTTCTGGGGCCGGTTTTCCTCATGTTCCCGCCCAGCCGCCCGCAAATCGGCATAACCTCACAAGACGCCCTCTCCATGCTGGTGCGGGAAGGTTGGCATAACCATGCCTTGCAGGCTTGTTGGGCCGCGACGTTCGGCTCCTGCATCGCCTTGGGGGTATTTTTTACCTTCTTTCCGTTGTATGCCTTAGAGAACAACCTCAATGCCGGTCAAATCGGGGCGGTATTTGCGGTCCAGGCCGTGGTCAACGCCCTGTCCCGAATTCCTCTGGGCAAAATCAGTGACCGGGGCAATAAGACCGGACTGGCCGTCTGGGGCTTCCTGGGTCTGAGCGCGGTCCTGATCGGCTTCGGGCTCACCCGCACGTTAACGTCTTTTATCATCCTGGCGATATGCTCCGGGGCGGTGCAGGGCCTGGGGTTTACCCCCCTGGGAGCCTTAATTTCCGAGGTGGTGCCGGTGGATTCCCGGGGCCTGGCCATGGGCGGCTACAATACCGCCATCTATCTGGGCATGATGCTGGGGGCCGCCGGGATGGGACCGATAAATCAGCGCTTCGGCTTTGAAACCGGCTTTTTCCTGGCAGCCGCCATCAACCTGATATTTACCCTGATATTTTTTTTACTCTTCAAGAGTAAAAAACTTACTTCACCGTCATAATATCGGCCAGACGGCGCCTGCTTTGAGAAGAGGGTCAGGGTGAGCAAGGGGGGCATAACAGTCCGTTGATGGCAACCTGGAATGAGTGGTGGAGTAAAGAACTGACAGAAATCGACGAGGACAACGATGAGCACTGCCATGAAAACAGCTACCGAACCGGAAACCATGACCCTGGCCGAGGTGCTCCAGGAAATGGATTTCGCCTTTGTGGCGGCCGGCGACCACAGCCTGACCGTCGAGGAGGCCGTGAAATTTATTACCACCCGCACTTTGTCTTTCTGGACGTGCGGACGCCGGAGGAGCAGGATTTTATGAAATTCCCCTTTGCCTTGCATATTCCCTTGCATCGAATTGCCGGACCGGCTGGATGAGTTGCCGAAGGATAAGTTCTACATTACCTTCTGCTTTAACGGTGCCCGCTGTATCCTGGCCTATGCCTTTTTACGGACCAAGGGATTTGATGAAGTTAAGGCCCTGGAGGGAAAGCTGGAGGACCTGGCCCACGCCATGTCCCCGGGCCGGCTGAACCGATAATTTTGAGGGGGAGGGAATGGGCGGCCGACACTCTAATATAACTTCCAAAAACGCCTCGCTCAAATAAACCAATTCAGCAGATATCATGCTGATGACTTTATTTTACAGCCATATAATTGGATATTCGGCTATATACCGGCATTCATGATTCCCGGCAAGTCAAAATGCGTAATTAGTAGGGTAGGATAATAAGAAAGAAAATTAAATTATCCTTTACGTAACTCATAATTCAGGTTATATATTAATCTGATGATTGTGAGCTTCAGAGATAAGCGAACGCGACAGTTCGCCGAAGGAAACCGGGTAAAAGCCTTCTTCGGGTTTGAACGCAAAGCGGAAATGAAGCTCGACGAGTTGGAGTCTGCCACGTCACTTTTAGACCTGGACCTGCCCGGCAATCGTCTGGAAGCGCTCAAGGGCGACCGCGAGGGCCAATACAGCATCCGTATCAATGACCAATGGCGGATTTGCTTCGAGTGGCCGAAGGGCGCGCCGGGGCCGGTTAATGTTGAAATCGTCGATTACCATTGAATGAGGTAACTTATGGGACGTAGCGCTATACACCCAGGCGAACATCTCGCCGAACAACTTGAAGAGCTGGATATGAGCGCGGCTGAATTGGCGCGTCAACTCAAAGTGCCCACAAACCGCATAACCCAAATCCTGAACGGCCAGCGGGCCGTGACCGGGGATACGGCCTTGCGCTTGGGCCATTTCTTTGGGACCAGCCCTGAGTTTTGGCTGAACCTGCAAAAAATTTATGAACTGCGGCTTGCTGAGCAAAAATCCGGGAAAGCAATCAGAAACTTGCCAACGCTCACAAAGTCAATGCAGAAACAGGGCGCCGATTCGCAGCCTCACCCTCAATAATGATAAACTATTTCAAAGATGCCAATGCTGAAGCTATTATAGTGGTTCTCATTAATACCTTCCTCTGTATGTCATTCTGAGGAAGCGTCGCGACCGAAGAATCTAGACCCTTCGCTGTGCTCAGGATGACATATGCGAAGAAACCTTTGCTAATCGCTATTAAAATCAATCTTTCGGATTTCAGGCTCTTCTCTGGATGGGCAAAAATCTCCCCCCCTATTATGGATCGGGAAATCCCTCCCAACGCAGACTTATCAACCCGTTAAACGAACTGCCGGACCGTTGCCGGAACTGCCGGAAGACAAATTTTTCATCACCTTCTGCTTTAACGGCGCCCGGGCCATCCTGGCCTATGCCTTTCTCCGGACCCGGGGCTTTGACGAGGTCAAGGCCCTGGAAGGGCGGGTGCAGGACCTGGCCCACGCCATGTCCCCGGGACGGCTGAATCGATAATTTTGACAGGAAGGTAAGGAAATGGGGGGCCTGAAGTTTCCGCAGATGATTTGACCCAACCTCTCGGCTAAATCCCGAGAGATCATTTTGTCTAGAGTTTTGGAATTTTGATCCTGCGGAAACCCGCAGTTTATTTACATCAGGATTTTAGCGACTAGACAATTAGATACGAATTGTCTAATTTTCTTTTTTTCGATTTTGCCGTGAACGACGTATCTGTAAAATTATATTATGGAGAAATGAAAATGAAGTCTGAGAATGGTGCCCATTTTGTCGTGAAGACGTAATCCAAATAGTTAATTCCGCACCGCCAGCGAGTTAAGGGCTGCAAGTTGAGTGCGATAACTGTGGTGCCCGAGGCCCCGTAGGCACCCATAATCAAACGCTTTGCTTTTTCATCCTCCAAGATTTCCTCATTTGATATAATGGCCAGCCGCAGAAAAATCTCCGACAACAAATTCTTATCCAATATTATTTTGCTATAAAAATCTTTACCCAAAATATCTATTAATGGATTACTGCTGAGTGTATCTATCCACATTTCATCATAAAAAATTTTATTTTTGTTTTTAATATGTTCTGTTATTCTTTTGTTTTGATTAATCTTGCTATAATATGGAGATAGCCTGTAACCAAACTCAATAACTTTATCGTGTTCTGGTAATGTACCATGACATTCTATGCATAAAGTTACTAAATTATTATAACTATCATTACCTCCATGTTTTCTATATTCTATATGATGTATATGTATATCGTCATTATTCAGTTCGTCTCCACATAACACACATATACTATCATCCCTTTCTATTATTGCTTTTCTAATATTCTGCCATTTCTTATTTTTATTACTCGCTATTCTATTATTTTCTATCTCATCATTAATATCCTTGATATCAAACTTCTCATATTCAATTTCATTATATTTTATTGATTTGCCTGTATGCCAACACATGTATTCAATTTTAATTCTCTCCTCAAATTTTTGCAAAGCGACTTTGTAGGAAGTTATTCTAGATAATAAATAATTATCTATTAAATAATAATTATTTCTAATAATTGAATACTCTGTATCATAATTAAACTTATGGGTATTATTATTAAAATCGGATAGCATGACAAAATCTTTAAATTTGTAAACAAAAAAACGTTACTTAATTGCGCAACTGGTTCTGTTCAATGTTAAATATATTTATATGAGAATCATTAATTATCTTTAATTCAAATTCATCTTCTTTCTTATTTTTTTCCTCTTCCATATAAGATAAACTGAAACCACTATTATTAATAATAATAAAAGATACATACGTTTTTATAGTTCCTGTGTTCGGGCGGTTCATAAGTTATATTCGACTTCGACATCGACCGTAACCACACGTTAGCTTCATAATTAGACAAGTTACCACGAACTCTTCATAAATCATTTTTGCCCAAAAGGGGAATTAAAGTTGATCAAATTATCGTGATTCACGTAAATCTTTAATCATAAATTTAATCTTCCAACTACATAATAACCCGCTAAAACCTGCCACCAACGGTAAAGTACTGCGCCTCCGGGTAGTGGCACCAGGCCATGGGATCTGCTCAGGATTAACTTCCCTGTCCACCTGCACGGACAACCAGCTCTTGGACAAAATACGCCCCGCTGTCCACCTGGGATAGCCATGTCCAGGGGCCGGAACTGATCCAGTGCCAATTAAAAAAATGAGTCTTAACGGCAAGGCGGTTTCTGGTAATGCTCCAACATGGCTGCGGCAATTTCGGCACTGCTCGGCCAGGCGCCGCGTCGTTGGCCGGCGTGGGTGATGTAGTCGTCCAAATGATCGGGGTTTGGCTGCACAATTTTTCCGTCTTGCAAAAACAGCAGCCCGGCTTTCTCCGTCGGCATGCGCCTGACAAAGGCTTCGGCCTCGTCCAGAGCTTGCCGGAACTTCGTCATGATGATGGCGGGGTCAACGGGCGGTTCACTTGCCACGCGGCGAAAATCAGCTTCGGTGTAGCGGGCCAGGCGGCGGATTTCATTAATAAGGCCTTCAGGCGTAAAGCCCAGAGACTTGCCGACCGCCGCCCAGACAACGGCGCCCAGGGGGAGGATCTGCTCATGGATCATCACCAGGTCAATGATATCGCGCGGTTCCCGCCTCCCGGCCGCGGCCATGATTTTGTTCGTGGCCAGGTCAGCCGGATGCAGCACATAGCCGAATAGCTCATCGCTCTGCACCGGGAAAAAACGGAAGTCGCTGTCAAGCACCCATTCCAATTTGGTCGTCTCGCCGCCCCGCCGTCACCAGAACAGAGCAGATGCCCATCTCACGCCGGAGCCATTGCAGAGAAAAGCCCTGCTCTTGCAACGTGGCGGCATCCTCTTCGGCGGCCCGGGATACTCGTTCCTCGCGGTCATGGAAAAAATCAATATCCGCGGAAAAGCGCGGCGCCTTCAGGTTCAAGGGCGTGCTGCCGCCGACATAGCTTTCCGGGTCACGGTGGGACGCCAGCCGGCGCAAGATTTCCGACTGCAGCTTAGTCAGCGGCACGGCAGGCCTTCTCAATCTCCTCGGCCAGACGCCGGGCCTGCAAGTCGCCTTCGACCCGCAAGCTCCAGGTGATGGCCAGGGCATCCTCACAGGTCGGGTTAGGCACGGGACGGCTGCTCCATAATGCCGAGGCCCCGTATTCCCTGAAGGCCCGGCGGTAAAGAGCGGCAAAGTCTTCGGGCTTGGACGCTTCTCGACTCATAACTCCATCATTGCCTCCTTATTAGCCGATTAATTATTGTCTTTCTTTTCCTGTAGGTGGATGCGTATTCTTCCCCGCTGAATAATCCATAATTGCCCTTGGATATTTTCTTTTTCCAAACCGATGATGAGGGTGCGAACGGTATCGATGATATCAGGCAGTGAGGGCCTTGGAGCATCTAACTGCTATGCCGGCATAATCACGTGGATTGAAGATCAAGGGATTGCTGAAGTCTAAATCCAGGGTTATGAGACAGCGGCCTTCAGCTTTACAGATATCAATTAAACCCCTATCCGATACCCCACAGAGCCTTGTCCAGTTACAGTCGCCACCTCATGACCAGCCTGGCGCAATAGTTCTGCCCCTCGCCTACCCAGATTCTCATCTAGCTTCAGCTTCAACCCTGCGCCTCCAGAGGAATCTCAACAAACCTCTCCCTCACCATCTCAGCGCCATAAGCCACACAGGCATAGATATCCGCCGCTTCCAGGTCGGGATATTCCCTGGAGAATTTCCTCAACGGTCATGCCTCCGGCGAGTAGATCGTGAATTAAGGAAACCCAGCTCCGGTGACCCCGAATCACATGTTTTATCAAAACATACCTTTGGATCAATGGTGATTCGAGCTAACAATTTTTCCCGGGTCATGTTTTTCCCCCTGAATTTTAATGAATTCCCGGCGTTTCATAAAGCGATATCTTTAATCTCATAATGTTCCGGAACGTCGTCAAAGACCATCAGATAATAGGCATCTTTGATATTTTCCAGCAGCTCTTCCAGGGTCTCTCCCTGAGTCATGATCTCCGGATGCTCCAGGATCTTGCCGAGATAATATTTTTCACCCTTCCAATAGATCAAGGTCAGGTTCTTTGGCATCAGAACTCCTTTCCCGGACCCGCCGGGTTGTTATACGGTTCTAAAGTCTTTCATGCCTGGAAATCACCACGAAGCATGAAATCAAGATGGACTTATATTATACCATGCAGATAAGGGTTTTGTGGAGAAAAATCTCTAGCAAATCCAAGGCGTTAAACAAGCTTTGCCCCTGCGTCCGGCCACGGAGGTCCTCCGGAGCGAAGCGAAGAAGCTGATATCTATGATAATTATGTGATTTTTCGGTTGCTTGGCCGATCCTTGACTCTAAAACCTGCCGCCCACCGTAAAATACCGCGCCTCCGGGTGATGGACAATAATTGCCGCGGTGCTCTGCTCCGGCACCAACTGATAGGCCGCGGTCAGGCTCATGCCCAGGTTCTCGGCGGCCGGCAGCAGTTTGAATACCAGGGTGTGGCCCGTCAGCTCGGGGCAGGTGCCGTAGCCCCAGGAATACCGCTGGCCCCGGTCCCCGATGCCCAGTTCCCGCCTGATCCGCTGGTGCAGCCAGGCGGCCGTGGCCTCGGCCGTCTGCACCGCCAGGCCGTGGGCAAAGTAGGCCCCGCTGTAATCGTGGGCCGCCTGCAGGGCCTCACAGTGGCTCGTCGCCTCCGCCCCCACGGTCACCACCTGCAGGGCCACGACATCCATGATCCCAGATTCCACCGGGGCAAAATAGTCCGCCAGGCAGAGGCGGTCCTGGCCGGACTGGCGCGGGAAGTCGAACCGGCCGATTTCCTCCGTCGTTCCGGGCGCGTACAGAATCAGCGACTCGGCCTGGGACTGGCAGGGCCAGTAGCCGTACACCGCCCGGGGGCGCAGCCAGCCCCGGCGTTGGGCCTCGGACTGCATCCGGCTCAACCGGGCCTCAAATTCCTCCCGAAGTTTTTCCCATTGCTCGCCCCGGGTGTTTCTGGCCCCCCAGGACAGGCGGAACAAGGCCGTCGTGTCCAGGTGCGGGAAGACCTCGGACAGGGGGATCTCCAGCAGGGTGCGGGCCCCCCAGAACGGCGGCGTCGGGATGGCCGCAGGTTTCCAGGCCGATTTTATCACGGCGGGAGCAGCCGGCGGGACCGGGGCGTCGGCAACTTCCCGGGCGGCCTCGTCGTGCAGTTGCCTGATAAAATCCGGGGCCTGGCCCGGGTCCGTCAGCGTCTGCAAGGCCTCCAGCCCGGCAAAGGCGTCCTGGCAGTACACCACCCCCGCCTCGTAATAGTGGTCGTCCAGGAACATCAGCCGCTGCCCGAAACGCCGGTTGATGGCGGCGCCGCCGATGAGCACCGGCAGGTTCAGGCCCCGGCGGTCCAGTTCCCGGACGATCAGCGGCATCTGCTTGCTGGTGCTGACCAGCAGGGCCGACAGGCCGATGGCGTCGGCCCCGGCCCGGACGGCCTCGTCAATGATGACATTGGCCGGCACCTGAATGCCCAGATCGATGACCGTATACCCATTGTTGGCTAAAATGGTGCCCACCAGGTTCTTGCCGATCTCGTGCACATCGCCGTAAACCGTGGCCAGCACCACCGTGCCCTTGGTCGTCCCCTCCTGTTTATCGAGAAATTGTTCCAGATGGGCCACGGCTTTTTTCATCACTTCCGCCGACTGCAGCACGTACGGCAGGATGAGCTGCCCCTGGCCGAAAAGATCGCCCACGGTCTTCATGGCCGGCAGCAGCACGTTGTTCAGCAGCCGGCACCGGGTGCTGCCGGGTCAGGCAGTCGTCGATCAGCGCCTCGATGCCGGCCTGCCGCCGGTGGACAATCTGCCAGGCGAGTTTTTCCTCGGCGCGTCATCCCGGCTGTGGGGTCCGCGGCCCCGGCTCTCGAGCCGCCTGTCCGGCCCCGGCCGTTTCGAAATAGGTGATATAGCGGGCCAGGGCGTCGCCCCGGCGGTTGAAAATCAGGTCCTCGGCCAGCTCGGCGCAGCTCCGCCGGAATTTCGGCATACGGGGTAATCTGCCGGGGGTTGACCATGGCCACGTCCAGGCCCGCGGCCACGGCATGATGGAAAAAGACGGCGTTGAGGGGGCCCCGGGCCGCGGCGCTCAGGCCGAAGGAGACATTGCTCACCCCCAGGGAGCAGAGGGCGCCCGGCAGTTCGCTTTGATAGCCCGGATTCCCTCCAAAGTGGCGGCGGCGCTGTCGCTCAGGTCAGCCCCGCCCGTGGCCAGGGTAAAGGTGAGGGGATCGAAGATCAGGGCCGCCGGCGGCAGGCCGTGTTCCCGGACCGCCAGGTCGTAGAGGCGCCGGGCGATTTCCAGTTTCCGCGGCGCGGTCCTGGGCCATGCCGGCCTCGTCGATGGTCAGGGCGATGACCGCGGCCCCGAAGTCCCGGCAGAGCTGCAGCACCGCCTCGGCCCGGTCCCGGCCGTTTTCCAGGTTGATGGAATTGACCACGGGCCGGCCCGGGCAGACCTCCAGCGCCGCCCGGATGACCTCCACTTCCGTGGAGTCCAGCACCAGGGGCAGTTCCACGGTCTGGGCCAGCAGCTTGACCACCGTCTGCATCTGCCGGGCTTCATCGGCCCGTTCCGTCAGGGCCACGCAGATATCCAGGGAATGGGCCCCGGCTTCCGCCTGGTCCCGGGCCAGTTGGACGATGCCGTCATAATCGTCATTGAGCAGCAGTCTGCTTGGCGGCCTTGCTGCCCTGGGTGTTGAGGCGTTCGCCGATGAAGTGCGGCGGCGGCGCCTGGTGCAGGGAAACGGCCCGCATGGCTGAGGCCAGGCGCGGGGAGTCGTCCACCTCAGACCGCGGCCGGCCTCAGACCCCGGACTTTATCCACCACGGCCCGCATATGCTCCGGGGTGGTGCCGCAGCAGCCCCCCACGGCCCGGACCCCCAGAGCCGTGACGAATTCCCCCAGACTGTCCGCCAGGGCTTGAGGTTCCAGGGGATAGCAGGCCTCGCCGTCGATGTTCAGGGGCAGACCGGCATTGGGCACGGCGCTGACCGGTTTGCGGCTGTGGGAGGTGAGATACCGGATCGGCTCTGTCATGTAATCCGGCCCGGTGGAACAGTTCAAGCCGATGACCTCCACCGGCAGCGCCTCCAGGATGGCCAGCGACCGCGGCAATGTCCGTCCCTAACAGCATGCGGCCGGTGGTGTCCAGGGTGACCTGCACCTGGAGGGGCAGGCGCCGGCCGGCGCGTCTGGAAAAAGCGGTTGATGCCGTAGACTGGCGGCCTTGACTTCCAGGATGTCCTGCTGGGTCTCCAGGAGCAGCAGGTCGGCGCCGCCGGCCGCCAGGGCCTCGGCCTGCTCGGCAAAGACTTCGGCCAGTTCCTGAAAAGTGATATTGGACAGGGCCGGGTCGATGGAGGAGGGCAGCAGGCCGGTGGGGCCCATATTGCCGGCCACCAGGCGGGTGAGGCCCGTCTCCCGGGTGAACTGCTCAGCCACCTCTCTGGCCAGGGCCGCCCCGGCCCGGTTGATCTCCCGGACCCGGTCCGCCAGCCCGTACTCCCGCAGGGCCAGGCGGTTGGCCCGGAAGGTGTTGGTTTCGATGACGTCGCAGCCCACGGCCAGGTACGAGGCGTGGATCTCCCGGATGATGTCCGGCCGGGTGAGGACCAGGTAATCGTTGCAGCCCCAGAGGTGCTCGCCGCCGAAATCCCCGGCGCTGAGGGTGTATTTCTGGATACTCGTGCCCATGGCCCCGGCAAAGACGACGACACGGTCGGCCAGGGCGTCCAGATAGCAACGGTTGGTATAGGTCGGGGGCATGGCTTTGTCCTCCTCAGGGGTGGCAGCTGCCGGCTTGGCTTGATACTTTTTCACCAGTATGACCTGCCCGTGAGAATTGCAAGATGTAAGTCATGGCCAGTTTGCAGTGTTCAAATACCTGTCAGGCGCAAAATTCTGCTCGCTGTATTTCACCTTCATAGCCCTATAGCCCTATCGCCCTATATCCTATAGCCTTTGTATTTAGTGACATCTGTCTCATCTGTTCTGTCTCCGGCGTTCCCTTCCTGCTATTCTTCCCCCAAATCTGGCCACTGACCACTGACCCCTGACCACTAAAAAAAGGAGACCCGAAAATGGAACTCATTACCCCGCCACCGGCCCTGCAGCAGGACTGCCTCGACAAACTCAGCCGCGCCCTGGACCTGGTCCTGAAGACGGCCGAGGCCGCCAGCGCCGAAAACAACCATAAGCTGGTGATCCAGTCGGCTCGCGAAGTCACCCGCATCGCCGGGCTGATTCACAAAATGACCAGCAGCAGAACCAAACCCGCCCCCTCCCCCCGGGGCGGCCTGGCCGCCGCTAAGACTGCCGCGCCCTGGGCCCCGGCAAAGCAAACTTCCTCCCGGCCGGAGCCAACCGGCGAAGAATCATCCTGCCGCCGACCAAACGAAAACCGACTGTATTCCGGAGGATCTCATCATGCCGGACCTCGAGACGCTCTTCAATCCCCAAGACATGGCTTATTTGGATTACCTGCCTGACAATGCCTTTGAAAAATTTAGCGAGGACTATCGGGAACTACAAGCCACTCGAGAAAGAGGTAGCCGCCTTTCTGCGGGGCTCAAACCAGGAAAGCGCGGCCGCCGACTAGCCGGAACCGCTTAACACTAGGGCGCTCCTTATCTTTTTTGCGGGATAGATGCTTTTTCATCCAATACAATTTTCTGATTGACCTGGAATAGGGAAAGCTTCATAGTAGTTGTATGAAGTGGCTTGTCAGGCTGCCTGCCCGAATTCAAACGGGCTCATCCGAGACAACCTGGTCAGCAGTGGTTGCGCTCGCATGATGGCGAGCCGTTTGACGAAATTTCCAGATGTCTAGAAATCACGTCGAAGCTGAACCGATTCAAACAGATGCTCTGATCCGAGAGTAATACCGCACAAGATTGTAATCATATAGGTTGTATATTGGGTATCGCATCACTGCCTGGCAACTAGGCCCTGACCTAGAGCTGAAGTGGCGATCCCACCTTTATGAATTCCAAGAATCGCTTGCCTTGACAGGTGGTCCTCATGTTTCTTCGAAATGATCCGAGGCGGGGATCTTCGACCGGGCACAAGAGAAGTTCATCTCGGATGATGGCAGACTATTATGGTCGAAAGTTCCGGAATGCAAGATGATTTACTGCTCAGGCGATGACTTTGGAACCTGCCATGAAGAAGCGCGAGAGGTATTGGAAGAGTGCTGGATGTATTCCGGATTCAGCAATTTTCCCTGCCCTTATCGGAACTGTAATTTATCGCTTCGCTTATAAGCCTTATTTTCCTCCTGGTGGAAAGCTCCAGCCTGTTCAATAGAGCTCAGTACAAGGTGCCTGACCACCAATCAGGCTGCCCAACAGGCTTGGGAACAGTTTTAATAGTTGGCCAAGGATCAGTTCAAGAATTTTCGCTGCCTCTAACCTTGCAGGTCCAGCCGAATGCATTTTTTTTCACAAGAGAGTTGACAAGAGGCGCAGACCGCATAAAATCATTTTTTAATCTTTAAAGTGCGGACCAGTTTGCCCTTCCCCCGCATCGGGGGCAAAAATACATTTTTTAAAAGGAAATTTAGGCTTATGAAGAAACACTATTTGTTAGCTCCCGGGCCCACCCCCGTGTCCCCGGAAACCCTGCTGTCCATGGCCACGCCCATCATTCACCACCGGTCGCCGCAGTTTGCCGAAGTGGTGAAGGAATGCCGGGAAGGCCTCAAGTATCTGTTCCAGACCAAACAGGAAGTCCTGATCCTGGCCTCCACCGGCACCGGGGCCATGGAAGGGTCCATTACCAACACCCTGAGCCCCGGAGACACGGCCCTGGTAGTGCGGGGCGGGAAATTCGGCGAGCGCTGGGGCGAGATCTGCGACGCCTTCGGGGTCAAGTTCGAAGCCATCGACGTGCCCTGGGGCACCGCGGTGAAAGTGGCGGACATCGAGGCCAAGCTGAAGGCCAACCCGGCCATCAAGGCCGTCTGCGTCCAGGCCCATGAGACCTCCACCGGCGTCAACCACCCGGTGAAAGAGATTGCCGCCATCACCCGGAAACTGCCCGGCACCCTGCTCATCGTGGATGCCATCAGCGCCCTGGGCGCCTTTGAGCTGCCCATGGACGAATGGGGCATCGACATCCTGGTGGCCGGCTCCCAGAAAGCCATGATGCTGCCTCCGGGTCTGGCCTTTGCCTCACTGAGCGACAAGGCCTGGGAATTCACCAAGACCGCCAAGTGCAATAAGTTTTATTTCGATTTCTCCAAGGAACTAAAGAATATCCAGAAAAACACCGGCGCCTACACCTCGGCCGTCTCCCTGGTCATGGGACTGCGGGACGTGCTGCGGTATTTCAAGGAAACCGGCCTGGAAAAGATCTTCGCCGAGCACAAGCTCATGTCCAAGGCCACCAAGGCGGCGGTCAAGGCTTTGGGGCTGGAGCTCTTCAGCAAGGACGGCGCCACCGACGCCCTGACTGCGGTCAAGGCCCCGGCCGGGGTTGACGGCCAGGATGTGGTGAAGACCCTCCGGGAAAAATACGGCATCATGATCGCCGGCGGCCAGGCCGAGGCCAAGGGCAAGATCTTCCGCATCGCCCACATGGGCTACATCGGCAACTTTGACATCGTCATGATCATCGCCGCCCTGGAAGTGGTGTTAAACGAATTGGGCTACAAGGCCCCGTACGGCGCCGGCGTCAAAGCCGCCGAAGAAGTACCTGTTTGGGGGTGCCTAAGCCATGAAAGTCCTGATCAGCGACAATTTACATGCCAAAGGCGTGGCTATCTTCGAGAACGCCCCGAACATTGAAGTCATCAATCGCCCGGGCATGCCCCCGGAAGAATTCATGGAAGTGGTGCAGGATGTGGAAGGCCTGGTCATCCGCAGCGCCACCAAGGTAACCGACAAGGTCCTGGAAGTGGCCACCCGCCTGAAAGTCGTGGGCCGGGCCGGCACCGGCCTGGACAACGTCAATATCCCGGAAGCCACCAAGCGGGGCGTCGTGGTCATGAACACCCCCGGCGGCAACACCGTCACCACCGGCGAGCATGCCCTCTCCATGCTGCTGGCCCTGGCCCGGAACATCCCCCAGGCGTCCCACTCCATGCGGGAAGGCCGCTGGGAGAAGAAGCGCTTCCAGGGCCGGGAAGTCTATAATAAAACTCTGGGCATCATCGGCCTGGGCCGCATCGGCACCGTCGTCGCCAGCCGGGCCCAGGGCCTGAAAATGCGGATCATAGGGTATGACCCCTTTGTCAAAAAAGAGATGGTGACGTCTTGCGGCGTGGAAGTGGTTTCCCTGGACGAACTGTTCGCCCGGGCCGATTTCATCACCCTGCACCTCCCGAAGACCAAAGAAAGCGCTCACATCATCAACCGTGAGGCCTTCAAGAAGATGAAACGTGGGGTCATGATCGTCAACTGCGCCCGGGGCGGCCTGATCGACGAAGAAGCCCTGAAAGAGGCCCTGGAAGAAGGCATTGTCGCCGGCGCCGCTTTGGACGTCTTCGAAAAAGAACCGCCGGTGGGTTCGCCGCTGCTGCTTATGGGCAACGTCGTCTGCACCCCGCATTTAGGGGCCTCCACCGAAGAGGCTCAGGAAAATGTGGCGGTGGCGGTGGCGGAACAGATGGTCGATTATCTGCTCAACGGCACGGTCAAGAATGCCGTCAATGCCCCGTCGGTGAGCAGCGACGTGCTGACCCAGCTGCGGCCGTTTCTGACCCTGGCCGAGGCCCTGGGCGGCTTCCAGTCTCAGATTGCCGAAGGTCCCATTGACAGTGTCAATATCGAATATATCGGGGAAATCTCCAAACTGGACACCACGCCGCTGCTGCATTCCATCATGAAGGGCCTGCTCTACCCCATGATGCGGGATGAAGTAAATTATGTTAACGCCCCGGCCATTGCCAAGGACAGGGGCATTCATCTCACCGAGACCAAGGTGGAGTCGGCGGAGGATTTCACCACCCAACTCCGTCTGACCGTGCGTTCCGGAAAATCGGAAAACCTGCTGGCCGGCACCGTCTTCGGCCGTTTCGAACCACGGCTGGTCCGCATCAATGCCTTCCGGCTCGAGGCCGTGCCCGAAGGTCACATGCTGTTCATTTATAATACCGATAAGCCCGGGGTGATCGGCGCCATCGGCACCACCATCGGCAAACATAGCATCAATATCGCCCGGATGACCGTGGGCCAGGAAAAGGAACGGGGGCAGAATATCATTCTGCTGACCACCGATACCCCGGTCACCCCCGAGTGCCTGGCCGATGTGCGGGCCCTGGCGCAAGTGGCTTCAGCCATTCCGTTGGAACTGTAGGAATAACCCCCTCATCCCCCTTGGTGGGGGAGAGGGGACAATACTTTTGGAAGTAGGTTGAAACTAAAAGTTCCTTCAGAATAGGGGCGGGAAACTGCCCCCTGCAACTTAACCCCCTGGCTTAAAGAGGTTGTCATGACCGATCCCGAGGATAAAGGCTTTACCGTCAAAGACCGACGTTTTTCCCAGCAACCTGAGGAAGAAAAAGATCGCCTGCGGGAAGAATCCCGGCAAGAGGCGGCTCGGGAAGCCTATGAGACGGAGTCCAATAAGACCGCCGACGCCGGCGCCCCCAAGACTGAAGGACCCTTGCCGGAAATTACCATGGCGTCTTTTATTATGTCGTTGGGCACGTCAGTTTTTTTCCACCTGGGAGATCTGCCCCATCCTGAAACCGGCGCCAGTGAGAAAAATCTTCCCCTGGCTAAACAAACCATTGATATTCTGGGGCTTTTGCGGGAAAAAACCCGCAACAACTTGACACCCGAAGAAGAGAACATGTTTGATCACCTCCTCTACGATCTGCGGATGCGGTATGTCAGAGAATTAGCTAAGTCCGGCGACAGCTGATGGCCTCAGTGACCCTGAGCTGTCCGGCCAAGGTCAATCTTTTTCTCAAAGTGGTGGGGCGGCGCCCGGACGGCTACCATGATCTGGTCACCGTGATGCAGCCCTTAACCCTGGCTGACGAGTTGGTTCTGACGCCGGCTGCAGCCGACCTTAGTTTGGAATGTAACCGGCCGGAGCTGCCTCTGGGAAAAGAAAATCTGGCAATCCGGGCCGCCATGGCTTTTCAGGAGGCTACGTCCCAAACCTTTGGAGTCCACCTGAAGCTCACTAAAAATATTCCGGTGGCCGCAGGTCTGGGGGGCGGCAGCAGTAATGCCGCCGGAGTATTGCGGGGGCTGAACCGGCTGCGGGGTCAGCCTTTGCACGACAACCAACTGCACCGATTGGCCCGGACCCTGGGGGCGGATGTGCCTTTTTTTCTCCTGGACGGGCCGGCCCTGGGGCAGGGAATTGGCGATCGGCTTACCCGCCTGACCCTGCCGCCCGACTGGTTTGTGCTTATAAATCCAGGCTTTCCAGTATCCACGGCTTGGGCCTATGCCAATGTGCAGCCGCCGTTTGAGGCCCAGGGTCAAGCACTGTTGGACCGCCTAACTCAGGAGCCTCCCGTGGGTTGGCTGCATAACGATCTGGAAGCGGTTACTCTGAGGCGCTATCCCAACTTGTTGGAATTGAAAGAAGCTTTGATTGCCGAGGGAGCAGCAGGGACGCTGATGTCCGGCAGCGGCCCCACCGTTTTTGGGATATTTAAAGAAAAAGGTCCGGCGATACAAGCCGCTTCCCGGCTGAAAGCCGCCACCGGTTTTTGGACGGCGGCGGTACAGGGAGTAGCCTGATGGCATATTCGTGCATGCAAAATATTCAATCCGGCGGAGGACCATTAAAGGTTTTCTCGGGCAATGCCAACACCCCGTTGGCCGAAAAGATCTGTTCTTATCTGGAAATGCCGCTGGGAGCTATCCAGGTGAGCCGTTTTTCCGACGGTGAAATAACGGTGGAGATTAAAGAAAATGTCCGGGGCAAGGATATTTACGTTATTCAGCCGACCTGCCGGCCGGTGAATGAAAATCTCATGGAGTTATTGGTAATCCTGGATGCGTTGAAGCGGGCTTCGGCCGGCTGTATTACGGCAGTGGTGCCATACTACGCGTATGCCAGGCAGGACTGTAAGACTGCACCCCGCATGCCCATTGCGGCAAAATTGGTGGCGGATCTGTTATCTACTTCCGGAGCCCAAAGAATAGTGACCATGGACCTGCATGCCGGACAGATTCAAGGTTTCTTCGATATTCCGGTGGATCATTTATTTGCTACCCCGGTACTGCTGGAGTATATAAAAGCTAATTTTTCCCCGGATTTGGCTATTGTTTCACCGGATACCGGAGGCGTTGAGCGGGCCCGGGCTTTTGCCCGGCGCCTCCAGGGAAGCCTGGCTATTATTGATAAGCGTCGCGACGGCTCAGCCATTTCAGCCATGACTCTTATTGGTAATGTCTGGGGCAAAGAAGCCGTGATTATCGATGATATGGTCAATACCGGCGGAACTTTAAGTATGGCGGCAGAAGTTTTGATGCGGCATGGCGCCCGGTCCGTACATGCCTGCGTCACTCATCCGGTGCTGGCCGGCGACTCGGTGACGACCATTAAAAATTCTCTGCTCCGCAGCCTGATTACCACCGATACAATTCCACTATCTGCAAACGGCGCCGCCTGTGATAAAATCAAAGTACTTTCTGTCGCCCCGCTCCTGGCTGAGGCTATCAGGAGGATTCATAATAAAGATTCAGTAAGTTCCTTATTTGTTTGATAAAGAAAAATATCAATTTCCCCCGGTAATATGTTACGTCATGGTAAATTATCTGCTATAATTTACATTAATGCTTTAACGATTTTACTTGCGGCCAACTAAGGGAAGAGGCCGAAGGTTCCCTCCGAGACCACTTATACCTAAAAAAATTCTAGCATGAAAAAATTTTTTGTATAAGATCGGCGGCCGTGTCAATTCATCGAAGCCAAAGCCGGTCCGGTTCAAATCCTGTCATGACTTTACCGCATTCTCTCCGGCTCTGAATGAGTCAGAGATATCTTCTAAAACGGCAATTCAGGCAGGTCAAAATAAGTTCATTCTTTTTTTAACCAATTGCTGAGCAAGACATAGTATTGTCCTCTTTTTAAAAGCGATACATTTTTGACCATTCTTTACTTGGCTGAGGGGGAGAGATTAATTATTTCAGGAAGGTTTGCTAGTGCATCTGCTTATCGGCTTGGGTAATCCAGGCTTTAAATATAAAACTATGCGTCATAACATCGGTTTTCAGGTAGTGGATATTATCAGTCAGCGTTGGCGGATTTCCCTGAATCACCAGAGTTGTTCTTCCCGTTGGGGCCGGGGCAAATTTCAGGGCCATGAAATTATCCTGGCGCAGCCTGAAACGTATATGAATTTGAGCGGCAGAGCAGTTTTTAGACTCATGTCCTTTTTTGCCTTAACTTCTGCGGAGTTATTGGTCATTCACGATGACCTGGATCTTCCTTTGGGGAGGCTTAAATTTGTGGCCAAAGGCGGCGCCGGAGGTCATCGGGGTATAGCCTCCATTCTTAGTACACTTCACACTTCTGAATTCCTGCGATTAAAAGTGGGAATCGGCAGACCGCAATATGGTGAAACCGTCGAAAATTATGTGCTGAGCCCGTTTTATCCCAGCGAAAGGGATACCGTGGCCGTAATGGGGCACCGGGCGGCAGAGGCGCTGGAGGCTTTCCTGTTGTCGGGCCTGAATCAGGCTATGAGCCTTTTTCATGGGCCGGGACTTTTGCCCGAAAATTCGCCACGTTAGGAATAAAAAATGTAGACCGGCTATAAAAAAATACCTATTTGGGTGTAGCAGGAAAAACCTTAAAAATTTACAGGAGATAATTTTTCATGTCTGCGGGCAGGGATGACGAGAACGAACGGGAGCGACCCAGTTGGCGAGAAATCGACCGATTGCGGGATGGTAGTCGGCATGGACGACCGGAGCCAAGAGCCAAGGTAAACCGCAAACAGCAGGAAAAAATACGACAAGAGGCCTTAAAACAGGCAGAGGCGCTTTTTGTCGGCAAGAAGGAGAGACCGGAATATAAAAAAGCCCTGGCCAAACTGGAAGATCAACGCGCCACACCGCAATTTTCGGCGGCGGCGGCAAAATTTTTTAAAGATTACGGACTGCCCGAGGATTGGCGGGGGCTGATGCTCTTTTTAGATTATCCGGATTCCAGTGTGGTGGTGGAGGCTTTGGAGCGACTCCGCCAATTGGTCCCTTTCCAAAGTATGACGGAAGTCCAAGGCTTGAAAGGGAAATTACGCACCCTGTCCCTGATATCCCGCTTTCTGGAAATAAAGGAGCGGGCGTCGGATATGCTGGAGGAAATTTAACCCGGCTTTAGGACAGGTTATGGCAAGTTCATAAGTTGCTGCCGCCTTTTCGGTTTTCCACATTAGCCGGAAGCAGGAACACAAAGCCAAAGATAAGAATCTCTACGAAATAAACGACTTCCAGGGCAATATCTTTTTGGCCCGCTGGGGTCGGCCCAACTTCCACCATAGCATTAATTCGTATCATAATTCAGGTTTACCTTGCAACCTGGACGGCTTTTTCTTAAACTCTAAGTTCTTTGGTAACTTGGAGGATATTGGGGGAGAAATTGTAATGAGGCAATTTTGGCTTTATCTGGTTTTATTGAGCCTTTTTTTGACGGGATGTGCTGAAAAAGTGCTGTATCCACGTTTTGAACAATCTATCTGGTCGAGCTATTTCCAAATGCAGGAGGTCACGCCCGGGATGACCAAACAGGAAGTAATCGCCAGAATGGGTCCCCCGAAGGTCGTGGAAGAAGGGAACAGGTCCGGGTACAGCGTTTTATTTTATCAGACCCATAACATGGACAAGGAAGGCAGTGGCACCATCCGGGGCGGCTTAACCCCGCTGGTGTTCAAGGATGACCGACTGGAGGGTATGGGCGCCAGAACGTATAATCGGGCCATGGCCTTTCCCAATAGAGACGCCACCACCTTGCCGTATGTCCTGCCCCGCTGAGCAGGAATCCCCACCCTACCGTGCTTCGCCTGCCAACTGCCCGCAGGCGGCGCTGATGTCACCCCCCCGGCTTTCTCTGATGAGCGTGGTGTAGTGGGCCTGGATCAGGATATCCTGGAAGTTCTGCACGTGTTCAGGGTCAGGTCGCTGGAAAGGGAGGTCGGGATGCGGGTTAAAGGCAATGAGATTGATTTTTGCCCGCAGGCCCCGTAATAGACGCGCCAATTCTCGGGCCTGATCAGGTGAATCATTAATCCCCTTTAACAAAACATACGAAAAAGTAATGCGCCGGTGCGGCGGCAGTGGAAATTCTCGGCAGGCTGCAAGTACCTGTTGCAGAGAATATTTTTGGGCAATGGGCATCAATCGGCGGCGCAGGGCATCATTGGGAGCGTTCAAGGAAACTGCCAGGTTAACCCGCACTGCCTTGCCTAAAGCGGGGATGAGGGGGACGAGCCCGGCGGTGGAAACTGTCACCCGTTTGGAGGAGAAATGTAAGCCCCAGGGGGCCAAGATAATGGTTATCGCCTTGGTCAGATTAGAAAAATTGGCCAGAGGTTCACCCATTCCCATAAAAACCAGATTGGTAATGGCCGGCTTCGGAGGCACAAGCTGCCGCACCGCCAGAACTTGATTAATTATTTCGGCCGGAGTCAGATTGCGGTGCAGACCTTTTTGAGCCGTGAGACAAAAAAGGCAATTTTGGGCACAGCCTACCTGAGATGACAGGCAAAGGGTGTAATGATCCATTTCAGGGATGAGCACACTCTCGATGACTTCGCCGTCGGCCAGGCGAAAGGAAAATTTTTCGCTGCCGTCAATTGATTGTTGCCGCTCCAGTAAATGTAAAGTACTGATAAATGCTTTTCTCAGGAGTAACTCACGAACTTCCTGGCCAATATCAGTCATGGCCTGGAAATCGGCAATGCCTTTGTAGAGCCATTTCTGGATCTGGCGAGCCCGATAGGGAGCCTGACCCCAAGTAGTCATAAGCTCCTCAAATTCGCTCTGGGTAAGTTCTTTTAAATCTATCAGATCAGGCATGATTGGTTTAATGGCGGCTGGGCGAAAAAAGGCTGTGGCGGAAGATGTATCGCTTCCCCGGAATTGGCGGCAGGCGGTATGGAATCAGGTACCTCGCACCCGTTCCGTTTTTTCCTGTCTGGCTTTGCAATCGATGCAGAGCGTGGTCACAGGACGGGCAATGAGACGTTTTTCACCGATGGGTTCCCCGCAGGCTTCGCATAATCCATAGGTCCCATCCTCGATGCGCTCCAGGGCCTCTTTGATTTTTGAAATCAATTTGCGTTCCCGGTCCCGAATACGCAGCATGAAATTTCGATCCGTTTCCAGGGTTGCTCGATCGGTGGGGTCGGGGAAGGTATCAACGGCATCTGACATACCGCTGACTGTTCTGTCGGCTTCTCCTAGTAGTTCACGGAGTCGCTCCTCCAGGGATTCCTTAAACTGCGATAGCCGTTCCGATTCCATCTCCCTACCATGCCTCCCTTGCCAAATAATTTTCACCCGGAGCCTTGGCGGCTGCAATAATAATCGCCACTTTTACCCCCGCTTTTTTGCACAAGGTGAATATTCTCGATAATCATGCCCCGGTCTAACGCTTTGCACATATCATAAATAGTTAGGGCCGCGGCTGCGGCTCCGGCCAAAGCCTCCATTTCTACCCCGGTTTGGGCTCTTGCCTTGACAATAACCCGGATTTCCAGGCTCAATTTCTGAACATCAGGGGAAAATTCGATTTCCACCCCGGTTATGGGAATCATATGACATAAAGGAATCAGTTGCGGAGTATTTTTTACTGCCATAATACCGGCCAGACGAGCGGCCGCAAACGCATCACCTTTTTTGAGGCGGCCGTTAATCAGGCGTTCAAAAACCATTTCTCCTAAATATATTCTGCTGATGGCCGTGGCCTGACGCAAAGTTTCTGTTTTATCACTGACATCCACCATCCGGGCCTGGCCCTGAGTGTCCAGGTGGGTAAAATCATTTTTATCTGCCGGGCCGGATGTCTTAGGCATTTATTTGCTTTCTGTTCTCGTTGCTGAAAATTTTTCAGAAATATCCTGATCACCAAACCTGGTTTTATTGGAAATCTGAACCTTGACAATCAGATTTCCGGAAGGGTTATGGCCGGCGGCGGGCACCCCTAAACCTGGAAAAATAAAATTTTGGCCTGACCTGGTCCCCCGGGGCAGGTCCAAAATTTCGGTTCCGAAAGGTGTGGGTATTGGTATGCTGTCACCTAACACTGCCTGGGCAAAACTGATATCGAGAGTAACATGGAGGTCATGGTTATGCCTGGTAAAGAAGTTATGTGCTTCCACATGCACTACTACCACCAGATGTCCCGGCGGCCCCTCCTGAAAACCTTCCCCACCCTCACCATTAAGAAAAATACGGCTGCCATCGGCAATACCCGGAGGAATAACAATTTTATATTTTTTCAACTGCCAGAGAGTCCCTTGTCCGCCGCAATGCAGACAAGGTTTGCTCATAATCTTGCCATGGCCTTGACAATTATCGCATAAGGCGCCGATTCTGAGCTGACCCGGGCTGATCCGGCGTCGCCCTTGACCCTTGCATATGGGACAGTCCCGATAATAACTGCCTGGCTGCATCCCTGTGGCCCGGCAAGTTTGGCATGGAATTAAACATTTAATTTCAATATGTTTTTCCAGTCCCCACAAAGCGGCCAGGAAAGGAATCTGCAGATCGTATCGAAAATCGGGACCGGAAAAACTAGATAAACTTGCTGAAAAAGTGTCGTTGCCGAAAAGTTCATCCAACTTCTGCCGCATAAAAACTTTATTGGCAAAATCTTTCGGTTTTTGCTCAGAATGGTCCTGGGGTGGAATGGGCTGCCGTGAACGGCGGTCACATATGGCATTATAAGCATCAGCCACTTCCCGGAAACGGTCAGAGGCTTTGGGATTTCGAGGATTCCGGTCCGGATGAAATCTGAGGGCCAGCATACGAAACCGCCGTTTAACTTCCGCAATGCCGGCTTGGGGCGAAATGCCGAGAATGCGATAATATTCAGGCATGGTCGGCATTGTCATCACCTTCCGGCCCCAAGGATCTTTTCTCAATCGCCGGCTCGGCTTCAGTGGCCTGAATATCCCTGCCGGCTCTCTCCCCGGCCCACTGTGCCATGGTAAATTTTTCCAGCGCCGCCGCCCGGACAGCTACCTGCTCCCACAATTCTGAAGCCTGCCGGCCCTGCACCTGAAGCAGTCGTTCCAGCAGGAAAGCGTCTCCCGAATCAAGAGCTAAAGCCTCAATTTTCTGTAACCCTTCGGAAATATTGCCTTTAATAAAAAAATCCAAAGCATCCGTCAGCCAGCCGACCTCTAAGAACAAATCGCCGTATTTCCGGCATTCTGCCGCCGGCAGATTGGCATTGTCCAACAGTTTCTTTTTCTTTAAAAAACTTGGTAAGTTATTCATTGAATACGTATTACCGCCGTGAAAACTAAGTCTGATTACTCTTTATTAGAGTATCCTAAAAAAATAAATATAACTGAGTATTCTAATATTGTAAACCACATTTGTTTTAACTCCATGTAGTTATCATTTTCATTGCAATTCATTGACCGACGATACTGTGGCGGATTTTATTGCCGAAATTTACCGGTAGGCCAGCATCCCCGCGGTTGTCACAAATCCGCAGGGTTTATTGTGGTTAAACCTGAAATGAGGCTGTTCTTGGAATACCTGTAAGGTGGCGAATTGGGATGAATGGATTTATAGAGCGGCTTACCTATCTTATCTTAATGATTGAGGAAATCTTTGCACCTTTCTAGCCGCGGCCTCCTGTCCCCGAATCACCGCCGTTATTGTCGGCTAACTAAACGACCGGAAATTTTACCGACCAGAGCTACCCGGGTCCAGGCGGATAAGGGCACCAGATTGTCATCAAAGCTGGCATATATTTGTCCTATTTCATCTTTATTGGGCCGGTTGCGAATGGTGACGGTCGCCTGACGATTGTTCGGTCCCTGGGAGCCGATTTGGATGGTAATCGTTTCCGGGTGAGGGTAGGGAATGCCGGCCACGCTAATGGTATTGCCCGCCTTGACCTCACCCAGAGCGCCAATCCGAAAATTATAAAAGGCGCTGATGGGATCATAAATCGGCTGGGTCAATTCCGTCTCCCATTTCAGAACCATAACGCCGTCATTGCCCCGGCGCCACATTTCCAGGCGCCGCCGATTATAATCAAAACGATATTCCTTATAGAGGTGTTTTTTGCCGGTCCGAGATTCTTCAATATAGAGCAGAGGTTTGAGCTTCCCCTGTACCATCTGCATGGTGGTGGCATAGCGATCCCGGCGGTGGGAGGTAAAGGCACCGATCAGGCCATTCGTTTGACCCTCCATTACCCCTTCAAAGGTATCTTTGCCCACTTCCCGCAAAGAAACGGTGGCGCTGCCGGCGTCTTTAAATATCGGGAGGTCGGCGGTGTAGTGCAGGATTTCCGGCTTGAGGTTGACGGCCCAGGTCGGTAAGACCATGGCGGCAAGGATTAATACCATCAGCAATATTCCCCGGAGATATTGATATGTTATATTTTTCATCTTATAGTCGACCTTCCCGCTGCAACTACAGGAACCCAAGAGAGAGTAGCCGTATTTATAGACAAATAATGTATTTAGTTATTCTGACTAAGACAACGCCCCTCAAGAACCTTCTGTCGCTCTGAAGACATGAAATTTCTGCCGGGAACCATACATCGGACTGCGGAAGATTGCGAGATCATATTGCCAAGACGAGAAAAATTCTTGCAGATCAGGATTTTTTGGGGCGCCTGCGGCGAGGCTGGTTCGGCCACCCCATGCTCTGGCCGAAATGTGCATCCCACCAGGCCTCATAATCGTCTTGGGCTTCCGGAGCTTCTTCCAGGCGGTAGCGATATTTTTCCAGGAAGGTCAAGATATAATGATAGGCTTCGTTAATTTCCAGCATGCGCCGATGGCATTCCTCCCCGTTCTCCGGGGAAGCGGCGTCCGGATGCCACTGCCGGGCCGCCCGACGGTAAGCCTCCCGGATCTCCTGGCGGGTGGCGGCAATTTCCAATGACAGAAGCTGGCGGGCCTTTTCCAAATCCATAAAGTTTTTTTCTAAAAAAATATTTGATTTATTGTAAGCATTATCCTTTTAGAGGTCAAGATAAGTTAATTAGCCGC
>CAWBKT010000023.1:0-22806 GCA_963789385.1 uncultured delta proteobacterium | reverse complement strand
GTGATGTCGGGGGGGAGGGCAGGGCGGCCAAAGAAGGCAGCGCAAGCCTTCAGAGGTCAATCGCCAGGATTAAAGATGGCGTTCAGGTCTCGTGAACCGTGCAGGACGCGAATGATTTCGACGCCTTGCGGCAGGGGGCGATAAAAGATAACGTATCGCCCGACCGGGAAGCTGCGCAAGCCTTCCGCCAGTTCGTCGCGGGAACGGCCCATATTGGGATGGCTGGCCAGTTCGTGGAATTTCTGGTCAATGAGGTCAACGAAGGCGTCGGCCCGGCTTTCGTTGTCGTCGGCGATATAATCCCAGATTTCGGCCAAGTCGCTTCGGGCAAGCGGGCGCTTAACGATAATCGGCATTTAAGCCTCGTTGTTTGAGGTTGCCCGTCTTGCTCTCATTTTGCGGCCGTCACGCTTGATTTCTTCGGCGCCCCATGGCGTGGGATCGCCGCTGTCAAGGCCATCGCGAATGTCCTGCCGCAACTGTTCAAGTTTGGCGGCTCGCAAACGGTCTTGTTCATCCATAAGGCGCAAGGCGTCACGGACAACCTCGCTGGCCGAATTATAGAGGCCGGAAGCCACTTTTTTCTTGATCATTTCCTCAAGCTGAGGAGTTAAATTGACGTTCATCGGCATGGGGTCCTCCGTTCCTGTTTAGGGTGTTTTGAATATAAAGGCGTTGACAAAGATTGTCAATGCTTGACAATCGGCTGGCAGAGGAGGATGCTATTCAAAGCTGTCAGATGTCGTGGATGGCTTGCATCTGGTCGATGATAAAACGCAGCACCTGAATAAGGCATATCGGAAGCGGAAATTTTCCGGAGACAGAGATAGGCAGGCATTTTTGTTTGAGTTGTATCAGGAATTGACCCGATCCGCTGCTGGCGACGGAGAACAGGAGTAAGGAGTCGGGGAAATAACTCGCTGGTAATATAAATAATTGGTGATAGTTTACATTCTACAGATTTGCCTCTACAGTTAGCACACAAACTCTTTTTTCTCTTATACCAAAGTGCTTTCAAAAAGGTAATATCAAATCTCCGCAGATCGCAAACAAAAGCTGCACAGGCTGGGAAGCCTGTGGCACCAGGTTTTACTTACTTGACGGCAACGTGGTATAGGCTGATATCAAAGAAAAGCCCCCTGAGGCAGGGGGCTTTTGATTTAATGGATCTTGATAAAATTTCAATTACTCGACTATGGGGGACAATTTCCCTTCATCCAATTTGTAGCCCAGCGCCTTGACGATATGCATAAGTAAATCACTTGGTCCTTCAAAAAGGCGCTGTGGTTTGGCATCTTCGGACAGTAGGAAAATTGCTGTCTTTAAAGAGCGCATTTCTTCTACGGCTTCCTTGGCATTCAACAGCATTCCCGCCTGAGCCAAACGCCGGTTTAAGAAACAGAGATAGGTCAAAGCTACCATGCAGACAAAAACATGGATAGGAATCTTGGAGTCCGTCCAATGATACTGGGGAGTCAGTGCTGACTGGAAGAGAGTCTGAGGCCGGTTAGGGCTATCTCCGAGCAGGCCGCGGTCAACCGCCAAATCACAGATCTCTTCAGGTGACCAGTCAGTTCGATCGGTTTGAATAATGGTTTTGCCCATTTTGCGCAACAAACTCTCACAATAACGACGGTTGACGTGTGAATGCACAAAAGTCTTATTATTTTCCCGGCCAAATGACAGTACCAAAACTTCCGGTTCCAATCCCAAGTCTTTACAACGGTTGGCGAACCGTTCCTGAATCTCTCGAGAAAAAGACTCTACCGGCTGCTGGCGCAGTTCCCGCTGCCAAATGATTAGATCTTGGTGAAGCTTTTGCAGCTTGTCCCTTAACTCCCGGCGAACCTTTTTAAACATGGCCGGGTCGAACAGCATAATAGCCTGTTCAGAGTCCGCCCCAACCGGACCATAATAGAGGATGCTGTGATGGGCCTCACCTTCTAAGAGTAAACGCTGATTATGTTGGCAGGGCAGAACCTTGAAAAAGCTCAAGGGCTTCATCAATAATTCCTGATTGGTTTCCGGCGGCAAGGCGGCGATGTAATGAATTCCAGGTTTGCCGGCGATTTTTTCCCTTAAGGGAATGGAATTGATCCCGGTTCCAATCAATATAGTAAGATCCTTATAGGTGGTTCCAAGGGAAGATGCTTTACCTAAAAGGTTATCTACCATCTGATCAAAATATTTAGTAACCGGTTCGTCGTCTTCATATGCCTGGTAGAAGAGTGGAATGCCCTTGCGGTTGGTCAGCAAGGCAACTTTTACCAACCGTCGGGGGATCTTGTTAAATCGAATATAACTGGCGGCGCTGCGGCTGCTCGAAGTATTTTGGCTTGCCGTGGGGAAGAGTAGACTAGCTTCCAATAACAGATGAGCATTATCTTCGGGTTGGGTCAGGGAAATGATCTTTTTAAAAAAACGACCTTTAATTTTTTCCAGTTCCGGGGTACGGATGCGGTCCCAGTGATTCCAAAAATTTTGCGAACTCAGTGAGATTAAACGCACCGGCCGAATCCGTTGAATATCAGTCTGTTCGTACCAGGCTGCTAACTTCCTTTTGCTGGTAGGAGCAATGGCGCGGTTCATGGCGGCATAAAAAATTATTTCTCCTAATGAGGGTCCCCGGATTTTTTTCCCCGGGGGGAGCAGCTCATCAATCATGCCGGCCAGATCGACATCTTGATCCAACTCATTAATTAAAAATACCGAACCATATTCTTTTGGTGAAAAGCCTTCAGGCAGAGTGCCTTCGGGAAAATCCAGTAAGGATTGCACTTTATCGGCGGTTCCCAAATAAACTTGATTCACTATAGTCGGTCTGCCTTTAATCCGTTGAGACTCCCGAATATAGTAGTAAGTGTGATCTTTTTTGACCTTTTTGTGCAAATGGGCCATTTTAATTACCTCTTTATGACAGAGTTATAGAATAAGGCAAACGAGTAAGATGTATAGACATCCTCTTTCAGCCTTTTAAAAAACTCTAAAATATTTACTGTATCTTTATAGTAAACATTTTTTAAAAAATATGCAATACTGAAAAATCCCTAATTTTATAGGCAAATAAACTCAATAATGTAAAAATTATTGTTCCCAATTGTTTTTATTTCGTGTTGCAGCTACTTGCAATTTGTATTAATTTTTATTAATAAATTAATAAAAATATTCACTGCCCTTCGCCAGGCTCGGGGTTATTGATGGTTGCGCAGGATGAACAGAAGTAAACTTCTCGTTAAGGTGCGGCAATCGGAAATACCTGATCCGAAGTGTAACCCTTTTGAATGGCATACCGCACCAATTCTGCAATTTTACGGCAGCCCAGCTTCCGCATCATATTAGCTCTGTGATGTTCCACGGTTCGGGAACTTATGTCCAAGAGAGCGCCAATTTCACGACTGGACTTCCCTTCGGCTATATGCCGTAAAATCTCCTTCTCTCTTTTGGTGAGCGGATCTTCCGGCACATGGGTGCGTTCTTCTCTATATTTCCGCAGTAAAAGGTCTTTTAATTGCGGGGAAAGGAGCGGTGAAATGTAAATACCCTGCTGGCGCACCGTATCGATAGCGGAAAAAAGCTCTGAGTCGGCATCTTCCTTTAAAAGATAACCGTCTGCTCCAACACTGAGTGCGTAGTTAAGATATTCATTACTTTTATGCATAGTAAGAATAAGTATCTTCACTTTAGGGTAACGCTTTTTAATCTCTTTGGCCGCCTCCAGACCCTGCAATTGGGGCATTGAGATATCCAGCAGAATCAAATCAGGTATAGTTTGTTTCAGAAGCTCGAGCAGTTCCACCCCATTGCTGGCCTCACCAACAATTTTATAGGCCGGATTTGCAATAATAATCTTTTTCAGTCCTTGCCGAAACATGACGTGGTCGTCAGCGATGATAAGGTTATAGGGACGCATAATGGTATCCTTTCTAATTATATTAGTTAATTATTATTTTTTTCTAAAGGTACCGTGAACTTAATCTCGGTGCCGGCATTTTTATTACTGGAAATTTCCAATGTCCCGCCCAACATATATACCCTTTCACTGATAGCGGTTAATCCCAGACCCGGCACTCCCCCCGAACGGTCCGTTACTTCACTGGGCATGCCGCGACCATTATCCGCAATTCGGTATGTCAAGTGGTGGTCGGAGCGAGCTACCTCAACCCTGACCTCAGTGGCCTGGGAATGCTTTTCAATATTCGTTAAAATCTCTTGGAATATTCGAAAAATATGAATGTTGGCCTCTGCCGGTAAGAAATCTTCAATATCATGCAATTCGTGTAGATTTTCTGTGATCAGGTAAAATTTTCGATAATTTTCCAGCAGGTGATGCAGCGCTGCCTGCAGACCCACGTTTTCCAGCAGCGATGGACTGAGATCATGTGACAGACGCCGGACGTTCTCCACCACCTCATTAATATAGGTCAACATGTGCATGCATTCCTGCTTGAGCCGTTTCTGATCTTTTCGAAGGCTGTTAGCAATAGCCCTTAACTGCAGCTTCAGGGCGGTAAGGGATTGCCCCAACTCATCGTGGAGTTCCAGGGACAGGCGCCGTCGCTCAGTCTCCTGGGTGGTAAAAATTTGTGCGGTCAAGGAGCGTAATTTTCTGGCAGATCGCTGCAAGGCCGCTTCCAGGTCTTTCTGCTCCGTAATATCCTTGGCATTGATGACAATACCATTTACCACGGGGTTATTGAGCAGATTTTTAAATTTTACCTCCAAGACATGCCAGGAATTATTGCGGTCCCGCATTCGAATTACCGCACTATGGATCTTATTGGGATGACGCCGAATCTTGGCGAAGTGCCGGCATAAAATTTCAATTTCATCAGGGTGGACAAACTGGCCGGCTTCTTTTCCCAGAAGCTCCTGTGGGTCATAACCCAGATGCCCTTTGGCTATGGGACTAAGATAACTGATTATGCCCTCGGCGGTGAGCAGGCCGATCACATCAGAGACATTTTCGGTGAGCAGGCGAAAATATTGTTCGCGTCGCTGGACTGCAGCTTCCGCTTCCCGACGGGCTGTGATATCGGTAATGATTGCAAAACTTCCTTTAAAATTGCCCTGCGCATCGAAAAGAGGTTTGGGTGAAACGATGGAGGGAAATTGACCGCCGTCACGGCGATTCCAGACCAATTCATACGGAGTATGGTCGCCTCCCTGCCGCCGCTCCAGGTTTTTATTCAGGATTTGCTGATTTGTTTCATCCAGCAGGTCTGTCAAGGGCCGGCCGACAAGTTCTGCTTCCTGATAACCTAAGAGTTCGCAGATTTTAGGGTTCACATACGTGATCCGCTTGAGGGTATCCATAGCCCCCAGACCATCATTCATGGTCTCGATAAGGAGACGGAATTTTTGTTCACTTTCCCGTAACGACTCTTCCGCCCTCAGGCGTTGAGTAACGTCAAGAAGGGTTCCCAAAATAGCCGGACGACCTTGATATTCCACTAAACGGCCCAGAGTTTCGCAATGGACGATGGAGCCGTCTTTTTTTAAGCCTTTAACACAATATGGTTCCGGGGGAATTCCGGCCAGGCGCTCGGCTATTTTTTGGCTGAGAAATTTTTTATCACACGGGTGCACCAAATCCAACGGGGTCATACCGGCCAGCAACTCCTGGGGGGAGTAGCCGAAAATTTCAGCGAAAACCGGGTTCACATAAACAAACTTGTTATCTTGCGTAACATGTACCCCCACCAGTGCACCTTCGGTATACATCCGGAACCGCAATTCGCTCTCCCGCAGAGCGTCTTCAGCTTCCTTGCGCCGGGTAATATCCCGGCCAACGCCCTGGTATTCCCGCACCTGTCCCTGATCGTCAAAAAAGGCGTAATTCATCCAGGTCAGCCAGCGCCGTCGGCCGTCCGGCATTATCACTTCATGTTCGATCTCCCCAACAGGATTTTCGGGTGTTAAAGAGGCAAGCTGCGCCTGAACCAGTTGCCGGATTTTCGGCTCCAGGAAGGACAGAAAGGGTTTCCCGATCAAATCCTCCTGACGCCGGCCGAATAAGCGGCAGATGGCATCATTGACAAAGACCAGGGTAGTATCGGGAAGAAAAAGGTTGATCAGGTCTGACTGGCATTCAACGATGGCCCGATAGCGTTTTCCGCTAATTTCCAGGGCCTCCTGGGCTTCTTTGGTTGCAGTAATATCAATTAAGGCACCCACATATTCTAATGGATTTTTTTCTTTATCCAGGACCAGATTAAATTCATCGAGCAGCCAGCGATACCTCCCGGCTCTATGCAAGAATCGATATTCTCTTGATTGATGCGGGGCTATAAGTCCAGCCCGGTGGGTTTCAGCATAAAGCCGGCGGTCGTCCGGATGAATACGCTGAAACCAAAAGAATGGGTCAGACAGGATTTCTTCGTTGGAAAAGCCGGTAAGATTAATAATATTCTTACTGAAATAAATCATTCGGCAGCACTCGGTGTGCCTGCAGCTATATAGTGCCGACGGGCTGTGATCTAACAGACACTCCAGGCGGGCCTTAACCTGTTCTAATTCTGTCCGGGTTTTTTTCTCTTCAGTGACATCCATGGCATAAACGCCGAATTGAGAAACCCGGCCGTCATGATCGAAGATAGGATATACCGTGTGATAGAAATGAGTCCCGAAACGGCTGTCTTCGAAGCGGATTACCTTGCCGGATTTTACGACTTCGTCTGCCATGGCTTTTCTGGTTCGGGCCAATTCCGGGGGTAATAAATCATAAATATTTTGGCCGATAAGTTCCTTTAAAGGGTGATTCAGTCGCTTGGCCGCCACCTCGTTGGCCGCCATAATGACTCCCTTCAGGGTCCAGGAGCAGGGCACTATCCTGAAAGGCCTGCAATAGCGCCTTGATGGCCGCCTCGCTCTGATTGGCCTTTGCTTCTACTTCCTTGCGTGCTTGAATATCACGTACAGTCGCAATGAGATAGCGCTTGCGGCCGATGGGAACTGCGGTCAGATTTAATTCCACCCAGTGCCGGCGGCCATGCCGGTCCTGGGCCAGCCAGTCGAAAAGTTGAGGTCCTTCAGTCAAGGCCTTTTGGATATATTCTTGTGCCTGCACCTCAGTAAAAGGAAACTCCTCGGTAAATAGGGCCACAAGAGGAATAGCCTTGGCCTCCTGGCGGCTAAATCCGGTCATCTCACAAAATTTATCGTTAACCTCCACAAAAGAACCGGTATGAATGTCTATTAACACAATGGCATCGTTAACCGCGTTAAAGAGTATTTTGTACAACGCCTTACTGACGCTGTGTTCTGATCCAAGTTTTTTGGGGTCAGCCGATTTAACTTGAAAATCACTTTTGATATTCAAAACAGTCTTTTTACTCACGGTAGCTTATTATAAACCATATAATGTAAAATAAAAATGTAATATTATATTATATAAAAAATAATTAATTTTTAAAATATATATTACTTAAGATTAAATACCTATTAAAATATATTTCTTAAAATGTTTAAGTAGGTTATTTTATATCTAAGCAATACTACCGTGTCAATAAAAACTGATAAAAATAAAAATTCACAAATTAGTAGCCTAACTTCAAAAGGTCTGTTAGATTTTTTAAATACAAAAGGCTGAATAAAGGACTGGAAGGTTTTTCAATGGGATTTGACTGGCAAGAAGTAGACTGGGTGCTGTTGGATATGGACGGCACTTTACTGGATAAGCATTTTGACGATTATTTTTGGGGAACGTTGGTGCCCGAGGAATATGGCCGCCGCCGGGGATTGGCCTTACCGGATGCCTGTCAGGAATTGTTTGCCAGGTATAAACGGGAAGAGGGAACTCTCAACTGGACTGATATTGATTTTTGGTCGCAGGAATTGGATTTGGATATCCCAGCCCTGAAAGCAGGTATCAGCCACCTGATAGAAGTGCATCCTGACAGCGAACCGTTTCTAAAGTACGTCCATGATCTCAAGAAACAGGTCATTCTGGTGACCAACGCCCATTATAAAACCCTGGACCTAAAAATGAACCATGTCGGATTGCTGGGATATTTTGATCAGGTAATTTCTTCTTTTGACTTGGGTGCTCCCAAAGAACTCCGTCAATTCTGGCAATCCTTGTCAGATAAAATCGGTTTCGACCCCCGCCGCAGCCTCCTGGTGGATGACAACCGTGAAGCCTTGCAGGCTGCCAAAGATTACGGTGTGAAATATCTCTTTTTTAAAGCTGTCTCGAGTTCCCAGAGTGAACCGGAAACTTCCCGCCGCTTTCCCGTCCTGCATTATTTCACCGAACTTATGCCCTGAAGATTTTATTTTACCGGGTGGCTGATTATTTCCGGAAAATAGATAAGGAGAGGAGCCGGTTACGCTTTCTCCCGCCAAATTTTTGCCCCCAAAGCCGACAGTTTCTGTTCGATTTTCTCGTAGCCTCGATCCAGGTGATAGACTCGGTGGACCTCCGTTTTACCCTGAGCCCCCAAGCCGGCCAGAATCAGGGAAGCGCTCGCCCTTAAATCGGTGGCCATCACCGGTGCGCCTTCTAAAGACTTGGTACCGCGCACCACTGCTTGGTTGCCTGAGACCACAATATCCGCACCCAACCTCTTAAGTTCGCTGACATGCATAAACCGCTTTTCAAAAATCGTTTCGGTAATGACACTGACGCCTCGCGCCAGGGCCATAGTAGCCATGAATTGAGCTTGCATGTCGGTGGGAAAGCCAGGATAAGGCAAAGTTTTGACATCGACTCCATTTAACTGACCGCTCTGTTTAACGATGATGACATCCTGCTCAACTTTCAGACGCAGGCCGGCTTCGATGAATTTGTCAATAACCGCAGACATATGCTCCACCGGCGCCTGGCGAATAGTTACCTCGCCCCTGGTGATAGCCGCCGCTGCCAGATAGGTGCCTGCTTCAATCCGGTCGGACATTACTCTGTAATTGGCCGGCCGCAGTTCTTTAACCCCTTCGATGGTCAGGACATCAGTCCCGATCCCTTCAATCCGGGCACCCATTGCCTGGAGAAATTTTGCCAGATCCGATACCTCGGGTTCCTGTGCCGCATTTTTTATTACTGTCCGGCCCCGAGCCAGGGTCGCGGCCATGAGCAAGTTTTCAGTTCCGGTAACCGTTGGAAAATCTAAAATAATATCTGCACCCTCCAGGCGTTTGACCTTGGCCTCCACATATCCCTGGGCCAGAGTCACCTTAACCCCCATTTCTTCCAAGCCTTTAAGATGCAGATTGATGGGGCGGGCCCCGATGGCGCAACCACCCGGCAGTGACACCCGGGCTTTCCCGACACGGGCCACCAGCGGTCCCAGAACCAGAACCGCGGCGCGCATAGTTTTCACCAGATCATAGGGAGCTTCCCATGAGGTCAAGGTTGTGCTATCCACGACCAGGGAATCATTTCCATTATTGAAACGAACACCCAGATTGGCTAAAAGTTTTCTGGCGGTGCGAATATCAGCCAAATTCGGGACATTAGTCAGCGTCTGACTGCCCCCGCATAACAAAGTTGCAGCCATAATAGGCAACGCCGCATTCTTGGCGCCGCTGACCGACACTTCTCCCTTTAAGGGAATTCCACCTGCAATGACAATCTTATCCATGTCCGTTCGCTTATCATAATATTAAGTTAATCTCAAACATTATCTAACAGATGCAGCCACTATTGGCAAGTTCCACCCTCCGCGCTAGGCCGCACTCAGGAGCAGCTTTTATGAAATAGTGAGCCTTGAGCGGTGAGCAGTGAGCCGAAAAAACTAAATCGATCAACAGGAACTATTTTGGTTTTCATGCTTCGTGGTGTTCCCTATAACATGTCGATTTGTATGAAAACCGTGAGCAGTTAGCCGTGAGCCGAAAAGACTGGATCGATCAACAGGCCCATTTTGGTTTTCAGACTTTGTTGTGATTTTTAAACATGATGACTTAGATGTTGAAAAAAGAAAATGAGAAAATTTTCTCAAAATCGATTTCTGAAGTGGAAATATGGTTGCTTACCTGCACTTCTCAGGTTTATGATCAATAGGCAAAAAGGTTCTTGCGGAATTAGAGGTCAGAGAAATTCATGCCATATAACGCCTTAGCTGTGGTCAAAAGACGCTGTCTCGTAAGCTGCTTTCTACCAATTGGCTCACCGTTTTCGGTCATCCGGGTCTGCTTCTTATTGTTCATCGTCGGCTTCTGCTTGTCAGCGCCCCCGGTATGGGCGGCGGATCCCATCCGCCTGGGTGAAATCAATCCTTTAACAGGCAATCTGGCCCTGCACGGTCTGGAAATTCATGAAGGCATCGTGTTGGCTGTGGAAGAAATAAATTCCCGGGGCGGACTGAATGGGAGGCAGGTGAAGCTTCTCAGCCGGGACGATCAAAGCCGGCCTGATGTGGCCCTAAACCAGACCCAGGATTTGCTTTATCGGGAGAAAGTAGTCGGCCTGCTTGGCGGCTATGTTGACTCTCTGGTTGGTCCCATCAGCTCTTTGGCCGCCCGCAGCGGCACGCCGTATGTTGCCGCCGCCAGCCTGCAAAAATCACTCACGTCCCAAAAGAATCCCTTCTTTTTTCGCGTCTCGAGTATGATTGGGGTTGTCCAACCACTAAGCCAGTTTCTGACGAAAGTCTTACAACCGGCCAAAGTTGCCATTTTTTATACTGCGACTCCTGGTTCCACGGAATTCGCCGGCGATTTAAAAGAACTGCTTGAAAAGCAAGGAATAAATGTTCCATTGTATGAAAAGTTTCGTCCCGGCACCCCCGATTTTTCCGTTCTTCTCTTAAAGGTAAAAGGATCAGGCGTCGATGTTTTAGTTTCCGGCGGGTTCTTTCAGGACAACCTGCTCATAGCTCGGCAATTGCGGGAACAGCAAGTGCCGCTTAAGGCCTTTATCGGGCCGTGGGGTGTAGCGTATACTAAATTTATTAATGAACTTCAGAATGCCAGCGAGGGTTTAATGGGGATGTGCGCCTGGAATCCCGGCATTACTCAACCTGGGACCGAAGCCGCCTCCGAGGATTTTATCAGAAGATTTCAAGAGAAGTTCGGTCAGACGCCCAATACCACCACTATGCACGGCTATACCTCGGCCCGAGCTCTTCTGGCTGCCATCGCGCAGGTCCTTAAGAATAACGAACCACTTAATGGCATTGCCATTAGCCGTGAACTCCGTAACCTTGATCTGATACTACCGATGGAGCATCTCCGCTTCCAGGAAAATGGTGACCCGGTGGACTATCGGCAGGTTATGGTTCAAATCCAGGACAAAAATATTAAAGTCGTTTATCCTCCGGACCGGTCTACGGGCAAACTCATCTATCCCTTGCCGGCAGGTGGCGGCAAATGAAAAATATGGATTGTGCCCAGCAATTACTAATCCCCTTTCCCCCCTTTCTTAACGGGAATTTTTAAAGAGCAAATTATACTGATGATCAAGATAAGATTTAGATTTAGCGAACGGATTGTCTTTTAATGGGTATCTGGCAGCAGGCTATCATTTCCGGTTTTTCCCTGGGGTCATTTTATGTCCTTATGGCCCTGGGGTTTTCTCTGATTTTTGGCGTTACCCATGCTTTCAATCTTGCCCATGGCGATTTAATTCTACTGGCCGGTTATCTGGCTTATTCTCTGTGGCAATTCGGGCATCTGTCATTTTATCTGACCCTGCCGATCTGTATCCTCTGTCTGCCGTTAGCGGCTTTGGGATTGCAGTGGATGTTGCGGCGTCTGCCGGCCTCCCTTTGAGTTAAATTCTCTGGTAGTTACTTTTGGTCTGGCCATTATCCTGCAAAATCTTTTTTTGGCCGCTTTTTCTGCAGATTTCCGTTTGATTATGTTGCCGGCCGTCACAGTGTTGAACCTGCCGTCCTGGTCCATGCTGATAACTGCGAACCAGGCCTTGTTATTGGTGCTTTCTTTAGTTGCCACCGCTATCGTCTATCTCTTTTTACACAAGACCTTTGCCGGCAAGGCCCTGAGGGCCACCATTCAGAATCGGGAAGGCGCGGCGCTGGCCGGTATTAAAGTGGAGCAGATGCAGCTCATTGCCTTTGCCGTGGGCGGGGGGCTTATCGGCCTGGCCGGCCCCCTTTTTGCAGCCAATATGTATTTATATCCCGCCGGCGGTATGGAGGCTACCCTGGTTGCTATTATCATAACCATCGCGGCCGGCGTGGGTAGAATTCGCAGCCTGCTTTTGTGCGGCTGGCTGCTGGGTCTGTCTGAGTCGCTGGCCATCCTTTTTATTGGCACCAGTTGGCGGGAATTCATCAGCGCTTTTATCCTGATCCTTATCCTGGTCTGGCGTCCTGAGGGTTTATCTGCGAAAAAAGCTTAGGTAACTGCAGCCAAAAAATAAGCACTGCGGGGGACGGACCCGGAGTAGTGATAATTATTGATGTTTTTTAATTCATTGAAAAAAATTCTTCTCTTGCTGGCAATCCTGATACTCCTGGGTGGGCCTGTTTTCTTTCCTGGGGCGGATTTATATTGCCTGGTTTTCGGTCTGGCCTGTTTTTATGCCTCGTTGGCCCTGGCCTGGAATATATTGGCCTTAAGCGGGCTGGTCTCGTTAGGTCACGGGGCCTTTTTTGGCTTAGGCGCCTATGCTGCCGTGCTTTTGGAGCAATACTGGCATCTGCCGATCTATCCTGCAGTTCTGATCGGCGGCTTGGTCGGCGCGTTTTACGGCGTCATCTGGAGCCTTGCTTTTAAAAAATTACGAGGAGCTTATTTTTCTCTGGCTTCCCTGGCTTCCCTGGAAATACCAAGAGTTATTGTCGACAACTGGGAATCTTTGACTTCCGGTTCATTAGGGATTGTCGGCATTCCCCGTCTGCCCGGTATCGATCTGGGAGCTTTGCACTTCCCGGTCGGCGACAGCATGCAGGCCCAATATTACTTTCTCTTCGCCTGGATGGTGGTCGTGGCGCTCATTCATTATGGGGCTGTCGGCTCCAGGTGGGGGTGGGCTTTGCGGGCTATCCGGGAGAACGAAATCGCCGCCGGTGTTTTGGGTGTTAATGTTAACGGCTATCGTTTTCTGGCACTGGAAGTGAGTGCTTTTTTAACCGGTGTCTGCGGCGGCTTGTATGCTCATTTAATGGGATTGATTGAGCCGGCCATGGTATTCAGCCTGCAGTTGGCTGCCTTCCCCCTGGTATTGAGCTTCTTTGGGGGTCGCTTCACTGTTTTAGGTCCTGTTCTGGGAACCCTGCTGCTCTATCCCCTGGACCAACTGGTTTTACAGTCCTGGCTGCCTCAAGGTCACGCGGCCATTTACGGCCTGGTGATAATTCTAACCATTTTCTTTTTCCCCCAGGGATTAGCTTCATGGCTGTGGCATCGCCCACAAAACTCTTAGAACTCCGGCAGATTGAAGCCGTTCTGGGTCCCCAGCGGATACTGCGGGATATTAATCTCGAGGTCGGAGAACAGGAAATCATCGGCATCGTCGGTCCCAACGGCGCCGGCAAAACTACCCTGATGAGCGTTATCGGCGGCCAGACCCAGCCCTCTCGCGGCGCCATCTACTTCCAGGGCCAAGACATTACCACCTGGCCGCCGCACCGGCGTTGTCTTGCCGGCATCTCCCGCACTTTTCAAATTCCCCGGCCGTTTCCCGACATGACCGCCTGGGAAAATATTGCCATCGGCTTTAGCTTCGGTCAACCCGGCAGGCCGAATGGTTTTTCTCGCCAACAAGCAGTGGAATTTTTGGAGCAGGTAGGTTTGCCCCATAAGGCCGATACGCTCGGCCGGGACCTTACCCTGTCGGAGCAACGCCGTCTGGAAGTGGCCCGGGCCCTGGCCACCAGTCCCCGGATCCTGCTCCTGGATGAAGTGGCCGCCGGCTTAAGTCCCAAAATGGTTCGGCAGGTGGTGACTTTAGTGCAAAAATTGCGGCAACGTGGATTAACCTTGCTTATTATCGATCATTTCCTTAATCTCACCTTAGAAGTCTCGGACCGGCTGGTGGTTTTAGACCGTGGGGAAAAAATTATGGAGGGCCCGCCGCAGGAGGTTATGCGCCATCCTGAAGTTGTTGGCGCCTATCTGGGCATTCGCCGTCCTTCAAAAAGATTAGCTGTCGGCAGTCAGCTAAAAGAGATTTTTGGTTTTGTCAATCGCTGAAATCTCAAGGACATAAATTGGCCCTTGCACTTTTTCACCTATTAGGTCGATAATGTATACAAGGTGCTCTTATTCACCTATGGTAGGCTTTTTTCCTTTGGCTGACTGCTGACAGCGCTGAATTGAGCTAAGGAAATGCCCTTTGGCTGATAAAAATCATGAACCGGGCAGCCCGTTCATAATTATCGAACATCTGGCGGGCGCTTATAATCACCTCCAAATTTTACGAGACGTCAGCCTGCAGGTCTGGCGGCAGCAGGTGGTTGCCATTGTCGGGCCTAACGGCGCCGGTAAAACCACAATTCTGAAGGCTGTGGGTGGCTTATTGCGCCCGATTGCCGGTAAAATTTTGGTGGCCGGCGAGGATATCGCCTCTTTGCCCGTCTGGGAGGTGGTGCGCCGGGGCGTGGTTTATGTTCCGGAAGGCACCAATGTTTTTCCGGAGATGAGCATTCTGGAAAACCTGGAGATCGGTGGCTATTTAAAACGGACCGAAATTGCCGACCGCCTGCAATTTGTCTATCAATTATTTCCGGAGTTGGCCCTGAAGCAAAAGACCATGGCCGGCAACCTCAGTGGCGGTCAGCAGCGGATGGTAGTTTTGGCCCGGGGTCTGATGGCGGGGGCTCAAATTCTCCTGCTGGATGATCCGTTCTTGGGTCTGAGTCCCAAATATGTTAAGATATTTTGCGACATCTTCCGAACCCTCCGCCGGCAGGGTATGACGCTGCTCATTTCCGGACAACATGTGCGTCGGATCCTTAATGTTGCTGACGTGGCCTTCCTCATAGAGGGGGGAGAGATCACTCTGACCGGCTCAGGACCGGAACTGTTGCGCAATCACCATTTGCAGCACACTCTTTTCGGTATCGAAGCAACCTGTGAACTGGGCGAAGCCCTGCAGGAGGAGAATTAAATTATGAACGGGAAAAATGGTTGGGGCACCGAAGCAAAAGTCGGTATTTTCGTTCTGGGGGCTTTACTTCTGTTGGGGTATATGAGCCTCCGGGTTGGGAAATTCAATTTTTTAGCTTCGGAAAATACTTTCCCGATTAAGGCCAAATTCACCTCGGTGTCCGGATTGGCGGAAAATGGCGCCGTGGAAATTGCCGGCGTCGAAGTTGGCCGAATCAAAGATATTCATCTGGTCGATGGTCAGGCCATGGTCAATTTGATGCTCCGTCCCGGTTTGAATCTTCATGAAGATGCTGAAGCCAGGATTCGGACCAAAGGGATGCTGGGAGAGAAATATATCGAAATTGATCCGGGAAACATTGCTGCGCCGCCTCTGCCGCCGGGGGGAAAAATCAGCAAAACGTCTTCAGCTGTGGAATTTGACCAGCTTTTAGCCAAAGTTCCGGCCCTTTTGGATGACTTTCGTCCTATCCTGGATGACGTGAAAGCCGTCACCGGCAACTTGCAGAAAGTTCTTGGCAGTCAGGAAGGTGAAAATAATTTAAAACAAATGATGGCCAATTTTACCGAAACCAGCAAAACGCTGAATCGGGTGGCGAAAAATTTGTCCGAAGGGCAGGGCACCCTCGGCAAGCTTTTAAAAGATGACGGCCTCTACCGGGAGGTTCAGGGTGTCGTCCGGGAGGTCCGGGTCGCGGTTAATAATCTCACTTCATTTTCGGAGAAACTCACCAAGGGCGAGGGCACCATTGCCAAGCTGGCCAATGATAAAGGCCTGTACGAACAGGCACAGCAGGCGATCACCAGGTTGAACCGGGTGGCCCAAAAAATAGATCAAGCCGATGGTACGTTGGGCAAATTAGTCAATGACAAGTCCTTATATGATGAAGCCAAAAAAGCTATGAAAAATGTCAATCAGGCCGCTGAGGGCATCAAAGAGCAGACACCTGTAAGCATGATTGGCGTCATCGGTTCCACCCTCATCCGCTGATATGGGAAATTCCGATTTCAGGCAGGCTTGAGTTATTTTATTCAAATTTTAAAATTCCACATGTAACTTATTTAAGGTAAGGGTTGAAAGAGATTTTGCTCCTGATAAAGACCGAGGGGAAGGTGAATAATACGTCTTTTTTTCATCGGCGCCTTCTGGTCGTTATCATGGGCCTGCTGGCGGGAATGATACTCGCCGGTTGCACCACCACCTCCCGGGGTGAACGGCGCCTGAACCTCTCCCCCATCTTTTTCTATAGCGAAAATCCCGGAACCGATCAGAGCCGGTTTGAAGTCCTGGGCCCGCTTTTTTCCCGGGAGCGGGCCGGCTCCACGTTTCTCTATACCTTGGCGCCGCTCTTTTATTATCTTAATGCCGGCGACACCGTCGAAGCTGAATTTCTCTATCCCTTCGGTCAGTACAAGACCGGTGCCAGCGATACCCGCTTCAATATTATTCCCTTCAGGTACCTATAGAAGTGAACCACTGCCTGAAGGAGCCTCCAGTTGGCAAATCTTTCCCTTCTACGGCGGCCGCACCTCGCAGGGGGAAGGCTACGGCGGCATGTTCCCCTTCTATGGCACCTTTAAGGAGCGTTTCGGCCGGGACCGGGGCATGTTCTTTATGTGGCCTCTCTACTCAAGGACCGTGGCGGAGGACACCTACCGCTACAGCGTGCTCTGGCCGTTTTTTTCCTATTCCACCGGCGGCGAGCAGGCCCTGGCCTTCTGGCCCTTCGGCGGCAAAATCATTAACCCCGGCAAATCCGAAAAATATTACGCCCTGTGGCCTCTGATCAACTCCCAGAAACTGGGGCTGGACACCGATAATCCCCGGACCGTGAAGACGGTGTTGCCCTTTTACGCCAAGGAAAGCTCAAACACCTTTTACAGGAAGAGTATCCTGTATCCTTTTTTCACTCACTATCATCAGGACAAAGGCAACTATGACCAGTGGGACACCCCCTGGCCGTTTGTCGTCCGGGGCGATGGTGAAAATTTTTATCTGCGCAGTTATTTTCCTTTTTATTATAAGCGTCAGGAGCTGGAAAGATCACGCGTTGCCATCTTCTGGTGGCTCTACGACAAGACCGTCGATGCCAGCAACGACAGCTGGGAGCAGACCTACCGCTATCTCATGTTCAGCAGGTATTCCACTGAAATCGATGCCAAAGGCAACCGGTCGGTGAAAAACCGCTGCTGGCCGCTGTTTTATTCGACATCCCGCAGCGATTCCAGCCATTTCCATGCTCCCGAATATATTATTATGAACTCGCCCGGCTTTGACCGCCTGTTCGGCCCCTGGGTCTATCTCTGGACCCAGGACCGGCAGGGCACCTATCGCCAGGGCAAGGCCTTCTGGGGCCTCTACCGCTGGCAGGAAGATGTTGATTACAGCCTCTGGGAGCTGAGTTTCCTGGCCGACCGGGAAACTACCCCCAATTCCAGTAAATTCCGGCTGCTGGGCGGTCTGGTCACCTGGGAACGGGAAAATAACTTCCGCCGCCTGAAACTGCTCTACCTGCCCAAAGGCTTTAGCTGGTAAAACAGTGGTCAGGGGTTGGTGATCGGTGGTTAGTGAAACAACATGTATGAAAACCGTGAGCCGTGAGCAGTGAGCCGTGAGCCGAAAAGACTGGATCGATCAACGAACCCATTATTTTATCCAGTCTCGGCTTTTAACAAAAACCCCTCTCCCGCCGACTGAGCCCGGAGAGCAGGAATGGCCCGAACCAGTCCGCAGTTACATAACCGAAATAAGGGGTTGGAACGTTCATCTGGGATTTTTCCTGCGGATACCTTTGTCCTTCCTTATAGATATCCTCCCCGAACTCGTCCGGGAACCCCAATGCTTCGCGATGATTCTGATAAAATTGACCCATACTTTTTTCTCTCCGGCTGAAAAGGCTCGCCCGGTTTCTTGCGTGGCCAGGTGATGCTACGGGTTGTAGCCTGTGTAATACGACCGAATTAATCGGCTGATCCATCTCACCTCGGTTTTTATTGTTGCAAAAGTTATTCCACCAATACTTTGAGCCCCTGCCGAAGTTCCCGTTTCGACTAGTTGGCGGTGTGAAAGGTTTTTCCGTGTCTATCACCCTGGGCACGACGTCGGGGCAAGCTGCTTCGGTCACGACGATTCCTCAAAATGACAAGCAGGGGGAATTTTTTGGAAAACCCTGATAATTTTGAGAAACACACTGATCCGGGCCGCCACTGCCCTTGACATTCCGCCTCAATTTCCCTAAGTTACTAAACAGTGGCAGAAACTTTTGTCCAAAGCCTCATAGCCTCTCTTCATTGGAGATCTCCTGTGCTGGACCGGGATGCATATGACATATTAGGAGTGCCCAAGGACGTCAATGATGCGGACCTGAAAAAGGCCTACCGCAAGCTGGCGCGTAAATATCACCCTGACGTTAATCCGGACAACAAGGAAGCCGAAAAAAAATTTAAAGAAATCTCGGCTGCTTACGATATTCTTGCCACTCCTGAAAAACGGGCCGAATACGATCAAATGGGTGCCGAAGCGTATTATGCCACTCCAGGGGCCGCCCATGATTATGAAGAAGTATATACCTCACGGGGCTTTGCCGATATCTTCCGGGATCTTTTCGGGGGGGGCGGCGGTCAGGCCTATGCCGGCCCCTCGCGCGGCGATGATCTGGCTTACTCTTTGGAAGTGGACTTTTTGGAGGCTGTCCGGGGCGGGAAACGAACCATCACCCTGGAAAAGGAAATGAGCTGCCCTGCCTGTAATGGGTCAGGCTATGAGTATGCCGGTCAGGTCTGCAGTGACTGCGGCGGCCGGGGCGCGGTGGAAAAAAAAGTGGACAATGTCCGGATGCTCATCAACTGCCCCAAATGCCATGGCTCCGGGCGGCTTGGTCAGCGTGGCTGCCGGCGCTGCGGCGGCCGGGGAGTGGTCCTCGGCACCGAATCCTTAGAGGTGAAAATTCCCCCGGGAGTGGATAACGGCACCAGGCTCCGCATGACCGGTAAAGGCAATCCCGGTATGAACGGCGGCCCTGCCGGAGATCTGTTCCTGTTGATCACGGTGCGGCCGCATCCCCAGTTTACCCGGCAAGACCGGGATATCTATTATAAAACCAACATCTCTCTCTTTGACGCAGTTTTAGGGGGAAAAATCACTGTCCCGACGTTGGATTCACCCGTCTCACTCAAAATTCCCCCGGGCACCCAAAACGGGCAAAGGTTCAGGCTGAAAGGGAAAGGAGTCAAGGCCGACGCCAGCCACATCGGTGACCAGTACGTGGAAGTCAGCGTCGATATTCCCAAAGACCTGACCCCCCAGGCCAAAGAGATGTTTGAATCACTTAAAAATATGGTAACCACTAAGGCCGGCTAGAGGTAATTTTCCTTTAGGGGCGGGTGTATCAGTTTTAAAAAGCTTTATTTGAAACTCGAAACTCAAAACTGAAATTTCATTCCCTCTCCCCCTGGGGGAGAGGGTCAGGGTGAGGGGGAATCAATGCCTCAGACTGCCAACCATTATTACTCCTTGCAGGTTGTCGCCAATATTCTGGGGGTCCACCCCCAGGCCATCCGTCTCTACGAGCGGGAGGGCCTGGTATCTTCAATCCGCTGCGGCCTGGACCGGTATTATTCCCCGTCCCAGATCGACCGTCTGCGGGTTATCGTCCAACTCCGCCAGGAGCTTGGCATTAATCTGGCCGGCATTGAAGTTATTCTGCACATGCGGGACCGTCTGCGGGAATTCTCCGAACGCGCCGCCGGTCTGCTGCCTTCGGACCACCAGGCGTCCACCCCGCCGGCCCACGGTGAGGCGGCTAAAACCATCAAAATCCCGGTTCGGGACGACTCCTGAACCAGACTGGTCGGGCTCGCCTCCCCCGGTTGCCCCCAGTCCTGATCCCGGCTGCCGGAGCTGCGGCTTTCTTGGAACTTAAGTCATTGCAAAAGTTTCCTGACTAATTCACCCCTCACCCTGACCCTCTCCCCGCAAGGAGCGAGGGAAAATAAAGGACAAAACTTGTATGAAAACAGGCTTTAGGCAAGACTATGGCTATTAGGTAACTCAGGCTCTGCCTTTTCATGCTTCGTTGTCATCTTAAACATGAAAACTTTTGGCAATCAGTATAATTTTTGCTGTCTCTCCTGCCGGGCTTTATAGTATACTGCCGCATCGGTTAATTTTTCGGAATTAAATCGCTGTTCGCTATCAATTCTCGAAAGACCTTTCGCATTACCGAAATTTTTCCCAGGGCAGGCTGAGGCCTGCGGCTACCAATGGGAAATTATTTTTTTAGAACTGGTATATGTGCTCAAGACATCTTCGAGAGTATCACACTTTGCAGTCTACCGCTTTGCCATGACAATCGCAATTTCCAACTGGGCTGACTCATGAGCCCGGATCGGCTGTGGTCCCGGCCCCTGGCGCCCCTGGTGCTGGCCCTGATGGCCGGCATTGCGGCGCCCTTTCCGGGATTGGCCTTGCCATCCGTCTGGCTGGCCGCTGCCGCTGGCCGGCCTGTTCTTACTGATGCTCTTTTTATTCCGGCGAGGCCAGCCTCTGGCCTGGGCCGGCTGCCTGCTCTGCTTCTGTCTCGGCCAGGGCCTGTTTCAAACCGCTCTTAATCCGGCTCTGCCGGCTCATCATGTCCGCTTCCTGCCCCACGACAGCCCCATAAGTATAGAGGGAGTTGTCCAAAACCGACCGCTCCCCGCAAGTGGCGGAGACCTGCGTTTCGAACTGGCCGCCTCCTCCTGGTCCGACGGCGGTGACTGGCAACCTGCCTGTGGCCTGGTCCTGGCAGGCGGTCTGCAGGAGTCATTAAAACTGCAACCTGGTGACCGGGTGGTGGCGCGTCTGACGCTCCGGCCGGTGGAAGATCTGCCGAATCCAGGGTCCGCGGGTCGCCAGCTGGCCCTGGCCCGACGCCATATTTTTGTCACGGGGAAACTCTGGCAGCATCTCCAGCCGGTTAAACTGGTGTCGGATGTTACCTTATCAAGGCTGGAAGCCTGGCGGCAGCAGGCCCAGGTTTACTGCCGGCATCTCCTGGAACCTCAGCCGCAGCCGGCCCGGTCCATTTTTCTGGCCCTGCTCCTGGGCGATCAGAACGAGATCAGCCAACCGCTGCGCCAGGCTTTCAACAGCACCGGCACCACCCACGTCCTGTCCGTCTCCGGATTGCATCTGGTAATTATCGCCGGTTTTTTTGCCGCCGTATTTTTTTGGCTGCTGCGGTGGTCTGCCTGGCTGCTGCTGCGGATCAACGCCTTAAAAGTGGCGGTTGGTTTAGCCATCATCCCGGTAATGGGATATGTCTGGCTGGCGGAAGGTTCTCCGGCCACGCAACGGTCAGCCGTCATGATTCTGGCCTATATCGTCTTAGTGCTGCTGGACCGGCATCGGGATGTGTACAGTGCCCTGATCCTGGCCGCTTTGATTATATTGCTGGACTCCCCGCTCCAACTTTATTCGATATCTTTTCAACTTTCCTTTCTCGCAGTCTGGGGCCTGGCTTATCTCTCGCCGCCGTTAATGCGGCCGTGGAAACAATGGCTCTCAGTCCATGATGATTTGCCCGGTTTGGCTGAAAAAAATCATAACCGTTGGCTGTCAGAGGCCTTTTCGGTATCGCTGGCGGCCACGCTGGCTACCCTGCCGGTTATTATCGCCAATTTTCATCAGGCCCCCACCTATGGGATTTTGGCCAATATTGTGGTAACGCCGTTAATCGGCGGGGTTGCGGTGGTTCTGGTTTTTTCAAGTGTGCTCCTGTCCTTTCTCCCTCTGCCCCTAACCTCAGCGTTGTTGTTTTTGGGCCGGCTGACCATAGATTTCAGTGTTTATTGTCTGGAAAAGGTCGCCGCTCTGCCCGGCGTCGTCGTCCGCCTGCCGGCCCCCACTGTCTGGCAGAGCGCGGCGTATTTTCTCGTCCTGATCAGCCTCTTTGGCGCTTCCCGGCGCCTGGGGCGCTGGATCGGGGTGACCAGCGGCCTCCTGATACTCATCGGCTCACTGGCCTGGTCCGGTCTCAGCCGGTTCACGAACTCCGAATTGATACTTACGGCCCTGGATACCCCAAGGGAAATGGCCCTGGTGGCCGCCTTGCCGACAGGCGACTGCATGGTCATCGATGCCGGCGTTTCCCGCTACTTCGACAACTCGGCCAGGAGCAATTACGCCTTGATTTCCTTTTTGCACGACCAGCGCCGGCGCTGCCTGGATTATCTGGCCGCCCTGACCGTCACCACCGAAAATGCCGGCACGCTCCTGTCTCTGGCCCGGGAATTTGATGTCCGGGAATTCTGGTACGGCGGCGACCGCAGCAACATCCCAACTTTCTGGGAAGTGCGCAATATCCTGGGAGATGCCCGCAAGGTGGTCAAAAATCTCTCCCTGGCCCCGCTCACCCGGGAGATTGGCGGCGTCCTGGTGCAAACCAGTCAGCTACCCGGAAATTTCCCCGGCCGGACCACCGGACCCGTCCTCCTCCAAGCGCATTACCAGGGCAAGAGTATACTCATCATTCCCCCGGCCCCGGCCGCCTGGCGCCGTCAATGCCTGACCGCCGGCCTTTCCCCGGGTCACATCTTAATCCTGCCGTCTACCGAACCTGCGGGGGAACTTCCTGGTTTCCTGCCTCAGCCAGGTCAAACCCAGCCATGTCATCGTTACCGGCTCACCCCCTGCCGACCTGACTGCGGAGATCAGCCAATACCAGGATATTTCCTGGCACTTCACCCGGGAGGGCGCCGTTACCCTCACCATAAATTCGGGACCGGTGCAGGTGAACCAATGGGAAAGGTAAG
>CAWBKT010000022.1:0-38407 GCA_963789385.1 uncultured delta proteobacterium | reverse complement strand
ACTATTGAAACAAAGCTTGGAAGATGCGGAAGGCCCGGAAACGCAATTATTATTCAAGGGGAAAAAAGTTGATTTAGGTAATTACCGGGAGGTTGTCAACCGACACGATCTGAAGAAAGATATTGAAATAAAATTTAATATGAGGAAACCTAAAGAATTATCTACTGCTTTCAATTTTGAACTTTCTGACGCTGCATTAATAAATCTTTCTGCTTTAGATATATTGGATGATTTAAGTTATATGGGGCTTGGCATTTCATTTTCTTATGATCAAATATTAAATAAGGTTAATGTAAATAAAATATATAATTACTTTAATAATAACATATTGCCATCTTTCACTTATATTTATCAAGATGGTGAATTATATAGGATGAAATTTAATAATGATAAAAAGGCGGTTAAAGATATTGAGTTCGATGAAATTAAAGATATTGAGGCTACGATATTTAATTTAAAAAATATACTACCAGATTTTTCTTTTTTGCAATATGCTCCAATTATATATGAAAATGAAGATCATCGGATCGATGATTCGTTTATGATGGCTATGGCAAGTATTATTCAGAAATTCCTTGGTGATATTAATTATATAGGTCCATTACGTCAATCTCCGGAAAGATATTTTACCTTTAGCGGACTTCAAACCGATTATGTCGGAAAATCGGGTGAGAATGTCCTTAATATGCTCATATCCAATCCCAACCTTAAATATAAGGTGAATGTTTTTCTTAAGATGACCGGCTATGAGCTTGATGTACTCCCTCTTTCCTCCCCTAACCGCGAAATTAAGGATGTCTATTCCTTAATCTTATCGGAAATCTTACCGGACCAAGCCGCAGGCGTCCATGTTGGCCTCACCGATGTGGGCTTCGGCTTGAGCCAGGTCCTGCCGGTGATTGTCCAGAGCGTCGTCTCCCAGGGAAAAACCATCCTTATTGAACAGCCGGAATATCATCTCCATCCCCGTCTGCAGGCGGAGTTGGGGGATATGTTCATCGAATCGGCCCTGGGGGAACAGAAGAACACCTTCCTCATTGAAACTCATTCGGAGCATCTAATTCTTCGCATCCTTCGGCGCATCAGGGAGACCTCCGAAGGCACGCTGCCCGAAGGCGCCACACCCATTACCCCGGATCAGGTCTCGGTGGTCTATGTCCAGCCCGGCCCGAAGGGTCGCAGATCATTCCCATTCCGGTCACTAAAGATGGAGACTTTGCTAGCCGTGGCCGGATGGCTTCTTTGCTGAGCGTGCCCGGGAGCTCATGTGACATGGTGCATGAATATGCCATTGAGCCAGATTTAGTGGCAACCTGGGGGACGCTGACAAAATACAGATATTTTCATAGATAACTTTGGTTTGGGAACCCCAAGGATCATGTCGGAGTATCCCGAGTTCACGAATTGGCGCTCTCGGGTACTGCTGGCTGCCACGGGAAGAGAAGGCCTGGAACTGCAGCGTATTACCGCCATGGTGAATTACCTAGCTGAAACAATGGTAAAACGAAATGATGAAGTTTACAATGAAGCTGTGCCATGGCTTGAAAATGCCGAAAAAGAACACGCTAAAAGGCCTTTTCATGCGATTCTAGCTCCCAACAAGCCTGAACAAATGCAATTTATTCTTACTGAGAATGATATTTTCGAACGACAACGATGATCTGTGGAATGTGCCTACTGACGGAGTAATTCCACGGGATGCGAAGGCCATGGCCAAGGCCGTAGCCGCCATGCTGACTAATTGCTCAGAAATCATTTTTGTTGATCCTCATTTCGAGCCCAGAAAATCCCCGCCATCGCCGTCCTTTTGAGCAATTCTTTCGTGTAATGATTGGAAAAGAGATCTCGCAAATTGCCCAAACGCATCGAAGTTCATACCTCAAGTAAAGCGTCCCCCGAATTTTTTCGAGATACTTGTCAAGAAAAGCTGCCGTCTATTATTCCTAAAGGCCTTTTGGTGACTTTTCACCAATTGCAAGAAAAACCGGGAGGCGATAAGCTGCATAACCGCTATCTTCTTTCTGATATTGGCGGCATTGACTTCGGCGCGGGTTTAGATGATGGTGAAGAGGGTTGGACTGATGACATCAGAATCCTGGGAAAAGAGCGATACAAAATCCGCTGGCAGCAATACGCCAGTGATACTCCTGAGTTCGAACTGGTGGGCGAGCCGATTGCAATAGTTGGTAAAAAAAGTTAATTTTTAAAATGATCCCTTGACGGATTGGGATTCTGATATCTCGTCTGATCGGCTAGGGAGATGAAAGTGATCTTTCACATAACCTTGGAGCAGGCTGAAGACGGCTGGATTGTTGCAGAATGTCCTGCCCTGCCAGGATGCGTTTCACAGGGGTGGGATGAAAAAGAGGCCCTGGACAATATCAAAGAGGCCATCACGGCCTGGCTATGGGCAGAGGACCAGAAAGCCTTACAGAATCTGACGTATAAACCGGGACAATTGCCCGTAGTGGTCGCAGTGTGAAAACATGACTAAATGGAGTTTATATGTATGGAAAATGCCATGAGCTTTGGTGATCTGTTAGAAGCAGTCGCTCAGTTAAGCCGAGAGGATCAAGAGGCCTTCATTGAGGTCTTAAACCGCCGACTTGCAGAACAGCGGCGGGACGAAATCGCCCGAGAAATTCAGGCGGCAGAAGCAAGAATTCGAAAATGGAAAGTGTCAGGAAATTACTCCTGCTGAGTTGATGAAGGCTTTTATGTGAGCCATCGCTTAACAAGATTCACGACCTCATCAATGAGATCATCCAGAAGCTCGCCGGGCAGGTCGATCTGGAAAAAATTGTCTTGTTCGGGTCTCAGGTAACCGGCAAAACTGATGAATACAGTGACTTAGATATCCTGATCATTGCCCCATCCCAGGAGCGGCCCTTGGACCGGCGCTTAAGAGTCCGGCGGCTGCTGCATGAGTTGGATAAAAGCATCGGCTTGGATATTCTTTTTTATACCCCGGAGGAAGTAGAACAATTCAAGGATCATCCCTCGTCCTTTCTCCATCATATCTTGGCCACCGGGCTTACTATTTATGACAGAAATGCCATCTAAAAATTTTTATAGGAAAGCCATGCTCAAGGATAATCTTTTAGACATTTTGCAGAAACATCAGAAGAATCTACAAGAATTTGGGGTTAAATCCCTGGCTATTTTCGGTTCTGTGGTCCGGGATGAGGCCCGGGCTGACAGCGATGTGGATATCCTCGTGGAGTTTTCCCGGCCGGTGGGATTGCTGGCTTTTCTGAGACTCAAGCGGTATCTTGAAGAGATTCTGGGAAAATCGGTTGACCTGGTAACCTCAAAGGGATTGCGGCCCCAGTGGCGCGAGCGCATTATCCGAGAGGCGATCCATGCCGCCTAGAGACTGGCGGTTTCGCCTGGAAGATATGCTCCAGGCTATAGAAGAAATCAATCAATTCACCCAAAATGTGACCTACGCTAATTTTTGCGCCGATATGCGCACCATGAAGGCGGTGCTTTATAGCCTGGTCGTTATCGGGGAAGCAGCCCGGCATATTCCTGAAGAAGTTAAGGCTGATTATCCCGAAATTCCGTGGAGAGATATCAGCGATATGCGCAATGTCTTAATTCACGAATATTTCGGAGTTGATCCGGAGATCCTCTGGGAAACCATTCATAATGATTTGCCCTCACTACAGGCCCTTTTGAAATCAATTTTACAGCAAAGGACTTAGATTAGCCGCTCTCTATGAACTTCATCCCCCTCTACTTTCACGATAAATTGACCATCGTCAATCCCGCCGGGACCATCGGCGTGCTCACTTTGTGGTCCAAGGTGGACTATGTCATGGAGCGTTTCCGCCAGGCCGGGGTTGACCTTGAGCCCCGAAACCTCCCCCATCGCCGTCTTCGGCACCCTGTATGGCAACGGCTTACGGGAACTGCTCCGGAATCTCCTCTACAACCCCCAGATCCGGACGCTCCTGGTCTGCGGGCGCAACCGCTCCGGCTCCCTGGAAGAGCTCCAGGCCTTTTTTGATCTCGGCCTGGAACCCGCGGCTTCTCCCCTGGTATCCTATGAGGTTGCTGCCGGCGGTGAAGTGGTGCAGACCTGTAAGATCAAAGGCACCAACCGCCTCATCGACAATCTGGTGCGCCCGGACCATTTTCGGGTCAAGCCGCAGTTCCTGGAGCTGGGAGAACCCAAAGACGAGCAGACCCTGAAGCGTCTGCAGGAATTTTTTACGGACCGGCAAAACCTGTCTCAGGAAATCGATCCGGCAACACCAAGGCAGGAAATCCCTCTGCCCCAGGTGAGTATCTCCCATTTCCCCAGCCGGCCCCAGGCCCATACGGTCGTCCGGGATACTCCCCTGGAGGCCTGGCAGGAGCTGCTTTTTGTCATCAGCCGCTTCGGCCACCCGGTAAAGTTGGCCAAGGGGGAGCGGCTGGAGCTGCAGAACCTGAAGGTGGTGGTGAACCGGCCGGTTTTCGAGTCCGAGGAGGCCCTCCGGCAGCACCATTTCGACCCGGAGAAGCTGCGCACCTATCAGCGGGATTTTCTCCGGGGGGAAAAAGGCGCCGACGAAACCTATAGTTACGGCCACCGCCTGCGCTCTTATTTCGGCACTGATAATGTAACTGCCTGTCTCAACCGCCTCCTGGCCGACCCCGAAGACCGCAAAGCCTATCTGACCTTGTGGGACAACCGTCGGGACCTGGAAGTGCCCAAGGGTCAGCCCTGCTTCGTGTCTCTATTCTGTCGCCGCTACGATCAACAGCTCACCCTGACCGCCACCTTTCGCACTCATAATGCTCTGGATGCCTGGCTGCCCAATGTCTATGGCCTCATGGCGGTGCAGCAGTTTCTGGTCGCCCCGGATTAAACCTGCCCCCCGGCCCCATTACCATAATCAGCCATTCCATCAGCATCGATCGCAAGGAGCTGGACCGGGCCCTGGCCATGATCAGCCACCGTGCTTTTGCCATTCGCGAAGACCCCTGCGGGTATTTCCGCCTCAGTCTGGATGACGGCGACATCCTGGTGGAGCATCGTCACGGCGATGTCACCCTCAAAGAATATCGAGCCCAAAAGGCGGTCCACCTGCAGCATCAACTGGCCCGGGACCTGGCCCTCTCGGATCTTAATCATGCCCTGTATCTGGGCCGGCAACTGGCCCGGGCCGAGGAATGTCTGCGGACCGGCCGGGAGTTTGAACAGGAGTAAAATGCTGTCGGCGATCAGCACCTTCAGCAAAAATCAAGATTTGGAAAACTGGTTCCTAAGCTCAGCTTAGGAACCTAAAATTGATGCGAAGCTCCCGCTTCGCAACCTTAAATTATTTCAATTTTACCATAAGCCGAAGGCTCATTTTTAATTGTTTAGATTGTAAAATTGTTTTGCACTTATCTTTCATTCACCAATCATGATAGACTTGCAAAATTAGTTTTTTTGCTGAAAGCCGATGGCTGACAGCTGAAAGCCGTTTTTTAGAAAGGTCATCCCGGCATGGAAATAGTACACGTTAAACAGTATCCGGTGGCGGAACTTTTAAACCGGCTGCGACAGGTGCCCCTGCAGGAGCAGCCTGAGGTCAGGATTTACGAAAACGCCTTAATTTCTCTGGAATCTATTCATACCAGGAACCTGCACCCGCCCCAGAATTATGTCTGGCTGGCGGAATTGCGCAAGGTTCAGGAATTGCGCTGGAGCCTGCAGGAGCATGGTCTCAATATGTTCCACCTCAATGGCTTCGTGAGCTATACCGTCAAGGAGCCCAACGGTGACTTGATGTCGTATGACCTCTACCCGCCCATCATTGAAGAGTCTTTTGAGGCCGACGGCACCCTGGCCCTGCTTATTAATGACGGCATGCACCGGGTCTTTCTGGCCCGATCGGAGTGGGTCGTCCCGCAAGTGGTATATGTCCGCGGCATTCCAAAAGAATATCCTTATTACGCCTATCCCCGGCCCCAGGGTTGGGAAGGTATCGATCTGCTGGCCGATAACCCGGATAAAAACCGCTACCTCAAAAAATGCCACCGTATCCGGCATAACAAGGCCTTGTACCGCAATTTTCAGGCAGTTTTTAAAAATGTCGGCGGCTCCCGGAGCGGCCTGGGAAGATGATTGTCCGGCTCAGGCGCCGCGGGCCGGGAAAATCCCGTTGCCATGGTTTTATTCCTTGACTAAATGCCCCCTGATTTTATTATATGGGAAGAAGTTGGAGCAGAATTCTGCTGTGGAGGGTGGAGTGCGGCACATTGTTAAAATTTTTCTGGTCACGGCAACTATCGTCCTGGCCGGCATGGCCATATCCTGTTCCGCCACAGAACCTCGGACCATGAGTGACGAGGTTTTTGAAATGTTAAAACAGGGGTATCAAAACTTATCCCAGAGTAAGTTTGAAGCGGCTCAAAATGACTATGCCAAAGTTATCAAAATTGACTTTGATAATCCTTTTGCCAACAATAACCTGGCAGTTATCATGGAAAAACAGGGCAAATTGGTCGACGCCCTGACGTATTTAACTATTGGCGAAAAATTTGCCGCCCAATATTTAAATGAGGTAAACACGGCCTATCTTTTCGGCAATGTGTGTGCCGCGGTGGAACCGGAAACGACCACGGGCGAAAAAAGCCGGATAGCCATGGTAATAGCTGAAAACAAAAAGAAACTTGCGGAAAAAATGGACACTACGCCTTTGGGAATGCCTGATAAATCCGAAAAATGAGGAAGTTTGAAAAGATTTTTTTGCCATTGGCGACTGGCGTCATTCTTTTCCACCTTTACTGAAATCCCTTGAGATTATGAACTTATTGGACCTGGGCATCATTGTCATCTTATTTCTCGCCGGGCTGCGAGGCTATTATCGCGGGTTCTTGCAGGAGATTTCCGTAGTCGTCGGCTTAGTCGTCGGTCTGGTCTTTGCGGCCCATTATTACCTGAACTTAGCCCGTCTGATTTCCCAATGGGTACACACACCTCTGTACAGCCGCATCATCAGCTTCCTGATTATTTTAGTGTTGGTCTACTGGCTCATCAGAATAGCCGGCAACCTGCTCCACCGTTTTTTGTCTGCCGTTTTCCTGGGGTCTCTGGACCGGCTTTTGGGAGGCGCCTTTGCAGTTCTCAAGGGAGCCGTGATACTGGGATTCCTCCTGGCCATAATTACCCTCTCCGTATCCAACGATTCAAAATTATTAAAAGAATCAATCACGGCGCCATACTTGAAAAAATTATATACTGAAACCTTGGTGCTTCTGCCTCCGGAGTTTAAACAACAGGTGCAGGAACGGTTCCTGAAATTTGAGCGGGAATGGGGAACTAAAAAGAAGTCGAATCAGAAGGAGGAGATCTAACATGGCCTTGCCTCTATCCCAGGGTCGGGAAAAACCAATGACACCTGCAGCCGCCCTCACCGCTTTCGTGGAAGTGATAAGACGCTTGCGAGGACCTGGAGGTTGCCCTTGGGATGCGAAACAGACGCCGGAGACGTTAAAAACCTATATGCTGGAAGAGGCTTACGAACTGGTGGAGGCCCTGGATTCCCGGCAGGAGGATAAGATCAGGGAAGAACTGGGAGATGTTCTCCTGCATATTGTCATGATCAGTGAAATGTATCGAGAAAATGACCGCTTTTCCCTTACCGAAGTGATCGATGATATCCGCAGAAAAATGATCCACCGGCACCCCCACGTTTTTGGGGATCAAAAGGCCGAAACCCTGGAAGATTTACGTTTTATCTGGGAAAAGGCCAAGGCAGCGGAAGGTAAAACCCCCAAACCTTCTCTTCTGGCGGATGTCTCAGCGCGGCAGCCGGCCCTGACCCAGGCCCAGAAGTTAGGCGAGGCCGCGGCCAGAATCGGTTTTGACTGGCCGGACCTGGCCGGTGTTTTGGATAAATTTGAGGAAGAGTTACAGGAATTTAAGGAAGCTTTAACAGAATCCGATCCCGTCCACCAGGAAGAAGAGTTAGGTGACCTGCTTTTCTGTCTGGTTAATGTGGCCCGTTTCCTGCGCATCGATTCCGAAGGGGCCCTGCGCCGCACCATTCATAAATTCATCAAGCGGTTTCATATGGTGGAACGGGCGCTGATCAAACAGGGGAAAACCCCGGAAACCGCCAGTCTGGAAGAGATGGATGCCATCTGGGAAGAAGTTAAAAAACAGCAGCGGGCAAAACCATCCTAATACCAACTAGCATGCAAATGACGAATTTCCTTAATCCCCTCCCACCCGCAAGGGGAGAGGATCAGGGTGAGGGGGCATAATAGCACGTTAATTGCAACCTGGTGTGAAAAATCAACGTGTTTCACCAACCTCTCAAACTCGTCAAGTTTTCACTTCCAATGCCGCCACCAGTTTATCGGCAAAATTCATGATCCAATCCCGTTGCGCTGGCGTCGCATAGCCGATGCAACTGCAGCGCATGGTCCGACGGCTGCGGATGAGAAATTCGAATTTAATGGCATCGCGACCCAATTCCACGGCAAAACAATGAGGTTGGCAGTCCGGATGGGCTATTTGTGATTCACTGAGTTGTTCCTTCCCGAACTCCACCCACCAAATCCCTTCAAGACCGGAAGCTATGGCTTTCCTGTCTAAATATTCTTTTATCCGGGGCAGATCAGGACGGGCGATTTCATCCAGGACATATTGTCTCATACTAACTCCTCAGGGAACAAAGTGTTCAGCGGGGGGCGTCAAATTTTCTGGGTACCGGCAGATATTCCACTGCCTGACTGCTGCCGGACCGGTTGCGGGAAGAATTCCATGAGCTCCAGGACTTCCTTGGGCATGCCGCTGTTCACCGGCAGACCTAAAGCTTTAGCCTGCTCGAAGGAAATGGGATGATCATGCGTCCAGGTGCCTTCGGACATCAACCGGGCCAGCTCGTCAGCCTTCTCCGGAGCCATGGTGTCGCTGAGAAATTCCCGCACTCCTTCCCGTATCTGCCAGATGGCCTTTTCGGCCTGGTCTGCCAGGACCAGAGTCTCGTCATCCACCATCTGAATCGGCTTGCGCGCCACGGCCCGCAGCAGTGAAGCCGCCGGGTATTGCCCCAGTTGGGGGTCCACCGGTCCCAGGATCGCATCCTCGCACATAACAATCTCATCAGCCGCCAGGGCAATCAGAGTTCCTCCGGACATGGCGTAGTGCGGCACTAAAACGGTTGATTTGCCCGGATGCCGGTGGATGGCCCGGGCGATTTGCATGGAGGCCAGAACCAGGCCGCCGGGAGTGTGTAAGATGATGTCCAGGGGAACTTGGGGATCAGTGAGATGAATAGCCCGGAGCACCTGCTCCGAATCATTCACATCAATATAGCGGAAAATGGGAATGCCTAAAAAACTCATGGTTTCCTGGCGATGTACCAGGAGAATTACCCGCGATCCCCGCATTTTTTCCAGACGCGCAATCAAACGCTGCCGACCGATATTCAGGAATTTCTGTTTCAGCATCGGCTGCAGCGCGATGAATATCAGGAATAACCAGAAGTATTCACTAATTCCGGACAATTCAGTTTCCTCCGATTTGATCGGCGCGCCTCACGGCATCAATGATCCCGTACACCCAGGTCGCCAGCAACAGTCCGAAAATGAAAAGGATAAAGGGGTGAGTTATCACTGTCATCAGCAGGTGGTGCAATTGAGCCGGATCGATGGTTTCCGGAGAGGTCGCCTGCGATAACATGGCCGCGTACGCATAGTTATAGAGGATTAAAAACCCTAACACCAGAATGGCCAATAACAGGGAGGCCGAAAGAATGAGAAAGAGTGCTTTTCGAACCTCACCTTTGTAGGCCTGGCCGACCCCGGGAAAAATAAAAGCTGACAACAAAAGGGCATTAAAACGATTTTTCATACTAGCGGATAACTTATAGAAAAGTCTAACCGTGGTCAAGTTTTCCTTGCGGTTGCAGTATCCGGAAAAACAATGACAAGCTTTGCTGAGCCGGAACTTGTGTTTTTCCCTTGCACGAGTTATATTTATGATTGATATTTTTAATAAAATATACTCTGTCAGGAATTAGGAGCCCCGTCTGCACCATGTTTACCGGATTGGTGGAAGGAATCGGAGAAATAACGGCGATACGGCCCACTGCCGACGGTTTACGTTTAAGTGCCACGGCGCCTTTCAATCTGGCGGAGGTAAAGCTGGGAGATTCGCTCGCGGTCAGCGGCCCATGTCTGACGGTAGTTGAAGTAACCGGCCGGACATTCACGGTGGAAGTCTCTGAGGAGACCGTGCAGCGCACCAATTTGTCATCAAAGCGGCAGGGGTCCCCGGTGAATCTGGAACGGGCCCTGCGTTTAGGTGACCGCTTCGGAGGGCATATCGTCAGCGGGCACATCGACTGTGTCGGAGTTGTGGTCAAGAAAATCACCGGGCCCCAACATACGCAGCTTGTGATCCGTCTGCCCAACCCCTGGGGTCGCTATGTCATCGACAAAGGCTCCATTGCTCTGGATGGCGTTAGTCTGACCGTTAATTCCTGCCAACATGACGAAGTAAATATCAATATCATCCCTTTTACCTTTCGTCATACCACGTTAAAAGACCTGCGCCTGGGCGACCAGCTTAATATTGAAACAGATATTATCGGCAAGTATGTGGAAAAGCTGCTGCAGCGCCATGACGACTCGTCAACCGGCGCCATCACCGGCGATTTTCTGGCTCGCCATGGTTTTTTTTAATTTTGGCTAGAATTTCATCCCGAGAAGCTTCAACCACGGTGCCTGGATAATTTCAAAATAAACGTCTGGCAGACCTGGTTCTTTCCATCAATGTGCAAAATCGGGTTGAAGCGGGATAGATAATAAAAAAATTAACCTTTTGAGGTATATTGCATGCCAATTTCACCCATAGAAGATGTCATTGAGGATATTACAGCAGGCAAGATGGTCATTCTGGTGGATGATGAAGACCGGGAAAACGAAGGTGATCTCACCATGGCAGCGGAAAAAGTTACTCCGGAGGCCATAAATTTTATGGCCCATCACGGCCGCGGTCTCATCTGTTTGGCTTTAAACCCGGAAATTATTGAACAGTTAAAAATCCCCATGATGGTCAGCAACAACACCTCCCCGTTCAACACCGCTTTCACGGTTTCCATTGAGGCCAAACGCGGGGTAACGACCGGCATCTCTGCTGCGGACCGGGCTACTACCATCCTCACCGCCGTGGCCAAAAATGCCAGGCCTGAGGATATTGTCAGCCCTGGCCATATTTTCCCTCTCCGTTCTCGTAAAGGCGGGGTATTGGTGCGCACCGGACAGACTGAAGGCTCCGTGGACCTCTCCCGGATGGCCGGCCTCAGACCGGCGGCCGTTATTTGTGAAATTATGAATGAAGACGGCACCATGGCTCGAATGCCGGATCTGGAAGTCTTCGCCGCCCAGCATGATCTCAAAATAGCCACTATTGCCGACCTGGTGGCCTACCGTCTGCGCCACGAATCTTTTGTCAGGCGCCGGGCTGTGGCCAAATTGCCCACCTATTATGGTGAATTTACCGTGGTCGCCTATGAAAATGACGTCGATCCCGAGCAGCACCTGGCCCTGGTAAAAGGCGAGGTCAATCCTGAGGAGCCTACTCTGGTGCGGGTTCATTCCGAATGTCTCACCGGCGATGTCTTAGGGTCGCTGCGCTGCGATTGCGGCGATCAACTCGTCTCCGCCATGCAGCAGGTGGAGAAGGCCGGCGCCGGGGTTATTTTGTATATGCGCCAGGAGGGTCGGGGGATCGGCTTGATCAATAAACTTCGGGCCTATGAACTTCAGGACCAGGGAGCTGATACCGTGGAAGCGAACGAAGCGCTGGGGTTTAAGGCAGATTTGCGGGACTACGGTATCGGCGCCCAAATTCTCAGGGATCTGGGGGTTCGAAAGATGCGGCTGATGACGAATAACCCTAAAAAGATTATCGGCCTGGAAGGCTACGGTCTTAAGGTCGTGGAACGGGTGTCTTTGGAAGTTCCCCCCAATCGAGAAAACTTACAATACCTGAAAACCAAATGCCTTAAAATGGGCCACTTGCTGAAAATGGTCTAGTAGTTAGGCCCCAGGCTTAAAGGAAAATTTATACCGCTTGCCAAAATTCAATGTTTAAAAGCGTAGCCGGTTCGTGGCGCTCAACAAAGGATACTGCGATGATCAAAACCATAGAAGGAAATCTTCTGGCCCAGGGCATGAAATTCGCTCTGGTGGTCAGTCGTTTTAACGATATTTTTTCAGAACGGCTGGTGGGCGGGGCGGTAGACAGTTTATGCCGCCGGGGCGCCAAAGAAGAAGACCTTACCATTGTTAAGGTTCCAGGTGCTTTTGAAATACCGCTGGTGGCTAAAAAGGTGGCGGAATCGAAAAAATATGATGCCGTCATCTGTCTGGGTGCCGTTATCCGCGGCTCCACCCCCCATTTCGATTATGTCGCCGCAGAAGTCAGCAAAGGTATTGCCTCGGTTGGCCTGGAAACAGGTGTACCAATACTTTTCGGCGTCATCACCACGGATACCCTGGAGCAGGCCATTGAGCGCGCCGGCAGCAAAGCCGGTAATAAGGGATTTTCTGCGGCTGAAGCGGCCGTGGAAATGGTTCACCTCCTGCGCCAGATCGGGGCCTAAGGCATCGTGGCCCGTCCTGGAAAAAGCCTGGCCCGGGAGCGGGCGCTGCAATACCTCTACGCTACGACAGTCGGAGATCGTCAGAATCCTGCGGAGGTGACCGCTTTTTGGGAGCATTTTCACCCTGATGACAAGGCCTCGGCCTATTTTTTCCGTTTGGTCAGCGGCGTCGCCACTCACCGGGAAGAACTTGATGCCTATATTTCCCGTTTTTCAGAACATTGGCGCCTGGAACGTATGGCTGCCGTTGACCTGGCCATTTTACGGCTGGCCGTTTTTGAATTGCTCCATTGCCCCGAGGTTCCTCCTAAAGTAGTGGTCAACGAAGCAGTGGAGCTGGGAAAAAGCTTCGGCGCAGAAAACTCCGGCGCCTTTATTAATGGGATTTTAGACAGCTTTCTCAAGTCGACAATACAGCCGGATCTAATGGCTCTGGAGAAAGAAGAGCAGAGGAAAAAATAACCTCTCAATCCTTCCCTCGATAACCGCCGACAACCTCAACCCGCCAATATTACGGTGTGAGTGGCCCTTTTTTTAAATTTGAAGTGCCCGACCCCTTGACTAATTGATGTATTTTTTATATTAATAATATCTTGCTCCTTGCTCCGGACCGCGTTCCGGGGCTTAATAATCCAAAAGGAGGGCAGATGAATCGCTACGAAACGATTTTCGTCATCAACCCTGATTTAAATGAGGATGAGGTCAAAAACGTCGTCACCAAGTTCACCGGGATTATCAGTTCCCAAAATGGTGTGCAGTTAAAGTTGGACGATTGGGGCCGCCGCCGCCTGGCTTATAAGATTGAAAAGTTCAGCCAGGGCTACTATATATTGGTAGATTTTGCCGGTAATCCGGCAGGGGTGGTGGAACTGGAACGAAATCTGAAGATTGACGACCGTATCATTCGCTTCCTGTCAGTCAAAACCGGTGAAAATGTCAATGCCGAAGCCTTGCAGCTTGAAATCGCCGCCAAGGCCAAGCCACCGGTGGAAGCTGCCGCCGAACCCGAAGCGGTAGAAGAGGAAGTCAGTCCCCCACCAGCTACTGAAGCCGGCGCCTCGGCCGAAGATATTGTCGAGGTCGCCCCGGAACCCGCGAAAAACCCGGAGGAATAATTATGGCCATCATCCCGAAAAGAAAACGCCGCCCTATATTTCATCGTCGGAAAGTCTGCCGTTTCTGTGTCGATAATAAACTTGTCATCGATCATAAAGACGTTAATACCCTGCGCCACTTCATTACTGAGCGAGGGAAAATCATTCCTCGTCGCATTTCCGGTAATTGTGCCCGCCATCAACGCAAAATAACCACTGCCATTAAGCGGGCCCGGCATCTGGCCCTGATGCCGTATGCCGCCAGCATGATCCAGGGGTAGGATTAACTACCGGGGACTGGAGCGACTTCAAGGTGGTGGCTAAACAATTCGCGATCGTCATCAACAGTCTTTTAGTGCTCCTGCTGTTTTATTATGCCTCCATGCAGGTTCCCGTTCCTGGTTTAATCCTCGGCGCCTTCATGCCCCTCCCCATAATTTTGACCATCCGGCGGGCCGGCTGGATCCCAGGTTTTCTCCTGGTAACCGTGGGGGTGGGCATGCTGTTTTATGTGGAGCATTTTTCCGGCATAAAAGCCGATGTGTTCCCATTTTTGCATATGGCAGTCATTGGTTTTTCCCTGGCATTTTTCACTTTGCGTCAATATAGCTTGGAAGTTATCGTCGGAGCTACCGTTTCCCTGGCCGTAACGTTTCAAATCGGGGTTTTTTTACTTCAGGCCTGGCAGCAGGGACTTACTCTCCTTGCTTACCTGCACCAGTCGGTAGCGGAAGTTGTGCAGCTTTTTTCTCAACTCGTGGCCAAAGAACCGATGCTGCAGCAGGAAATCCAGCTTACCGGTCTTAACTTAGCCGAGTTTACCGCCAGATTGGCTCAATTAATACCGGCTTTTTTGGTAATCAACAGCACCCTGGTGGCTTTGCTGAATTATCTCCTCAGTCAGAAGCTGGCAGGGCCGCCGGGAGCTGAAGACCGCAAAATTCCCCTGGCTTCCTGGGAAGCTCCCGGTTGGCTGGTATTCGTGCTCATCGGCGCCGGATTTCTGTTACTGATACCGCATCAGGTCGTGCAAATGACCGGGGTGAATGTGCTCCTGGTCTGCGGCTTGTTTTATTTTTTTCAAGGGCTGGCTATCCTGACCTTTAATTTCAGGCGGTTTCAGGTGCCCCGATTTTTTCGCTGGCTTGCGTATTTCCTGCTCGTGATGATAAAATCCCTCATGCTGCTGGTCATCCTCATGGGCTTGATCGATTTGTGGCTGGATTTTCGTCGCCTGCACCGGCCTCCTTCCGAGGTTTAATTTCACAGGCTCAATCAAAAAGCCTGGTATTTCATGATAACGAGGTACTAACCGTGAAAGTTATTTTAATCGAAGAAATTCCCGCTCTGGGCGGTCTCGGCTCAGTGGTTGAAGTTGCTCCCGGCTACGGCCGCAATTATCTCATTCCCCAGGGCAAAGCCCTGGAAGCCAACAAAGGTAATATGGCCCGCTTCGAACAACAACGCTCCCGGCTCCTGCAGCAGTACGCCAAAGAAAAGGACGTCGCCCAGGCGCTGGCTGACCGGCTGGCGGAAATCACCGTTACCATTTCCCAGCGCGTGGGAGAATCAGACCGACTGTACGGTTCTGTAACCAACGTCCATATCGCTGAGGCCCTGGCCAAAAAAGGTTTTGACCTTGATCGGAAAAAGATTGACCTGCCTGAACCCATCAAAACCGTGGGCGCCCATGAGGTAGAGATCAAACTTCATACAGATGTCAAGGCTGTTATCAAAGTTAAGGTTGTCCCGGATAATGCCTGATGTAAGTCATGGCAAGGGTGATTAATCTTACGTCCTAAAATATCTTGAGACAGGTTTGCCAGGCCTGTCTCTCCCTTTTTAGCTCTCTGCCAGATAAAACTCGGTAGGTGGAAAGCTGTGCCAAATCTTCCTCACTTTACCATTCGAGAAAGTTCTAAAGCCAAAAGAGTCATTCTCAAAATCTCGGAGCGCCATGGTCTGGAAGTGGTAATACCACAGGGATTTGATAGAAAACAGGTCCCTCAGATTATCCGGGAGAAGCGGGAATGGATTGAAAAAGCTTTATGTCAATTCAAACACCGGGGCGCGATTGCCGCACCACCGCCAAAACTGCCTGAAACCATACATTTTAAAGCCCTAAACCTCGATTATCAGATTGAATATCTTCCGGTCGCCATACCCTTGCTCGAGTTACTGCATCTCAATCACTGCCGTCTCAGGATCAGCGGTAAGATCAGCGACTTCCAGGGCTGCCGGGAACTCCTGAAACGCTGGCTGCAACACCAGGGCCGGGTGCATCTCATTCCCTGGCTGGCGCAGGTGAGTTCCGAAATCGATCTCCCCTACCAAAAAGTACAAATTCGCGGTCAAAAAAGTCGGTGGGGTAGTTGTTCCAGTCGCGGCACCATCAGTCTTAATTATAATCTCCTGTTTCTCCGCCCGGAACTGGTGCGCTACCTTATCATCCATGAACTTTGCCATACGGTGCATCTTAATCATTCAGCCGAATTTTATCAGCTTCACGGACAGTTTGTGCCCGATTACCAAAAACTCCGGGTCGAGATGAACCATGCCCGGAACCTGGTGCCCTGGTGGGCGCTTTAATTCGAGGGCAAACCTGCAAACTTGGCCGCACTGTTCATTGCTCAACTAAGCTACTATTATTAAATTATAATGGAAATTTAATCTAAATAGGCGCCAATATATTTTGTCATATCCACCATTCGATGCGCAAAACCCATTTCATTATCATACCAGGCCATGACTTTGACCATGGTTCCGTTCATGACCTTGGTCAAAGGAGCATCTAAGATCGCCGAAAAGTACGAACCGGTAAAATCTACCGAAACCAGCGGTTCATATGAAACGTCAAGAATATTCTTTAAACTTCCCTGGGCCGCATCGACAAAAGCCTGATTTACTTCCTTTTCTGATGTTGATTTTTTAACCACCGCAGTGAAATCCACCATGGAAACATCCAATGTGGGAATCCTGAGAGCCAGACCATCCAGGTGGCCGCTCAATTCCGGAATCACTTCTCCCACCGTCGTTGCCGCCCCGGTTGAGGTGGGCACTATAGACCTTGCCGCAGCCCTGCCCCGGCGCAGATCCTTGTGGGAACCATCCAGAAGACGCTGGTCCATGGTGTATGAATGGGCCGTTGTCATCAATCCGTGCTCGATGCCAAAGTTTTCATGGATAACCTTCACCAGGGGGGCCAAACAGTTAGTCGTGCAGGAAGCATTGGAAATAACATGATGTTTCCCAGGGTCATACAATTTATGATTAACGCCGTATACGAAGGTCCCGTCCATTTTTTCACCGGGAGCGGCGAGAATGACTTTTTTCGCACCAGCCCGTATATGTCCGGCAACTGCGGGACCTTTATCAAAAACACCGGTGCATTCCAGAACCATCTGTATATCTAATTCACGCCAGGGAAGACTTTCCGGAAGAGTCTTTATCTGCGGAGTCGCGATCTTTTTCCCGTTGATCAGTAAATAATCAGATTTAACCTCAACTTCTCCGGAAAATATTCCGTGAACCGAATCGTACTTAAAGCAGTAAGCCAGATCTTTGGCATCCGAGCCGCTGTTAATAGCAGCCAACTCTAATGGCTGGTTGGTTTGAAAGATAATTCGGGCTATACAACGACCAATGCGCCCAAAACCATTTATGGCTATTTTTATGGGCATTATACCTCCCCGGGGCTGTAAGTTAAAGTTTATATGAAAAACGGAATGTTATGGAGCCCAGGCCCACGCCGGTGTGGCTTTTCAGGCTTTGTGGTGATTTCTCATCTAAGGATGTTTTCTCCTGCCGAAGGGGGCCTTTCGTAGGGGCGAGCCGGTGGCTCGCCCCTTTTGATAAGTCATCATTTTCAAGAACCGCCAATCCTTTACTGTTTTACCCGGCTTTTTAAGCACATCCTCTTTTGTTGTTCCAAAGATAATATCCGGCCGCACGCAATACTCGGGACTCTTGCACCACTCCGGCAGGGCTTCCCCGGTCCCCTCCAGGGGCCTTTCAAATTGGTCGACAATTTCCCAGCCACGGTCTTTCCAGGCAGACACCGGAGGCGCATAGGAGCCTCCAAACTCAAAATCTGTTTTATTTCTGGTGTCATACACCAGGACATCCACTTCTATACCATCTTTTTTGGCACGGTATCCCCACTCATAATTGTCTGTGGTGTTTGGCGTCGTGCCCTTGGAAAAAAATGACACTTTGTTGCCCTCGAGCTTCACAGTGGAGTAAGTAAAACAACAATCTCCCACGCCAGCGCCCCCCGGCCCGGTTAAACCGCCACAACCACAATTCTTCCGGAGCAATTCCAGTCCGTCAACTTCATAGCCATTTTGCAGTTTTTTAATTAAATGCTGAGTCATGCTGTTTTCTCCTCTTGGTTTATTAAACTGGAAGAAATCGAGTTTCCCCTCCAGTCTTTGCTGAATAATTATTAAGTTAATGTATATATTAAAATTGGTTTTAAAGATCCCATAGTCTATGGCTAGTTAGGACCATTATAAGATAGTCAGATATGACTACTAGAGTGATTCCAGAAAGTGGGGGTGCATTTCGCAGGGGCGAACCGGTGGCTCGCCCATTTTGATAAGGTAGATCCTGATATTCTTGTTCTTTATAATTATTGCACTAATTGTAATGTGGGGCGGAGCAGCCGTCAATTATGGGGAGGTCTGGCTGGAATACCGCCGCTGGTCTTTGAACATCCCGTATTGGACCGCAAAGCCCAGTGAGCCCAGGATGACTATGGCCAGAACTGCCAGGGAATTGGCCCGGCCCTGCCCGATGGCCAGCGCTGCGTGAAACAGGCCCAGCCCATAGACCAGCTGCACGGCGCCGTTATACGCGGTGGCCACCATGACAAAGAGGTCGCGCGTTCGGAAGAACAAGAATCCCAGGATAATGGCGCCCAGAAAGCCCAACCCGATGACGCCGGCCTCGGGAAGATTAAGCACCACCCCCATTTCCCCAAAAATCATAAAACCCAGGGCCGCGCCCACCGCGATGACTCCCAGGCTCCAGAGCGGATAGGCCAGGAGAGCCATAACCACCGCCGCCGCGACGCCGATCAGGAGGGCCATCAGCGGATGGCTGGCCGGATAAAAAGACTGGCCGTAGAGAAAACCATAAAATAAGCCCCCGATGATCAAAAAAATGCGGAACAGGGGATAGCCGTAAAAACAACTGGCCAGGCCGATGATAATGGCCGCGATTCGAATCCAGGGGTCAACCAGACTTATTTCCATAGAGGTTCTCCTTTCCTTAAAAGCCATCATGTTTAAAAATCACCACGAAGGATGAATGCAGGCAGAGACCCCGAGTTGCCTATAACCTATAGCCCATAGCCCATAGCCTCTAGCCTCTTTTATTGGCGTATTTCTTTTACCTTCGCCATAATAGCCCGGCTGGAAATGTCTTCAAAATCCAGCAATTCCTGGGGCTTGCCGCTTTGCGGTTTCTTTCGCACCGCCAGGATATGAACCGGGGCGGGAGTGGTGGCCAGGCTGCTTAATACCGCCTCGCCCAGACCGCCCTCGGCATAATGATCCTCCACCGTAATAATGGCCCGGGTTTCTCGGGCTGCCAGTTGTAACGTGGCCGCATCCACCGGTTTCAGGCAGTAGAGATCGATGACCCGGATGTTCAATCCTTCCCTGGCCAGCTCCTCGTGGGCCTTGAGCGCTTCAAAAATGGTGATGCCGGCGCCGACCACCGTGACGACGTCTTTGGGGCTCTGGCGCAAAATTTTGCTACCGCCCACGGTAAATTCTTCCTCTGGACTGTAAAGGATGGGGGTGGCTCCCCGGGTGGTTCTGATATAGACGATTCCCTGATGTTTCGCCGCCGCCGCCACCAGTCGCTCCGTCGCCACGGCATCGGCGGGATAAAAAACCACGCTGCCGCCAATGGCGCGAAACATGGCCAGGTCTTCCAACCCCATCTGGGAAGGCCCGTCTTCACCGATGGAAACGCCGGCATGGGAGCCTACAAATTTTATATTGGCATCGGAATACTGGCTCATCCGAATCTGATCATAAGCCCGGCTGAAGAAGGCGGCAAAGGTGGAGACAAAGGGTATCTTGCCCCTCCGGGCCAGACCTAAAGCCGCACCCACCATATTCTGTTCGGCAATATACATTTCAAAATAACGCTCCGGATACTGGTCCCGGAAATATTCCGCCTTGGTAGAGTTACAGACTTCGGCATCTAAACTGACCATGGCCGGCATCGCCGGATAGAGTCTTTTCAAAGCCTTCCCGTACGCGTCACGGGTGGCCACGGCTTTATCCGGAGGATAATCACAGGGCTTGGCAGCCCGGGAGGGAATTTCTTCTCGTGCCTGCTTCCTGGGAAGAGCTAATTCTCCTCGGATGGTCAGGTCAACCTCACCCAGTTCCGGCAGCGCCCGCTGGAACTCTTCTTCCTTGAGGGGCACACCGTGCCAACCTTCTTTGTCTTCCAGAAAAGATATGCCCTTCCCTTTCAGGGTCTTGGCGATGATCATGGTCGGTTTTTCTTTAACTGCCAGGGCCTTGGTGTAAGCGGCTACTATTTCTGGGAAGGAATGGCCGTCGATGAGGATGGTCTCCCACCCGAAGGCGGAGACGCGGCTCTGATAAGCTTCCAGGTGATGCCCATACATGGTTTCGCCCCGCTGTCCCAGTCGATTAACATCCAGAATCGCCATGAGGTTGTCCAACTTGTAATGCGCCGCGATTTCCAGGGCCTCGTATTGGGAACCTTCGGCCATTTCGCTGTCCCCCAGAAGCACATAGGTGGTATATGGCAACTTATCTAAATACTTGGCATTTAAAGCCATTCCGACCCCGATGGCCAGGCCCTGGCCCAAAGAACCGGTCGCGGCTTCGGCATAGGGAAAGGCCACGGTGGGATGACCCTCCAGATTACTGCCGAATGTTCGATAGGTGTCAATGAACTCCTGCCCGTCAAGCTTTCCGGCTGCTACCCACAACGCATAGAAAAGGGGTGAGGCATGGCCTTTGGAGAAAATGAGGCGGTCATTATTGCCATAGTCCGGATGGCCGGCGTCGTAATGGAAAAATCCGCTGAAGAAGAGCGTCACCATCAACTCCGTGGCTGAAAGCGAAGACGTGGGATGCCCGGACTTGGCCCGAGTGGACGACGCCAGAATGTAATAACGGATCTGAGTGGCTAATTTTTTTAACTTTTCTAAGTCTACAGGTGTCATGCACGAATCCTCCAAACCCTGAGAAGGTGAGGGGTGAAAACGACATTATTTTTGGCAACGACTATATGTGTAATTTTTTCAACCAGGGATAGATTAAGATGCTGGCAAGTAACTCGCTATGAGCTGAATAATAAAAACGGCAGAGCCATCCCTGACCCTGCCGTGCATCGCGCCAGCCCTGGACCATGGTTCGATCAGCAGGTGTCGATTTACCAGACACCTTCTCCAGAAACCGGTGTCTTTCCGGCAAACAAAGCGTCGAAAATAATCCTTTTAAGAACCGCTTCATTTTATAATTTCCCCGGGAATTCCCGGCTTGGCCCACTTATAAAAAAGATAACGGGCTTGCAGGGGAAACACCCGGATACAGCCGTGGGAGGCGGGATATCCGGGAACTATGCCTTCATGTATGTAATAATTACCGCCGATATTCAGGGCCAGATTCATCTGCGCATTGTCGAATAAACTGGAGTTATGAAATTCATCCATATGGTTTACCACGAATTTTTTAAAGGGCGGCGCCGTCGAGGTTCCCGAAGAAATCGGATAAGTGTGTTTCAATTTTCCTTTTTCATAAAGGCCGAGATATTGTTGACGGAGATCTAACAGAAGGAACTTTTCATGCTCGGCCGCCCCGGAAAAGAATTCCGGCAGAATTTTCGGCTCGATCGAATAGTCCAGGGGCACGAAGATTTTGTTCTTAACGGTGCTCATGTTATCTTCTTCGGGCCCGTCCATATTCAATAGATAGTGTGTTTTGTTAAGGAGAGCAATCCGGTCCTCAACAATATGAGATGTTTTCTTTAAAGAAGGTATGGAATGGATAAATGTCTTTATGGTTTGACCATTTTTCAGCATCACTTCTACGCTCGGCACCCCATACACCATAGTTACCTCTCCGGTCGTCATCGCTCCCTTTTCAGCCAATTCCTGGTAAATAGGATTATTTTTCCCCATCCCCTGAGCTTGAACTGCCGGGCTCCAAAGTAACAATGAAATTACTGCACCGCTCAACCAAAATAGTGCTTTCATAGGTTTCCTCTAATTTTGTATTGGTGCTGATATGAGCCTGTTGCAACAATCTCGAACCCTGAGTTACCTTCTTGGGGCTGCGAAATCCGGCCTTCTCGTGGACGAGAACCGCTTGGGAACCATGGCAGGAGAAGCAGGACCAATGCTAAATGGCCTTTACCGTTTATTATATCATCTGTGCTGCTCATAACGAGTTTGATGTCTGTAAGATCATGTAGTTAAATTAATAATCTCTGTCTGATTTTGCAAGTAGATAAAAAAGTTAACTAGGTAATAATTTTGGAAACTCTCTCCCCTCTCTATTCCGGCCTCATCCCGGGACCTCTGCTGTCATTCCTGTCCCCTCTTGTCGGACAGCTTTCCCCGGCTTAATTATCCTCCTCAATAACCGCCTCCATTTCCGGTTTTAAAATATATTTTTCTGTCCTGGCATTCCTTCTTTTTTCGAAATTTGTTAATATCGAACAATGCACATGTAGCTGCACTTATCTTTTTTGGTCTAAAAATTCTCGGGAGAATATTAACTTCTCCCAATTACTCCAATACCTTGTCCTGGCGGATCACCTGCCGAGAAAGGCTTTCCATGTTACCCACCAGATTCCTGAGCCCCCGGATTCCTCGGTCCATTATCCAGTCCGTCCTTTTCCTGCTTCTGATCAATGCGTGTGGTTCCAGGGATCAGGCCGGAACCCCGCCAAACCTTCCCCCAACCGTGGTGGTGTCAACGGTGGCCTCCCAAACCGTCCCTATTTGGGGAGATTACGTGGCCCGCACCGAGGCCCGCCAGACGGTGGAAATCAGGGCCCGGGTGGAAGGATTCCTCGAGAAGGTGCTTTTCCAGGAAGGCAGCCAGGTCAAGGCCGGGCAGCTCTTGTTTGTCATCGACCAGCGGCCTTATAAAACCGCCCTGCAGGAAGCCCGGGGCAGTCTGGCCCAGGCCCAGGCCTCCCTGGGAAAGGCCCAGAAGGATGTGGAGCGTCTGCACCCCCTGGTGGCCGAAGACGCCGCCCCTAAGGTGGATCTGGACAACGCCGAATCCGCGGTCCAATACGGTCGGGCTTCCATCGACAAGGCCAGGGCCGCCATCGCCAGGGCCGAGTTGGACCTGAAATTCACTGAAATCCGCTCCCCCATCACCGGCATCATCGGCAAAGCCGATGTCACCGTGGGCAACCTGGTCTCCCGGGACCAGACCCTTCTGACCACGGTGTCTTCCTGGGACCCCATGCGGGTAGTCTTCAGCATCAGTGAGGCCGATTATCTGCGCCGGGCTCAAATGTTCCTGGAGGGAAACCCGTTTTTGCCCGATCAGCAGGCCGCTCCCTTTGAATTGGTCACGGCTGACGATTCCGTCTATCCGTTCCGCGGCCGGCTCAGTTTTGTGGACCGGGCCCTGAACCTGACCACCGGCACCCTGAATGTCTATGTCAGCTTCCCCAACCCCAACCGGCTGCTCCGTCCCGGGCTCTTCGGCCGCGTCCGGGTGGTGCTGGAGGAGCGGCCCAACGCTTTGCTGGTGCCCCAGCGGGCGGTCCAGGTCATGCAGGGCGTGCCCGGCGTCTTAGTAGTGGGCAACGACGACGTGGCTGCTCTCCGCAACGTTACCCTCGGGGAGCGCTACCAGGACTTTTTCATTGTCACCGAAGGGCTCAAGCCCGGGGAACGGGTCGTGGTGGAGGGCCTGCAGCGGGCTATTCCGGGTCAGAAGGTGAGGCCGACGATGCCGCCTGCCGGCCAGGAAAAGAAGGGGGGCTGAGGATTTGTCAAAGTTCTTCATCCATCGCCCCATCTTTGCCATCGTCATCGGCCTGGTGATTGTCATTGCCGGCTTAGTGGCCATTTTCAGCCTGCCCATCGCCCAATATCCCCCCATCAGCCCCCCCACGGTTACCGTGGAGACCTTTTACACCGGGGCCAGTGCCCGGGTGGTGGAGGAAAACGTCGCCATCCCCATCGAACAGGAGGTCAACGGCGCCGAGAACATGATTTACATGTCCTCCAACAGCACCAGCGACGGGCGCTACTTCCTCACCTGCACCTTTGCCGTGGGCACCGATATCGATATCGCCCAGGTTGATGTGCAAAACCGGGTGAGCCGGGCCGACCGGGCCCTGCCCCCCGAAGTGCGGGGCTTTGGCATCACGGTCCAGAAAGCCTCGCCGGATATGCTCCTCGTCTTGTCCCTCTATTCTCCGGACAAGACCTTTGATGATCTGTTTCTCAGCAACTACGCTACCCTGAATCTCTCCGACCCCATCGCCCGTATCTATGGCGTCGGCAATATCGCCATCGTCGGGGAACGGGAATACGCCATGCGCCTCTGGGTCAGGCCCGATAAACTGGCCCGGTTGGGACTCACCGCCCGGGACGTGGCCCAGGCCGTGCAGGACCAGAACGTCCAGGCCCCCGCCGGCCAGGTAGGTCAGCCCCCCGCCAGGACCGGCCTGGATTTCCAGTACACCGTCGACGTCCAGGGCCGTTTGACCTACCAGGAAGAATTTGACAATATCATCATCCGCACCCAGCCGGACGGGTCCATCCTGCGCCTCCGGGACGTGGCCGCCACCGAGCTCGGCGCCCGGCGCTATACCTCCTTTTCCCGGCGGGCCGGCATCCCGGCCACCACCATGGTGATCTACCAGCTTCCCGGGGCCAACGCCCTGGACGTGGCCAGCCAGCTCCGGGCCTTCATGGCTGAGGCCAAAAAAAGTTTCCCCCCCGGCCTGGAATACGAAGTCTCCTACGATAACACCCTCTTCGTCCGGGCCGCGCTCACCGAAGTTGTCTTCACCATCTTCAAGGCCCTGGGCCTGGTCATGCTGGTCGTCCTGATTTTCCTGGGAAACCTCCGGGCCACCCTGATTCCCTGCCTGGTCGTGCCCGTCCCCATGATCGGCACCTTTGCCGCCTTTGCGGCCCTCGGGTTTTCCATCAACACCCTTTCCCTGTTCGGCCTTGTCCTGGCCATCGGTTCCGTTATGGACGACGCCATCGTCGTGGTGGAGGCGGTCAAGTATAAGATGGCCGAGGGTTTAAGTCCTCTGGCGGCCACGGAAAAGGCCATGGACGAAGTTTCCCGGCCCATCATCGGGGTGGCCATCGCCCTCCTGTCGGTCTATGTCCCGGTGGTTTTCCTCGGCGGCATTGTCGGCCAGCTCTACCGCCAGTTCGCTCTTACCCTCTGTTGTGCCGCCATCCTCTCCATCCTGGTGGCTTTGACTCTCACCCCGGCCCTCTGCGTCCTGATCCTGCGCCCCAAAAAAGACCGCCCGGGACTGTCAGGCGCCTTCAACCGGGGCTTCGACCGGCTTTTCGAACGCACCACTACCGGTTACCTGGGGGGCGTCCGATTTTTCATGCGCCGTCTGCCCCTGGCCCTGATCCTCCTGGTGGCGGTCTACCTGGGCGCCTACAGCCTTTTGCAGACCTTGCCTGGCGGTCTGGTGCCCGAGGAAGACCAGGGCGTCGTCTTCACCACCTTCAACCTGCCGCCGGGCGCCTCCCTGGACCGCTCGGATGCAATACTGGCCAGGGCCGAGCAATTCGCCGCCCGGGTCCCCGGTATCCAGACCATCCTCGGCTGGGGCGGTTTTAATCTCATGACCAACACTTTTTCCTCTGACGCCGCCACCCTGGTCATGACCCTGGCCCCCTGGGATCAGCGCACCACTGCCGACACCCAGATCACCGCCGTCATGCAGCGCCTGCGCCGGGAGTTCGCCGACTACCCCGAGGCCCGGTCCTTTGTCTACTCCCTGCCCTCCATTCCCGGCATGGGCAACGTCAGCGGTTTCCAATACCAGCTCCAGGACCGGTCCGCCCGCACCCCGGAAGAACTCTTCCAGGCGGCCCGGAATCTGGTTGCCGCCGCCTCCCGGGAACCGGCCATCGCCGCCCTGTTCAATACCTTCCAGGTCAACGTGCCCCAGGTGAAACTGGATATCGACCGGGATAAGGTCCAGACGCTGGGCATCCCCTTGAGAAATGTCTTTGACGGTCTCCAGCTCTATCTGGGCGGCTATATGATTAATGATTTCAATAAATTCGGGAGGGTCTTCCGGGTCATGGTCCAAGCGCAGCCCCAATTCCGCCAGAGCCCGGACGACATCGGCGACATCTATGTTCGCAATTCGGGCGGCCGCATGGTTCCCCTGAAAACCCTGGTGCAGGTCAGCACGCAGAGCGGCCCCATCCACATCAACCGCTACAATATGTTCCGCGCCGCCGAACTCTCCGGGCAATACGCCCCCGGCTTCAGCTCCGGCCAGGCCATTGCCGCCATGGAGCGCCTCTCCCGGGACCTGCCCCGGGGGTTCGGTTTTGAATGGACCGGGCTGGCCTATCAGGAAAAGCTGGCCGGCGGCCAGGCCGGCTACGTCTTTGCCTTCTCCGTCCTCTTCGTTTTCCTGACCCTGGCCGCCCTCTATGAAAGCTGGGCTATCCCCGTCGGCGTCCTCCTGGGCCTGCCCATTACCGTTTTCGGCGCCCTCTCCGGCGTCTGGCTCCGGGGCCTGGCCAACGATGTTTACGTCCAGGTGGGCATCGTCATGCTCATCGGCCTCAATGCCAAGCTCTCCATCATGATCGTCGAATTCGCCAGGAACAAGCGGGACCTGGAGGGGTATTCCACCTTTGACGCCGCCGTCGAGGGGGCCCGGCTGCGCTTCCGGGCCGTCCTCATGACCGCCCTGGCCGAAGTCTTCGGCCTCATGCCCATGTTACTGTCCGCCGGCGCCGGGGCCGCGGCCCGCTGGTCCGTGGGCACAGCCGTAGTCTTCGGCATGGCCGCCGCCACGCTCCTGAGCCTGTTCTTCATCCCGGTGCTCTATTTTGCCGTTCAGACCCAGGTGGATAAGCTGCAGGGTCCGCAAGCGGCGCCGGTTGCGGTCCAAACGGACCCGCCCCGACCCGCCGGCACCGGGAAAGGGGGGTCGGTATGAAACGGTTGGCCCTCCTCCTCGCCGCTCTGCTCCTGAGTTCCTGCCTGGCCCCGCGCTATGATCGCCAACCCGGGGAAGTGCCCCAGGATTATCGCTTCCAGTCCCTCCAGGGGCAGGCCCAGCCTGATCTCCACAGCCTGGCCGATCTGCCCTGGTGGCGGATGTTCCAGGACCCGGCCCTCCAGGGTCTGATTAGCACTGCCCTGGCCCAAAACTACGATGCCCGCCTGGCCCTGGCCCGGGTGGCCCAAGCCCGGGCCGCCGTCGGAGTGAACCGGTCCTTCTGGCTGCCCCAGGTGGGCGGCACCGCTCTCTATCGGCGGGATAAAATCAGCCGCACCAGCATCTATCCGCCCCTCCCGCCGGGACTCCCGGCGGTGGACAGCCTGGCCCAATTCAATTTCGATCTCTTCTGGGAGATCGACCTCTTCGGCCGGCTCTGGAACCTCACCCAGGCCGCCCAGGCCGAATTTTTCGCCTCCGAGTGGGGCCAAAAGGCCGTCTGGGCCACCGTGGTGGCCGAAGTGGCCCGGGCCTACTTCGAGCTCCGCACCCTGGACCGGCAGTTGGAGATCGCCCGGTTTAATCTGGCCTCCTTTGAAAAGTCCCGCCGCCTGGTCCTGCTGCGCCACGGCCGGGGCCTGGTGTCCAGGGAAGAGGTGGCCCAGGCCGACGCCCTGGTGCATACCGCCGGCGCCCGCATCCCGGATCTGGAGCGCCAGATCGGCCTGAAGGAGAACCAGCTCAGCCTCCTGTTGGGCGACAACCCCCAACCCATCGTCCGGGGCAAGTCCCTGCAGGAGTTATCGATACGCCCCCAGGTCCCTGCCGGACTCCCCTCCGATCTCCTGGAGCGGCGGCCGGATGTCCGCCAGTCTGAAGCCGTTCTCCAGGGCGCCAACTACCGCATCGGCGCCGCCCGGGCCAATTTCTTCCCCCGGATCAGCCTCACCGGCCTGGGAGGCACCCAGAGCATCGACCTGGCCCGCCTCTTCACCGGTCCGTCCAGCATCTGGAACATCGGCCCGACCCTGACCCTCCCCATCTTCACCGGCGGCTACAACCTTTCTGTCCTCCGGGCCACCCAGGCCCAACAGGAAGAGGCCCTGGTCCTCTACCAGTTCACCGTGCGCCAGGCCTTCCGGGAAGTCTCCGACGGCCTCATCGCCCATGCCAAATTCAAGGAATTCCGGCAGGAGCAGGAAGCCCTGGTCAAGAGCTATCATGATTATGCCGAGACGGCTGAAAAACGCTTTAAAGGCGGGCTCGAATCCTTCCTGACCGTGCTGGACGCCAACCGCCAGCTCTTCGCCGCCGAACTGGAACTGGCCGCAGCCCAGCGGGACCAGCTCGTCACCCTGGTGCAGCTCTATAAAGCCCTCGGCGGCGGCTGGCAAACCGGCCCCCGGCCCCCCGACCAGGCCTCTTCGGGCCCGACCAACAACACCGAAGCGAAACCATAACCAGAGTACAGCAGTTCATAAATACGCTAACGTATTTTCCCCAAGATCGTCTTTCAGGGGTTTACTATCGATGAGTTATTCGGAATTTTGGCGTTCGTGAAGGTTAGGCGTGTAGTGGCAAGCTATACGCTATGCCTCAGAAGTAGAAAAGTCGTTTATAAATCCTCCGAGAACCTCTTTAAGGTTACCCACAAAAAACATTAAAATACAGACCAGTTTACATTAAAGACATTTAACTCATAGAGATTAAGAAAGCCTCTTCCAGTCCATTCGTGGCTAAGGATGATTTTCCATTCAATTAACTTAAAAAAAGACCGATTTAGTAATTGATATTTTCTAAAACTGAATTTAAGATTAATAATTCCTTCTTTAATTCTATAGTCTCTGGATTGGGTGCTAAGCATGATGAGGATCTTTATACTATTTCTCGTCTGTATAGTATTCCTGGCTGGTCAAGTTTGCGCCCAGACAAACTCTGCCGCCCTGGAAGCGTACGGCCGCGGCGAACGGTTGGTTCAGGCTGGAAACCTGCCGGCTGGGATTGCCAATTTTCGCCGGGCGGTAGGTTTATCTCCCGGTAATTTGGGCATGCGGACTCACCTGGCGTGGCTGCTTTTGAACAACGGCGAAACCCAGGAAGCGGTGGTCCATTTCCGGATACTCTTGGAGCAGAAACCTGATCTAAAAGAGGCCCTAGCCGGTATGGCTCAGGCCCAGAATCGCCTGGGAGACCCGGAAAAAGCCTTAAGTTATTTAAATCGCGCCCTGCACTTTTACCCCCGGGACATCCAGTTCCTCGCCCTGAAGGCGGATATTTTGGCAGCTAAGCCGCAAACGACTGCTTCTGCTTTGTCAATATATGAAGAACTTAATAAAGTGGCGCCTAAAAATCCCCAATGGGCTCGCCAGCGCCAGGAACTAGCCCAAAAAATTGCCTCTGCCTATTACACCAGTGCCCTGACGTTTCTTAAAAAGAAAGACTACCCCAATACCATTCAGGCTATGGCTTTAGCCGTGAAATATGCCCCTGAATCTCCGGGTTACAGAACCCACTATGGCTGGATCTTGCTGGAAGCGAAAGAGCCGACCGCCGCTGCCGGAGAATTCCAGCAGGTTTTAGAGAAAGATAAACAAAGTTACGAAGCCCTTCGGGGGCTTGCCTGGGCTCAACTGGGGCAGGGGGATTTTTCTGGAGCCATCGGTTTGGCCCGCTTAGGGCTGGCCTATTATCCGGCAGATGACAAGTTCCTGGAAATCCTGGCCGATGCCGCAGCCCGGCCTGAAACCAAGGAAATTGCCACTGAAACTTATCCGCAGGTCTTGGCTCAGCGGCCAGATGATCTGCCTTTGCAAGTTAAGTATGGAAAATTCTTGATGCTTAATTGGCAATTGGACGAGGCGGAGCACGTATTTGAAAAAGTAGTGGCCGCCGACCCTGGCAATATTGAGGCCAGACTGGGTATTGCCCAAATTAATCTGCTTTCTCGGGATTATGGCTCTGCTAGAGAAGGATATGATGCAGTCTTAGCCGCGGCGCCGGGCAATTCGGAAGCCCGGAAGGGGTTGAATGCCGCAGCGCAATTTATGCTGCCCCAAATTCAGACCTTCGGCGGTTATCTGGAAGACTCGGAAACTTTCCGGCGCTCTTTTGTCTATTCCAGTTTTCGATATTATTTGACTGATCATCTCATTGCCAATGTGGGATACGGCTACCTTGATTATGAAAAAAGCATCGGTTCCAATCCTCCTTTTCAGGAACAAAAGATTCACCGACATGTGCTTCCACTAATTTTACAATACCGCCCCTTTCGCCAACTGCTCCTTGAAGCTGCTGCGGCTTTTTCCAATTATGGCTCTTTTGCCAACTCAGCCGCGGCCCGGGCCAGCGCCTATTACCAGATGACCACCAACCGGGGAATCTATTTATACTACAGCTATTATGACGTCATCGACCCTGGTGGCCCCTTCAACGGCCCTTGGGGCCGCCACCTCGATAACTTCCCAGACTTCAATAACTATCGCTACTGGATAGGCGATCCCATCTCAAACTGGGCCCAAAATCTGTATGGTTCCTCCAGCACTCTTGCCATCATGCAACATATCCGGGCTAACGAAGTGGGAGCCTGGATATACCAGGATCTCTTCTCCCGCCTGACCTTATCTGCCTGGGGGGCGGCGGCTCCTTATACCGACGGCAATTTTAAAAAAGCCACCAGCCTTGCCGCTTATTACCGCGTGGTGACCGATCCGTTTTTGTTGAGATTGAAAACATCCTTTTATTATCTTGGTTATAGATCCAGATCAGCGGCCTTGCAGGGTTTACCCCCGGGATACGTCCAACTGTATTTTGATCCCATTGCCTTTAAAAATTACGCCTGGGGAATTATTTTCGAAAAAAATTTTTCTCCTCGCTTCAAGTTGGTCTTGGAAAGCGATCTGCAGCTGACTCCCGGAGCCTCTCAACCAGGGTTTCTGGGACTGGTGGAACTGGATTTCCTCCTGACTCGCAATCTGTCATTGCGGGCCATTGGTTTCTATAACAATAGTATCAATAATGATAATACTTCATACCAGGTCAGAAGTTTTTCCGTCGGCCTCACGTATCGTTTTTAAAGAGAACCTATGAGACTTGTAAAAGATCTTCTACGCAGACATGCCCAACGTCGCTATTGGGAAAGAGAGGACCGGCGCCGGCGGTTGCTGGGACAACTCCTGAGCCTTATTGCCATAGTCCTTGGTGCCTGTTATCTGATCTGGCATTTTTTCCATATTAATTGGCCGACCTGGTATTTCTCCGTTCCCTTCTTCATTGCCGAAATCGCCGGTTGGCTGCTCATCACCTTCTTTGCGGTTATCTCCTGGCACCGGCGTTATCATGATCCGGCCGGCATAGAGCCGGATCGCTCTTATGATGTTGACATTTTTGTCACTACCTGTGGTGAACCGATCACCATGCTTCAGGAAACTTTGAAAGGCGTCGACTCCATCGACTATCCCAACAAAACGGTCTACATCCTCGATGATGCCGACAGCCAGCCTGTGGCGGCTCTAGCACGGTATTTTGGCTTCAACTATCTGGCCCGCCCTGAACATACCAATGCCAAGGCAGGTAACCTTAATTACGGCTTACAACACAGTCAGAGTGAATTAATTCTCGCCCTGGATGCCGATCAGGTACCACAGCCGCACATTGTAAGAACCCTGGTAGGCTATTTTAGAATCCCTAAAATTGCTTTTGTTCAGAGTAAACAGAGCTTTCAGGTTCCTCAGGGAGATCCGTTCGGTAACACTGATAAAATATTTTATGATTCCATGCAGTGTGGCAAAGACGACGCCAATGCCGCTTTTTCGTGCGGCTCAGGAGTTATGTACCGTCGTCAGGCTCTGGAAGAAATAGGCGGGTTTGGCACCTGGAGTCTGGTGGAGGATTTGTACACCTCCATGCTGCTTCACCAGCGTGGGTGGCGTTCTGTCTACTATAACTATCCTCTTTCCACCGGTTCGGCGCCGGCGGATATTTGGAGAAATTATCGCCAAAGGCGGCAATGGGCCGTGGATTCTCTTCGCATCTTCTTCTGGCAGAATCCATTTTTCTGGCGTGGGTTGAGTTTAAAACAAAAATTGCAGTATTTTCATATCGGCTTTGTTTATCTCGTGGCCGGCTGGATCATGCCCATATTTTTCCTCATCCCAATTTGGAGCCTTTTCACCTCCTCACCCGTTTTGACTGCCCCGGTGTCTGAGTTTATTTTCTATCGGATACCGTATTTTGTAGTAACCGCTTTGGCTTATAATGCACTTACCTATCCGACTCCTTATCTTCATTCATTTCAAATGTGGACCGGCCTGTTTCCGGTCTTTATCCACGCTACTATAATTGCGTTAAGGCATCCCCGGTCAAAACCTCGTTACAAGGCGACCATGGTGGAAAATCGAAGTTTCTTCCCACGTCCTGCTGCCATTGCCGTTCTGCCTCAGTTGGGGATCATCATAGGTGCCGTCTGGGCCATTATCTATGGACTTTTCTATAACAATACCGCTCCTCTGGATTTTATCATACTAAATTGTGCCTGGGCCACCTGGGCCATCTTAATTGTTTCCGGCATATGTTTCGCCGCTCTCTTTCGACATTCCTGGGAAGAAAAGCCGGCTTCCTGGTTTACTCCCAAACAGATAATTGATAATTTTCTTCAGATAACCATCTTTTTATTCCTGGTAATTTTAAATGCACTCCTGCTTATGAAAATTGGGCATTAATTATCTTTTGGCTTACCGGACAGAAAATTAAAATTTTGTGCTTGGAGCAGCAGCTTTATTCTACCTGCTCCACCTTTTGACCCTATTACCGTTATGGCCGAATCTTCCCAATCTTCCCCCCTGTATTTCGGTCTTTATGATCCCTGGTGCCCGCCGCTCCTCTTGCGCCCAAAAGGCTTCGAAGATTATCTGGGAGTTCGGATTAAAGTTGTCCACTGGTTCCAGGCCTGGGGATCGGGAAACAGCAGGTGTGTACCAGAGCTTTGTCTAAAGGCCCACAGCCGCAATATGATACCTTTAATTTCCTGGGAGCCATGGAAATTACCGACGGAACTACCGGCTGGGAACCTGCCTAACGCCCAGCCCGATTACTCCCTGGATAAAATTGCCAGTGGCATGTATGATAACTATATCCGATCCTGGGCTGATTGTCTGCGCCGCTGCGCCCAACCAGTTTTCCTTAGGCCGATGCACGAGATGAATGGGAACTGGTACCCCTGGGCAGGAGTGGTTAATGGGAATGATCCCCATGACTTTATTCGGGCCTGGAAACATCTGCACCACATTTTTGCGGAAGAAAAGGCCGACAACGTGCGCTGGGTCTGGTGCCCCTTCGCCCATTCCGTCCCGGACACGCCGGAGAATGCCCTGGAACAATATTTTCCCGGAGAAAACTTTGTTGATTGGCTGGCTGTAGATCTTTATAATCACTGCACCCAGAATGCCATCTGGCAATCGTTTTTCCAGATTTTTGCCGACCCTTATCAGAGAATGCTTACCCTTGCCCCGGATAAACCGGTAATGATTGCAGAAATCGGCTGTGCCGAAGCCGGCGGCAATAAAGCGCTCTGGATTAAAGAGGCCTTGTCTGACCTAAAGGAAAAGTTTCCGAGGGTTGAAGTTCTGGTCTGGTTCCATATTGACAAAGAATGTGACTGGCAGATTGATTCCTCTCCCGCGGCCTTGGCTGCTTTCCGGGAGGCGGGGCGATGTTTCTCGCCCTGACTGCAACATGCGCCTGTTCTCTTTGTTACCCTTCTTATCAGCCGTTTATTTCAGGTTATCCAGCAAATAACGGGCTATTCTCTCGTTGGCAAGTCTGGAAGGATGATTGTCGTGAGCAATTACATATACCTCCCGAGGGTCGTTATATTTTTGAAATATCTGCTCACAGGTTAATATTTCTATCCCGGCGTTCTTTAAACCTGCTATTACCAAATTGGTATCCTTGTCTCCCATCGGCCACAGCAATACGATAAATTTCACCTGATATTTTTTTTCTAGCAGATTTTTTGACTGGCTAATGATTTGCAAAAATAACTTAATATCTTCCGGGGTCCGGTTTCTCTCCATCAGCCTGGTTATTCCAGTCTGAGCGAGGAGTTGGGATCTTGGATTCGCCAGGCTTTTGCTGTATTCCAGGTGTTCTTTAAATTGCGGGTCATTTTCAAAAGTCCCGGCATACTCCGCCGTGCCTGAGGACGACAACGTGTAACGAGGTATCTTGGCATCCCAGATTAATTTCCCTGCCGCCCTTTCAATATGCTGCACTAAAGCCTCGTATACCACTATTAGGGGCCGTTGGTCGGAGACTAGCTTTTCCAGGAGGCCCGTCTCGATGAACCGCAGCATCTGCTGGGGGCCATAGCCGTGAAAACCCAAGTTATAGGAACGATACCTGCCCCCGGAAAGTTCTTCGAAAATGTAAGGCAGGGTTTCATTGTCATTCAGCCCCTCACCGTAGGTAAAGGAATCACCGAAAAAAATGATATTTTTATAATTCTCACGGTTCTCATCCTGGTTTTGATCGCTTCCTTCCAAGTCAGTTGGTGAAACCCGCAAGCCGCTTTTATTGGTGGTGTAAACGACATCGTAAAGAACCTGATCTCTTAGGCTCTTTTTTACTCTTTTTTTGACGTTTGGTCCGGCTGCATACCCTCTGGCAGCATCAGACACATAATAATTGCCCCCCTGCAAAAAATCTTCCTTCACTTCAAGCTCTTCTTTTTGGAATGTCGAGACCTTAAACCAGGTGAAGTAGGCTTCCGTCATTCCTCCCAGGAGCACGAGTATGCTGAGGTTAAAAAAAAACATTTTCCAAAAATTTCGTTCTCTAAGCTCGTACGAGAGATAAAGGCAGATCACAAAAAACGGCAGGCTTAAATAAAAAAGTAATGCGATCTCTACTTTGCGATATAAAAAAACCGAAACCATAAAAAAGATAATTAAAAAAGTAATAATTCTCATTATTTTCTGCTTCATGTCAGGTTCCCATATCTGTGCGTCTAAATTTTCCCCAGAATTCGATCCAGTTTTGATTATAAAATAATCCGATTATAGTTATCAAGTTCGGGTATTTTGGCTTTTTCTTGAAGCAAATTTCACTCTGAAATGTCAACCTCTTCTATAACCCAAATAATTCAGTCCACCACGAAGCCGCGAGATGGCAGTGGAGGCAGATAGCAAACAGATAACCGTCGTCTGATAAGCTTGGACCGAAGTTCAGCTACTGCTATGTAATGCGCCATTCCTAATGTTGGAGTTCGGTTTCAATAACCATTCCATACATGCACTAGGCAATTTCGATAAAGCTATTTCCTCCCCCGTGAACCGCAGATCCCGGCTGCCTCCTGCCTGCTTTCTCCCGCCTGCTGCTCTTTCCGTGACATCCGCCCCAGGTGTTCTGGAATTCCCTCCTCATTTCTAGTATAATAACACTATGATTTTTATAGAAAATCACGGCGGCCCCATGAAATCAAGCCGCCTTTTTTCCACTATTCGCTATTCACCAACGGAGCCATAACCATGGATAAAAGATGCACCGTCTGCAACCATTCCCAGGCTAATGAGATCAACCTGGCCCTGCTGGCCGGCATCACCCTCGATAACCTCAAACAGCAGTTCGGCCTCAGCCGCTCGGCCCTGCAGCGCCACAAGCAACATCTGCAGAGGACCATAGATCAGGCCGAAGACCGCCTGCGGAATAATTTCCTCCTGAGCTATCTTTTCCAGTTAAATGACTATAATGCCGCTGCTGCTGCCACCGTGGCCGCAGCTCGGGCCGAGGGCAATGCCCGCCTGACCCTCCAGGCCGCCAACGCCGGCACCCGGATCATCAATATCATGGCTAAATTTGGGGTCGATCTGGACCATGAAACGATCTACCGCCTCATCACCTCCCGGGATTATCTGCAGCCGGGCTGCCTCCTGCCCGGCGATCCCCATATCCTGGCCGGCCCCCGCCGGAACCTGGTCCGCAGCCTCGCCACTGCCTGTCCGGAAACCGCGCCCGACGACCTCTTTGACCCGGAAGATCTGGCGGCATATCTCCAACTGGCTCAGGAGTCCGATGCCAACCCGCCTTTCCCCCAGGCTCCGCAACTGGAATTTCCCGGTTTCCTCATCCCCTTGACCAATGTCCTGCCCAACGGCCCGAAACCAACTGCGCCCCACGCCAGTCCCTGTCTTTCTGATCCCTCTTCCCTTTTCCCTGATCCCTGTCTTTCCGAGCCGGAAGAAATGCGGGACACCTGCGGGACAGATGCGGGACAAACCACGCCTCTTTCTGAAAATATTGAAGAATTTAAAAGGGATATACAAGAAGAGAAAATAACTGGGACAAACCTTGCCCTCGATCCTCTGCCTACCGCTTTAAGTGTGACAAACCTGGATGCCTGCCCGGCCTCTAACCTTCTGCCTACTGCTTCTTGTGGGCTGGACTTTGATGCTGGCCCGGCCTCCGACCCGCTGCCCACTGCCCTCTGCCCGCTGCCCACTGCTTCTCGTCGGACAGACCTGGCCGCCGGTGCCGGGATCGCCTCCCCGGCTTCCCACCTGACCCCTGACCCCTGGTCCCCGGCCCCTCCTGGGGACGTCGGCCCTCGGGATACCCTGGAGGACGCCCAGGCCGCCGAACTGGCCGAATACCTGGAGAATTTCTCCCCTTATGCCGAACCGGCTGTTGACCCGGCCCCCGACCTCTCTTCCCCAATCCCTGCTCCCGGCTGTGCGGGCCCCAAACTCAAACCTCCGCCTCCCTATGACGAGACCGCCCGCCGTGCCGATGAACTCTTCGAAATCTCTCACGGCTACAAGCGGGGTCACCCCCCCAAACCCATTCCCTACCGCCGCCGGGATGAGGACTTCCGGAGTAACAGCATCTTTGGGGATCCCAGTAAAATATACGGCTGATACCAATTATACTCGTTCTCAAAAATAATTTCGGCTTGTAGGGGCGCCGCTTGCTACGCCCTCAGACCTGAAGCGAAATTACTTTCGAGAACCGCGGTATATCTGTTCTTTGAAAATTTTGTTACCAGAGAAATTTTTTCCCGAGCCGGAAAATATGAAGGAAAAAAGCCGAGGGAAAATGGGGGAAAATGGGGACAGACACTATTATATATGTCTGCATTATATCACCGCGTTAGGGAGGTGGAAATGCAAAAACTCTCTTTGGAAGATCGCCTCGCTGCTTCCCATGCCCCCCTGCATCGTCTGTAACTGACCCGACATACAGAGCATCGACCTGGCCCGCCTCTTCACCGGTCCGTCCAGCATCTGGAACATCGGCCCCACCCTGACCCTCCCCATCTTCACCGGCGGCTACAACCTTTCCGTCCTCCGGGCCACCCAGGCCCAACAGGAAGAGGCCCTGGTCCTCTACCAGTTCACCGTGCGCCAGGCCTTCCGGGAAATCTCCGACGGCCTCATCGCCCATGCCAAATTCAAGGAATTCCGGCAGGAGCAGGAAGCCCTGGTCAAGAGCTATCATGATTATGCCGAGACGGCTGAAAAACGCTTTAAAGGCGGGCTCGAATCCTTCCTGACCGTGCTGGACGCCAACCGCCAGCTCTTCGCCGCCGAACTGGAACTGGCCGCGGCCCAGCGGGACCAGCTCGTCACCCTGGTGCAGTTCTATAAAGCCCTCGGCGGCGGCTGGCAAACCGGTCCCCGGCCCCCCGACCAGACCTCTTCAGGCCTGATCAACAACACCGAAGCGAAACCATAACCTAACTGACGCTGGGCTGGAAATAGAATAATACCGATATTATTTATAGGGCCTCAATGGTAAATTGCGAAACGCCAAAAGATTAATTTAATTAATTTGACATTAAGAAATATTCTTGTAAAATAAGTTAGATTAGTATGTCAGACGTCATTCAGGGTTGCAAGCCTTGGACAGAACCGGAGGGGGTGCAGATCTCCCACCGATTTTTTTTTGCCTGACGGCTCTTCGCCCTGCTTTTTTGGCGGGATAATCTCGTAGTATCTGCAGGAGGTTTTAGAATGATGGAAAATGGTAAGGTAAAATGGTTTAACGACTCCAAGGGCTTTGGCTTTATCGCCCGGGAAAGCGGTCCGGATGTGTTTGTGCACCACAGCGTGATTCAAGGCGATGGCTACCGCTCCCTGGCAGAAGAACAGTCGGTGGAGTTTGAGGTGGTCGACGGTCCCAAGGGGCCTCAGGCCCAAAATGTCTTCAAACTTTAGTCCATAAATTTTACTGGCCGTAACTCCGGCGGTTTCGGGACCCCGGAGTTCCGGGACTTTGACCCTGAGAAGAAAAAATAGAACTTGACTCGAAACTTAAGGCTTCCAAAACGTGCAATTTGAACATAGGGACTGCATGGTCTCGCCCTCCTTTAAAGAAAGTATAACACGAAATCACTCTTAAGCATCGCAGGCAAAGACGGCGAGGTATCTAACTTGTTGGGTAAGGAGATGGCCTATTCAGGTAAAACCGGGATGGCCGCTTTCTTTTAGGGGTCAATCATGCGTTTGACTCTGTATCATGGGTATACTC
>CAWBKT010000021.1:0-64413 GCA_963789385.1 uncultured delta proteobacterium | reverse complement strand
TAGGCGATTAGACAAATTAAATCAAATAATTTAATTTTTAAATTAACCAGGAGATTATTTCTGATCTATATAAGTTTCCGGTTCTCCCTGGCATTGTTTCCCCCACACGAATTTCGGCCCCCTGATTTTCAGTTGACTTGCCGGCGGACAAAGAATAGGTTAGTTTGGTCATTACCAGCATAATTCGAGATTCTATGATTTTTTCCTTTACTCAGAACACAGAACTCAGAACTCGGAACCGGATCAAAGTCCTGCACCTTTTTGTCACCCTGCCGGTGGGCGGCGCCGAGGATCTGTTAGCCAGCATCATTACCGGTCTGGACCCGGCCAGATTTGTTCCCGAGGTGGCCTGCCTGGGTGAACCCGGCCCCGTTGGGGAGGAACTCCGCCGCCAGGGCCGGCTGGTATCTGCTCTGGATCTCGATATCAAACAAGACTCCTGGTTTCACGATCGTCCGCAAGGTCCGCGCCCTCTTAAAAAACCGGCGGCCTCAGATTCTTCATACCCATCTCTACCATCCCAATCTTTATGGCCGTCTGGCCGGCCTGGGGTTGGGCCTGCAAGGCGTCGTCGCCTCCATCCACAATGCCTACACCCGGGTCAAATTCCACCGCTGTCTCTGGAATTATCTGCTCGGCCGGGTAACCGATCGAATTCTGGTCAGTTCTTCCCAGGTGTATCAGGATGTCCGCCGCTATGACCGCCTGCCGGCCGCCAAAATCCTGCTCATTCCCTATGGCATCCGCCTGGCGGAACTCGATATGCCCTTGAGTAAAGCGGCAGCCAAAGCCGAACTGGGCATTTCAGGATTTTGCCTGGGCACCATCGGCCGCCTGGAAGAACAAAAAGGCCAGGAATTTTTACTGGCGGCCGTACCGGCGATAAGCCACACATCCCTGATCTACAGGTTATCATTGTCGGCGACGGCAGATTAAGGGCCGCGCTGGAAGACCAGGCCAGTACCCTGGGCATCGCCGATGTGGTGCATTTTCTGGGCACCCGCCGGGACCTGCCCCGGTTGTATCGGGCCATGGATTTCTTTGTCTTGCCTTCTTTATGGGAAGGCCTGCCATTGGTGCTCCTCAAAGCCATGGCGGCGGGCTTGCCGGTCATCGCGACCCGGGTCAGCGGCGCCGAAGATCTCATCGCCGATGGCGTCAACGGCCGCCTGATTCCCTCGCCAGCCGGAAGCCCTGGCCCGGGCCGTCCTGGAACTTTATGCCCGGCCGGAACTCTGGCCGGTCTGGGGGCATCAGGCCCGGGAGACTATTCGGGCTCACCATTCCCTGGAGGCGATGCTGACCCGGTTACAGCTCTTGTATGAAGAATTGGCGGCATGACTAACTCCTCGGCCAGGAGAACCTTTACCATCGTCCATACCGAGGCCTCCTTAGGGTGGGGAGGCCAGGAGCGGCGAATTTTTGCCGAAGCGGAAATCATGCGCCAACGGGGGCATACCTCATCCTGGCAGTTGATCCCCGGGGACAATTGTATCAGCGTTCCAGGCAGGCCGGTTTCACCGTCGTCCCATTTCCTTTGGCGGCCGTTACACTATCCCCGCCGTCTGGCTTTGCGCCGACTGCTCCGCCGGCAATCCGTGGATATCCTCAACACCCACAGTTCCCTGGACAGTTGGGTCGGCCTCGGGGCCGTGCTGGGCCGGCGGTCCGGGACCAGGCTGGTGCGCACCCGGCATCTAAGCACCCTCATCAAGACCAGCTGGCCCACCCGGAAATTATACCAAGCCCTGACGCCATCATTACCACGGGACAGGCCATCAAAGACCTGATTATCGAGAGGGCCCAGGTGCCGCCGGGCAAAATCTTTTCCATCCCCACCGGCGTCCCCCTGGACCGCTTTTACCCCCGCCCCCCGGGAAATCGCTCCGTATATCTGCCGGACTTGGCCGATGAAACCTGTGTCATCGGTTCGGTGGCGGTGTTGCGCTCCTGGAAGGGCCACCTTTATTTGTGGAAGCTCTGGAAAAGTTTTGCAGGCCGGAGAAAAAGCTTATCTGGTTCTGGTGGGGGACGGGCCGTACCGGGAAGTCATCGAAGCCAAAGTCGCCGAACTACACCTGGCCGATTCCGTCTACTTTGCCGGTTACCAGGACAATATTCCGGATTGGCTGGCGCTGATGGATGTGGTAGTCTTGGCTTCCTATGCCAATGAAGGTGTGCCCCAGTCTTTACTGCAGGCCATGGCCATGGCCCGCCCGGTTGTCGGCACCACCTGCGGCGGCATTCCGGAAATCGTCGCCAGCGGCTCAAATGGTCTGCTGGTGCCTGCAAAAGACAGCCAGGCCCTGGCCCAGGCCCTCCTCGAGCTTATCAGAGATCCGGGCAAACGTCGCCGGTTCGGTTCCCGGGGCCTGGCCCTGGTGCAGGAGCGGTATTCCCTGGAACAGATGGCCGCCGCCACGGAAAAAGTATATGCCCGCATCCTCAGTGAATTCAGGTTAGCAATCAAAAGCGGTCTGGATTTAATATCTATTATTCGCTAATCCGCCCTTGTCTCGCTTACTACAAGGAGAATATCAAACTCTTGCTCCCTAACCTTGTTACCACATCACTGGCCCGGCTCTGGTATACCCTTGACCGGCGGCACCGCCTGATTACCCTGCGGAATCTGGAGTTTGCCCTGGGACGGGAATTGGACCAGGAACAGCGGCAGCAGCTGGCTTTCGAAGTTTTTCATCATTTTATCAAGCTCTTCTTCGAAGCCGTCGCCATGATCCTGCTCCCCTTGTCCAAGTTAAAAGAGCAGGTAACCGTTGCCGGCTATGAAAATGCCGCCGCCGCTTTTAAACTTGGCAAAGGGATAGTGGGAATTTCGGCCCATGCCGGCAATTGGGAACTCACCGGCATGGTATCCGCCCTGAGGTATCATCCCTGGTATATCGTAGGCCGCAAGCACACTCATCCCCTGATGGACCGGATCATTCGCTATCTCCGGGAGCGCGGCGGTAATACCATGATCCCCAAGCAAGGGGGGCTGAAAGCCATTTTGAAGCAGCTAAAAAACAATCAAATTGTCGGCATGGCCATCGATCAGAATACCACCACCAAAGGCGGTATCCTGGTTGATTTTTTCGGCCATCGGGCCAGAACCACCCCCATCGCCGCCATCCTGGCCCGGCGCTTCGGCGTCCCCGTTTTAACCGTACTTTCCCGGCGCCTGCCTGACGGCAAACACCTCATGGTAATCAGTCCTCCCCTGCCCATGGAGATCACCGACGATCCGGAAGAAGATATCCGCCGCCACGTGCAACTGCAAAGCGATGCCATCGAAGCCTGGGTTCGGGCCAGTCCGGAACAATGGCTGTGGCTCCATAGACGATGGAAAAATCAATACCCGGAATTATATAAGGATCTTTAAGATAATACCTATTTAAATATTTTTTTATATAAAGGGGCGCTGCTTCCTGCGCCTGGAAGACTGGATAGAAGCTATGAAAAAAGAGCTAGTGTTAAAAGCACTTCGGCAGAAGGTCAGCGAGCAGCCCATGGCCCCCGGGATGGGGTTGAGCCTGGTTGATCTGGCCCCCGGGCAGGCCCGGGTAACAATGCAAACCGGTCCTCACCTCACCAACATCCTCGGGCGGCATTCACGGCACTGCCATTTTCGCCTTAATCGATGAAGCCTTCCAGGCCTCCTGCAATGCCCACGGCACGGTGGCGGTGGCCCTCAATATGAATCTAACCTTTCATCAGGCCCCGGAAGTTGGCGATGTCCTCACCGCCGAGGCGCAAGAGCTCCACTGCGGCCGCCGGACCGGGACCTATCTCATTTCCGTCCGGGATTCTCAGAATCGCCTGATCGCCACCTGCCAGGCCCTGGCCTACCGCAAACGGGAGCATTTGCCTTTTTTGCCGGAGAGTGAATAAGGCAGAGGCAGGGGGCAGTAGGCGGCCAAGCCGTTTCGGACGAAAATCTTGCACATATTTATCATATTGATATAACTGTATATTTAAAAATCAGCGGCCTTTTGTCGCGCTTCCGTTCCGCTTCTGTTCCGCTTCCGGCGCGCTGGCGTTCTGCTTGGGGTGGCGGCCAAAACACCTGTCAAGGAGTCTGGGGCATTATTAAGAGCCAGGGGCCAGTGGGAGGAGGCAGAGGGCGGACAAGCCGTTTCGCACAAAAATCTTTAACATTTTTAACATATTGATATGACTGCATAATAAAATCATAGACACCCTCTTGTCGCGCTTTTGTCGCGCTTGCGTTTCGCTTCCGTGGCGCTGGTGTAGCGCTTTGGGTGGCGGCCAAAAAACTTGTCAAAGAGCCTGGGGCATTATTAAGGGCCAGGGGCCAGCCTCCGGTTAGAAAAGATCATTGTCTTGGATAAACTATACAAAAAATTGGGAAATTTATCCAGAACAGGTGGGGCAAATGTCGCACTATCGTATTGTGGACGAGTTTTTGAAGGGGCAGGATGAACAGGTGCGCCGCGGCGGCTGAAAATTGTCAAAGAATTGTAGATAGCTTTTTGATATTTAAACCCCTCAAGGCAGCTTCTAAGTGTGGATAATAGCAGTTAGCAGCACTTGGCACAACAATACCGGACGAGGGATTAGTATGCCAAAATTTCAGGGGAAAAGTATTTCCTTTTCAAGGAAATTTGTGCTATCATTGGATCTGCCAGATAAATAATTCCAATAAGATAAGGAAGTTGGCATGAAGACCCTGAAATGGTTGGCATTGGTTCTGGCTCTCTCCTGGATTGCGGTTTCGAACGGCATCCTACAGGCTGCTCCGCCGCAATATCGCTACTACACCACGGGGCAGGGACCCGGCGCTGAGGCACTTGCGATCAACGATAACGGCCAGGCGGTGGTGAATTTTAACGACCGCGCCTTTTTGTGGAGCCTAAAAGGCGGGTTCTCGGACCTGGGAGACCTGGGCGGCGGTAAAAGTTACGGATACGCTATTAACAACCTCGGGCAGATCGTCGGCGAATCCTATATCAATTCTACCACTTCTCACGCCTTCCTTTGGCAATCAGGCCAAATGCTGGACCTCGGCGGTTTGACCGGCGGGGTTAAGAACATCGCCGTGTCCATCAACAATTTGGGGCAGGCAGTGGGAGGCACTATATACAGCAATAGTACCATGGCTCCCTTCATCTGGACTCAAACCAACGGTCTCCAGCCCTTAGACCTGCAAGGCGGTTTCGCTGCAAAGATTAAGGACGACGGCCGCATGGTCGGAAGCAAAAATGGTCATGCCTGGTTATGGAAAGCCCCCGGGGCCGGGCAAGACCTGGGAACCTTGCCGGCTCCTTACAACGGCGAGGCCGAAGCACATGACATCAATCAAAATGGTCAGGTGGTGGGCTTCGCAAGGCAGCCTAACAATCCCAACGATAGTGCTTCCCATGCCTTTTCCTGGACCCCAAGCGGCGGCCTCAAGGACCTGGGCACCCTGGACAATACTCCGGGATATAGCCGAGCTTTCAGCATTAATAACCAGGGCTATATCGTTGGCTGGTCCTATTCCAGTCATGGTACTGTGGGGTGCTTATGGATCCCCACCGGTGATAAGCTCAATCTTGATACCCTGGTGGTCAATAAACCCTCCGGAGTGACCATTGGGGATGCCAATGGCATTAATACGAAAGGCGTAATCGTAGGGGCGTGGGTCCCCGGCGAAACAGCCTCCCCCTATATGCTGGTTCCTCCAGTCGCCAATTTTCCGAGTTTATTTCTTTTATTGCAATAATTGATAGCCGTTATGGAGCAGGCGTTTTTGTCTGCTCCATCTTTTCTGCATGTTCCCCCGGCAATCCTTTTTTCAACTTTTCCGCTACCTGACGGGTGAAACCCGGTACAGCCACCAAATCCTCCGCAGTCGCTGCTTTCAATGCATTAATATTTGAAAAATGCTGCAACAGCTTTTTGCGCCGCACCAGACCAATGCCTGGAATCTGGTCCAAGGGCGACGCAATCATCTTTTTTTTGGCTCTTTGGCGGTAATAAGTGATTGTGAAGCGGTGCGCCCCACCCCGAACGCTATTCAGTTTGCTCATCATTTCAGAGCAAGGACGACAAGCAGTATTTAACAACGGCTCAAAGAAAAAACAAGATATCGAAGGCGCAGCGTCGAGTAGCGCGGGGGAATCTCACCCCCACGCCCTCACAGATCCGGACGTGAGCCTCTCGGCTCATCCGGCTCCTATCGATCAACCGTAATTACACGGTCTTGCCTTACCCAAAGGCTCCTCCCATTGCTGGTTGACCATCAGATAAAGCCGATCGATACAACCCCTTCGCTCCATCCCCATTACGGGACTTCCTCGCTACTACGTGTTGTTCCGCCACTGTGCCCCGCCTCGGTCCTCTCACTCTTATGGGTCCTCCACTTGAGTTTCTCCCTTGACATCGGGACGACAGCTTCCCACGTTCCGCACGAGAGCCCGAATCAGGTTCACGCCACCTTTATGCCGGATGCCACCCAAGCAGTAAGCAGGTTCCCCCTGGACTTGTCCTGGAGTCAAGATAGCCTCCAGTTTCGACACCTCATCAGTGGTGCATTTGATGGCGGAATAAACACTTGTCAAAGAGCCTGGGGCCTTATTCGGGGACCAGGGGGCAGCCAAAGATTTATTAGTGGCCAGGGACCAGCCTCCGGTTAGAAAAGATCATTATCTTGGATAATCTATATAAAAAATTGGGAAATTTATCCAGAACAGGTGGGGCAAATGTCGCACTATCGTATTGTGGACGAGTTTTTGAAGGGGCAGGATGAACAGGTGCGTTGCGGCGGGTGAAAATTGCCAAAGAATTGCAGATAGTTTTTTGATATTAAACCCCTCAAGACAGCTTCTCAGTGGGGATTCATGGCAGGTATACTTTTCCATGGGATAGGATTAGGGACATCAGTATCACATGGCTGCCAGAGAAAAATAAAAAGTACATGTCCCGGATGCTCTAAATTGAAGCCACCCGACAAGGGAATTAAAGATTCGGATGAAGCCTATCCAACCAATATCTTTAGAACTCAACTAAAAGCTCTAACTGGTTTTCAAGATCTTCAATTATTTGACTGCGGAAAAAAGCTGGCTCTATTACTTCGACATGGGGTACCCATTGATAGAGCCATGACTTTGTTATAGAGCTTATCCAGAGTCTTCTCAATCTTTTTATCTTTGGAGTGATTGGCTGCGGCGGCAACATGGTCGGTGAGTAATTCTATTTCTTCGATGGTAAACTCAGGGGCTATATGAGTGCCTTTAGGAATAGCATTCTGGATGCGGTCATATAGGTTTTTATCTGCAAGCACATTGCTTAAAATGATATCCCGATCTTTCAGAGATAGCGCCAGGGGAATTAATCCGTTCGGGTCGTTAAAAAAGGTTTTCTTTGTCATGGTTTGATATCAATCATGCACTTGGGAACCTGGTCATTAATATTTCTTTCGGTCAAAAGATATCCACAGCAAAGATAGGTGATCCCTTCACCCACCGAAAATTCCTTGCCAAACAGGTAATGACAGGAAAAGCAAGCAAAAAGGGCAGATCGTCGGCATCATCGACTGGCACACTCACCTGCCCCGTGCGAAATTCCTCCACGTTCAGCATGCCCCATGCTCCAGGCGTCATTCAAATATTAATTTTCCTCGCAAGGTAGAGTAGCACAACTTAAGAAAAAAATTCAATTTTCTTTTGTAGTGTCAGATATATTCCTCTGGAAATAAGGCTAAAACCATTAGTGTCCGGCACAAAAGTTGAATAGGCCTAATTGGCCATGCTCCGGAGGGTTTTCTCGGGGACAAAGAATGTTCCAAAGGTTGCAGCGCTCCATAAGCATGGTTTGTATCAGGCGAGATAACTCCAACAAGCCCCAACCCACGGTGCTGCGGAGTTTCACCCAGATTAATAGTAAATAAGCAATTAATGCGGTCCAAACTTGAATAAGGACGGCATTTTTAGAAGTCCCATAGAAGGCCTTGATCTTCAGGTTCTGCTTGATCCATTTGAAGAAGAGTTCGATTTGCCAACGGTGACGATACAACTCTGCCACCTTCAGAGCCGGCAGATCCAGGCGGTTCGTTAGAAAGAGATACTCTTTGCCGGTTTCTGGGTCTCGGTAATGAATCCGACGCAGAATTCCAGGATACCTCTCCTGGGCGTAAGCTGAGTTGAAGCGGATGATTTCGTCGGCCAGCACCAGGGTGGGAGAGGTAATTTCTTGTTTTGCCAGAACTTCATAGCACATATTAGCCTTCAGCCGGCTGACAAACCAGACGCCCTTTTTATGGAGGTCATAAAGCCAGGCATAGTCCAGGTAAGCCCGATCAAAGATCAATAAATCGCCCCGCTGAAACTCCACCTCTTTGACCACGGTCATTTCATGTTTCCTGCCGTCAGTGAGGATCACACACTGGGGCAAAAGGTCGGAAAGCACGGTATGGAGCTTAATGGCCCCTTTCCCTTTCTGGAAAGGAGCCCAGGGGAAAACGCTGGCGCAAAGATCGATAACCGTGGCATCGATAATCTTGATTTCTGGATTGACTTGCTGTTGCCGTGCCATCTGGGCGTAGACTCTGTCTAACAGCTTGTGATAGATCTTTTCAAATATAATTGCTGGACGCTGCTCGTTGGCGTCAGCTAGAGTCGAACGCTTTACGTCAGACTGTCCTAAATGGTACAGTTTTTTGACTTGCTGATTCAGGGTAAAAACCAAGTCACGGAGACTTTTGCGGCTACTCAGTTGTCCAAAAAGCATAGCTACAAATTGCGACCAGTAAGAAAATTTTCTGGGCTTTGGTCCCTGCCAGGCATAGGTGTCAACGACGTGATCAAAAACATGTCTCGGGTACTAGTTGTAGCATCTGTCCAAGTATTGTGTTATGATGAGCCATAGTCCCCTTAACTCCTTATTGTGACTTGTGATTTGGGTAACTCATTATATCACATTGGGCAGTTTCGGGGACTTTTATCTTAATAAAATTAAGTAATATCTAAGTATTGTCTACCGGACACTAATGGGACAGACACTATTTTTGCTCAACAGTAAAAGCAGCCCGGTAGGGGCAGTCACGCCGGAGCTATACGTGTAAATGGGTTTGCCGTTTTCGTCAAGAACTGTAATATATTGAAGGTTGGCCACAGTAATGGTGGTGCCGCCAGAGCCGCTCTGAAACAGAACCTTGCCCTGATAACTCTTTAAGGTAAAATTCTGTTGATTCTTATTAATGGTAAGAGTGTTATAGCCACCGCCACCCAATATGGTAGCCAGGTCGTTGCCGGGACCCACATCATAGGTCATGCTGTTATTGCCGGGGCCGCCGTACATCTTGATAACATCGTCTCCATAGCCAGCATTTACGCGCATGAAATTATTCCCTGAACCGCCGTACTGCTCTATATAGTCTTCCCCGTCACCGCCCAAAATATTCATCTGATTTGAGCCCTGACCGCCCACCTGGATAATCGTATCGTTTCCATCGGCGCAACTGGCCGTCAGGTTACTGCCACCCTGATCGCCGTACTGGTAGATGGTATCATTTCCGGTACCGCCATTCGACTACCTGGACGGTACCTTGATTCCCACCCACCTGGAGCAGCCAGTCATCGCCAGCGTCGGCATCGATGCTTTGGAGGATATTATCCGTGCCGCCGTACTCGATGATCATATCCTTCAATTCGGTGCCGAATTCTATCTGTTCCGCCACCCCGGCCTGGCCTCGGGCATCATCAACCTTAACATAGTTGAACTCCGAGTCGGGCGGGGGAGAGGGAATGGCCGGTGGAGCTGGAGGGGGCGGCCCTGGTAAGCCGGCACCAGCCGAGGAAACAGGCAAAAAGGCTGCAACCAGGATCATTGTGATCATGGAGCGCTGGAGCGAGTTCAGCTGCATCTATGGAAACTCCTGTTTACTTCAAAGCTTATGGAGCAGACTGAGTCAGGTTAATACGAATCAATTTCCGGAAAAGCTTGATCCAAGATTTTAAGTCTCGAGTAATACACGAATGAGTTGATATTCTATCATAAAAATCTTTAAAATTCTATTTCCTTAGGTTTCAGGAAAAAGTCAAGATCAGCTTGCCATTTCCCAAGACTTATTGCCTAACTGATAAAAATGCCTTATATGATATAGTGATTGTAAATTCACGATTGTTTCCGAAAGTTTCGGAGCAGTGAGTTGGCATCGAACGAATTAGAGTTGCGTCAACGTATGATAAAATTATCGGTCTCCAAATCTTTTTAGTGGATTTTCCCATAAAAAATATAAAATTAATTATATATTGAGGCAGATTGGTAAAAAAATAGAGGTAATTGTATGGAAACAACGCGAATTCATTTGGTTGTCGAAAAGGATGGCGAAATAAAGGTAACTGGGCTTCCTTGCAAACAAGGCCAGCACGTTGAGTTGATCATGGTGATGGGCATTCCCTCCTCTCCCGGAAAGCGCAGCCTGACAGCTAAGGATTTGATAGGTTCGGAAATTGTAGGCCTCTGGCGGGACAGGACTAACATTAGCGATAGTGCCTGTTTTGCACGACAGCTTCGAGAAGACGCCCAGAACAGAATGAAGCAATGATAATTCTTCTTGATACTGACATAATGATTGATGTTTTGAGGGGATATTCGCCTGCTCTGAAGTGGCTGGATTCTTTGGCAGGGGAGGAAATCGTCCTTCCCGGCTTCGTTGTTATGGAACTCATCCAGGGTTGCAGAAACCACAGTGAACAGGAGAAGCTTGAGGGTTTTTTAGTAGGCTTTGAAGTGGCTTGGCCATCTCCTGAAATCTGCGATGCTGCATTGCGGGTTTTTGCTCGATTTCGCCTCAGTCACGGCATTGGCATACTTGATAGCTTGATCGGCCAACTGTCAGTCTCACTAAATGGTTGCCTTTATACTTTTAACCAAAAACATTATTCAGGCATTCCTGGAATTATGACCAATCAACCTTATGTAAAGGATTATTAAAACTCGGCTCCGTGCAGAATTCAAGATAACTTCTCAATATCTTCTAAAATCAAAAGGAGCTGTCAGTAATGAGATTCTGTCAATAATGAAATTTTGCCGGCAATCAGGCTTGACCGGCTTCCCGAAGATTACCTTCCCGCACATTGCAAAAAAAGGCCGAGAATTATCTCGGCCTTCATATGCTCAGTTATAGCATTACTCGAAAGTAATTTCGCTTCAGGGCTGGGGGGCGCAGCAAGCGGCGCCCCTACAAGACGAAATTATTTTTGAGAACGAGTAAGAGTTGCAAGATCCGTCGATTATGCCTTGGAAAAGTCAGCCCGGCCTCGTCGGCATCCACGGTGACGGTGTCTCCTTCGACAAATTCACCGCTGAGGATCAGTTTGGCCAGGCTGTCCTGCACCTGTTTTTGAATGACCCGCCGGAGCGGCCTGGCTCCATAGATAGGATCGAAGCCGACTTCGGCCAGAAAATCCCTGGCCCGGTCGGTAAGCAGTAAATGGATACCATGCTCTTCCAGGCGTTTTACCAGGCGCTGAACCTGCAAATCCACGATGTGGCGCAGGTGCTGCTTATCCAGCCGGTGGAAAATAATGATATCGTCCACCCGGTTGAGAAACTCCGGCTTGAAGTGGAAGCGCAGGGCCTCCATGACCTTCCGGCGCATCTCCTCCTCGTCCCTGACTTCCATGATGTATTGACTGCCGATATTGGACGTCATGATGAGGATGGTGTTTTTAAAATCCACGGTCCGGCCCTGGCCGTCCGTCATCCGGCCGTCATCCAGGATCTGTAACAGGGCGTCAAAGACCTCGGGATGAGCCTTTTCAATCTCATCAAACAGCACCACCGAATAAGGACGGCGCCGGACCGCCTCGGTCAGTTGACCGCCTTCCTCATATCCCACGTAGCCCGGGGGAGCCCCGATAAGGCGGGATACCGTATGTTTCTCCATATATTCGGACATGTCCAGCCGGATCAAAGCCTGTTCCGAGTCGAAGAGAAATTCTGCCAGAGCCCTGGCCAACTCAGTCTTGCCGACACCCGTGGGCCCCATGAAAATAAATGAACCCAGAGGCCGGTTGGGATCCTGGATACCGGACCGGGCCCGGCGCACGGCATTGGAAACTGCCTCCACCGCTTCCGTCTGGCCCACGACTCGAGTCCCCAGCCGTTCTTCCATCTGGACCAGTTTCATTTTTTCGCCTTCCAGTAAACGGGTTACCGGTACGCCGGTCCATTTGCCCACGACCTCGGCCACGTCTTCGGCATCCACCTCTTCTTTCAGCATGGCGCCGTCCTTTTGGAGTTCCGCCAGCTTGTGATTTTCGGCCTTCCAATTCTTTCTGCAGGTTTAATAAGGCGCCGTAACGCAATTCCGCCGCCTTGGCCAGATCCCCCCGCCGTTCGGCCTGGGCTTCGTCAATTTTCGTCTGCTCGATCTGCTCTTTAATGGCCCTGATCTTGGTTATGGCATCCTTTTCCTGTTGCCAGCCCGCTTTTTGGGCGGCAACCTGTTCCCTCAGGTCCGCCAGGGACCTTTCAATTTTTTCCAGGCGCTCCACCGAGGCGGGATCACTCTCTTTTTTGAGGGCCTCCCGTTCAATCTCTTCCTGACGGATGCGCCGTTCAATCTCATCTATTTCCGCCGGCAGGCTGTCGATTTCAATACGCAGCTTGCTGGCCGCCTCATCAATTAAATCAATGGCCTTATCCGGCAGAAAACGATCGGTGATATACCTTTTGGAAAGGGTGGCCGCGGCAATAATGGCGCTGTCCTTAATGCGGACGCCATGATGAACCTCGTACCGTTCCTTCAGGCCCCGCAAGATGGAGATAGTATCTTCCACCGAAGGCTCAGCCACCAGAATCGGCTGAAAGCGCCTTTCCAGGGCGGCATCTTTTTCAATATACTTGCGATACTCGTTGAGGGTGGTGGCGCCGATGCACCGCAGCTCTCCCCGGGCCAGAGGCGGTTTCAGCATGTTCGAGGCGTCGATGGCGCCTTCAGCCGCACCGGCCCCGACTAACGTGTGCAGTTCGTCAATAAACAGAATAATCCGGCCGTCCGACTCCACGACTTCCTTGAGAACCGCTTTTAACCGGTCTTCAAACTCTCCCCGGTATTTACTGCCGGCAATTAAAGACCCCATGTCCAGAGTGACAATCTTCTTGTCCTTCAGGGTTTCAGGCACATCGCCATTGACGATGCGCTGGGCCAACCCTTCCACGACGGCAGTTTTGCCAACTCCGGCCTCGCCTATCAACACCGGGTTATTTTTGGTTCGGCGCGAGAGAACCTGCATGATCCGGCGGATTTCCATGTCTCGCCCGATTACCGGGTCGAGTTTGCCGGTGCGGGCTAATTCAGTCAGATCACGGCCGTATTTTTCCAGAGGCTGAAATTTTTCCTCCGGGGATTGATCAGTGACCCTCTGGGAACCTCTCAAAGTTGCCAGGGCATTGCATAATGGCGTCATAAGTCAATCCCAGGGAGCTGAATAAACGACTAATGTCATCATCTTTTGCCTTGGCCAGAGCCATGAAAAGATGCTCGGTGGAGACGTAACTCATCCTTCATTTGGGTGGCCAGTTTAAAGGCCTCATCAAGCACCTGATTCAAGTCAGGCGAGATATAAACCTGAGAGGCGCCGGATACTTGCGGGAATTTAGTCAGAATATCGTCTACCCCCTGGATGACTTTTTGGGGGTCAACTTCTAATTTTTTTATGACCGGCCGTACCAGTCCTTCTTCCTGGGCCAGCAGCGTCCGCAATAAATGAGCCGGCTCAATTTGACCGTGGCTCATGGTTTGCGCCAGTTCTTGGGCACCTTGGACAGCTTGTTGAGCTTTTAAGGTAAATTTATCAAAACGCATGGGAATACTGTCCTCCAACGTTAAAAAAGAGAGTGAATGAATTAATTATCTAAAATTAATACACTTATTATGATTGTCAAGTCTTTTAAATAATTAACTAATTAAGATTTTTGGCCTGAGTCTGGTTCGATATTTTTTTCGAGATCGAAAAAAGGCAACTCAATTAAAAAAATTTCCTATTCTTTGGCCTGCCTGAGTATACTTCTCTGGTATCTGCTGCTTAAAGGAGATGCACATGAATGTCGTCGCGATTATTCCGGCCCGCTTTGGGTCGTCTCGCTTTCCAGGCAAACCGTTAGCCCGGATTGCCGGAAAACCTATGATTCAATGGGTGTATGAGTCAGCCAGGCAGGTGCCGGAGCTTCAAGAAGTGTATGTGGCGACGGATGATAATCGGATTGCCCAATGTGTTCAGTCCATTGGCGGCAAATCAATTTTGACCGGGCAGGATCATGTCTCCGGAAGTGATCGGCTGGCGGAAGCAGCGAAAATAATTAATTTATCGGCAGACGCCATAGTAGTCAATATCCAGGGGGATCAACTTGTTTTTCCCATTTCACTTATTTCGGAATTAATAAGTTCCCTGCAGGCAGATCCGGGCGCAGCTCTGACAACGCCGATCCGGCGGTTCAGTGATGCAACTCTGGCGTCAAACCCCAATGTCGTTAAGACAGTTTTTGACCGGGACAATTATGCGTTATATTTCTCCCGTGCCGCTATCCCGTATTTTCGAGATGATGAAATACCTTATTATTTTAAACATATCGGCATCTATGTCTACCGGCAGGAATTCCTGCAACGTTTCGTCACACTGCCGGCGGGGTCCTGGGAAGCGGCTGAAAAACTGGAGCAATTGCGGGCTTTGGAATACGGCTTTAAAATAAGAGTGGTCCAGACGGATTTTGAAACGTTCGAAGTTGATACTCCGGCAGATGCGCAAAAAGCCGAAAAGATTTTACCGGCCGTGAAATCTGCCTGACTGACTTGCCTGTTATCGTTAACTCTCACTTTTCTTTAGTTAAGGATGAGAGCAGGCTGTATCGATGGCCTTAATCGTAATATCCAGCAGTTCGTGCAGTTCTTCTTGAGAAATACTTAAAGGCGGCATTAGCACGACAACATCTCCCAGAGGTCTTAAAATTGCGCCCAATTTTCTGGCGGCCAGAATAACCTGATGACCGCGGCGCTGTTCCACCGGAAAAGGTTCTTTGGAATTCTTGTCTTTTACCAATTCGAGGCCCACCATAAAACCCCGCTGCCGGATATCACCAATATGAGGGTGTTGGTGCCAATCTGCTAACCTGGAGGAGAGATACCGTATTTTTTCCTGCAGAGCATCAATGAGGCCTGCATCTTCAAATAATTGCAGGTTGGCCACCGCCACGGCCGCAGCCAGAGGATTTCCGGTATATGTATGTCCATGAAAAAAAGCTTTAAATTCTTCGAACCTTCCCAAAAACGTCTGATAAATCTGTTCGGTAGTTACGGTTGCGGCCAATGGGAGATACCCCCCGGTTATCCCTTTGGCCAGGCAGATGATATCAGGAGTGATATTTTCATGATTGCAGGCGAACATTTTTCCGGTTCGGCCAAAGCCCGTGGCAACTTCATCGGCAATGAGCAGTAAGCCGAATTGTATCTGCTAATTCTCTAACCCTTTTTACATAACCGGCAGGCTGTGGGATCATCCCGGCGGCGCCTTGCATCACCGGTTCCAGAATTATGGCGGCTATTTCTTTATGGTTGCCGGCCACCAGGCTCTCAAACGCCTCTAAACATTGATTCTTGCAGTTCTCCTGGTCTGGACAGCGATAACAATAGGGATTGGGAGCTTCAAAAGTAGGAAAAAGCAAATCATGAAAGATTTGCTGAAAAAGATCAATACCGCCCACCGAAACCGCTCCTAACGTATCTCCATGATAAGCATTCTTTAACTTCAGGAAGCGGCAGCGTTGCTTTTCTCCCTTTAACTGCCAATATTGGTACGCCATCTTCAGGGCCACTTCGACAGCCGTAGAGCCATTGTCGGAGAAAAAAACCTTATCTAAGCCACAGGGAGTTATATCAACTAAACGTTTGGCAAGGTTAATGGCGGGAACATTGGCAAGACCGAGCATTGTACAATGGGCAATTTTTTCTAACTGAGTTTTAATCGCCTCATCCAATTCCCGGCGCCGGTGGCCATGCACGTTAGTCCAGAGAGAAGATACACCGTCCAAATAACGTTTGCCGTTTTGATCAAAGAGATAGACGCCCTCGCCACGTTCGATGACCAGCAGTTCATCCTGAAAAAAACCCTGCATCTGTGTAAAGGGATGCCAAAGATAAGCCTGATCCCAGGCAACTAATGTATTGTAGTCATTATTCATATTATTTTTGATTTATAAAATGATTTAAATGGATTATCTATTGCAGCAAGGCTTCATTAATTTTTCGTGGGTCGTCAATCTGATATTGGCGCATCTTATTAAAAAGAGTAGTTCGACTAATGCCCAAAATTTGAGCAGTTATCTGGCGATTCCAATTATGCTGCTTCAAGCAACTAAAAAGAATTCTTTTTTCGGCCTCGGCCATGGCGGCAGACAAGGTTAACACTTCGAGGTCCTGATCTTTAGAGGCGATTCTATTTAATTCCTCAGGAAGACTTTCAGGGATGATGAAGTCACCTTGAGAAAGAATTATCGAGCGCTCAATAACGTTTTCCAACTGCCGAATATTCCCTGGCCAATGATAATTGTAACATATTTGCAAAGCGCTTTTTGAAATTCCCTTGACTTTTTTACCATGGGCTTCATTAAATCGTTTGATAAAATATTCAACTAGAGGCTCAATATCTCCCAGGCGATCGCGCAGAGATGGAATAAACAATGAAACTACATTGATGCGGTGGAAAAGATCTTCTCTAAATCTTTTATTCTCCACTTCCTGCATGAGAGGTGTATTTGTCGCGGTAATAATCCGAACGTCAGTTTGAATAGATTCATTGCCACCAACTTTTTCAAAAACTTTTTCTTGCAGAATTCTCAACAATTTAATCTGACAATTGATGGAGGCACAATTAATATCATCTAAAAAAATTGTTCCCCCCTGAGCTTCCTCAAATTTCCCCTTTTTAACGCGATCCGCCCCTGTAAAGGCGCCTTTTACATGTCCAAAAAGCTCACTCTCTAAAAGAGTTTCGGCTAATGTCCCGCAACTCAATTCAATAAAAGGACCCTCACTGCGTGTGGAATGGCGATGGATATATTTGGCCAGTATTGATTTGCCCGTGCCGGATTCTCCGGTTATCAGAACAGTGGCCATCGTCTCCGCAACCATATGAACAACGTCCAAAAGCTCAAGCATTTTTCTATCTTTGACAATTACTCGTTCGTCTAATTCCCATTTTCTCACCTTCTTTTTCAAAGACTGGTATGAGGCCAAAAGTCGTTTCTGTTCAAGGGCCCTTCTAATTGTCAGCTTTAATCTGATATCGTCTATTGGTTTCGTAACGTAATCATAGGCGCCTAATTTAATGGCTTCCACCGCGCCGTCAATATGACCATGCCCGGTAATAAAAATCAACAGACTGTCCAGGTTTTTTCCTCTAATTTCTTTAAGTAATTCGATTCCATCCATTCCCGGCATGCGGATATCAGAAATGATTAACGAATATTTTGTCTCGTTAAGTTTAGTTAAGGCCTCAATACCATCCATTGTAGAATCAACATCATAACCCTCTATGCCGAGTAATTCTCTTAAAGAGTGACAGACAAGATCATCATCATCTACTATTAATATATCTTTACGGTTCAAGTTGTTAATCCTCCCAATTCAACCTTTGGGATCTTTACCTGGAATCGTTCTGATAAGGGAAATTTAATAATAAATTTAGAACCTTTGCCAATTGAACTTTCCACTGAGATTTTGCCTTGATAGCGAGAGACAATCTTTTGACAAATAGTTAAGCCGAGACCAAGACCTTGTCCCTTATTTTTGGTAGTAAAAAATGGCTTGAAAATGTCCTCCTTATTTTCTTGGTCAATTCCTGGACCACTATCTTTAAAAACAATTTCCACCTGATCTTCTTGTATGAAACCGATAATTTCCAGTTGACCGCCATCAGACATGGCTTGAATAGCGTTTTTAATAAGATTGATGAAAACGGTATAAAGATCTGTCCCAAAATATAATTCTTCAAAAACAGGGGAAGTCGATAAAGTAATTTCTATACGCTGATCTTTGGCTTGTAATAACATTATTTTTACCGCTTCACGAAGCTGACCAAGCAAAGTTTCCTGGGATTTTAAAATACGATTTGGATTGGCGACATTCAAGATTGAATTTATGGCCAGGGACATCTTATTGAGACCTTTTTGTGCTTCGTTTAAATATCTCTCAACATCTCCGGAATGGTCCTTTTTTATTTGGGCCAGAGAGATATATCTCTTGACTCCATCAAGTGGATTATTGAGTTCATGAACCACACAGGCCGACAATTTACCCATAATAGCTAAATGTTCATAAAGAGAAAGTTTTTGCTCCATCTGAGAAATCGTCGTAATATCTTCCAAGACGATCATAATTTGTAAATCGCTCTTCAATGTGCCGGATCTGATTAATTGCACCAGACAAAAACTATTGCCTGTTTCTGGAATAGATATGTTTATCTGGCCACATTCAACGGTTCTTTCCCCTTGCATAATTTTTTTAAAACCGTTTTTTATTTTTTTATGATCTGCGGCAGAAATACCTTTGATATATTCAAGAATTTTTTTCCCTAGACCAGTTTCTCCTTGATTAAATAATTTGGCAAAGATGTGATTGGCATAATAAATCTGCAATTTATGATTAATTAAAGCCAGTCCCATCGGCACGGAGGTGGTAAGACAATCAAAAGACTCTTTGACATTTTTTAGTTCCGAGCGAGTAGCCTGTAACGCATTATTAATATTCTTATTTTTTTCTTCCCACTCTCTCTGCTTGAGAGTTTCACCAAAAATTCTGGCCAACAGCCAGGTTAAAAAAAGTTCTCTGGGATTAAATGCCTGGAGATCAGAACGGTCAGCTAAATTTATCACTCCCCAAATTTTTTCCTCTATTATGGGCACAATCATAAAGCTCTTGGTATCATATTGCTTACTTCTCAGATGATTAAAGAAACGAGGCTCTAAAGCTACATCGGGTACTAATAAGGGCCGTCTGCTTTGGAGAACTGAACTCATAACGCCTTCGTTCGGACGGACTGTTTTGACAGTGATACGGTCACACTGATTTTCGCTCATTGCTAAACAAGATAACTGAGTGCCTTCTTGATTAAAAAGAAAAATAGACCCACGAGAGGCCAAAGTTAATTTTTGAGCTGTTTGTAGAAAAAGTTCAGATAAAACTGTAAGATCCTCGATTTTTCCGGCTTCTATTTGAAGTTTTTCCAAAGCGTTGAATTCTTCGGTTTCAGGGGCTAAATCCAGCACCTGTAATCCTAAAGCCTCAGCCCCTTTTAACGTCCATTCCAATTCTTGGGCAGCGTGACGCAAATCCCTGAATTTTAAGGCTCGTTCGATAGAAAATACCAGATCTTCAGGATACACCGGTTTGGCAATATAATCATAGGCACCTAGTTTTATAGCGGCTACGGCATCCTGAATATTGGCAAAAGCAGAAAGCATGACTGTTATTAAATAAGGGTAAAGCAGGCTAACCTGCTGAAGCAACTCCATGCCATCCATATGAGGCATTTTGACGTCACTGAGCATTAAGTCATAGCTGCCTTTTCCCAACAGTTCAAGTGCTTCCAAACCATTATTGGCAATATCTACCAAATAACCCCGATCTGAAAGGATTCGCTGAATTACTTCAAGAACTGCCGGTTCGTCATCTACGACTAATATTCTTGCCTTCTTTGGCATATACTTTCTCTATGCAATATCGTTTAGGATTATCAACCCAGTTACCCAAAAGATCAAAACAACACCCCTGCCAGGTTCTGAAAGGTGCACCTCTAGCCGTAGAGCGTTTTCTTTCCCGGCATTTTGACTTTCTTATCGAATCTTTTGAATAATTAGTTTAGGAAAATCCATAGAAAATAATTCATCATGTTCAAAAAAATTATCATCTATGTTCCAAATTATAAACATATACCGGTTAAAAAACAAATGATATATTTTACGTACAAAAAATTAATCAGATTTTTTTCCAACACCTATAGATTATTCTTAGATTATATTTTTATCAATTTGATTCCCGACAAACCAATCTTACCGGAATCTCTTTAAAGACATTGTATAATCTATTTTTAGCCCGTTCATATCGTTGATAAAAGATAAATGCTACCTCTGCCATAATCTTATATCCAACCTCATAATCCTGTTCACAAATTTTCTCCAGACAAGGAACATCGATGGCAATGACTTGCGTCGGTTCGAGGCAGGTTGCCGTCAGAGAGTATAATTTCAATCCCAACATTGCAGAAGTACCAATTATTCCTTTGGGACCTCGACGTTCATATGAAATTGAGGTGGCACTATCGACGACATCGTCCAAACTAACCATACCTTCTAAAATAACATACATTTTACTTGCCGGGGTGTTTTGCTGATAAATTACTTCACCGCTGTTATACCGCTGCAACTGGCAACAGTTTTCCACGTTAGCCAATTGCTGCTCACTAAGATTGTGCAAACGGTATCATAACTGACAATAATCGTTCTAAACTCATATTATTCCCCTTATCTGTTAGAGAGAGTTATGAATTACATGCTATTTTACTCCACATGATTAAAGATTCCAAGAAAAACTAAGATAATGGCAGATGGTTGTGTAGTGGTTGATAATTTTTATTTAAAGTATTAATATTTTCAAAGCTAATATCGCTGCTGCCGATTCAGGCGTTCATATCCTGCCAATTTTTAGCGAAATAATTAAAAATTAATAAAGCCCCGGCTGCTGCCAGTCCGGCAAAGACAAAAGGGAGCCAAACCTGACTCGGGTCATAGACTTCCCATAAAAGCTGCGTTACCTGAGTTGGAGTTTGATCTAACATGCTGGTCAGCGTCGTAAAAGCGTGAGTACGTTCCGGCAGTATTTTTATTTGAAGTACTTCGGATAAATATCTCAGAGCCAAACCTGATTTTTCACCATAATGTTCGTATATTTTCCCGCCTATGAAAGAGCCGAAACCCCACCCTAAGGCCAGAGGAATATTGGCATACCCCATATATAAGGCTTTTTGGTCTGGAGGGGAAATTACTCCGAGATATTCAGTCATTTTTGGAGAACAAAGCATTTCGCCGATGGAAAATACGCCAATGCCCGCCAGGCATAAAAATATTGACATGCTGCAACCTACCACATAAATTCCGAGACTAGTAATTATGCAACCCCAAAATATGGCGGTAAGCCGCCGCATATAATGGTTTACATAGAAGGACATTGGCGCCACCAGCAGAATAATGAGAAATGGATTGAAGTTAATCAGCCACTCCTGAGCGAGTTGCGGACCTCTGGAGGTATTCCTGGAAAGAAAAAAATCCGGCAGGAATCCGGCCACGGCAGAACTATCAACCCAATCCACGATATAATTGGGCAGCATGTCCCAGAGCTGGTTCAGGACTGCCCAGAAAACTGAGGCAATGAGCATAAAGATTATCAGCCGGACCCGCATCAGGTTACGAATCGTCATCACTGCTATTTCCAGAGCATTCGTCGTCCGGTCCGTTCCGGAATCAACCTCTCGATAGGTGATCAACCACAGAAGGTTGAAACATACTAATACCGCGCAGCCATAAAAAACCATGGGCCAGGAGATGCCGGATAAAAAATGAGCCAGAGGAGGCCCTAAAAAACCCCCAATATTTACCACCATATAAAAATAACCCCAACCAATTCCCGAGCTGTTGGCATTGAGGGTTTTAACAAAAGTTCCCTGCACCGGGGGTTTGAAAACTGCTGTTCCGGCGGCAAGTACCAGGCAGCCGGCTAAGAATGGCCAAAAATGTGTGTTGGGTTGCCATAATGACGTAACCCGTGACTTTTAATCCAATAGCCACGATAATTTGTTGCTTATAGCCGTATCTATCGGCAAAACCCCCGGTGAATACCGGCAGAGCCGATTGTATAAAGGCCCACCACATGAAAATAATGCCCTTGTCTGACTGACTGAAATGCAGGCCGCCAATTTCATCTGCCTGGGCAATATAAATGGGAATGACCACTCTGACCCCATAATAAGCCAGCCGCTCGATCATTTCCATTATATTCGCCACCCAGAAAGGCCAGGTCAAAGATCGGGTCTGTTGCCAAAAAGACATCTTGTAAATCCTAAAATTAATTAAAATAATCGATTAACCTATTGGTAATATTAGCAATATTCTCTGCCCGGCCTTTAGCTGTTAAAAACTTCGGCTCCGTATGATTTTCAGATTCTAAACAAAATGTCTCTGATTAAAAGAAAAAAAGGACGTGGGGGGTTGTTTTTAAGATTATTATTATTAATGTTAAACTAATTATAACCGATTAAATAACCATTGGCAGTGAAACTGATAACACTCAGACCAATTTCACTATTAGAGTATTTTTTAGTTAATTAAATTCTCTTCGATCAAAAAAAATGTTGATTCTCTGAAGAATAGACAGTATCATTGGCAAGTAAATTAAACCACCTTCAGGTGGCGAAATCAAAAAGGAGGAATGGGGAATGAAATTTAAATTTGTAGTTATGCTTGTAGCCGTTGCGTTGGTGTTTACCGCCTTACCTGCCACGGCAGCAAAGAACCCGGAGTTGTTCGGAAAGGGCATCGACATGATGCTGAAAGCCCGCGAAACGATGAGAAGCGGTGTCGCCACTGTTGAGCAGGGCATGGCCCAATATGTTCAGATCTGCACCGGCAAAGGCTGTTTGCCGGATGTTAACGCGGGTAATGACGTTATCAACAAAGGCCTCGTGCAGGCCAAACAAGGCATGGCTCTCCTGGATCAGGGCGGCAAAGAATTTCAGGTTTGCAAAGCCAACAGAAATCTTGAAGGCCAATATCGCTGCCTGGATACCTTCGTAGAAGGTGGCCGGATGGTGCAAGATGGTCTGCAGAGCATCGAAAAAGGCATGAGAAGCAACAATGATGCCCTTCGGGCCAAAGGCTTGGACAAAGACACCAGTGCTCCCAGCACCATGGTTAACAAAGGCGTCGAAAGTGGCCTGACCGGTGTAAAAGCTTTCATGCAGGGCCAAAAACTGGCATTGGAAAACAGATAAGCTTAGTTAGTCTTTTAATAAAAGAGGGGGGGATGACCCCCCTTTTTTTATTGCTTCAATCAGCAACATTTCTTCAAAAATAAAAAGTTATTACCCCCAATTATGCCGTGCCCGCCTCATTGTTCAACTCAATTAATATTCTGCTTGTTTTACTTCTGCTTAAAGTATTGGTGGCAAAATAAATTTCCTTCTTATTATTCAAAAGAGGGCGTGCGTCACCCGGCCCGGCGGGTTGGGGTGTCATCAACCACAATGATTCAACCGGCATCAGCAAATTCTTGGCATATTCTTCAAGCGTCTCCTTTATACGAAAATACCTCAGCAGCCGCTCATAAAAATCCCCCTGGGAAAGGGGGAGTTAAGGCTTCAGGGTAATTTTTCTCTTCTTGGAGAAACTATCAGCCGCCACTCTTGGTATTGGTGAATAACCCGGTGGGATAGATATTTCTCGCATTCCAGAACATATACCCGCTGGCGCCGAAATCCTCCGCGGCTTTGATTTGGATTCTCATCCGATCTTCCTCGAAATTGCCGCCGCCAAAGGCATAATCCCGAAAGGCTTGTATCCAGGGACGAAATCTCAAGGGTGAGACACCGGTGCGTTCCTGGGCCCTTTTGAGGGAGAGATAGACAATTTCATACGGGGCTTTCACCGGATTCCGGTATTTGGGAATGCCCCAGGTGTATCCCGACGGATAAAGCATGGGGCAGATCACGTCCACGGCATTGACTAACGGGCCGATTTTTTGACCGATGTCGGTATCGTTGGTGTTCCAACAGACATAGCCGAAAATATCCGCACCTACCATGACATTATATGGCGCCAGAGCTTTGTGGGCGGCTTCCAGAAAGCCGGTGATGGCATCGGTGCGGATAGTTTCATTTACCGGCTGGGAGAAAGCCACACCGCGATTATCAGGAAACCGGACATAGTCGAATTGAATCTCATCAAAACCAAGTTCGGCGGCAATCTTGGCAATGGCAATATTATAATCCCAAACTTCACGCTTCAGCGGGTCTACCCAGCGCAGTTTCTCCCGATCCCGGAAAACGCCGCCTCCCTTGGTCCGGACGGCTAATTCGGGCTTGGCCGTGGCCAGGAAATTGTCCTTGAAAACGACAATCCGGGCGATGAGATACAGATTTTTTTCCTTTAAAGCCGCCACCGCCGCTTTCATATCCTTGGTCAAGATGGTTTTCTGAGCCCCTATTTCCTGGGCCAACGGCAGATCCACCTTAAACGGTATAAAGCCGCCGTCCCCTTTGACGTCAATGACCAGGGCATTCATATTATTTTTTTCAATCGCGGCGATAGCCGCGTCCCGAATTCTGGAAACCGCGGTGCCGTAAACAGTCAGATAAAGCGCTTTGACGTTGAATGGTTCCAGGGCAATTTCCACTTGCGCCTCACCAGAGGCCGGCGCAGCAATTTCCTGGCGCTTATATCCCGCGACCTTTACTTTTATGGCCTCCCCGGAACCCTCCAGATGAAAAATCCCGTCTTTATCGGTGCGAACCATCTGTTCGCCCGCCACTACCACGGCGCCGGCAATGGGCGCCTTAGTTTGCATATCTATGACCTTACCATCATAAGCCTGGGCAGCCGCTCCCATCCCCAGGAACCAGATGGACATCAGAAAAGAAAACAGTCTTTTCATCTCATCTCCTCGCCATAATCTGAATTCAAGTAAGGTCTTTCTACGGTAGTTTAATTAATAGGTTTTTGGCCCTTTTTCATGCACCTTGCCGGTAACGATGGCTTCAAAATTCTTGATGCCGTCGCTGTTCGCCATCAGGTAACGGGGTGCGGCCATAATAGGTTCGGATGGGGTGGCAAGGCGCCGTTCGATACTGAAAGCCGCCACATATCCTGCTTTCTGAGCCGATTTTTCCAAATCGGCATCATAAATGCCAAACGGCCACGCCAGCACGTCCACCGTGCCGCCAAAGCGCTTCTCCAGAGACGCCTTTGACTTGGCCAACTGGTCATCCACCAGCTTCTGATACGCTTCCGGAGTTAGTTTCTTTTTTTCCTTTTTAAAATTCGGATGCCAGAACGTATGGGACTGCATATCAAACAGACCGGTCTTCTGACATTCATATAACTGCTCCCAGGTCATGGCATACGGAGCATGTTTATTGGAAACTGCCGACGGGTAGATGAACAAGGTGACAGGCATCTGATATTTTTTTGCCAGGGGGAGCATATCGGAATGAACCGTTTTATGGGCATCATCGGCGGTAATCACCACCGATTTGGGCGGCGGCGGCGGGCCCTGGCCGCGCAGGTAATTTACCAGGGTGCGCAAAGGAATGACGGTATAGCCATTGTCCTGCAACCACTTAAGCTGCGCTTCAAAAACCGGCGTGGTAACCGTCATACTATCAGCCACTTTGGGGCCGAAACGATGATAGCAGAGCACGGGCACCCCAACCTTCTCCTGGGCCAGGGCAAACGTCTGAGTGCCCAGGACTAATAAAACCAGTCCTGCCAAAAGATAAAAAAATCGTTTCATAAGCGAAATCCTTATAGATTTAATCAACAGGGCCTGAGGGGCCCGAATAAATATTTTCGAGAAGGTTATCATAAAGAAAACTAAATGTCTGTAATATTTTGAGTGCAAGGAAAAACTGGCTGGAGGGTATAAGGCTAGCCCTTAATCGGTTAGCCTTTGGGCATAAAGTACCAGTTTGGTCAACCGCAATTAACTGGGCCAACCTTGCAAGATAAAGATTGCAGTGTCCGTGGACCCGTCCCCTCAAAAGACCATTTGGTGTATCTGGTATTAGTCATCCAACAACAGTAGTGGCAAAAAAGGCAAGGCGAGATGTAATCTGCTGCCGACTTGTTCCGAACTAAACCAGCTTTCATACCCTGCCGTCTGCTTTTCATTGATCAGTGTGGCGGGATCATCCTCAATCATGGGGTAATTGGTGTTATAGGCGGTCACGGCAAAATAATAGGTCCCCGACGGCAGGTCACTGGGCTCGAAGGTGTAGTGGGTCACTTTCCCCACATCCCGCACGTTGCTATAAGGATATCCATTGGTCTTCCCCCAGTAAATCTTATAACCCGCCACATTGCCCTCGGGGTTGGCCTTCCAGGTCAGGCTGGGTCCTCGGCGGGTCTGAGTCACCGTCAGATTTTGGGGCGGCGAGATGGGCACGTCCGTCCGGATGGCCGCGGCGTAGGGCATAAAATCCACGATTCCCCTGGCGGGGTCGTCGAGCCTGTCATAAATTTTATCCTCAATCTCCGCCGGCACCGCCGTCCCCCACCAGTTCTCGGTGGCGTCGATATCCGAGCCGGTAATGCCATTTTTTAATTCGTACGTCGCCGTATTACTAAAGAAATTATTCCTATTCAGTGTGCATCCCGTATAACGCTACCAAAATAGTCCAGGTTGGCGCGCCGGTGAGCTGGTTATAGGCCAGCAGATTGTTTTCTACATTGGTCTTAACGTCTAAAACCAACGTCTCCGTCGAAGCTGAATTCCCCACAAAGGAGTTCATATAAATATTCCCAGCCATGTTGCATAATAGGCGCCACCAGACGCTGCCTGGTTGTCACTGAAGATGTTCTGCGCGCACTGTCCGGACCCGGACATACCGCCGCCACTGGTGGCCGTGTTCTGGAGGAAAATATTGTTGCTGATAGTATTGGTTCCCGGCGAGTATAGACCGCCGCCGGAAGACCTGGCTTTATTGTTGGTCAGGACGTTTTTCCGGAAAGCCACTGGTTTGAGCGCCGCTAAAGATAAACCCCGCCCCCGCTGGCGGAAGTCTCATTGAAGCTGATGATATTGTTAGAGATCTCTGATGCCCCGAAAGGATTAGGGGTGGCATAGCTGGTTTGATACAGATAAATGCCGCCCCCATGGGCTGCGGCCAGATTATGGCTGATGGTGCTGTTGGTGATCCTCAAGGTAGCCTGTCAGAGTCCCAGGCGTAGATGCCTGCGGCCATATTATTTTTTATGGTGCAGTGGTCAATGCAGGGGTGAGCCTCTTCCAGCCGCAGGGCGCCGTTGTCAGACACCCCCGCCCCCCCGGCATACTCCACGGTGCAATATTGCAGGATGGACCCGGAGACGTAGTTGCCATATGCATCATAGACGGCATCCGTGCTGCCGTCGCGAAAATGGATATAGGCCCAATACTGAGTTGTTGTGGGTGAAGACGATGGGGTCGAGACTGGTTCCCCGGGCGATTAAGGTGCCATCGATGGTTAACGAACAATTTCTGTTAAACCGGACTTCCACCCCCGCCTCGATGGTAAGGGTGATGCCGCTGTCCACGATTACCCCGCAGGTGACAATGTAAGGACTTTTGACCTTCTCCCAGGTAATATTGGCAGTGATGTGACCGCAGACCGGCGTTTCGGCGCCTGCCTGGCTTGTTTCCCCTAAGGCCAGGCAGAAGCAGAGGAGGAGGGCCAGGAAAAAGGGGTGATCTTCCTTCTTCCAGGAATAACCGATTTTTGGCTATATTTTCCACACTTTTGCATTTCTTCCCTCCACCCGGATAATCTGAGATTAGGTTGTAGCTCTAAATAACTATCGGAAAGACTATTTTGGAGCAATTTTTCAGATTATAATGCCAAAATCTCCTTTTTTAACTGCTGCTAAGATTATGTGAAATCAGATTAGCATGTTTTTTGATGAAAATATAATAAAATCTTTATTAAGATTGTGGGTACCTGGCAATGGGAAGGTAATGATTCTTGGCGTTAAATCAGGAAAAGTTAGAACAGCATCGTCTCGTTCCTAAACTGATCGATATTTATCTTGAGCGCCAGCAAAAGCATTATAACCTGATAATGGATTCTCCGGCGCAAATTTATTTTTCTCAACCGCTATTTCTCACGCAATTCATTATTCTCCAACTTTTAAGAGATATTTGTTTTTTAAAGGACGTGAAGACAAGATTTTTTCCAGGCGGGTTAAATTGAGAATTCAGGCGAAATTTTTTATGTGCCTTCTATTCGCTTATGCAGTGGTTATCGGACGTCGCGAAACCTTCCTCACCCGAGCCGCCAGATGGTTTCTCAAACGAGAATTAACGACCTGTGCGGGGAGATCCGGTTTCCTATCCTGTTTGCACCTTTAAGGCCGCCTTTTCCAGGCGCTCTACTTCCAAAGCCAAAGCGACTTGTTTGCTCAGGGACTCCAGGAGGCTTAGGCGCAATTGCTCCGGCAATAACCAAAGTTCGGTTGCGGGATCTTTGAGGCGCAGGGCCAAAACTCCTATAACCTCCTTAGTCGCTTGCAACGGTATATATAAAAATGAGGATTCAGGTGAGATTTTGGTCCCGCATCCCGCCATTTGACCGGTACGAAAGGCCCATTTCGCCACGGTAAGTTCTTTGATCTTCTCTTTTTCCGAAACCACTGACAAATCGCTGACCACCGGCGATAACCTGCCATCCTCCCCAGGCAGCAGCGCCGCCACCTGACACTCAAAAATCTCCCCTATCTGTTTCAATGCTACTTGCAAAATATTTTCAATACCCCTGGCAGTGGCCAGTTGTCGGCTCAGGGAGTGCATGGCAGTAATCTGGCGCTCTTGTAATCGTGCGGCCTCGGCTTGCCCCTTGATCAGGGTGGTTAGGTGACTGATCACCAACGCCACCAATAACATCACTGCGAAAGTAAAAATGAAATGGGTTTCTATCAGGGTGAAGGAATATCGCACCGGAACAAAAAAGAAATAAAAGGCCGTAACACTGAGGAAGGCATTAAGGATAGCCGGCCCCCGACCCCAATGAATGGCCGTAACCATCACCCCCACCAAATAAACCATGATCAGGTTACTCAAGTCGAGGTAAGGATATATCAAAAAGCCAAAGCCTGTAGCAACAATGGCATACAAGAGGCCCATCCCGTATTCTGAAAAAGGTATGCCCTTTGGTTTAAATCAGAACAGGTAACTCCTTTGTCTTTCCTGGCTCCCCGGTGATAAAATAGACGTCGATCCCACTACTCATTAGCACCAGTTCGTCCACGATACTCCCAAAGATGAAATCTTGCCAACGGTAGTGACTTGGCTTGCCCGACGATAATCCTGGTAATGTTATGTCGGCGAGCAAAGTCCCCAATTTTTTCGCCCAAGTTCCGACTAAACAAAGTGAATGTCCGCGCTCCTAAGTACTCGGCAAGCTGGAGATTCTGAACGGCCTGGTTTTGGTCTGCCTCCGGCAATTGCACCATCCTGGGGGTCTTGACATAGACTGCAAACCACTCGGCATTCAGGCTGGAGGCCATTCTCTTGGTAGCCCGGATCACATCGGCTGAAGATGTGCTCGGCCCCACGCACACGAGAGTCTTTCTGTCGTGAGCTTTGAAATATTTTCCACTGTTATTCCCAACGTCCTATTTCGATTGCCTTTTTCTAGGGATTATAAACCAAAAGATTTAAGAAGGCAGTAAAATTCCTCCGCCGCCAATTTTATAAAAATCAAAGGAGGGAACGGGTGAACAACCGAATTCGGAGATAATATTTCTTAACAAAATCTTAACGCCACACCCTGCTATTTTAACACCATTTTAATTTCCCCTTTGCTAAAACCTTAACCAATTATCTCATTGGGTTGAGCCGCCCTAACGGCTCATGCTTGGCTTCCAATTATGATCAAGAAAATTCTTATTGCCGAACCTGACCCTATCCTCAGGGAACAGATTAACACCCTGCTGACGACGAAGTTTGACCTCCAGGCTGTGGCCTTGGCCCCCGATGCCCGGCAGACCATGTCTCTGTTCCAAGATCTGGCCCCCGACCTGATTATTCTGGATGTGGAGTCAGAGGCGGTTCAGGGTCGGGAATTAGCCCCCCGGATTTTGGCCCAGTCTCCCCAAACCAAAATCCTGGCCATTGGCATCTATTCCGACCGGCGCCTGGTCAGGCGGATCTTGAATCTGGGAGTCTCCGGATATCTCTTGAAATATCAAGTCTTTGAAGAACTGCAGGAAGCCGTCCAGCTTCTCAGTGATGACCAAAACTATCTGAGTCCGGAAATCATTCTGACTCAAAACGGCTTTTCCGAAGGTGGCAATAATAAACAAAGTGCAATACATAGATCCAATATTCATCAAAGGGAGGTTGTTATGCCGTACACCAAAAAAGTCAAGGATCTCATGATCCCCCTGGAAGATTATCCTCACATTCCGTACTGGTTCACCCTGCGTCAGGCCATGGCCATCGTCCGGGAAGCGTCCATCAAGTTCGAAGGCAGCTTCGAGCCCCGGGCCGTGCTGGTATTTGATGAAAAATACCAGCTCATGGGCCTGCTTACCCTCCGGGACATCATCAAAGGGTTGGAGCCCAAGTTTGCCAAAGATGCCGGCCTGGTTAAAGCCGATCCCGGCCTCGCCGTCCTCATGGGTGATATGTTCGGCCCCGGCATGAAAGAAGCCTCCCAAAAACCGGTCAGCGAAGTCATGAGCCCCATCAAGGTGACCGTCAACGGCGAAGATCCCATCACCAAGGCCCTCTTCCTGATGATCCAGGAAAACGTCGGCATGATGCCGGTCCTGCTGGACAAGAAAGTTGGCGGCATGGTGCGCATGAGCGAACTTTTTAAAGAGATTTCCACCGTGGTGCTGGGCGATTAGGCCGCGCTGACGATAGCAATAAAGGAGACAAGTATGGCTGAAGACATCAAAAAAATGCCCACCGGCGCCAGCCTGCCGGAAATGCCCGAAGAGATCATCATTGCCCCCAAAAAGGAGGCAATCGACTGGAAGCGGATTATCTTTATTCTCCTGGGGCTGGCCTTATTTTTTCTTTTCTATTTCATGCCGGATTTAGCGGACGCCGTGGACCCTTCCGGCAAGCACTTTCCCCTGCCGCCCCAAGGCCGGATGGCCCTGGGCCTCTTTCTTATGGCCGCGGTCTGGTGGATCTTTGAGGTCATGCCCATCGGCGCCACTGCCATCGCCATCGGCCTGTTCCAGACCATTTTTTCCATTCGCACCGCCGACGCGGCCCTGAAGGATTTCTTCGACCCCTCCGTGTGGTTCATCTTCGGTTCGGTGGTTATGGGCCTGGCTTTCGCGGTGTCCGGGCTCACCAAGCGCATGGCCTACAAGATGCTGAATATCGTGGGCGAGAATACCAATTTCATCCTCCTGGGCACCTTTCTCATCATCGCCGGCATGACCCTGCTCATGGCCCATACCGCCGTGGCCGCCGCCATTTTCCCGTTGCTGGTGGCCATCCACTCTCTGTATAGCGAGTCCGACCAGCCCACCAGGTTCGGCAAGGGCCTGTTCATCGGTATGGCCTGGACCGCGGGGGCGGGCTCGGTCATCACCTTCCTCGGGTCCGCCCGGGCGGTGGCCGGCGCCGGCATGTTCCAGAAATTTACCGGCGGCAAAGAGATCGGCTTCTTCCAGCTCATCTGGTACATGCTCCCCTTGGGGGCGATTATGGTCGTCTGTATCTGGCTTGTCGTCATTACGTTCTTTAAACCCGAGAGGTCTCGCATCGACGGCTTGCGGGAACGGGTGGCCAGCCTGGGGAAAGAACTGGGCCCCATTAATAAAAAGGAAAAATTCGTCATCGCCATGGTGGTTGTTGTCCTGGGGCTGTTTATGATGAAATCCTTCTCCCCCATCCCCTTCTTCAAGGACATGGATCGGGCGGCCATCATGATCGTCGCCACCGTCGCCTTTTTCCTCACCGGCACCCTGGAAGTGGAAGACATGGAGACCATTCCCTGGAATATCATTCTCCTCTTCGGTGGGGCCATGAGCATCGGCTACTGTCTCTACGACACCAAGGCCGCCGAATGGATGGCCGTAAGCTGGGTGAGTTGGTTCCGAAAGCCCCCTGGCTGGTCTTCGTCCTGGCCATCGCCTTCTTCGTGCTGATTATGACCAACTTCATCATGAACGTCGCCGCCATCGCCATCACCCTGCCGGTCTCCCTGGTCATTGCCAGGTATCTGGGCGTGGCTCCGGAAGTCATCTTCTTCGCCTCGCTGGCCACCGCCGGTATGCCTTTTAACCTCCTTATCGGCGCCGCCCCCAATGCCATCGCCTATGATAGTAAGCAATTCACGGCCGGGGAGTTTTTCCTCTACGGCTGGATCCCCAGCCTCATCCTCATGGCCTTTTTGGCAGTGTTCTGCTACATCATCTGGCCGCTCCAGGGCATGCCGGTGTTATTGAAATAAGCTAGATCCCGTAGGGGCGGGGTAACTTCGCCCCTACCACGACCATACCATTTATCAACCGAGGACTACTGCACATGCTGAAAAATATAAAAATTCCCATAGTCATACTCTCCCTGGTATTCCTGGCGGGACTCCTGGCCGCAACCATGGCCCTGGCCGCCGAGGCTCCCAAAGCGGGAGACCGCCTCACCGTGGCCGGGATGCTGCAAAACCCCCAGGGTAAAGGCGTCAAAGAAGTGGAAGTGGAAGTGCTGGTGAACGGCCAGCCCGTCAAACCCACCGGCAAAGAAGAAGAAATCATTACCGGCAAATCGGGAAGCTTCGTGGGCGAATTCCTCCTGCCCGCCGGGACCCTGCCCGGGGCCAAAGTTGAAGTCAAGGCCGCCAAACCCTCCTGGGAACCTTTGGCCGCTAGCGCGGTCAACGTTGTCGAGGCGGGCGCCGACGCCGCCGGCAACAAACTCTTCCAGGCCTCCCAGAACTTTAAATTGAAACGGGCCGTGAGCGCCGCCTTCTGGCTCGCCACCCTCATCCTCCTGGGGGTTTACGTCATCATCAGTTTCGAATGGATGCACCGCACCCTGGCGGCCCTGCTGGGCGCCGCCCTCATCCTCTTCATCACCTATACTCTCGGCTCCTTTGACAAGTCCTATTTCATCCTCTCCTTTGGAGACGCCATGGGCGCCGTTGACCTCAACGTCATCTTCCTTTTGCTGGGTATGATGATCTTCGTGGGGGTCCTGAAAAAAACCGGCATGTTCCAGTTCCTGGCCTACAAGGCCTATGCCTGGTCCCGGGGCAACGTCTTTGTCCTGAGTTTTGTGCTGCAATTCCTCACTGCGGTGATCTCGGCCTTCCTGGACAACGTCACCACCATGCTCCTGGTGATCCCGGTGACCATCCAGATCGCCGTCACCCTGAAGGTGCACCCCCTGGCCTTTTTGATCCCCCAGACCTTTGCCAGCAACGTCGGCGGCACCGCCACCATCATCGGCGACCCGCCCAACATCCTCATCGGCTCCTTTACCGGCCTCACCTTCGGCCAGTTCGTCACCAACCTGACCCTCATCTGCTTCCTCTGTCAGATCGTTTCCTGTTTTTACTTTCTCTGGTGGCACAAAAAGGACTTCTTAAAGGCCGACGTCAAGGATGTGGACCGCACCATCGAGTATCTGCGGGAAGAATATAAAATCACCGACAAAAAGCTGATGATCCAGGGTCTGGTGCTCCTGGGCTTCACCATCCTCCTCTTCGTCTTCCACGGCGTCCTGCACATGGAAGTGTCGGTGGCGGCCCTCATCGGCTCCCTGCTGCTCCTGGCCATCTCCAAGGTGGACATCGTCGAGATGCTGGAAAAAGAGGTGGAGTGGCCCTCCTTGATGTTCTTCGTGGGCCTCTTCATCGTCATCGCCGGGGCCGAGGCCACCGGCCTGATCCAGCAGATCGCCAACACCGTGCTGAGCGTTTCCCAGGGGAACCTGACGATAGCCATCATCATGATCCTGTGGGTTTCGGCCATTGCTTCGGCCTTCATCGACAACATCCCCTTCACCGCCACCATGCTCCCCGTCGTGCTCTTCATGAGCGAAAGCTTCGGTCTGCCCAGAGACAACGTCTTGTGGTGGGCCCTGTCCCTGGGGGCCTGCCTGGGCGGCAACGGCACCATGATCGGCGCCAGCGCCAACGTGGTCACCACGGGCATGGCCGAAAAGGCCGGCTACCCCATCTCCTTTATGGAATACATGAAGATCTGCTGGTGGCCCATGATCATCATCGTCAGCATGTGTATGGTCTACTTGTTAATTGCCTATTAATGAACTCCTGGCAACCGGCCCTGGCGGTTTTTGGCCAGGGCCGGAGTGAACCTTTATCGGGCCCGCTGGCAGGCTGTATGGCTTGGCGGGCCTTATTGTCCTGATCGGTTTGAGGCAAACGGCTTGTGCGATTTTATGCATAGTAGTGAAAATAGCAGATAAAAAGGATATACTTAGGACATCAACGTTGTCAGAAGGCAGATTTCTCCATGCCCCGGACTCAGGGAAGCCCTTTCCAGGCCGAAAAAATTCAGGATTTCCAGGCAGAACCCACCGAGCAGCGAATTCTGGTCTGCCTGAGCCCGGATATTGGCGGGCACCAATTAATAAAGACTGCCTGGCATATGGCTGCAGCCATAAACGCCCAATGGTTCGTTCTGTATGTTGACACTCCCTCTCACGATGTGGGTGCCGGAGACGACAAAGGCCTCTTGGCTAAAAACCTGATTCTGGCAGAACAACTGGGAGCCAAAACCTTCAAGGTGTCGGGACTGGACGTAATTGACGAAATCAGCAATTTTGTTCGCCAACATAACATTAACGTTGTATTCTTAGGGCGTTCCGGTCGGAAAAGGTGGTTTACGTTTCTTACCAAGTCCCTGGAAGCTAAATTAATCCATCACCTGAGAAAGGTGGATGTTTACCTGATCGCCCAGGAAGGGCAACAGGCTCTCGCTCCCAAACGTCAACATATTAATATCTTTGGGTTATTGCGGGTTTATCTTTTAGCTGGCGGCATGGTGGCGATATGCACGGTTCTGGCTTCACTGGCCTTTCCATTCCTCCCGCTCAGCAATCTCGTGATGTTCTACCTGCTGACGGTTGTCATTATAGCTACCTTATCTGAGCGCGGCCCGACAATATTTGCTTCTCTTTTAAGCGTTGCCTTATTTGCCTTCTTTTTCGTACCCCATTATTTCTCCTTCCTGCCTGAGAACTTCGAACATGCCGTCACCCTGGTGGTCATGTTAGCGGTGACCACGTTGATCAGCGGCTTGACCATGCGCGTCCGTTATCAGGCCAAAGTTGCCAGACAACAAGAATGGCAGACTACAGCCCTTTATGAGATGAATCAGACTCTGACTGGGAAAGCCGACTTGGAAGAACTTTTGCTGGCTGCCGCCGATCAGATCAGCGGCTTGTTTGACAGCGAAGTGAGTATCTTACTTCCTGACGGAGAGAATAAATTGCTCGTCCGGGTCGGCGAACCTCTATCGAAAGACGATGTCCGGGAAAGTTTAGTGGCGCATTGGGTCTTTAAACATGGCCACCTGGCTGGGGCCGGCACCCAAACTCTGCCTGAAGTCAAATGGCTCTATTTACCCTTGCTCACCTCTAACAGTCAGGTTCTTGGGGTCTTGCGCCTGAAGCAGCGTTTGTCCTCAAAAAGTTTAGAAGTTGAGTTTGTGCGATTGCTCGAAGCGCTGAGCAGTCAGATAGCTCTGGCCATTGAACGGGAGAATCTCAGCCAGCAGACCCGGCTGGCCCAGTTGCAGATTGAGACCGAAAGACTGCGCAACACGCTTCTTAGTTCCGTCTCTCATGACCTGCGCACCCCGCTGACAGTGATCGCTGGTTCGGCCAGCAGCCTACTGGAGGCCGAGGACAATCTTGATCGGCAGACCAAGCACGAACTCATGCACAATATTTATGAGGAAGCCAGGCGTCTGGACAGGCTGGTGCACAACTTGTTGGAAATCAGCCGACTGCAAAGCGGTGAAATAAAAATCAATAAAGAATGGCATGTCCTAGAAGAAGTTCATCGGCTGCGCCCTGAGCCAGTTGGACAGCCAACTCAAACAACATCCGGTACATATTAACCTGCCCCAGGATCTCCCCGTGGTGCAAATAGATGCTCTGCTCATGGAGCGAGTCTTCATCAACCTCTTTGAAAATGCTGTAAAATATACACCGGTTGGCACTCTCATAGAAATTTCGGGCAACTTGGCCGGGGCTGAATTGCGGTTGACCATAGCGGATCAGGGACCAGGGCTGCCTCCCGGACAGGAAGAAAAGGTCTTTGAAAAATTTTATCAGGGCCGGCCGGGTGCGGTTCGAGGCGCCGGCCTCGGTCTGGCCATCTGCCGCAGTATCATTGAAGCCCATAACGGCCGGATTACAGCCCGTAACCTTCCTGAAGGCGGGGCGGAATTTACCATTATCCTGCCGGTACCGGAGGAACAACTCCCCTGGGAGTGCCCTCTGTCTAACCCGGAGTTGAGTCACGATCATGAAACCTAGCATCCTTTTGATCGAGGATGATCCCAATATCAGACGATTCCTGCGGGCGACTCTGATAACCCAGGGCTATGAACTTCTGGAAGCCGAGACCGGCCGGGATGGCCTGGCCCAGGCCTTTTCCCGGGCTCCGGACGTCATCCTCCTGGACCTGGGCCTGCCGGACATGGACGGCAGCGACTTGCTCCGGCAGATTCGCGACTACTCCGGAGTGCCCATTATCATTCTTACGGCCCGGGGCCAGGAGCGGGAGAAAATCGCCAACCTGGATGCCGGCGCCGATGATTATCTCACTAAACCCTTTAGCATGGGGGAATTGCTGGCCCGCATCCGGGTGGCTCTCCGGCGCCTCTCGCCCACCCCCAACGGCGCCACCGACCAAGTCGTGCATTTCGGCAACATCACCCTGGACTTCGAAAAACGTCAGGTCTGGCGCGGCCAGGAAGAGGTCCATTTATCCCCCCTGGAATACAAACTCCTGGGAGAATTGGTGAAGCACCATGGCAAGGCGGTAACCCATCGCCAGCTTTTAAAAGAAGTCTGGGGTCCCGCCTTCGTAGAACAGAATGTCTATCTGCGGGTCTTCATCCTCAACCTCCGCCGAAAACTGGAGGATAACCCGGCCCGCCCCACTTTCTTGATAACCGAACCGGGTGTAGGATATCGGTTAAAAATCGAATAACGCTACTATTCCCAATGCCTTACGAATTTGAATAATTAATCTCAATGAGAAACAAGAAGGCTTTGGCCCCCTTTCACCCAAACATCCTGGTCCACTGCCTTTTTACGAAGTCCTCTAGTAAATTTTTACCTTGACATTTAATCGGTTATCCGGTTATATGACTTTATGAAGCATGAAGCTCGATTCTTTAAGTCCCTGGCGGATGAAACCCGGCTGCAAATTCTCTGCCTGCTGACGATGAAAGAGGAACTCTGTGTTTGTGACATTATGGGGGCTTTAGGCATCACCCAATCCAAGGCCTCTCGTCATCTGCGTTACCTCTTTAATCTTGGTCTGGTCGCCGACCGCCGAGACGGGCTCTGGATGTACTACCGCATCTCGGTGCCACCCGGCAGTTGGCAGGAAAAACAATTAAAACTCCTGGAGGAAATGGTGCAGGGCCAACCTGCAGCCAAGGATCTGCGGGAGAGGCTGGGAAAGTGGCTGCAACGCAAGCAGTGCAAGACGAAAGGTGACGAGATGGTCAGAATAGTGCAGCCTTATTCAGTGGATTTATAGCGTTATCCGAAATAACTTCTCATCCACCCCCTCACCCTGACCCTCTCCCCCATGGGAGGAGAGGGATAACAGGCAATATTACGATTCATGAGATGGCGGCGGGGAATCCCACCTTTTGGGGAAAAACGTTAATAGTAGCCCAGATGGCGCTCGGGGTGTTTCTGGGATAAGGGCCTACTGCTTTGAAAAGTATATTTTTTTTGGCAAGTGTATTCATACAAACGGATATATAAATAATCAATGGGTTTGGAGTTCGGTATGGCCGTCGATGCCAGGCGCCTGGGATTTGTGGAGCGCTTTCTCACTTTATGGATTTTCCTGACCATGGCCGGAGGGGTGGCTTTAGGCTACTTCATCCCGAGCTTTACGCAGGTATTGACCTACTTTCAGGTGGGCACCACCAACGTCCCCATTGCCATCGGCCTCATTTTGATGATGTATCCGCCTTTGGCCAAGGTGCGCTATGAGGAACTCCCGAAAGTTTTCAAAGACATTAAGGTATTGTCCCTGTCATTAGTTCAGAACTGGCTTATCGGCCCGGTTCTCATGTTCTTTCTGGCCGTTGTCTTTCTCCAAGGTTACCCTCATTATATGGTGGGCTTAATTATCATCGGCCTGGCCCGTTGCATCGCCATGGTCATCGTCTGGAATGATCTGGCCCAGGGGGATACGGAGTACTGCGCCGGTCTGGTGGCTTTCAACTCCATCTTTCAAATGCTGTTCTTCTCCGTGTACGCTTATTTTTTCGTGACTTTGCTTCCCTCCTGGCTGGGGATTGCCAGCGGCCTGGAGGTCAAGATTACCATTCTGGAGGTGGCCGAAAGCGTCCTCATTTATCTGGGCATCCCCTTCTTCGGCGGCATGCTGACCCGGTTTATACTGCTCCGCAAAAAGGGCAAAGAATGGTATGAAACCCAGTTTATTCCCAGAATCAGCCCCATCACCCTTATCGCCCTGCTGTTCACCATCATGGTCATGTTCTCCCTCAAGGGAGAATACATAGTTGCCCTGCCCCTGGACGTGGTCCGGATCGCCATCCCCCTGGTTATCTATTTTGTGGTGATGTTCTTCCTCACCTTCTGGATGTCGGCCAAGGCAGGGGCAGGGTATGCCGTCGCCACCACCCTGTCGTTTACCGCGGCCAGCAACAACTTTGAGCTGGCCATCGCCGTGGCCGTGGCGGTGTTCGGCATCCAGTCGGGGGAAGCATTTGCCGCGGTTATCGGCCCTTTGGTTGAGGTGCCGGTGTTGATCAGCCTGGTCAATGTGGCCCTCAGGTTTCGAGAGAAATATTTCCGCCCGGTATGTGCGGTGTAAGGAGATTCTGCATGTTTGAAAAAATTGTTCTGGCCACTGATCTATCCCCTGCCTGGGATGAACTGGTGGATTGTGCCGGGGAATTTCGGCTCCTTGGTTGCACCCGGATAATTTTGACGCACGTCATTACCACCACGTTTTTCACCGGCCTGACGGAGAGCTTGCGAGCTGAGGCCCAAGCCCCCTTGGACCAGCAGAAACAGCGGTTAGCCGCCCTGGGGTTTGAGGTCGTTACCGAAATGCCCCTGGGCCTGCCGGCTTATTCATTAAATGATGTAGCCTGCCGCCACGGCGCCAGCTTGATCGTGGTGGGGTCCCATGGCAAGTCCTTGTGGCGGGAGGGAGTCCTGGGATCATTCTCCAATGCCGTGGTGCACCAGGCCAGGTATCCGGTTTTGGTGTTAAAAACCACGATCGACGAGACTAAAAAACATGGCACCTGCCGCCTTGAAACTACTGAGATGTTGAGGCATATTCTTTTTCCCACGGATTTCTCCACTACGGCAGCGCGAGCTTTAGAATATCTGGAGCTTAGCGAAAAAAGGCTCAGGTCAAGTCACACTTCTCAATGCCCTGGAGATACCTGGAGAAGATGCCTTTCCCCCGGGCTATCAAGAGTTCACCGATGGGAGCGGCCCGAGACCTTTTGGGGCAATGGCAGCAACGCCTCTTGAAAGCCGGGATTCCGGTGGTCAACGAACGCCTGGACTCCGGACATCCCATCCCGGCTATTTTGGAAGTTCTGAAAACCCAGGATATTTCATTGATTGTGATGGGAACCCAGGGGAAGGGATTCGTTAAAGAGATATTTTTGGGAAGTGTGGCCCATACCGTTGCCCGGTTAGCCCCATGCCCCGTATTGTTGATCCCGTCGCCAAGGGATTAATATCCGGATTTGGCAAAAATCTAGTCAATAAACAAGATAAGCTTAATATTAACATAACTAAGGAGATAGACATGCTGTTGTTGAGACGAAAATTCACCCTGGCCCTGCTGCTCGCTGTAGGAATCCTGGCGGCGGGCCAGTTTCAGTCAGGATATGCCCAAGCCAACCGCCCGGCCCTCTTGGAATTTGGCGCCGGCCATTGTATCTCCTGCAAGGAAATGGCCAAGATAATCGAGGAGCTCAAAACCACCATCGGGCGACAAGGTGGAGTTTCGGATGGTCTATGCCGACAAGGAAAAGCCGTTATTTCAGCAATATAAGATCATGTTGATTCCCACCCAGGTTTTTCTCAATGCCGAAGGCAAAGAGGTGGACCGGCACGTGGGCGCGCTCACCAAAGAACAGGTCTTAGCCAAGCTCAAAGAGCTGAAATTCATTGCGAATTAGGGAGACATGACGCATGGGTTTATCGGAATCTCTGGGACAGATCATGCAGACCCGCCCCATCCTGGCCTATGGGGCCTCGTATCTGGGCGGCGTGATTGCCACCTGCAGCCCCTGCATTCTGGCCAGCATTCCCCTGGTCATCGGTTTTGTGGGGGGCTATGCCGGCGGCAATAAGAAACAGGCCTTTATCTATTCCCTCACCTTTGTGGTGGGGCTGGCCCTGGTGATGTCCGCTCTCGGCGCCATGGCCGCGCTCATGGGCACTATGTTCGGGGATGTGGGACCGTATTGGTATTTTATCGTGGCGGTCATCCTCATGGTTATGGGCTTACAATTAACCGGGGTGCTCAAGCTCAAGTTGGGCGGCAACGCCCAAAGGTTTATCCCCCAGCGCACCGGTCTCCTGGGGGCTTTGATTCTGGGGATGCTTTTCGGCTTAGTGCTGTCGCCCTGCGCCAGCCCGGTGCTGGCCGTGATTCTCACCGTGGCCGCGGTGCAAGGCGAGGTGGCCTACGGCAGCACCCTGTTGTTCGCCTATGCCCTGGGACAAGGAACCCTGATTATCCTGGCCGGCACGTTCACCGGTGTGATCAATAACTTCTTGCAGTCACGGGGAGCCCAAGCCGGGGCCAGGATACAGCAAGTAGCCGGTTGCTTCATCTTTTTTGCCGGCGCCTATATGTTCTTCCAGGGAATTCGCTCCCTGTAATCCAAAGATATCTTCTAGTAAGATCGGGAAATATTCTATTGGGTTTATTATGGAAAATCAAGAAACTCAAAATCAGGCGGCCAACCTGGAACCGATGGCTGAAGCCATGAGCTGCCCCTTGATCCCGTTTCCGGGACCAAAGGGTTTTGGGGCGATCTGTCCCGCCCGCAGATCATTAAAATAACCCTCCTGGGGCTGGCGCTCCTGGTCTGGTATCCGATTTACCGCCAGCTCAAGCCCTTCTCCAATTGGGTAGCCCATGACTTGTTCCGCATCGCTCCTGGCACCCACCTGGGGGACGCGGTCTCCTTTTTCTTCCTGGATATTCCCAAGGTGTTCATGCTCCTGGTGCTGGTGGTCTTCGGAGTCGGCATCCTGCGCTCCTTTTTTACGCCGGAGCGGACCCGGGGTATTCTGGCGGGCAAGCGGGAGTATCTCGGTAATGTCATGGCCGCAGGGTTGGGGGTGGTAACGCCCTTTTGCTCCTGTTCCGCAGTGCCGCTGTTTATCGGCTTCGTGGAAGCGGGCATTCCCATCGGCGTTACCTTCGCCTTCCTGATCTCCGCCCCCATGGTGAATGAAATTGCCCTGGTGCTGCTCTTCGGCCTCTTCGGCTGGCGGATCGCCCTGATTTATATGTCCATGGGCTTATTGATCGCCATCCTCACCGGCATCATTATCGGCCGGTTGAAAATGGAGAACCAGGTAGAGGACTGGGTCTATGAGATCCGGATGGGCCAGACGCCGGCTTGCCTGGAGCAATTGAGCTGGCTGGACCGGATCGATTACGGTCTGAACCAGGTGCGGGATATCGTCGGCAGGGTCTGGATCTATATCATCCTGGGGATTGGGGCCGGGGCGGCGATCCACGGCTATGTTCCCGAAAACTTTTTAGCGGCAATCATGGGCAAACAGGCCTGGTGGTCGGTGCCGGTGGCGGTTCTTCTCGGGGCGCCGCTCTACTCCAATGCTGCGGGTGTCATCCCGGTGGTCGAGGCCTTGCTGGGAAAGGGGGCGGCCCTGGGGACGGTCTTGGCCTTCATGATGTCCATTATCGGCATCTCCTTTCCGGAAGTCGTCATCCTCCGGAAGGTATTGAAGCCCAAGCTGATCGCAGTATTTATTGGTGTGGTCACCGTGGGGATTACCATCGTCGGCTTCATCTTTAATGCCATCATGTGATGAAGCTCGAGGGATAAAAATATGAATGATCAGAATTTGAAAACCGTCATTAAAGACCGTTACGGCAAGATCGCCCGGGGGGAAGTCACATTTTGCTGTCCCTCCTGCGGGCCGACCACCAAAGACCAGTGTCTGGCCGTGGGTTATACCGCCGAAGACCTTAAGCTGGTGCCGGAGATGGCGATTCTGGGAGTGGGGTGCGGCAACCCCACCGCCCTGGCTGATCTCAAGGCAGGTGAAATCGTGGTAGACTTGGGCTCCGGGGCAGGTATTGACGTTTTTCTGGCGGCCAGTCGGGTGGGCAAGTCCGGTCGGGTCATCGGTGTGGACATGACCGCCGACATGGTGGCCCGGGGACAAAAACTGGCTCAAGAGCATGGCTTCGCCAACGTGGAATTCCGCCTGGGAGAAATCGAGCACCTGCCCCTGGAGGCCGATTCCGTGGACGTCATTATCAGCAACTGCGTCATCAATCTCACGTCCGACAAGCTGGCCAGTTTCCGGGAAATTCACCGGGTTCTGAAGCCAAGATGCCGGAAGTGGTGGTGTTATGGCCGATGATGATCTCACCCAGATTTCCTTCGTGGGCCGTTTCCGGGTCGGCATCGCCGGCCTGCAGCAGGCCATCGAAGAGGTCAAAAGCCTCCCGGGGCAACCCGAGGCCGAGATTGCCGAAGCCCTGCTGCATAAACTCAAGTCTAAAAACTACATCCCCAACCCGGCCAGGGAGGACTATAAACGGGCCTTTCTGCGGGAGTATAAGAAAGCGCTGGGAGAGCAGGTTACCGAGGACCAGGGGGGCCTGGTGGTGAAAATACTTGGCCCCGGCTGTCCGTCATGCGAACGCCTGGAGCAGACCGTCATGGCGGTCCTGGCGGAGTTGAACCTGCCGGCGGCAATTGAGCATGTCAGGGATCTCAAAGAAATTCAATGCCCTGGGAGTTTTCGGGACCCCGGCATTGATGATTAATAATGAACTGAAAGCCATGGGACTGGTCCCCAGCCGCGACCGGTTAAAAACCTGGCTCCAGGAAGCTGCCGGTCAATAGAAAAGAATTCGGGGCCTGACAGACCCTTACAAAATCAAGGGAAAGGATTTAAGGAAATGAATCGTACCTCTGATAAAGTTATGCCGGGCGAGGCCCCCATAAAGGAATCATACTGTATCACGGCCTGTAAGAACTGCCAGGCCCTGCTGTTGGCCGGTCCGGCCCTGTCGCTGCCCAGTATGATCGTCATTGCCCGGGTTATGGGCTGGAAAAAAACTGCAGTTTTTGTTAGTATAATTGTCGTCATCGCCACTTTTGCCGGCATGGGTTACGGCTGGCTGGAGGGATAATGTTTTCATGGGCGGACCAGCTAGTCGTAGACAAAGTCCGCCCGGAGACAATTTGATTGGAGGAATAACTATGAAAAAAGTGCAAATATTAGGGCCCGGCTGCCCGAAATGTATCGAACTGGCCAAACGCGCCCAGGAAGCCACCCAGGCCGCCGGCGGAGATTTTGAGGTTGAAAAGATCACCGATCTCAAGCAGATCATGTCTTTTGGCGTTATGATGACCCCGGCGTTGGTCGTGGACGGCCAAGTTAAGGTCATCGGCAAGGTCCCCAGCGTCGAAGAAATTAAGAAGATGATCAGCTAGGCAGGCAGGCGCTTCCTCAGAGGAGATTTCATGTTCAAAGTCCTGTTTCTTTGCACGGAAAATGCCTGCCGCAGCCAGATGGCGGAAGGCCTGATCAATCATGACCTCAAAGGTGAGATCCAGGCCTTTTCCGCCGGGGTGCGAGCTACCCGGGTGAATCCCCGGGCTATCCGGGTGATGGCCGAACTTGGCATTGATATCAGCCGGCAGCGCTCGAAATCCATGGATGAATTTATGGCGGACAAGTTTGACCTGGCCATTACCCTGTGTGATCAGGCTCAACGAGAGTGCCCCATGTTTCTGGCCGCCGACCGCCTGATTCACCTGGGTTTTCCCGATCCGGCCAAGGCCACTGGTACCGAAGAGGAAATTATGACCGAGTTTCGCAAGGTACGGGATGATATCCGCCGACAGATGGTCCCTTTCCTCAGAGAGCAACTACGGGTAAGCGCCCAAAGGAAAGCGGCTGGCTGACCCCAAGGAAATCATGATCCCGGAGTCGTAGCCGCCCAGAGGAGCCTCATGCTGTTAACTCGGGTTATAAACTACGAAATTTTTCGGCCCAAGATGGATGCAATCAGGGAAAGGCTGCACAGCATCGCCACCCTGGCAGACGACATCTCTCCCGCCTTCCCATATATCAACGCGGAATTGGGCGGCTGGGATTACGACCAGAAAAACCAGGTGCTGCTCCTCAAGTTGTCGGCCGGCAAATGGATCACCCTGCACGCCAAAGAAATCGCCATCCGGGGCGCCCGGGACATCGAGGAGTCCAAGGCCCTGTTGGAGTGGATCAAGGCACAGATTAACGACATTTATTCCCGCCGAGATGTAATCGAGCCCCGCTACACCAGTCAAGCCTCCCTGAAGGTTATCGAAATTCTCAAGCTCCTGCCCATGACTAACTGCAAGGTCTGCGGCTATGCCACCTGTATGGCGTATGCCACGGCCCTGCGGGAAGGAGAAATCACGCTCCAGGATTGCCTGCCCTTAGCGGAAGAAAAATATCGTGAAAAACGGGAAAAGCTTCAAACTTATCTTGATAGTTATGGCTGGCGGGCTTTAGATGGATGATGTAATCTTAATTGCATTGCAGGTTGTGTTTGAATAAAACCGGGGGCTGCTAATGTCGAAATATTACTGCCGTGTCTTTGGAATGATCGCTTGGGGTGATAACTATCAGCGCACTCTTGGGGACTCTTAGCGTTGCTTGGTGCCAGAATCAACCTGGCAGGGAATCATCCCTTCCTCCTAAAAAACAAAAGGCCGGTGACAAAATGAGAACCTTAAAAATTCAATGGCAACGTCTTATTATCGATGACCAAACGTGTCAGAGATGCGGAACCACTGAGGCAGAAGTTGACAAGGCATTCAAATCTCTGAAGCAATCTCTTAATCCTTTGGGAATTGCCGTGGTGCTGGAAAAAAGGTCCCTTACGCAAGCTGAGTTCGAAAAAAATCCCTCCAAATCAAATCTCATCGTGATCGGGGATCGGTCTTTAGAAGAGTGGCTTCAGGCTCGAACCGGGCAAAGCGCCTGCTGTGGACCCTGCGGCGATGCCGAATGCCGGACAATTGAGACTCAGGGTAAAATTTATGAAACGATTCCGGCCGAATTAATTATCAAAGCCGGCCTTATAGCTGCGGGCCAGTTATTCAATGCCAAAGCCGGTAATTCTTGCTGTCCATAATTTCCTAAATTAAACCCCAATTCTTTCCTCCCCCTGAAAACTGAAGGGGAATTTCTGGAGAAAAACCATGAAAAAGATTAATCTGTTTGAGGCCAATGATTTTGGCGACAAGGGTCTGAAAAAGCTTCTGGTGCACGATTCGCCTTACTTTAAAATTCTCAATTTCAATTTTAAACCCGGACAGGAACTCCCCGTGCATGCCCACGACATTGAAGGTCAGTTAAGCCTGGTGATTGTGGAAGGCACCGGCGAATTCCTGGGCAAAGACGGCGCCTCGTTTCCCGGCCGGCAAGGAGACGTGGTCATTTCGGACATCGCCGAACCCCACGGCTTTCGGGCGACCACCAACGTTCGGTTGCTGGTCACCATCGCACCGCCTATTTAATCATTATTAACGAGACCGATAAAAGAGAAACAATAATAGGCAAGGAGACGAACATGAGCAAGACAGTGTATCTCGACGAGGAGGAATGTATCGGTTGCGCCTCCTGCGTAGAAATCTGTCCCGACGTTTTTCAGATGCAGGAAGGGGACGAAAAGGCAGAGGTTATCAAGCCCGAAGGCGGGCCCGAAGATCTCATTCAGGAAGCCATGGATACCTGTCCGGTCTCCTGCATTCACTGGGAGGAGTAAAACTTCCCATGGAAGAAGCCCGGCTGTGTCAGCAGATCGTCAAAGAGGCTCACGATGCCATCATCATGGCAGACCGGGAGGGAATCATACGCCTCTGGAACAAAGGGGCCGAAATGGTTTTTGGATTTAGCCCGGCTGAAGCGCTTGGCCAATCCCTCCACCTCATCATTCCAGAAAAATTACGAGAGCGTCATGATCAAGGCTACCAACAGGTCATGCAGAATGGCCGGAGCAAATATGCCAGCGAACTTCTTGCCGTGCCGGCACTAAACAAGGATGGCGACAGGATATCCGTCGAATTCACCATACTCTTGATACGGGATCATCAGGACCAAATTTTGGGAGCGGCCGCCATCATCCGGGATGTCTCGACACGGTGGGAAAAAGACCGGGCCCTACAACGTCGCCTTGCTGATTTGGAGGCTCAGTTAAGCTCTAGATAAAGTCTCAGATATTATTATTTAATATTATTAAGTAGTTCGTTAAACAGATCTCTGCTCCCCAAACAGAGGTACTTGCCCCTGACGACTAAATCAAACATATTTTACCGAGGGTAACTGCACGCAAATCCGGTCGCCGACATCAAGCCTCTCGAGCCCGCCAACCATTTTCCCTTCACTAGGTATCGTCAGAAGCCGGCCCCATGTCCCTGGCGCGGCCGCGCCTTTGACAATCAAGTCAAACCGCTCTCCAATTCCCGATCCATGATAGAACAGCCAGGCAAACCGAAGTTGGCAGGATCTTCACAAAAGGACAATTTATAACTGAATTGACTATCTTAAGAAAAATAGGTATTTTAATTTTTACCCAACTGCGGCCGGAACTTATAACTATCAAATAGCTTTTGGGAGGAGAGGCAATGGCTGAGACCAAAGGCCAAAACGAACTTTCGCACCGACAGTTAGCCAAGTGCCCCACCGGCATCCAGGGGCTGGATGAGATCACCGGCGGGGGCCTGCCCCGGGGGCGCCCTACCCTGGTGTGCGGCGGCGCCGGCTGCGGCAAGACCCTGTTGAGCATAGAGTTTGTAGTGCGGGGGGCCGTCACTTACGGTGAGCCCGGCGTCTTTATGTCTTTTGAGGAAACCTCGGAGGAACTGGCTAAGAACGTCGCCTCCCTGGGTTTCGACTTGGCGGACCTGGAAAAACAAAAGCTCCTCGCCCTGGATTTCGTTTATATCGAGCGTCGCGAAATCGAGGAGACCGGTGAGTACGATCTGGAGGGCCTCTTCATCCGCCTGGGGCAGGCCATTGACTCCGTGGGGGCCAAACGGGTGGTGCTGGACACGGTGGAGGCCCTGTTCGCGGGGTTCCCCAACGAGCTGATCCTGCGCTCCGAGTTGCGCCGCCTCTTCCGTTGGCTGAAGGACAAGGGCGTCACCGCCTTGATCACCGGAGAGCGGGGCGAAGGAACCCTGACCCGCCACGGCATCGAGGAATACGTCTCCGACGCGGTGTTGCTCCTGGATCACCGGGTGGAGGACCAGATCGCCACCCGTCGCCTGCGGTTCGTCAAATACCGGGGCTCCATGCACGGCACCGATGAATACCCCTTCTTGATAGACGAGAGCGGCTTTTCCATCCTCCCCGTCACCTCCCTGAGGCTGGATTACGAGGTCACCAGTGAACGCGTCTCCACCGGCATCCCGCGCCTGGATGGCATGTTGGGCGGCCAGGGGTATTACCGGGGCAGCAGCGTCCTGATCTCCGGCACCGCCGGCAGCGGCAAGACCTCCCTGGCGGCTTACTTCGCCGACGCCGCCTGCCGCCGGGGCGAGCGTTGCCTCTACCTGGCCTTAGAGGAATCCCAGAACCAGATCATCCGCAACATGCGCTCCATCGGCCTGGACCTGGAGCCCTGGGTCAAGCAAGGAATGCTCAAATTCCATGCCGCTCGTTCCACCCTCTACGGCCTGGAGATGCACCTGGCCATGATCCACAAGCTGACCAACGACTTCCAGCCCGGCACGGTAATCATGGACCCCATTACCAACCTGTCCATTGTGGCCAGCCACAACGAAGTGAAGTCGGTGCTCATGCGCCTGGTGGATTTTTTCAAGAACCGGCAAATCACCAGCCTCTTTACCAACCTGACCCATTCGGGAGAGTTGGAGAAGACCACCACCGGGGTTTCCTCCCTCATGGACACCTGGCTGCTGCTCTTGAGCGTGGAGAGCAGCGGCGAGCGCAACCGGGTCTTCCATCTCTTGAAGTCCCGGGGCATGGCCCACTCCAACCAGATGCGGGAATTTATCATCACCGATCAGGGCATCGACCTGGTGGACGTCTATCTGGGCCCCGGCGGGGTCTTCACCGGCGCGGCCCGGCTGCAGCAAGAGGCCCAGGAGAAGATTTCGGCCCTGGCCGCCCAAGAGGAACTGGAGCACCGTCGCCGCGTTCTCGACCGCAAGCGCCAGATCATGGAAGCCCAGGTCGCGGCTTTGCAGGCGGAGATTAGCGCCGAAGAAGTGGAACTGCAGGGACTGAAGGATAAGAGCCGGCTCCAGCAAAAAATTGCCGGAGAGGAAAGAGAGCGGCTGGCCTTGGCCCGCAAAGCCGATTCCCCGGAGTTCAAAGAGGAAAAATAAACCGATGCCCGAAGAAAAAGATTATGAACTGCGGCTCTACGTGGCGGGAATGACGCCCAAGTGCCTGGCCGCGTTTGCCAACCTCAAGAAAATCTGCGAAGAGCATCTGGAAGGGCGGTACTCCATCCAGATCATCGATCTCCTGGAGAACCCGAAATTAGCCCAGGGCGACCAGATTCTGGCCATTCCCACCCTGGTGCGCAAGCTCCCCGAGCCGGTGCGCAAGATTATCGGCGACCTCTCCAACACCGAAAAGGTCCTGGTAGGGCTGGACTTGCGGGAGCGGACCTAAATATTCGCCTGAGGACATCACCGGGGGTCAGCATGGACGAGCCCAAGATGAAGGAACAGGGAGAAATGGCAGAGGCCTTGAAAGAGCGGGAGACCGACCATTATGTCCTCCGGCTCTACGTGGCCGGCCTTAACAGAATATCTCTCCGGGCCATTGAAAACCTCAAAAAAATCTGCGAAGAGAATTTGCAGGGGCGCTACGAGCTGGAGGTCATCGATATTTACCAGCAGCCGGTCCTGGCCCAGGGCGAGCAGATCATCGCCGCTCCCACCCTCATCAAAAAGCTGCCGCTGCCGCTCCGAAGGTTCATCGGCGACATGTCCCAGACCGAGAAGATTCTGGTGGGGTTGGATTTGAGACAAAAAAAATAAATGGTTTCTCAACACCCCAAAGGACAACAAAATGTCTTCTGCCGATTGATACCTGCCAAAAGCTCCTGACGGAAAACGCCGACCTCAGGGCCTCGCTGGAGGAGGCCCAGGATACCTTGCGGGCCATCCGGGAAGGCGAAGTGGACGCCTTGGTGGTCTATGGCCCGGAAGGAGAGCGGATCTACACTCTGAAAGGGGCTGATCATTCCTATCGCATCCTGGTGGAGACCATCAGCGAAGGCACCGTCACCCTGTCCCCGGACGGCGACATCCTTTATGCCAACCAACAAATGGCCATCATGTTGGGCCGGCGGCTGGAACAGATTATCGGGTCTACCATCTTTTCTTTCATCCCACCGAACGAGTTGGAAAAATTCCGCACCCTGCTGGCCCAGGCCAAGAAGGGCGCCAGCCGGGGTGAGATCCTCCTCAAAAAGGATGATGGCTTTTTAGTACCAACACATCTGTCTTGCCGGAGCTTGAGGCTGGAAGAGGTGCCGGAAGCGGTCTGTCTGGTAGCCTTGGATTTGACCGGGCTCAAGGAAACAGAAACCGCCCTCAAGGAATCCGAGCAAAAGCTGCGTCTCCTCACCTCTCAATTGCTCAATGCCCAGGAAAGCGAGCGGAAGCGCATCGCCAGCGAATTACACGATGGACTGGGACATGCCTTGCTGACCATAAAAATCAATCTTCGATTACTGGAGAAGCAATTGGCGCCGGAGCAGCTTTCCTTAGGTGAAGAGATGGAGTCTATGGTTGAGTATATGGATAAGCTGATCAATGATGTGCGACGCTTGTACCAAGCTCTGACCCCGGGGGACCTGGAAGATTTAGGTTTAACTCTGGCCCTGAGTAGCATGGTCGATGAATTTGCGGAATTACATGAAACGATCGGTTGGTCCGTGCACGTAGATAATATCGATGATTTATACTCCCAGCAGGCCCAAACCGTGATTTACCGAATCATTCAAGAAATATTGACAAATATCGGCAAACATGCCAATGCTTCTCGGGTAGCCGTGATTATCAAAAGAGAAAATCAAGGGGCCTCATTTACGGTTGAGGACAATGGTCAAGGATTCAATATGGAGAAAGTTCTAGCCACCACAGCCGCGAGAAGAGGTCTGGGATTGCCGGCCATGGAAGAACGGGTAAGAATCCTGGGGGGAGCTCTGACGATCTGGAGCCGGGAAAATCGAGGAACCAGAATAACGTTTACCGTCCCCGTATCTAAGGGAGGAATTTAAGTTGAGCCATTATACCATCGTGCTGGCCGATGATCATGCGTTGTTCCGGGGAGGAGTCAAAAGGATTATCCAGGAGCATGCCGACCTGGAAGTCATCGGCGAGGCCGGCGACGGCCTGGAATTGTTGCAACTCCTGAAAAAATCCAACCCCAATATGATTATTCTCGATATTTCCATGCCTAATCTCCGGGGCCTGGAAGCAACCAGGGAAATCAAAAAAATGTATCCCCATATTCACATACTGCTTCTCACCATGCACAAGAAAAAAGAGTTTATTCAGCAAGGAATCGCCTGGGGGGCGGATGGGTTCCTGCTCAAGGAAGAGGCTGATTCAGTTCTGCCTCATGCCATTCTGACCATCCGGCAGGGGAAAAGATTCATTTCGCCTCTCCTCTCCCAGGAAGTGGCGGAACTGCTCATTAGGAAAAAAAAGCCGGAACTCCTGAGCACCCGCGAAAAAGAGGTCTTACAGCTTCTGGCCGATGGCAAATCCGTCAAGGACATTGCCGATCTCCTGTTCATTAGCATCCATACCGTACGCCGGCACCGGGAAAACATCATGAAGAAATTGAACCTCAAGGGGATGGTTGATTTGGTGAAATACGCCGTTGCCGAAGGCTATATCTTTCCCGATTGATTCCGAGCCCCTGCCCCAAAATCTTGCCATAGTCAATTTGACCATTGGAAAATGGTCCTTTCTGCCAATAGAAGTTCTTCCCAATTAGTTTAAAATTAAACAAACAATTTAAAAAATTGAGGGCTTTTCTCTGCAACGGTCCAGAATTAGTTAATGTTATTTAAAAATTATTAAAAAAGGAGATACGGATCCCAAAAAGCTAATCAAAAACTGCGGCGAGGTGGGATTATCGGTTATTAACCAGGATAACGAACAAGGAGAGATAAGTATGCCTAAGAAAATTTTTATCAGTCTGTTAGTATTATCGTGTTTTCTGATCGGCGCCACCCTGGCTTTCGCCCAGGCCAAACCTGACGATGCTAAGGACATGGTGAAGAAGGGGGTCGAATTTTACAAAGCCAATGGGAAAGATAAAGCGCTGGCAGCCTTCAATGATCCCAAAGGGCAGTTTGTCAAAGATGATCTGTACATTTACGTCTTAGATCTCGACGGCAAGATGCTGGCCCATCCCAACGCCACACTGGTAGGCCAGGATTTCATGGTGAAAAAGGATGCCGACGGTAAACTTTTTGCCGTGGATATTGTCAAAGCCGCCAAGGAAAAGGGCAGCGGTTGGGTGGATTACAAATGGGATAACCCGGTTAAAAAATGTGTGGACCCCAAAACCGTTTACTTCGAGAAAGTTGACGATATAATAATCGCCAGCGGAGCTTATAAAAAATAGTTCTCAGGTTCAGAGGAAGGCATGGAGGCTTTCCTCTGAACCGCTGTTGTCTTTGCCCACCCCTGCAGTGCGGCCATCCGATCACTCCTGATATTGACAACCCCGTTGCCGAAGGCTCTAGATCTCCCGATTGATTCCGAGCCCCTGCCCCAAAATCTTGCCATGGTCAATTTGACCATTAGAAAATGGTACTTCCTGCCAATAGAAGTTCTTCCCAATTAGTTTATAATTAAACCAGTAATTTAAAAAATAAGGGATTGTATCCCTGAGAGAAGTTAATGGCCTTGACCTTTTAATCGTCCCCGAGCGTGTTTGTTTGTCCCTTAACTTAGGCCGTTCGTGTAACGCCCCACGCCGTGTTTGGTTACGGGTGAGGGAATTTCATCTTGGGAAGGAATGGAGGAAAGTCATGGAACAAGCGAAAATTTTAGTAATCAATGACGGGTCCTCTCTCTTGTATGGCATGGCCGGGCTCCTTGAATCCAAGGGTTTCAGAACAAAGGTGACTGAAACTGCGGCAGAGGCCCTGGAAACCTTGAGCGCCTGCTCGTTTGATTTAGTAATTATGAAAATCCACTCGGGACAAACCGATCGTGGGGCTTTGTTGCCTAAGATAAAAGAGCTGTGCCCCAAAGCAAAGCTCATCATCATGAGCGACCAGGCGATTTTGCCCGTGGAGGCCTATGAATTGGCGGTTGACGACTACATCATCATGCCGTGCAGTTCCGAGCAATTCTGGCGGCAGATATTTAGCTGTCTCAAAAGTATACCTTATAAACCAATTATCTCTTCTCCCGAAGATGAGGTTAAACCCCTAAACCGGCAGTCTTTAAACAGATTGGGAATCATGTTCCATGATATCAGAGGATCGATGGTTTCCATCACGGCGGGATTGAAATTGTTGATACGGAGAAGTAAGGGGAGCTTAGAGGAGGACTCTGATAAGATCCTGGAAGAAACCTTTAACAAAGCGCATACATTAATTTCTATGGCGGAAGACTTCTTCAATAGTTATTTTTCATCGGGAGCGTATGCAGAAATTGGACAGCAATATTGTGACATCAGGAAGGACGTCGTTGATCCGATCCTGGATGAACTGTGGGATGAGATACTGACAAACCAAATAACCGTGATCAACTCAGCTGGATTTTCTTCCCGCCCACCTGGGGTCCGTCCAGGGAGACAGAGTGGCCTTAAAAACCGCCTTTCGGAATCTTTTCACCAATGCTGTCAAGCACGGCGGCAAGGGAGGCACCATCAGGATAGATATGGAACATCAGGGTTCAAGCTGGCAACTGCAGGTTTACAACAGCGGGCCTCCCATCCCCGAAAAACGCTGCGCCAGCCTATTTTCCAAGCCCACGTTGTCGGCCCACGGCAACAATGGAGAAGAGCAAGGCTTGGGCCTGGGTTTATATCTCTCCCGAGAAATCATTAAAAGCTGTGGTGGCGATATTCTTTATCAACCCGGTCAAGACGGCTCAAATTTCATCTTAACTTTTCCCGGAGGTTAAAAGCTCAAGCTGTTTGGCATTTCTAAAACCCAACCCATAGGAGGAGTAGATCATGCCGTTAATCCATGTGGTGTTAGTCTTGGTCGTAGTTGGTGTCCTTCTCTGGCTCGTCAACTCATACATCCCGATGGCGGGCTCCATTAAGTCGATCTTGAATGGGGTCGTCGTCATTGCCGTGGTCTTGTGGCTCCTGAGCGTTTTTGGGCTCATTGATGAACTCTCCAAAATCCGAGTGGGGAAGTAACCGTCCGGGTTTAGCGGCAGAGGACTTAGATTGGTTCCAAGCAGCAGTTTTGGACAGACGAATTAATCTCGAAAAGGAGGAACACATGCCATACCAACCATACCTCGCGCCAGTTGTTGCTATAATCGCAGGGTTATTGATATTGATTCAACCCAGCCTGCTGAGTATTATTGTGGCCGTTTACCTGATTGTCATAGGCATACTGGGTCTGATAGGGGCACGGCCCTCGGGGTGGTGGGGCCGGTAATCCTGTCGCCCCATAAACACAAAATATAACTATTACCAAAGGGAAGATAACATGAAAGGTAAATTCAATTTCAAGTTAGGGGCACTCTGCGCCATCCTAAGTGCGATGCTGCTGATTCCCGCACCGGGCCAGGCCAAAGAAGAACCCTGGGGTGAATGGCAAAAAATGCGCCGGGCCACTGCGGTAAAAAAATTGAATCTCAGCCCAGAAAAGGCCAAGGACTTTAACGCCGTGGCAGAAAAGTATGCCAAGGATCGCCAGGAACTTTTCGAGAGGCTGAAGAAATCCCAAGCCGAGTTGCAGAATGCCGTGGCCACCGTCACCCCCGATGAGGCCAAGATCAAAGGCCTGGTGACCGAAATACGCGCCGACCAGGACAAAATGGCCCAATCTTTTAAATCCCAGCTGGATGAGGAACTGGCCTTGATGACGCCCATGCAGCAGGGGCAATATCTGCTCTCCTTGCACAAATGGCGGGAGGGAAGAACCAATAAGGGACGGAAATATAAGAACAAATAAGGCTGCCGCATAATTTAAGCTAACCACTAACCACAAAGGAAGAATACCATGTTAGGCACTATTTTAATTATCGTACTTATCCTCATTCTCGTCGGCGCCCTTCCTACCTGGCCTCATAGCCAAAGTTGGGGCTATGCTCCGAGCGGTCTTCTTGGGACGATCCTGATAGTGGTTGTCATCCTGTTGCTCCTTGGGCGACTATAGACTTGATTCATCATAAGCAATAATTATGCCTCCCAGGGTCGGTGGTGCCCACCAGCCCTGGGGTATAGGTCAGCTATTTCAAGGAGCGCCTCTCGCCAGCCCCCTAAACGCGGGGAGCGTCGTAAAACGAAAAATGGAAGAAGAGAATGCCAGAAAAAACTGCTGCCGTGGAAAAATATCCAGGCATGGGGGCCATACCCGCCGCCAAGGGTGTAACCTTTCGCGTCTGGGCGCCCCATGCCGAAAAGGTATACGTGACCGGAACCTTTAATGACTGGAGCAAGACCTCAACCCCTCTGGCCAGAGAGGAGAACGGTTACTGGTCGTCTGACGTCTCAGAGGCAAAAACCGGGGATGAATACCGATACTTGATCCACGGTCCCAAGGGCCTCCTCTCCCGCCTTGACCCGTATGCCAGGAAGGTGACCAGCTCGATTGGTAATGGAGTTATCTACGATCCTCAAGCCTTCGACTGGGGTAATAATAACTTCCAAATGGCCACGGGCAATGAGCTTGTCATTTACGAAATGCACGTCGGCACCTTTAACGCCAAAGAGGAGGGACTCGCGGGGACATTTGCCAGCGCCATGGAAAAATTGCCTTACCTCAAAGAACTGGGTATCAATGCCATCGAAGTGATGCCGATCGCGGAGTTTTCCGGCGACTTTTCGTGGGGGTATAATCCGGCTCATCCCTTTGCCGTTGAGAGTATTTACGGGGGACCGGACGCCTTCAAGGAATTTGTTAAAGCGGCCCACGAGCATGGTCTCGCCGTCATCGTCGATGTCGTTTACAACCACCTTGGGCCAGGCGATCTTAATCTGTGGCAGTTCGACGGTTGGAGTGAAAATGACAAAGGGGGAATTTATTTTTACAATGATCGCCGCGCGAACACACCCTGGGGCGAGACGCGCCCTGATTATGGCAGGGGTGAAGTGCGCCAATATCTGCGCAATAACGCCCTGATGTGGTTCGAGGAGTACCACGTCGACGGCTTACGTTGGGACATGATTATTTATATCAAAAGCATTGACGGTAATACAGAAAATCCGGCTAATGACCTTCCCGACGGCTGGAGCTTGATGCAGTGGATCAATGTGGAAATCAAACAGCTGTTTCCCGGCAAGATCAGCATCGGCGAAAGCATGCGGAATAACCCCTGGATTATTAAGGATGTGGGAGCGGGCGGCGCCGGCTTTAATGCGCAATGGGATGAGGTATTTGTCCACGCCGTTCGCCAGGCCGTTATCGTGCGTGATGACGCCTCCCGGGATCTGGGGGCAGTCTGTAAGGCTATTGAGCATCGCTATGACGAAGATGTCTTTCGGCGGATCATTTTTACCGAGTCGCACGACGAGGTGGCTAATGGTCGGGCCCGGGTGCCCGAAGATATCTGGCCGGGCAAGGTGGACAGCTGGTTTTCCAAGAAACGCTCGACGTTGGGCGGTGCTCTGGTTCTTACTTCACCCGGTATCCCGATGATTTTTGAAGGGCAAGAGTTGCTGGAAGATCGCTGGTTCCAGGATCAAGTCCCCATCGACTGGTCCCGAGTTGAGGACGAACACGGTATTCTCAGAATGTACCGGGATCTGATCGCCCTACGGCGCAATCTGTCGGGAGTGACCCGGGGGTTGTGCGGTCAAAATATCCATATCTACCATTTTAACGACGCGGCCAAGATTATCGCTTTTCATCGTTGGGACCAACAAGGCCCCACCGATAGCGTCGTTGTCGTGGTGAATATGATGAATCAAAATTGTGATGATTATGCCATCGGTTTTCCGCGCTCCGGATTGTGGAAAACGCGCTTTAACAGTGACTCATATAACTACGGCCCAAATTTTGCTAACCATGCCTACCCCTGATGTCGAGACGTATGAGGAAAAAATTGATGGCTTGCCTTGCTCCGGCAAAATCAGTATCGGGCCATACACAGTAGTAATTTTTTCGCAGGATGAGTAAGAAGACCTTATGCCACTAATCAGCGGGGCGGCGGGCGGACCAGCCCAACTGCTCGCAGTCTTTATGGTTGGGCTTTTTCCCTGTGGACCGCCCGCGCCAGTGGCTCACGGATTTTTCCGAAGGAGGAGACGAAATGAACGGACTCAAGATCATGGCAATCGTGCTGATTGCGGTTGGCATCGGAGTGCTGATGTACGGCAAGTTCAGCTACACCAAGGAGACTCACGACATCAAGCTGGGCCCCCTCGAGTTATCGGTGGCGGAGAAACAGACGGTCAACGTGCCTGTCTGGGCCGGCGTGGCGGCAATATTGGGTGGTGGTGTGCTCCTGCTTTATGCGAGCCGGAAACAGTAGCAAAAACCTTTTGGGGCTGCGGTGGCCAAGGATTACCGCATAATCTCAGTTAAGGGGATTGGTGGCTGCTGCACACCTCTTGGGTCCTTTTGCAGAGCCATGGTCCAAATAAAATGACCGCGTGGTAAAAATTTCTTGACAATTTCTCTGATATTACTTAATAATAACACATTGTATAAATTACTAATAACATATTGTATAAATTAAATTAAATAAAGGCGGTTATCTCAATGAATAACAAAATCATTTTACTGATGTGCTTGCTCATGACCATAGTTTGGACTGCTGGTTGTACATGTCCGGGAGTGCGGCCGCCCGTGGTCGCCCCCCCTGTGGCGGAATACGTTCCCCCGCCTGCCCCGCGGCCAGAGGTTATCAAACCCATGCCGGTGGAGGAGCCCTGCCCTCCTTCGAAGAAGCTGAAGCAACGTGTCTACTATTAAGATCCGCCAGCTGATATTTTGCGGGTGAATCCCGGTTAAAAAAGCTGATGGCAGAATGGACCGGGCCAGGGCGAAGATTCCTGCTGACGTGTGGCAATGTGAATGAAGAAGATTATGACTGCATTCACATTGCCACAAGGACTCCGGTCTTGAAATCGTTTCTGAAATTTAATAGGTTAGTAAGGCTGCATCTTATAAGCTCAATCAATGGAAACAGCGCGGATGAAAAAATCTAGTTGGTTTTTCTCAATAATAGTATTAACAAGTATTCTTTTACCTGTAACTCTCGGGGCAGACATCTTCCAGGAGTATGAAAAAGTTATTATGATTAATCAACTAAAGCAAACGGGCACAGCTTATGAAAGGTGGAAAAAGGTTCGGGAGTTTCCGGTGCTGACCGGCGACGCTGAAACCACCACCGATCCGGGCATTTATCTGGTGCAAGTAAAACAGGAAGACTATTACTCCCGGAAATATCAGACCCCCATGCCTTACTCCATATTTTTCAATTATACACAGAAGGCTGCGATTCACGGAGGCGAAGTACCGTCGCCGCGACTAAGAATAGGATATGCCACCCATGGCTGTATCCACGTGAAAGACCCCGACATTAAGTGGTTATATGATTGGACGGAGGAAGGCAGGACCCTGGTGGTTATCAGCGGCTTGAGAACCCAGGAGTAAAGATAGTTTTCAGTTTTCGCCTCAAGGGCTTGCCGGCAAAATTCCCAATAAAATGGCCGAGGGGGGAAGGCTAGGCCAGAACCTTAGTAAACTTTCATTAAAAATTAAATGACATTTAATTTATATTATGATCAAATAGTAGCATAGGAAAAAAATTACACCCAATAACTTGCCAGGGAAGGCTGGAATTTTTGGGAAGGAATCCCAAAGGCATCTTCTTATGAAGAAAAACTGGGGAAAATAACCAAACACCAAAAGGGGGAAGAATCATGATTAAACGATGGGCATTGATTTGCTGCATTTTGTTGTTACCGACCATCGCCGGCGCCGCATACCAACCAGGACAAACAAACTTTGGCGAGTGGTGGGCTGGTGTTCACGCCGGTGCATTGTTTTCTGATGGGAGAGATACTGCCCCAGCAGTTGGCGGCATTGTCGGCTACAACTTCTGCCTGCCGAACAGACCAATCTGGGAAAGGTATTTCGGGGTGGCTCTGGACTTCACCTGGAACCAGTTCAAACCTAAAACCTTCTCCGGGGGGGACCAGTTCGGTCTAACCGCCCTGGCCAGACTGCAGTACCCATTTATGGGAGATGATACGTTTACCACTGGCCGATTTGTGCCGTTCCTGATGTTTGGTCCGGCTCTCGTCTGGACAGATTTCAATAGGAGAAACAGGACCGACTTTGGGGTCGTGGCGGAGACTGGCTTTGAATTTTTCGTTATTCCGAAGCTGGCCATTGGGCCGTCCTTCCGTTACCGTCATGTCTGGGCAGACTCACAAAGCGGAGGACCAGTTCATGGCCTTGGGTCGTCTGTCCTACCACTTCTAACCGGAGGATGGCTGATAAAAACTCCAGTCAGTCGATCTCTGACGTCTGACGAGTTGCCGACACCGGCATACTACCTGTATGCTGGTCTGGGTTCTCCTCGCTGGGGACCCAGACCAGCTTCATTATACCCCCCCTCATCCCCCCCAATGACGCCAAAGGTGGGGTGCACAATTCACTCCAGGAAAATTAAGACATGATAAAACGGATCGGCATTATCGTCGGCAGCGGGATTCTTTTGATAATTGTGCTCTTCGGATGGTGGGTCTTCAGTCGCCCCGAACTCGGCACGACCGGCTCGGTCAGCACGCATTTTCGCTTGTTCGGTCTCAGCGACAAGATCGTCATCGACAGCTTCAACGATCCCAAAGTCCAGGGCGTTGTCTGTCACATTGCCCGTGCCAAAACGGGGGGGGTGAAGGGGGAATTGGGCCTGGCCGAGGACACGAGTGACGCCAGCATCTCCTGTAGTCAGGTCGGCCCGATCAAGATCCTCGGCGAGCTCAAGGACGGCGAGAGCGTCTTCGACGAGAACCGCAGCCTCTTGTTCAAGAAGCTCCAGGTCGTGCGCTTCTTCGACCGCGAGCACAAGGTGTTGGTTTACGTGGCCTACAGCGATCGGGTTATCGAGGGTAGTCCCAAGAACAGCATCAGTTCAGTGCCGATCCGGGGTTGGGTGGCGCCCTAGACCGGCTTAGGAATATGGGGAATAATTAAAAAACAATCCTTCCGGGAAACCCGGCTGCATCTTAATTTTGCCATTTTTTGTAGTTAAAAATAGGTGCAACTGCACTTTTCAAGAGCAGCCGCGGAGCACGTATACCAGGATCAAAATGGGGATGGGTATGCCCAGGAGCCAGAACAGAATATATTTTTTCATGTCAATACACCTTTCCTGAGGCCAGTCGCCCCTGAATTGAAGGGTATATCCTCTTGGCGAAGATATACCCCCCGATATCCCCCGTCTATTTGTTAGCTGGGGCTGGCGCAGGTGCTCCAGGTGCCCCAGGTGCCCCAGGTGCCCCAGGCGCTCCAGCCGGTCCAGGCGCTCCAGTTGCTCCCTTCTCCGGGGCTGGTTTCGACGGCTGTGGTGATTGATCGCAGCCACCCAACGTAAAAGTCGCAAGAAACGTTAAAACTACACATAACACCATGAATTTCTTCATATCCTTTTACCTCCTTTCTTCTTGATAAGACTAAGTTGCTAACTTTTCATGTTTCACAAAAACTGCGGCGACCCTATTACCAACGATCCCCACCTTGCAGGGGGCTAGTCGATGGTGCCGAAGCGATGATCAAGACCCGGCGTGCCCCTTTTTGAGGGAAATCAGGAAAGATAGCTTGCCAGGGCTTTCATGGCCTTCGCAATATCATCTATCGCCTCGTGCATGCCCTCGCTATAAGGCCTGCTCTTTGATGGTTCTTCCTTCCCGATCTTGTCCTGAACCTCAGACTTGAGTTTTTTCAAGATTTGAGCCTGTTCCTCAAGTTGAGCTCGTTGTTCTTCTTTCAAGTATTCGATGACCTTTGGATCAATTTGCTGCAGGAGATCATCGGCCTCAGCCAGTATCTGTTCGATGTCTTCGTATTTATAAGTCTTTTGCATGAGGACTTTCCGCCGGAGGTTATTTCCAGCTATTGAGTTCTTTTTCGGCCTGTTCCTTGGTATAGCCGTACCGCTCCTGCAACCTGCCGACGAGCTGGTCCTTTTTGCCTTCAATGACCTCCAGGTCGTCATCGGTGAGCTTTCCCCACTTCTCCTTCAAAGTTCCTTTGAACTGTTTCCAGTTTCCGGCAATTTGATCCCAATTCATACGCTGCTCCTTTTAATGAGAAATTTAATTGTGAGCTTGAGTCCATGCCCGTTTCGGGGGCAGATTGAACACAAGCAAATTTTTTATTACAAAATTTAATTTAAGCACTTTCAAAGCGCTTATCAAGGAGAATGCGGAAATTTTTACAATAAAATATCCACCTGGGTGGGAAGAATGCATCGGTCTGCGCCGTTGTGATTATGGGGGCTTGACTGACCTGGTTAAAGGATAAAATCGAATTTTAAGGAAGCAGTGGGGAGTTCTATCGGTTACAATAACTTATTACATTGCTTGACATTAACTAATTTAAAGTCTTGAAGAAATGGCAGTCCCTGGGAGAGCCCTCTTTAGACCGAAGGCGGCCTGACGAATTTGTCTAAAATACCGAAAACTAACAACCGAAAACTGTTCTTAAAATCTTCCCAAGTCGAAATTTTTAGGAAATAATATGGAAGACTTATCCACCAACCACATTGAGGAGTCTATTGTATGAAGGCTGAAGCAATGGCTGCGGCCGGCAGACCGGAGGCCGAGGCTGCCCCGTTTCGTCCTACCGGGGCGTTTGGTCTGTACCGGGAGATCTGGCGGTATGCCGCCGGCAAGCGAGGTTCCATCCTACTGGCCTTCAGCCTGCTGCTGCTTTCCCAGATCATCAAGTTGTCCCTGCCGTATCTGTCCGCCCAGGCCATCAACGTCATTCAGGTGGCCGAGCCAAACTACCTGATCAATGCCGGCTGGTATCTCCTGGCCGTGTTTGGGGCCATGGTAGTAAGTTGGCTGCTGCACGGTCCGGGACGTATCCTGGAACGCAATGTGGCTATTCACATCCGCCAGAATCTGGCCGACCACCTCACCGGCAAGCTCCTGGACCTGCCCCTGGCCTGGCACGAAGAGGAGCATTCCGGGGAGACCATCAAGCGGGTGGAAATGAGCACCCGGGCCTTGTATGATTTTGCCCAGACCCAGTTTGTTTATCTGCAGAACTTCGTGAACCTGGTGGGTCCCATTGTGGCTCTGTTTATCATTTCCCGGCTCACCGGTCTGGCGGCGCTGGTAGGGTATGCCATCATCGCCCTGATCATTACCCGGGTGGACCGGAGCATGATGCGGCTGGCCGATAAAGAAAACGAGGCGGAGCGCCACTATCAGTCGGCGTTGGTGGATGCCCTGGGCAACATCGTCTCGGTGCTGGCCCTGCGCCTGCAGGCGGCTGCCCGACGGCTGCTGGGGGAGCGGCTGGCGTCCATTGTCGTGCCCCTGAAAAAGGCTATTGTTATGAATGAGGCGAAGTGGTGTGCGGTGGATCTCATGAATGCGGCGCTGTGGTGCAGTCTGGTGGCGCTCTATGCCTGGCTGGCGCGCCGGGGGGCCATTGAGGCGGGCCAGCCCCTGCTCATCGGCAGCGTCTTTATGGTCTTTCAGTACACCCAGCAGGCGGGTGGGGTGATTAGCGCCATCGCCGTTTTTTACCAGTCGTTTACCCGGCATCAGGTGGACTTTGCCAGCGCCGCAACGATCCTGACGGCCACGGTGGAGACGGCGCCCCACCTGACGCTGGCGCCGGCAGTCGTAGACAGGCTGAAAAATTGGCAGACGATACGTTTGGCCGACCTGACCTTCCGACACCCCCACAGTCGTTCTCCGATCCCGGCGTTGGCAGATATCTCACTCCGCTTGCAGCGGGGCAAGCGCCTGGCCCTGGCGGGGGAGAGCGGCTCGGGGAAGAGCACCCTGATGCGCATCCTGGCGGGCCTGTACTTCGCCCGGGAAATTACTCTGACCATCGATGGCGAGCGCCTGAACCATCTGCACGATCTGGCGGCCATTGCCATGTTGCTTCCCCAGGATGCCGAGGTTTTCGAAGCCACCCTGCGCCAGAACCTGACCATGGGATCGGACTGTCCGCCCGAGGTTTTAGTGTGGGCCATCGAGGCGGCCCAACTGGCATCCCTGGTGGCTGAACTGCCGGACGGGTTGGAGACGGAGATCGCCGAACGGGGGGCCAACTTTTCCGGCGGGCAAAAACAGCGCATCGCCCTGGCCCGGGGCCTGATCGCAGCCCGGAACGCCTCCATCCTGTTCCTGGACGAACCCACCTCCAACCTGGACGTGTCCACGGAGGCGGCGGTGTACGAGAATATCTTTGAACTCTACGCAGACGATTGCGTGGTATCGTCGGTGCACCGGCCTCACCTGTTGACCCGCTTCGATGAGGTGGTCTACATGGTGCATGGACGGATTGTGGATGTGGGTACCGCGGCTGAGTTGAGCGAGCGCCAGCCCGCTTTCCGGGTGTCCCTGGAAAAGGCGGCGTCCAAGGCGCAGCCCCAAGTTAAAAAACGAGAGGCCTGATATTCATTGACGGTCAGGATATCAGCAGCGTCACCCTGACCACCTGGCGTCGCCATGTGGTCAAATGGGACTACACTATGCTTAAAAAGAAATCATCGGCAAAATCGGCTGGCAGAACCAGCGCCGGTTCAAATGGCAGAGGCTTCCGTGCCCTGGTCAGTGTGGCGTTGTTGGGTTTACTCCTCCAGGGCTGTATGGCCCTGCGGGTACGCCAGCCTTTGCCGGAGCACCTCCTGGACCAGGTCCAGATCGCCAACCAGTCTGGCATCCGGGCCTGGGGCGACGTTTACAATGAAAATATGGAGCGCAGCGCCATCGACTCAGTCACGCAGGAAATGGCTGCTAATCAGGGAAAGCTCGAGCCCGAAGTGAATTTCCTGGCCCTGTCCGGCGGCGGCGGTGACGGCGCTTTCGGCGCGGGAATTTTGTGCGGCTGGACTGAAGCAGGCACCCGGCCACGTTTTAAGTTAGTAACCGGCATCAGCACCGGGGCCATCATGGCGCCTTTCGCCTTCCTCGGGCCGGAGTACGACGCCAAGCTGAAAGAGGCCTATACCACGATTTCCGATAAAGATATCTATAAAGTTTCCAGCCTGCTGAATCTGGTGCTGAACCTGGGAAGAATTGAAGCCGCGGCCAGTACGAAACCATTGGCCAAACTACTGGAGCGGCTTGTCGACGAAAACATGCTGCAGGCCATCGCCGTGGAACACAATAAGGGTAGACGCCTGATAGTGGGGACTACTCAACTCGACGCCCAGCGCCAGGTGATCTGGGACATGGGGGCCATCGCCGCCAGCGGCCACCCGGACGCCCCCAAGCTGTTCCGCCAGGTGCTCCGGGCTTCGGCCTCTGTCCCCGTGGCCTTCAAACCGGTGTACATGAAGGTGAGGGCCGCCGGACAGCAATACGACGAGATGCACGTGGATGGCGGGGTCAGGGCTGAGGTGATACTGTATGAGGATATCCTCAAGCTCTTTACGGTCAGGAGAGAACTTGGGCCTCTGGTGCCCCAACGCCCCCGCAAACTTTATATCATCCGCAATGCCCAGGTGCACCCCGAGTATGCCTGCGTCAAACCCTATATCGGGGACATTGGCACCCGGGCGATCAACAGCCTGACCAAATACCAGGGGGTGGGCGACTTATACCGCATCTACGTTCTGGCCCAACGCGACAAGATTGACTATAACCTGGCCTTTATCCCGGAGGGTTTTGAAACAAAAAGGAACTCGGAATTTGACACCAACTATATGAACGAAGAATTTGAAATGGCCTATAATTTGGCGCGCTCCGGCTACAAATGGAACAAGTACCCGCCGGGGTTGGAGCCTGAGACGAAGCCAACCCAGGAGCCTGCCGTAGCCCGA
>CAWBKT010000020.1:0-59159 GCA_963789385.1 uncultured delta proteobacterium | reverse complement strand
AAAAACAGTTAACGGCCGATTTTTTCTTTCTGCTCCAACCGGTACTGGCGGCAGTGTCCGGCACCAGTCAGTTTGTCCGCCTCCTCACCACCTCCCAGGGGCTCAACATCAGTTGGCTGGCAAGCTGGCTGGCGTTCCTGCTCATCAACCTGGCGTTGACCATCCAGGCCCACCGCATCCGGCCAAGCCGGGTCACCCGGCAAACCGTCTGGAGTTATGGCATCTGGACTCTGGTCATCGCTGCCAACCTGGCCCTCCTGCTCTGGATGGGAACCGCCATCTGGGACGCCAAAGATTCAGTCACCGCCACGGTCGTACTTCTGGGATTATTCTCAACCCTGGTTTGGAGCCGGTGGCGCGGCCTTGCCTGGACCGACCCCATGGTGTCCGGATTCTTTGGCGTCTGCTTCATCGGACTGCCTCAGGTTACCCTGGCCTATAAAATCTACCAGGTTGGGGGCGCCGGTCTGGCCGCGGGCATGCTGCTGGCCGGTCATGTGGCCATTATGACTCGTCTGGGCCAGCTCTGGTTTGCCATCCGGGAGGCGGGTTGGGACCGCAACCGCCTGGGGGCGGCCGTCAGCGAAGCGGCCAACGAATTTACCTGGCTGCTGGTTACCCTGGCCTGGCTCCGGAATCATTAAGCTTTTCGATGGCTCAATTTTCTTCTATTTACTCGGAAGGATCTTGCGGTATAATGTCTCGAATCCAACTTATTAACAAGATCCTGAGAAGCCTGAATAGATGTCTAAAATTTGGCACATTTTAAAACATGAGCTGCTGGAACTTATCGGCCCCACTATCTTTTTTTTCATAACCTTTAATGTCATCGCCTTCACCAAAAAGCTTTTTTTAGAGGATTATCATATAAATTTTTCCGGTTTCTTCCTCACCGCCAGCATTGGCGCCCTGCTGGTAGGCAAAGTCGTGCTCCTGGCCGATGAGATCCCGATTATCAACCGTTTTCCCCGCACCCCTCTGATCTTCAACGTCATCTGGAAAACGATAATCTACAGCCTGGCGGCCCTGGCCGTGCAATTCCTGGAAGAACTTGCGCCCAGGATCTGGCATCATCAGAGCCTGTCTGTCGCCGCCACCGGTGTTTGGCATGAGATCCACTGGCCGCATTTCTGGGCGGTTCATATCCTGCTCTGTTACTTTCTGCTGATTTATGTTTCCTTTCGGGAACTTGCCCGCACCTTTGGGGAGGCCCAATTCTTTCATCTTTTCTTCGGCTTTCCCCGGACACCTTGGCAGGGACTAAAAAATAATTTAGGGAATCAAAAATAATGTCACATAGTTAAAGTAACCGGCAAACCAACAGCTTTAACAAGTAGAAGAGGGAATACCATGTCTTTCCGGAATTACCAGAAGTTTTATCTTTTATTCAGTCTGGCTGTCATTGTTTTAGTACTCTCCTTCCCTGCCTGTAAAACTGCCCCCCCGCGCCCGGCTCCGGTAGTTAAACTTCCTCCGGTGGTCGAACCTGAAGTGAAGCCTGAAAAACCAGAGGGACTGCCTTTTCAGGCCGATGCGCGCCTGTCGCGGCTTAATACCATTATACCGGCCCAACTTGCAGCCGGAAATGTCCCCGGGGGCGTTGTCGTTGTTGGTCATGATGGAAAAATGATTTATCGCCAGGCTTTTGGCCAGCGGATGGTCACCCCTCAGGTTCTGCCCATGAATCCTGACACTATCTTCGATATCGCCTCTCTTACCAAGGTCGTAGCCACCACTACGGCCATCATGCAACTGGTGGATGCCGGCAAAATCGATCTGGATTGCCCCGTGGCAAAATATTGGCCGGTTTTTGGCGCCAACGGCAAAGGCCGGGTCACCATCCGGAATCTTATGACCCACAGCTCAGGCTTACGCGCCGATATTAATCCGAGAAGTTCCTGGAGTGGCTACGATGGCGGCGTGGTTGCGGTCGCCGAAGACGAGCCGGTATATTGTCCTGGTCAAGGCTATCGCTACAGCGACGCCAATTTTGTGGCCTTGGGCGAGGTCGTCCGCCGGGTTTCCGGCCAGACTTTAAATGTCTATTGCGCCCAGAAGATCTTTGGGCCTCTGGGTATGAAAAATACCGGCTTTCTGCCCAGTCCGGCCGTGAAAGATCGCATCGCCCCCACGGACGTCCGTTGGGGGGCAGTTCATGACCCCACTGCCTATAAATTGGGCGGGGTTGCCGGCAATGCCGGAGTCTTCAGCACCGCTGACGATCTGGCCATCTTATGCCAGATGATCCTGAATCAGGGGACCTACCAGGGTAAACGCATCCTTTCCCCCCAGGCCGTGGCCGCCATGATTAAGCCCCAGCGGGTGCCCGGAAGTAATGTCATCCATGGTCTTGGCTGGGATATAAAATCTCCATACAGCCGGGCCTTTAATCTTGCCTTTCCCTTCGGCTCTTTCGGGCACACAGGTTACACCGGCACTTCCATCTGGATGGACCCTAAATCAAAGACCTGTCTAATCATTCTCACCAACCGGCTCCATCCCCACGGCCGGGGTGAAGTCAAGTCTTTGCGAACCTATGTCTCCGCAGCCGTGGCCGACGCCGTACCCATGGGACCGCCGGCCATGGCGGCCAATGATCCCGGCTTCTCTTATACCGAAATGCTGGGATTTGGCGCCGCCGACACGCCGGATCGGGTGAAATCCGGCCTCGATGTCCTGGCCGCCCAGAACTTTGCCCCCCTGGCCGGAAAAAATGTCGGCGTCATCACCAACCACACCGGTCGGAGCGCCGCCGGCCGTTCCATCGTTGATCTCCTCAGAAATGCCCCCGGCGTCAAGCTCAAAGCCATTTTTAGCCCTGAGCACGGCATCAGCGGCACCCTGGATGAAAAAGTTGCCTCCGGCCGTGACCCGGCCACCGGACTGCCGATTTACAGCCTGTATGGCACGGCCAAACGCCCCTCGCCGGAAATGCTCCGGGGCCTGGATGCCCTGGTCTACGACATCCAGGATGTGGGCGTCAGATTTTATACGTATATCACTACCCTGGCTTACTGCATGGAAGCCGCTGCCTCTAACAACCTTGATTTCTACGTGCTGGACCGGCCCAACCCCATTACCGCCTCCGCGGTGCAAGGCCCGGTGTTGGAGCCCGGCCTGAAATCATACGTCGGTTATTTTGCCCTGCCGGTGCGCTACGGGATGACCGTGGGAGAACTGGCCCAGCTCTTTAACCAGGAAAACCGCCTCGGGGCGAGGTTGCAGGTCATTAAAATGTCAGGGTACCGCCGGGAACTCTGGTTTGACCAGACCGGCCTGACCTGGTTCCCCCCCTCCCCTAACCTCAAAACCCTGACCCAAACGACCCTCTACCCCGGCGTTGCCATGGTGGAGTCCGCCAATGTCAGCGTCGGCCGGGGCACCACCTCCCCCTTCGAAATCGTCGGCGCCCCCTGGATCTCCGGGTCCCAGCTGGCCAATTATCTGAATGCCAGACAGATCCCGGGCATCTCCTTCGCCCCGATAAGCTTTGTCCCCGCCTCCGACCGCTGCGGCGGAAAAAGGTGTGAAGGCGTCCGGTTGCGCCTCACCGACCGCAATGTCCTGGACAGCCCTTATCTCGGGTTAGAGCTGGCTGCCGCCCTGTATCGCCTGTATGGCGGCAAGTTTGATCTGGACCGCAATGTCGGCATGATCGGCTCCCGGGAAGTCCTGGCAGAAATCAAAAATGGTGTTGACCCCCGGGAAATACGCCAGAGATGGCAGCGCCGCCTGAACGCCTTTGTGACCCTGCGGCAGAAATATCTTCTGTATTAAAAGATTTTTGTTTTCGGTTTCCGGTTTTCGGTAAGAACTCAAGATTAATATCGACGCCGATACCAGGGAAAATATCTCTGCAGGTCTTTTCATTTTTCAGAATCTTGGCATCTTTAGGAAATAATGCTATCTTTAACTATAGCTGTTCTCAAAAGTTTTCTTCGCCTCTGTCATCCTGAGCGAAGCGAAGGATCTAAGATTCTTCGGTCGCTGCGCTCCCTCAGAATGACAGGAATAAGAAATTATTTTTTAGAATTGCTATATATTCGAGCTTCCTTTCCTGAAGTTCAATATTAATCCAAATTTACTGCGGTAAAGAGGCCTGACGTGAAACTAGTCACCGCGGCGCAGATGCGCCAGTTGGATCAACTGACCATTGAGGAGATCGGCGTCCCCTCCGTGGTTTTAATGGAAAATGCCGGCCGCACCACGTTTCAGATCCTGTGCCGCGAATTCCCGGAACTTGACGGCCCGGTGGTAATTTTAGCCGGCCGCGGCAATAACGGCGGCGACGGCTTTGTTGTCGCCAGGTACCTGGCCAACGCCGGGCACGAAGTTATTGTCCTGCTGCTGGCGGAGAAAAACCAGATCAGCGGTGACGCCAGGATCAATCTTGACATCCTGGAGCAATTAACCGTGCCGGTGCGGGAAATAACCACGGAGGAAGCCCTGCTGGAACAGATTCCCCTCCTCGAGGGTGCCTATCTGCTGGTGGACGCCCTTCTGGGCACCGGTCTCAGCAGTCAAGTCAAAGGACTTTATCAGGCCGCCATCACCTTGATCAATGATACCCCGGCGCCAATTCTGGCCATCGACATTCCTTCCGGTCTGTCGGCTGATAGCGGTCAGCCCCAGGGTATTGCCGTTCTGGCCGATGTCACCGTTACCTACGGGTGGCCGAAAATCGGTCAAATTTTAACTCCCGGCCGGGAACTGGTGGGCCGTTTGTGGCAGGTGGATATCGGCATACCGCCGGCCCAGGCCCATATCAGTCAAATTGACCTGGCCGCCGCCCCCAACCTTCGCCACCTGCTCCCTTACCGCCATCCCTACAGCCATAAAGGAGATTTCGGCCACCTGTTTGTCGTGGCCGGTTCGGTGGGAAAAACCGGGGCCGCCGCTTTGACGGGCGAGGCAGCCATGCGGGTCGGCGCCGGACTGGTGACTGTGGGCATTCCGGCCAGCCTTAACCCCATCCTGGAAATAAAACTCACCGAGGCCATGACCCTGCCCCTAACTGAACCGGAAGGCGTTCAGGCCCTGGGACCACGAGCTTTGGAAGAGATAGCCGCAGCCCTGCCCGGCAAAACCGCACTGGCCATCGGTCCCGGTCTTGGCACCCATCCTGAAACCGTGCAATTGGTCCGGCAGTTGGTCCGCCGCAGTTCTCTCCCCCTGGTTTTGGATGCCGACGGCCTCAATGCCGTGGCTCATGATCTGGAAAGCGTTGCTGATGCCGGCGCCCCGGTCATCATGACGCCCCACCCGGGCGAAATGTCCCGCCTCCTGGGAACGCGTACCAGGGATATTCAAGAGAATCGGCTGGCTGCCGCCCTGGAACTGGCCGAACGGGCCCAGGCCATTGTCGTGCTCAAAGGCGCCCAGACCATCATCGCCAACCCGGAGGGCAGAATCGTCATCAATTCCACCGGCAACCCGATTCTGGCCCAGGGCGGCACCGGCGACGTTCTTACCGGTATGATCGGCGGCTTCCTGGCCCAAAAGGTCGATCCTTTTAATGCTGCCTGCCTGGCTGTCTACCTCCATGGCCTGGTGGCGGATGTGCGGGCCGACCGCCGGGGCGACTTCAGCATGCTGGCCGGCGACCTGCTGGAAGATCTGCCCGAAATCATCAATTCCTTCGCTGCCGGGTCCCTGCCGGAAATAGAGGAGCATATATGTTACAGGCTCGTGATATCATGACCAAAGAGGTCATAACCGTCTCACCCGAAACCACGGTTCTGGACCTGGCCCAACTCCTGGCGGATCATAAAATTAACGGTGCCCCGGTGGTGGACAGTCAGGGACGCCTGGTGGGCGTTGTTACCCAAAACAATCTCATCGATCGGGCCAAAAAGTTTGAGCTGCCTCATGTAATTTCCATCCTGGACGCCCATTTTTACCTGGAGCGCCCCAGCACCTTCAAAAAAAATCTGGAAAAACTCATGGGAAATCTCGTTGCCGATATCATGACGGCGCCTCCGATCACCATCTCGGAGGATGTGGAAGTTGATGAGATCGCGACCATCATGGCCCGCCGCCGGATTCACACCCTGCCGGTCCTCCAAGGGGATAAAATCATCGGTATTATCGGCAAAATAGACATCATCCGCGCGTTAAGCCAGGGGGTCTGAGGCTGCTGTCTTTCCAGGTCATCACCCACAGTCCCCGGGAAACCCACCTTTGGGGAGAAAAAATCGCTTCACTCCTGCAGCCGGGCGATATCGTACTGCTGCACGGGGACCTGGGGGCCGGAAAAACCGAGTTAGTGCGGGGCCTCAGCCTTGGGCTGGGCATCTCGCCGGATCAGGTCGGCAGCCCTACTTTTGCCCTGGTGCACGAGTATCAGGGCCCGATTCCCCTCATCCACATCGATCTCTACCGCCTGCCGGTTCTGGAGATGGATTTTCTCATGGCCCTGGAGGATTATTGGCAGCAGCCCGTGGTTACCGTGATTGAATGGGCCGAGCGGCTGCAGGCTGATCTGCCGGGGGAATACCTCGATGTCAGCCTCTTCTGGGTTGACGATCACAGCAGAACCATAGAAATCAGCGGCGTTGGCGCCCGTGGTAAAGATCTGGCCGCAGCCTGCCGAGCCCTGCCCGGAACGGCGCCGCAACCACTTTAAACTTCGAGGAATATCAATGGCGCAAGTCAAAAAAACCACCGGCCTGAAATTGAAACCCAAAGAAACCGATGAATTCATTACCCTGTCGCAAAAACTTCTGGAATTCGGGCAAAAACATCTCGCCTATATCCTCGGCGGCCTGGCCATTCTCCTCATCGCCGGGGCTGTCTGGGGCTATCTCCAGAAACGTCAGGCCGACCGCCAGGAACAGGCGGCGGAATTATACCAGTCCGTGGCGACTCAGAAAAAGCAGGAGATCCCGGCCATGCTCAAGGAGCTGCAGACCATCATTCAGGATTACCCCGGCACCGGCGGGGCCTTGGAATCCCGGCTGCTGATCGCTAACCTGCTCTATCAGGAGAAAAAATATGCCGAGGCCGCGGCCGCCTTTGAAGCCCTGGAAAAAGAGGCTCCCGATGTTAAGATTCTCGTGGCTGAAAATCTCAGCTATTGCTACGAGGCCCAGAAAGAATATGTGAAAGCCGCGGCGGTCCTGGACCCTTTATTGGCCATGCCCAATCTTCCCTATCGCCAGGAACTGCAGCGCCGGCAGGGATTGCTATTTGAACTCGCCGGCGAACCGGCCAAGGCCCTGGCAATGTATCAAAAAATGCTCCAGGAAAACCCCAACGACAGCTTCGCCCCCTTCCTTCAGGAAAAAATCAAACTGCTGGAAGCCAAAAAGAAGAGTTGACAGCGGTACCCCCATTGCCTCCCTCCCTCAGAGCCGTTCTCCGGGAGAGGAACAACCCGGAGGCGGGGCACTCCGGCCGCACTTGGGCCTGCCAGTCAAAAGGCGGGATGCGCTCTCGCTTTCCCGCCCTACAACTAGTTATAATTTCTGACAGTTCTCCTGTATTACAACAACGGCTTAATCACCGCCATAAACTCGTCTTTCTTCCGCGCCCCGACAATTTTGTCGGCGATTTTCCCCTGTTTGTCGATGATAAAGGTCGTGGGCACCCCGACAATCTCGCCAAAGTCCTTGTTTACTTTCTCCGTGCCCAGCAACACCGGGTAATCCAGTTTCAGTTGTGTGACCAGGACCTTCAACTGGTTCGGATCGGCATTCAGACAGATCCCCACCATGCTCAGGCCTTTGTCTTTGTTCTCGTTGTAGATGGCATTGAGATCGGGCATCTCATGCCGGCAGGGCTGGCACCAGATTGTGAAAAAATTCACTACTACCACCTTCCCCTGCATCTGGCTCGAGCTCACCGTGTTACCCGCGGTATCCACCAGGGAAAATTCCGGCGCCGGTTTGCCTTTTTCTTGCGACCAGCCGGTTGCCGCCGGACCGAAGACCACTAGGGCAACAAGGCTTATTAGAAAAAATATCCGCATACTAGGTTTAAATATCATAGGCTTCTCCTTTAAACGTAAATGCCGCCTGTGGCTTCATCATCAATTTCCGGCACCGCGGCGGATAAACTTTTATTACTATAAGAAGCAAATTTCCAAATGCAAGTCATTCAACTAATCCGGTGCTGATTCATTTCGTAGTTATAGCGGTTCTCGAAAGTTCTTTCTCATCGGTAAGCTTTCCTGTGAACCGCGGCCATGGGCCGGCCTATTGGGATTCTAACCAAACAACTAGAGAAGTTCATCATAGGGCGGGCCGCGCCCGCCACCTTGAGTCCACCGGGAACGAAATTACTTTTGAGAATAACTATTAGCCGGAGACCGTTTGGCCAGCCTTTGCAAAACCGCCTTCACCAGAATGGGCCAGGCGATAGTGGCGTCAGAATACACTTCGGCAAACCTGCCGCCCTCTTTTTCGGGCACAAATTTTCCCCAGGAAATGCCCTCCCGATAGGTACAGCCGCTTAAGCCGCCCCAGTGCACCGGCTCCGGACAGATCCGGACCCCGTACTGAAAACGCACGAACGGCAGAGTCACTCCCAGCCGGTTCTGCAAAATATCAAAAAACGGCCCCACCTGCTGGGCCCAGTTCCGGGGCACGCCGCCGCCGATGGTGAAGATGCCGAGCCTTTTGGCCTTCATGATCTCCTGGCCGTAGAGCCCCAGGTCCAGGAAAGGGTTAAAATTCAAAGACATGGTGGTGAAGGCTTCGGTCACGGATTTCCCTGACTGTATGGCCCGTTGGATCATCCAGTTGGCCACATCCAATCCCAGTTCCGAATCGGTAAAGGCCGGAATAAAGACCGGCACCCCCTTGAGATAGGCATTCCGCAAAATTCCCGGCTGGTCGGTGATCTCGGCCAGATATTTGCCCAATTCCCGGCACAGGACCGCCGAGGAAAGAGTCTGGCTGGTATCCAGGTTATCCAGGACATGCTTAAAAATTCCTTCGGCGTAATCCAGGTTGGTTTCCATCTCCAGGGTATCATAGACTCGATTGTAGCCCATGCGGTACAATTCTTCGTCGGAGCGTCCGGGATCATGCTTGTAATGCACCTGACCCACCGCCTCGATCAGACCGTGCGCCATCAAAGCCCCGGTGCTGATGATAATCTGCAGCCAGCCGCGGTCGATCATTTCGCAGATCAAAAGCCCCATTTTGGCCACCGTCATGGCTCCGGCAAAGGTTCCCACCCTGGTGCACTCCGGGTCCGTTACCATGGTCTCCAGAACCTCGGCCGCTTCTCCCAGGGACCGGCCGCCAAAAGCGGTCCGGCTGTAGCCTGCCAGCAACTCATCAAAATCGGCAATTTTTTCAATATCCAGAGGCGCCAGAGGTTTTAAGCCGTCTTGGGCCCCGTCGTGAAATTCTTCCGGTTTCCGCCGCAATCCAAATCTCCTTTTCTAATTCTCCCCGGCGTTCTTGGTCCCCTGCCGCTCCTGATAGAGATACCCTAAAAATTTATAGATCAGCCTGGCTGCGGTAAATTCACTCACCCGCTGCCCCGGTATCGGCGCCAGCTCCGTCAGATCAAAACCCACCACCGGCCCCCGGGCAATAATGGCTTTTAAAATTTCCAGGGCCTGGTAATAACTCAACCCCCCCGGCTCCGGCGTGCCGGTGCCGGGCATCACCGACGGGTCCAGGGCGTCCACGTCAAAAGAAATGTAGACCGGCCCTTTAATACGCCCCAGGTGTTCCAGGGTACGCTGCAAGTACTGCGGGATCATGCAGGTTCCTGGCTTTAAGCAAGGTCAGGCGCGGCGCCACCCGGATAAAATCGTATTCCCCGGCCGAATAACTCCGCACCCCGATCATGGTTAACGGCCGCCCCAGCTCCCAGACCCGCCGCATGACACAGGCGTGGGAATGCGGGCTGTTTTCGTACCTCTCCCGCAAGTCGGCGTGGGCGTCCAGCGCCACCACGGTCAGGTCGGGATATCTGGTCAGGTACGATTCCACCAGGGCCAGGGTGATGGTATGCTCGCCCCCCAGGCTGACCAGCATTTTGCCTTCGGCTATCCATGGTTTCACCCGCTTCTTGATTTTGTCCAGCATAGCCGCCGGTCCGCCGGCATCCGGGCCGATTTCCCCGGCAGTGGCCAGCTTTATTTTCTGGCTGGGATTCCAATCACCTTCCTCATCCCACAACTCCACCTGGCGGCTGGCCGCCAGGATCGCTTCCGGCCCCCCTCCGGTTCCTCCCCCATACGTGGTGGTAGCTTCATACGGTATCGGAACTATTATTACTTCAGCCTCTTTGAGGTTTATTGGATCTAAATCAAGGAACGTTCCCCGCGCCATCCGCCTCCCCCTTCCCTGTCCCCTCGGTGACTGTCATCCCTTTGGATTCCATCTCCTTCAGCCGCCGGTAAAGCGTTGCCAGACCTATTCCCAGGATTCTGGCCGCCACCTCTTTATCCCCGCCGGTTTTTTTCAGGGTCTGCCGGATGGCCAGCCGTTCGATCTCTTCCATCGAGGTCCCGACCTGAATCAGGATATTTTCTTCGCCCTGGGATTGTTGCTGCACCTCTTCCGCTAGATCCGCCAGTCCCACCGCCGGACTGTTGCACAAAGCCACCGCCCGCTCCACCACATTTTCCAGTTCCCGGACATTTCCCGGCCATAGATAACTTTTCAAGGCCTGCATCGCTTCAGGCGTAAACCCCATGGGCGGCCGGTTGTTCTCCAGGCAAAATTTGTCCAGAAAATGCTGGGCCAGCAAGGCAATGTCTTCACTCCGGGCCCGCAGCGGCGGGATCTCCAGGTGAATAACATTGAGCCGGTAATATAAATCCTTGCGAAACGTTCCCGCCGCGACCATCTCCTCTAAATTCTGATTGGTGGCAGCCATCACCCTGACATCCACTTTTAGAGTCTTGGAACCGCCGACCCGCTCGAATTCTCCCTCCTGCAAAACCCGGAGCAGCTTTACCTGGGTGCTGAAGGGCATCTCCGAAACTTCATCCAAAAAAATAGTGCCGGTGTCCGCCAGCTCAAAACGGCCTTTGCGTTGCTGGTGCGCCCCCGTAAAGGCGCCCTTTTCATGCCCGAATAACTCCGATTCAATCAAACTCTCCGGCAGGGCGCCGCAATTTACTTTTACCAGGGGCTTGTCCTTGCGGGGACTGCCCAGGTGAATCGCCTCGGCAATCAACTCTTTACCCACGCCGCTTTCACCTGTCAAGAGCACGGTGCTTCTCACCGAGGCGATTTGCGCAACCTGATGGATAACTTTTAATAACGCCGGGCTGCGCCCCAAAATCCGGTTGCTGGCCAGCCGATCCTGCAACGCCTGCCGCAGCCTTTGATTTTCTTGCAGCAGTTGTTGAGTTTCCAGGGCCTTGTTCACCACCTTGCGGATCTCCTGCATCCTGAAATCCTTGGTGATGAAATCATAGATGCCCAGCTTCAAGGCCGAAACCGCCTCATCCACCGTGGCCCGGGCCGAAATCATAATGGCAATTGTATAGGGGCTGATGATCCGCATCGCCTCAAAAAGATCGGTCCCCTCCATGTCAGGTAATTTGAGATCAATAATTGCCAACTCCACCGGCTGCTGCCGCACGAATTCCAAGGCCTCGGTACCGGTGCCGGCCAGACTTACCTGGTGGCCGATCTTCTTCAGACTGACTGCCAAAGCTTCCCTGGTATTGGCATCGTCATCCACTACCAGAATCTCACTCATACAATATCCTTATTCCAATCCCCAAGGTTTAATCTTCATATTCCCCAGTGTATATTTTTGTCATCCCGGATGCAGTTAAAGATCCTGAGCTGATTCGACAGTAAATTCTGCGATTAGTTTTTTCGGCTCACTGACTCACTGCTCACCGCTCACCGCATGCACGGTTTTCACATGGTCCAGCAACACCCTCACCGGCCGCAGGGCTGCTAAAAAATCCGCCATGGTTTGAGGTGTCTCCCACCTGACCAGATGCTCCCAACCGCCCACATGCACGATTTTCGACCACTCCCGGGCCAGTCGAGCCACCCGGTGAGCCAGGACTTTTTCCCGCAGGGTTGTCAGTGCCGACAGGTCACCCCTCACCCTGCCGGCAGTCGACATACATCTTCGATTCCTGCCGGCCTGCAAGGCCCGGCGGGCTCGCTGATATTCCTGCCTGATATGTTCCTGCCAATCCCCATCCTCGGTTGATATCAAAAAGCGCAGATTATCAGGACTCAATAATTCCGCCTCGTATCGGGGCAGATGCGCTTGCGCCATCCGGTTGAGATCGACGGCCCGCCACGCCGCCCCGTATTTTCGAGCATAATCTTCGGCCGCCTTTACCTCGAAAGGATAGGCAATCTGCGCCGCCACTTTTTGCAGGGCCAGATGGCGGCGTTGCTCCGGCGGCAAGGCCTGACCGGCAAGCTGAAATTGGCGGCGCCAGCGGGCCTGCCGGCGGCGGCGATAACGCCACGAATATTCACTGATTTCCACACTGATTACCCGCGGCCCGGTTCGCCTGAGCAATCCGGTCAACTTATTATACCCTTCCGGGTCACCGTGCACGACGCCCACCAGAATTATTTCACCCAGGCTCCGCTCCCTCATGCCCTTTTGGTTGTCAGCGGTCGGCAAACATCTAAAAAACCGTTACTTGCGGTGGATCAGAAGGCGGGAGGTGCTTCTCCTTACTCCCTGACATCTTTATCCACTTTTCACTTTTCACTTTCCACTATCTCGTCCGCCTCCCGGCCGGGCTCCAGGCCATGGCTGCGCATTTTTTTATACAGATGCGAACGCTCCAATCCTATGGATTCGGCGGTCAGGCTGACATTGCCGTGAAATTCAGCCAGCTTGCGGCGGATAAATTCTTTTTCAAACAGATTGCGGGCCTCCTTAAAAGAACTCATCTGCAAAAGGCTCGGATCTATTTCCGAGGTCTGCCTTTCAGGTTGCAGATTACCCGGCAAATCTGCCAGATTGATGACCCTCCCAGGTGTCAGGATGGCCAGTCGATGGATAAAATTTTTCAACTCCCTGATATTGCCGGGCCAATTCTGCTGGCGTAAAACCGCCACCGCTTCGGGAGTCATGATTTTCGGCTGATTATTGGTTTCCCGGGCAAATTCCTTTAAAAAATATTCTATCAGGAGCGGTATATCCTCCGTCCTTTCCTTCAAAGCCGGGACGGCAATGGGAATGACATTTATGCGGTAGTAAAGATCTTCACGGAATTGGCCCCGGCCGATAAGCTCCTCCAGATTTTTATTGGTTGCTGCCACCACCCTGACATCCACCTGAATCGGTCGGCTGCCGCCGACTCGCTCAAACCGCTGTTCCTGAAGGATCCGCAATACCTTGGCCTGAGTTTTTAAGCTCATATCGGCGATTTCATCCAGAAAGAGAGTGCCCTCGTGGGCCTGGTCGAATTTGCCCCGGCGTTTTGCCGTGGCCCCGGTAAAAGCCCCTTTTTCATGCCCGAAAAGCTCACTCTCAATTAATTCCTCCGGAATCGCCGCACAATTGACTTCCACGAACGGCTTGCCCGCCCGCTTGCTGAATCTGTGGATCGCCCGGGCCACCAATTCCTTGCCGGTGCCATTCTCCCCGGTAATCAATACCCAGGCATTGGTCGGCGCCACGATCCGGACCTGCTCACGCAACTGCTGCATAACCTGGGATTGGCCGATAATCTCTTCCGGCGGCACGCCCCGCCGGCGCAACTGCAGATTTTCCTCAGCCAGCCGACTCATCTCCAGGGCATTGCGGACGGTGAGAATAATCTTATCGGCGTGCGGCGGCTTTTCAATGAAATCATAGGCCCCCAGACGGGTGGCTTTCACGGCATTTTCAACATTTCCATAAGCCGAAACCATGATTACCGGCAGGAGCGGCTGGTGTTCTTTAAGCTGTTGGAGCACTTCCAAGCCATCCAGGCCGGGGAGGGAGATATCCAATAGCACCAGATCGGGCCCCTCATCTTCTACTACCTGCAGCGCGGTCTCACCATCCCGGGCAGAGATAACTTCAAAACCCTCATCCTGCAAAATACCTGACAGAGTCTGAATAATTGAGTTTTCGTCATCCACTACCAGAATAGTTTTCGCCATGCTCCCTCTTTCCCTCTTGCCCTGACTCCCTACACGCTTCAGCCATCTTTTCATTGCCATCAAGAGGCAGCTCAATAATAAACCGGCTCCCCTGTGGTTGGTTATCTTCCACCCAAATCCGGCCATTATGCTCCGAAATAACCGCTTTGGCAATGGCCAGACCCAAACCGGTGCCGCTTAATTTGGTGGAAAAATACGGTTCAAAAATCCTGTTTTTATCACGGTCTGGCAATACCCTGGCCATCATCAGTCACCTCCAGCCGGACCATGTTGCCTGGTTCAGCCTTTACACTGGTAAGCCAAATGTGCCCCCGGTGTTTTATCGAGGCGATGGCATTATCCAGTAAATTAACCAGGACCCGCTTCAATTGCTCCCGGTCCACGGGCACCAGGGGCAACTGTGGCTCCAGCCTGGGTTCAAAAATCACCTGAGGCTCGTTCTCTTGATACAGGAGTAACGTCTCCTTGATCAGCTCGTTAATATCCTGGGGGGCCGGCGACAGGTAGGGCAAACGAGCAAAACGTGAGAATTCATTTACCAGATTTTTTAAGTCTTCTACCTGGTCAACGATCATCTGCGTACATTCCCGCAACACTTGACTGTCTTCCCCCAGTTTTTCGCCATATCGCCGCCACAGTCGCTGGGCTGACAACTGAATAGGCGTCAAGGGATTTTTTACCTCATGGGCGATCCGCTGGGCCACCTCGCGCCAGGCAGCCAACCGTTGGGCCCGGTAGAGCTCCGTCATATCTTCAAATACCAGGACCATTCCCACATATCTGCCGCTTTCATCCCTCAAAACTGTCGGTTTAACCAGCAGGGTCAAGGTATTTACCGCCAGATTAAGCTCCAGTGGTTTCTCCAGAACTCCCCGGACTGTCTGACGCGCCTCCATGATAATTTCGGTCAATTTTTGCCCGTCGGACCCCGGAAAAAGCAATCCGACATTTTTTCCCAGGACTTCTTTGGCATTTACCCCGAATATCATTTCGGCTGAATGATTCATCGTCGTCATTCGGTCCAAAGCATCCACCGAAATGATCCCGGCCGCCACATTCTTCAGAATGATCTCCATATACCGGCGCCTGGCTTCCAGTTCTTCATTTTTCTGGGATAGCTGCAGGTTGGCGAAATCCAGTTGGCTGCGGCTGTGTTGCAGGTCCTGGGTCATTTTGTTGAATGATTGAACTAAATAGCCGATTTCATCTCTGCCTTCCTGGGCAATGTGAATGGAATAATCGCCGTCGGCCACCTTTAAAGTCCCTTCGGCCAACTGCCGTATCGGCGTGGTAATTTCCCGGGCCATGTACATCCCCAGCCAGACCGCCGACATCAGCACCAACAGGGTTACGGCCCCCAAAGCTACATAACGGCTGACGCGCACCGGCCGCAATAAATATTGCAGCCGCCTTAGTTCGCCTACCCCTTCTCTGATATCGGCCACCTGATTCAGAACCGGGTTTGGTATTAACTGGCTGACGACCAAAAAAGCCACCGGTGTCGGTGAGACAGACGGTGCCGGAATGGGGAACATGCCTCGAATCATCTCACCGTCGCTCTCTTTTTGTGAATACACCTCACCTGCGGCCAATTTCTTCAGCGCCGCAAAAGTATCCGGATCAGTCCTGGTCTCCCCAGCCTCTAAGCTGCCGCCAAAACTCAGCAGATTGCCGTCCACCGCAAATACTTCCAGATTTTCCAGAGAATATTCCACCCGGCTTTTTTTCAAGAAATCCTTTAAGGCTGTCTCCCCCCGGCCCAATAAATCCTGTTCCTGGATTGCCCTGGTCAGCAACTGCCCGCAGACCAATACCTTCCTTTCCATGCCCTTGAAATAAGATTGCGCCAAAGCCACTGAATTGGTGAGAGATTTCTCCACCTGGGCGTTAAGTTGATACTCCGTCCGCCCGGAGATAAATTCGAAGGCGACAAATGACATGAGCAGGGTTGGCAGCAATGACAAAAAAACAAAAGTTAATACCAGCCGAACCCGCAATTTTGAGCCGAATATCTTCTGCCGCCGCTCCAGGATAAGTTTGCTCAAATTGCGGAAAATCAGGAAGGTCAAAAATAACAGCAGGATGGTATTAAGATTTACCAGGCCGAAGGCCAGCAGGCTGTCTGTAATCGACTCACCCTGATGCCGTACCAGCCTAACTTCCACCAGCGTGATCATAACCACGAGAAGAACGATAATCCCAATGATTATCCGCTCGCGCCGCCGGCGTTTTTTTTCTCCGACCTGCTCCGGGGTTGCCTCAATTTGGGGGGGGGAATCATCATGACTGGCGGAACTACGGCCGGCAAGGGAGGTGGACGGTGAAAATACTCCCTTGTGCTTTTGTACTTTTCACCTTGATAGTACCGTGATGGTCTTCAATGATTTTATTTATTACGGCCAATCCCAAGCCGGTGCCGGTTTTTTTAGTGGTAAAAAATGGATTGAAAATATCAGGCAATATTTCAGGATCAATGCCTTTCCCATTATCCTGCACCGACAGCTGCACCTCACCGTCCTGAAAACTCGTGCTGAGGGTGATAACGCCGCCCTGGTCAATGGCTTCCAGGGCATTTTTCACCAGATTAATCAGCACCTGTTTCATCTGGTTCGGATCAAAGGACACCATGGGTAAGTTGTCGGCCAAACTGGTAATTAATTGAATATTCATCTCCCTGGCCGCTTCCTGCATCATCGTCGCGATTTCCCGGATCAGCTCGTTTAAATCGCCATCTTGTTTTGCAGGGACCGCCGGCCTGGTAAAATCCCGTAATTCTCCAAGAAAATTTTCCAGCCGTCTCACTTCATCACTGATAATTCTTAATTTGGCCCCGGCAGATTGAGGCACTTCCGGGTTTCTCTCCAACTGGCGGGCAAAACCGCCAATAACCATTAAAGGGTTCTTGATCTCATGGCTGACATACGCCGCGGCTTCACCCACGGCGGCAAATCTTTCCGAACGCAGCAGGCGCTCATGACTCTGGCGCAATTCCTCGGTCTTCTCATCCACTTCATGAGTTAGAAACCGGTTCCAACTGTAAATCGCTCCTATTAACAGATAACTCACGGCCATCAACAACAGCAGAAAAAATCCCACCATAAGGCCCTGATCAATCTGAAAACGGCGCACCAGGCCATATACTTCATCCACCGGGGCCGCCACGCCCACCCCCCAGAGATTCCGGCTCGGATTCTCCACCTGCAAAATGCCCCGGACCATCCCTTTGGTGAAAAGAATCGGCGTAAAGGCAATAAGCTTTTTTATCTGACCCTGTTTTTCCCGGTGCCATCCCGAAAGATACCAGTCGGTTCCCTCTTTCCCCTGGAGAATAGATTCTTCCACAATTTTATTAATTCTGGCATATGAGAGCTTCGGATTGCGCTCCTCCCTGACCTGCGTCTGGTTCTTGCCCACGAAAGACTTTTCAAAATGCGCCAGAAAAATACCTTCCTGGTCAATAATCCAGGGATAACCGGTCTTGCCGGAACGAACTTCTTTGGTGACCATGCCGGCAATAAAATAGGGATCGAAATTGACCTGTAAGATTCCGTCAAACTCTGATTTTTGGGAATCAACCGGGTCACCGGGCGAATACAGCGGCGTCAAAATTCCCATGCCCCGCCCCCCTGGTTCAAATCGATCTGAGAAATTAAAAATCTCCGTCAGCAGCAGAGCCTCGCGATTCTTTTCTTCCCTGGCCCAGGCAAGGTATTTTTCTTTTATCGTCGCCGGCTCGAGGGGCACCAAAGGACCTCCGGGGCGATAAACAAAATCAAGAATGCCCTTGGCATTATATTTCCTGATTTCAAAGACACCGAAATCTTTTAAATAATTCATTTGCAAGGTAAAAAAAGCCTTGAAATTCCTGCGCTCCAAAGCCTCTACCTGATAAGCCTGTTTATAGCTCACCATCTGACTTTCTAATAAATCTATGTAGACTTCCACATTGTCTGCAATTTTCCGGGCCAACATCAATTGCTGCTCATTGAATTGCTCGGTGACGATAGTTTCCATCTTATTACTGGCCCAAAACCACAAGTAAACTAATCCTGAGGCGATCAGCAATGTCGTCAGGATGATTACCGCCACCAGGGTGCGGACCTGTAAATGACTTAAGCGATGGAAGAAATTATTCATTGTCCACCGAAAATTGGAAAATTAATGTTGTACTTTATCATTGCCGCCCGGCTTCTGCAAGCCTGACCTGTCCCAATCTTTTGCCGACACCGATCATGCTGCCGATCTTCCCCCTGCTTGCAGCACCTCGGCAGATTTTGATTAGTGGCCAGTGATCGGCTAAAAACTTTTTCTATGCCGGACGGGCACTGCCTGCCATGCGGTTCTGTTCCACATTATGACAAAAGTCTCAGCCGAAGATTTTTCTCGGTCCCCTAAAATGCTGGTACTGCGGAAATCTTACTCCCGGCGGCGGTTGGGGAGGCGTTTGGACGTCCGGTAGGGCGGGAAAGCACCCGCAGGGCGGCGAAGCCCAAGCGCTTCCCGGCTTTTGGTTTAAATACCCCACTAAATCCCTCCGTCATCGGGGGGATTTTATAAGGAGGGGTCACAGTCTGGGGGCTGCCGGAGTTAGTTGACGGTATAAAAAATTAATGAGAAGCAGGGCTTGTGTAGGGGCGGTTCGGGAACCGCCCGAGGGGCATGTCAAAAATCCTTTTTCAACGCAACGATTTGTGCTATTGTGCAAATATGGCGGCCGATACCTTTGACAAGACAAGAGCATGATGAAAGCAAAAGAAGCTTTTTCACGAGTTATCATCGACTCGCAGCTCGCTGACCAGGGCTGGAATACCTTTGATCAGAACAGCGTCCGGTATGAATACTGCCTGGCTGACGGCTCCCGGGCGGACTATGTCTTGTGCGACCGGCACGGCCGGGCCCTGGCGGTGATTGAGGCCAAGCGCTTTGCCATAAGCCCCGGCGAGGCCACGGCCCAGGGAAAAAAATATGCCCGACAGCTTGGCGTGCCGTATGTTTTTTTGGCCAACGGCAAAGAGATCCTGTTTTGGGAATGGGAATCGGCAGCCTATCCGAGACCGGTAAAAACCTTCTTTAAGCAGAGCGATCTGGAAAGGCGCTTCGCCACGCGCCAGGTGCGGCAGGATCCCCTGGGGGTGGCAATAGACCACCGCATCGCCGGCCGGGATTACCAGAAAGACTGCATCGAGACCCTGTGCCGGGAGATGCAGACGGGACGCCGCAAGCTCCTGGTGGAGATGGCCACGGGCACGGGAAAAACCCGGATGGCGGCGGCGCTTATAAAACGGCTGTTCCAGGCGAACGCCATCACCCGGGTGCTGTTCCTGGTGGACCGGATACCGCTGGCCAAGCAGACCGAAGACGTCTTTATCGAGCACCTGCCGGATTATCCCTGTTATGTGCTGCGGGCCGGGCGCCGGTTTCAGGATGAAAAGCAGATCACCATCACCACGCTGCAAAGCATGATTAACATCTACGGCGAGTATTCGGCGGGATATTTCGATCTGATCATTACCGATGAATGCCACCGGAGCATTTACGGGCAGTGGAGCGGGGTTTTGAAACATTTCGACGGGGTGCAGCTGGGCCTGACGGCAACCCCGTGCGTCTCGGCAGAAGAGCCCGACCATGAAGACGACCGGCTGTTCGTCAAAGATACGCTGCGTTTCTTTGAAGTTGCCAAACCCACCTTTACCTATACGCTTAAAGAGGCGATCCGGGAAGGCTACCTGGTGCCCTATCAGATTTACCGGGCCAAGACGGTGAAGACGGCGGCGGCCGATGGGTTTGAGGTCAGGCAAGGGAGAAGCTGGACTGGTCGGCCATGGACCCGGGCACGCGGGCTGAATTTGACAAGATCTTCGAGGAGAATAAGAGCATCGTCATTGATCCCCTGGTTTTGGAACGGCGCTTCACCATTCCGGAACGCAACCGGGCCATGGTGCAGGAATACCGGCAGGTGCTGGAGCAGGGCTATCGGGACGGCAAAGGGATTATCCGCAAACCCCTCATCGGCAAAACGATTGTCTTCGCAGTGACCCGGCGGCACGCCGAAACCCTGGCCCAGATGTTTGATGAGGCCTTCCTGGACAAGAAGGCGTCGCCGGAAGTCCGGTATGCGGACTATGTGGTCTCGGGCCTGGGAAAAGATGACACCATCGACGGCATGAGCAAAATCAGACGGTTTAAAAAAGAGGTTTTTCCCCAGATCCTGGTCTCGGTGAACATGCTGGACACCGGCTTTGACTGCCCGGAAGTGGTGAACCTAATTTTTGCCCGATTCACCCGTTCCGCCATTCTCTATCGGCAGATGCGGGGCCGGGGCACCCGGAAAGCGCCCGGCAAACCGAATTTCACCATGTTCGATTTCGTGGGCGTCTGCGATTACCATCTGGATGACGACGAGTTCCCCGAGGGCGGCCGGGTGACGGAAAAGCTGAAGAAAAAGAAATACGAGGTGCGGCGCCTGCTGTCCCTGGATATCGACGACTATATCGACCCGACGACCCGGGAATGGGTCACCCTGGATGATGAGGGCAACATGGTGTTCCAGGAAGCCTCGGAACAGCAGGCGGCCGAGGTGGGGGCGCGTTTCGAGGCCTGGCTGCTGCAGCAGGAAGACCTGACGCCGACCGAAGCACACTGGCTGCGGGTCATCGGCAACCAGCTTCGGGCCAATGCCGATATTATGAATGAGTTCACCCCGGGGCATTTCGCCTTTCACCCCTTTACCCTCATGGGCGGCCTGCCGCAGGCCGTCCGGGTGTTCGGCAGCGAAGAACGGCTGGAGGGGCTGTTGAACGGTTTGAATGACAGTGTTTTCAGAGGAATCGAGAGACAGAGGAGGTGAGAAAGAAGAGCGCAGAGAAGAAGGGGAAGAAAGGTTGCCGGTGCATTAAGACAGTAGGAAATATACCCCCTGACCTCTCCCCAAGGGGTTGAATTACCCAGAATCGATGGAAGCTTAGGATTCCTAAGGCTATTCATCTCGCCCTGGCGGAGAGCCTTAGTGAGCCGATATATTTATCTTGGTAATTCATTATGTTAGCTTTAAATTAAACCTTCCTGACATCTAGTTGTGGGTAATGGCTAGCTCTTGAGGAGAGGGTCAGGGTGAGGGGTTAGAGATTGACCAGGAAGGGGGAAGAGGCGACTAATCGCTCAAGGAGTTATTAAAAAGTCCCCCTTTTATAAAGGGGGATATAGGGGGATTTTTAGATGTTGGGTGCGAGTATGATCGCAACTGCATATAAAGCAGATGGAAAATAAGCTATGCCTTTAACCCCGGAAATGCGCCGGTCCATTGACCAGATACGCGATTACCTCTACGGCGGCGGCTATCCCGACCCTGTCAGCAACGCCGAACAGTTGTCGTTTTTGTTTTTCTTCTATCTGGTGGAGGGTATCGACGCCGAAAATATCCAGCGAGCCAGGGTGCTGAAAAGACCTTACGACAGCATGTTCGCCGGCGACTGGAAGCTGAAAAACCCGTTAAACGCCCCGGCGGCGGGAATGACGACGATCCCCCGGGAACGCTGCCGCTGGTCGGTGTGGGCCCGGGGGCTGTCGGGGGAAGCCCTGGTGCGGTTCGTGCGGGACGAGGTTTTCGCCTTCTTTGCCGAAATGGGGGAACAGGGGGCCTATAATTTCATGCACGGGGCCCGCCTGAGCATTGACGAGCCCACGGTCTTGACCCAGGTGGTCACCCTGGTGGACGGCCTGCGGCTGGATATGGCGGACGCGGACACCAAAGGCGATTTGTTCGAGCACGTGCTGCGGCAGATCAAGCAGGCGGGCGAGCTGGGCCAGTTCCGGACGCCGCGCCATACCATCCGGGCCATCGTGGAGATCATCGACCCGAAGATCGGGGAAACCATCTATGACCCGGCCGCGGGCACGGCGGGCTTTCTGGTGGCGGCCTACAACCATATCCGGCTGACACAATTCGTCGCCGGGGGCGATCCAAGAGGTGGAGATTGACGGCAAGATACAGAAACGGGGCCTGGGGGACCGGCTGTCAACGGCCCAGGTCTCGGCCCTGCAGACGGCGACCTTCTTCGGCAACGACGTGGACCCGAAAATGGTGCGCCTGGCCACCATGAACCTGACGCTCCGGGGCCTGGCGAATGTGCGGATTCTGCTGCGCAACGTGCTGACGACGACGCTGGACACGGAAAAGAAGGCGGCCAACGGCCTGCCGGCCGAAGGCTATCACGTGGTGCTGGCCAATCCGCCGTTTTCCGGAAGGGTGGACAAGGACCGCATTGTGGAGGACGTCAAGGTGGGCACGTCCACGGCCACGGAACTGCTGTTTCTGAAATACATGCTGGAAAGCCTGCGGCCCGGGGGGCGCTGCGGGGTGGTGGTGCCCGAGGGGGTGCTGTTCGGCTCCACCACGGCGCATAAAGAACTGCGGCGCCAGCTCATCGAAAACAACCGGGTGGAGGCGGTGCTGTCATTGCCGGGGGGGATGTTTCAGCCCTACTCGGGCGTCAAAACCTCGGTGCTGTTCTTCAAGAAAGGCGGCCAGACGGAGCAGGTGCTGTTCCTGCACGCCGACAACGACGGCTACAAGCTGGACGCCAACCACGACACGCCCATCGACGAGGATGATCTGCCGGAGCTGATCGCAGCCTACAAAAACAAAGAGGCCTGCCGGGCGGCCTGGGAAAAGCGCGACCCGGCCAAGGAATGGACGGCCAAATGGTGGTTTGCGGACGCGGCGACGCTGCGGAGCAATGATTTCAACCTCTCAGCCGGCCGTTACCGGCCCCTGTCCCAGGCCACGGTGGAGCACCGGGACCCCCGGGAACTGCTGGAGGAACTGGCGGCGATAGAGGCGGAGATTTTGGAGGAGGTGGCGGCGTTGAGGAAGTTCTTAGCAGAATGCAAACGATGGATAAGAATGGCTTATGAATAGCGTTAAAATAGTGAGCGATTACAGTCTGGAGCGATACCCCAAGTCGAACTATGGATCTCAGAAAGATTCCGACTATACTGAGGGCAATGCCTGTAATACGGCATGATATCATAGAAGTGCCGAACAGCTGAAAATAGGCTAAGATATCGCGGTGAACAAATAGTTACGTATATCCAGGAGATACTGTTCTATATGCACATACCGGGCCACCGATTGGAACACATAAGCATTGCTGAATCTAACCGGTATATCGTAATCGGCAAATTACTGTCATTTACCGAATGACGAAACCAGATTGATTTGCTACTTATGTATTTGCTAAAAGTTGCAAGAAATGAGTTAACGAGCTCTTGCGGACGGCGCAACTTCAATCAGCTACGCATTCAATTCAAAAAACTTCACTAAATTGCCATTTCCCCCACTCGAAGAACAACGCCGCATCGTCGATATTCTCTCCCGGGCCGAAGGCATCGTCCGCCTGCGGCGGGAAGCGCAAAAAAAAGCCGCCGAGCTGATCCCGGCGCTGTTTCTGGAGATGTTTGGCGACCCGGCGACGAATCCGAAGGGGTGGCCGGTTCTTAGTCTTGGCGAGATTATCACTGAAGGCCCGCAAAATGGAATTTACAAGCATGTGTCGTTATATGGAGAAGGGACTCCAATATTGCGGATTGACAATTTCTATGATGGACAGGTGAGTAACCCCCTAAAATTTAAACGAGTTCGTATCACTTCGGAGGAGCAGCAAAAGTTTCGTTTGCACATAAGAGACATCGTTATAAACCGTGTAAATAGTGTTGAATACTTAGGAAAAAGCGCTATAATCCCGGAATTTGCTGAAGACACAGTATTTGAATCAAATATGATGCGTTTTTCTATTAATTTTAACCAATGTCTTCCTGAATATCTGATTGAGCTATTACAAACGAGACACAGTAAAACTCATATTCTTGCCAAAGCCAAACATGCAATAAATCAATCTAGTATCAATCAGCAAGATGTTCGGTCACTTATCGTTCCGATCCCTCCAATAGCCGTTCAAACTGAGTTCAAAAAACGCTTCGAAAATGTTCGCTCCATGCAAGACCAGCAAGCTACTGCAACAGAAAAAGCTGAAGCCAGCTTTGAGGCGCTGCTTGCTGAATCCTTTCCCAACGGTGCTTGAATAGAGTAAAGAAGCTTATACCGGAGGGAAGGATATACCCATAACTCATGTAAAAAAAGCCCAGGCAGAAAAGAAGCAATGGAAGGCGGCGGGAGAAGGAGCGACACAAGTAATGCTTGAGCTAAATCAGGCAGCGGAAAGTCTCACACAATTGAGAAGCGGGTTGCCCACGTTTTAACAGATGGAGCAATGCTCGCTAACGTATGTGCGATCCCATTCACACGGGCGATGTGTTACTATCTGGGCAAACGCATACATGTTTGCTAGAAATGATTTTTCCAAGCATAAGGTTAATATTGCCAAATATGATCTTGATATATAATTCCCGATTTATTGGAAAGTTTCTGATGATAGCAGATAGTGACGGTAGTCTTTTTGAGGGCCTGCGTTTCCAACAACTTTCTTATCATGATCAAGAGAGTCTCTCTTATTATAGGGAGTTCCGGGATTTTCTGGGAAAATTTTTGGTAGACAGCGATTTCTTGTTAATGTAATTTGTGATGAATATTAAAGAGATCCCTTTGAAAAAAATGGAGGTAGGTTCAATGGCCGATCCAAAAGAAAGCACAGGTCGAGAAAAAGTAAGCGAAATGGAATTGACCATTGCCAATTCCGGTCCGGCTATCCTAACAAATCGATTTTATGTTACCACGGGTTCGCATGGTGTGCGAATAGCCTTTGCAGAAATTTACCCTAAACAACCCCCCGCTTTCCGTACTCGGTAGTCATGTAGTTCAGGATGGCATTGCTCTTTATAAGTTATTGCAGATTTATTAAAAGTAGCCGAGGCTGGTTTAGAAAAATCTAAGGCCGAAGCTAATCGACAAAATCCAATGCCTAATAAGCCAACAGAAAACCCGCCACCAACCATTGAGGAAATGGTTACTGGTGGAGAGTCTACGCCCCACCAGGTTGTTTCTGGCGGCTCCGGGGGGACAGGAGGAAGTACTTACACTTCGGTTTACGGGAGACGGCATAGAAAAGATATATCCCATAACTGAAGATGAATTGGATCATCTTTTTTTGGTTGGTATACTTACAACTTTATGTTTCTCAATTATGAGTTCTTTGCTTGCCGTTGCTTTCAATATATATCTATCTGTTTCCCTCACACAAGAATTACCTGAGAATAAAATTATTTATTGGACTACGATACAAAACTTCTCTTTTATTATAAGTTTCATTTTTCTGATAGGAGGCTTATTTCTGGTATATTTTGGTAGAAGTCGGATTAATAGGATAAAATCGAAGACTGAATTTAAGCGAAGGGTGACACTTTACCACGCCTTTATCTCCTATAGTCCCGCCGTCAAAGGCGACTATCTTGCCAATAGATACCCCCCGGTATAATTGAAAAAATAACTTATATGAAATGGATATAGAAGATTTAAGTTGTATATATCGGGTGGCTGGCGACGACCCACCTATTAGAATAAAAGAATCGATAAAAGGTAGCTTGTGGCGAGAAGGAAAATGGCCGGGGCAGCATGACAAGCAGGAGTTACTCTCGACAAGCAGACACCAAGGCCGGTAAGTTGGAAATAATATCCCCCGGCCTGTCCCTTTCGGAGGAGCGATCCGAGGAGGTTGGCCAGGGGATGGGCAGACAAAAAGCGGGATGCGCTTCGCTTTCCCGCCCTACGCCGCTGTTAATCTTTCTTGATTAAATCTACTCCGATCATCAGAACGTGAAGTCTGTCTCCCGCAGCAGCCTAATGAGCGGTTGGGAGGTGAGTCCTTCTTTATTGCAGATAAACGGTATATTGGGTTTTTTGGCGCTGCCGGTATAAGGCCCTTCCTCCGTAATGATAATGAGGGGATTTGGTCCGGCAAGAGTCGCCAGAGCGATAACAAAGGGATCGGCCTTGTTTCTCCCGGTGGCAACGAGTTTCGGGTATTTGGCCAGGAGATGAATCATGGCGTCCTGTAACTCCTCTACAAGGTCGATGAAGAGATCGTTATCACGAGATTTACACCACTGGTACAGGTCATCGTCTTGCTTTTCCAGTTCAATAAGAACTTCCCGGGAAGCTTTCAAAATGCCGTTTTGAATGAGATTGTCAATATGCTCCCATACGGGACCGAAGACGTCAGGGGGATAATGCCGCCACCAGGCAGTAATAAGAGCACTGGTATCGATGCTGTAACGGGTTGTAGGTGAGATAATCACGCTGCCCCCAAAGACCGCTCCAGTTCCGGAAGATGCCGGAGTTTGATGCCTAAATAGCCGGAAACGTCTGCAAGGGTAAGACGATCACGATAGTATGATTGCAGGATCAGGCGGGCAAAGCTGCCGAGCATACCGGCGCGCTTACGACCGTAATTTTCGGCGAACCCTTCTCGTTCTTCCTTGGCGACCTGATATTGGCCGAGGTATTCCTGGCGCTTGGCGCGGTAAAACGAGTCGCTGGCGCGGCCGAGGGTAAGCAGGCGGCGCACGATCACCTCCCGGCTGACGCTATAGATTTTGGCCAGGGCGGCGATATCTTCATCCGGCCATGCCACCAAGCCGGGGGGAGCTTGCCGAAGAATAGGCTCATTTAAGAGATATTGGCCGGGAACAAGAGTTCTCGGCGGCAATGCGGTTGCAAAAAACCTCGGTTCGTTCATCGAGTTCGGGACGGCTCCCGTCTTCCTCAAAATCACAGATACCGCTCTGGCGGAGCATCAGATGACAAGTCTCGTGCAGCAGGGAAAATATCCGGGCATTCGGGGTCTCGCCACGATTAACCGCAATGACGGGAACCAGTGTTTCAGCCAGGGAGAAGCCGCGAAATTCAGAGGAGGAAAGACCGGATATCTGGAAGACCAGGACGTCTAGTTCTTCAAGACGAGTTTTCCATTGCCGAAAAGCCGTGTAAGAGTCACGCCATTTGCTTTGGTCATCGTAAGTAACTCCAAGAGTTTCACGAATACGAGAAGCGACCAGCTCCGGGTTTTCAGAAATACCTGTGTTAAGCGGGAAAGGTTTGGGCTCCTCGCCAAGTTCCTCATACAAGGCCAAGGCAATCTCCCGACGCTCGGTTGCCTGGCGTAATTCCAGCCGAAGTCCCGGCGAGTAGACATAGGCAACCTCGCCCGGCAGTCTGCGGAAGTCGTGCGGGATGGTGAAATCACGGGGTATCTCTGATAAAAAGAAGATACTCAGTGGCCGTTTATATACCTGGGCCGCCTTGCGCAGTTGTGCGACAGTCGGTTTGTCCTCGCCGGACTCCCAAGCGTAAATTTTCTCGTCCTTAACGCCGATTTTCCCGGCAGCCTCAGGGATCGAGAATCCCGCAGACGTTCGAGCCCAAGCCAATAGTCTCGGATTTACCCTTACCTTAATTGAAGACATAACGGTTGTCTCCTGCCGCTTTGCGCCACAATCCTTTTTCCTTCATGCTCCAAGTATAACCTGAAGGAGGCAAGCGTTCCAGTATTTTGGTTATCCCGCCCACCAATGCATCGGCAGCCGCAGCCAGGTGTCCGCGGTGCTGCCCAGAGCCTTTTCCAGTGGGACAAGTCCGGAGTTCTGGCTGAACCTGCAAAAGCTCTATGAGCTGCGGCTGGCTGAGCAAAAATCCGGGGAAACGATCAAGGGCTTGCCGACTCTCGGAAAGCCGATTAAGAAACCGGGCAGCGATTCACAGCCTCCCCCACAATAATAAAAAAAGCTTCAAAAACAAAAAGGAGAAAAAATGGCTGAATCGGGCGAAGTCCTCTCTGGAGGATTCGGTGGCGCCGTTGTCTGAATGGTAAAAATGCCAGATGAGATCTGGTGATTGAAACCTCTCGAAACCCTGGAAGATTGAGACAAAAGCAGGAATCAACTATTAATCGTTGGAGTTGGATGGTTATCTTTTGTTGACATATCTCCGACATTTGGACCCATCTTATTTATATGTCGATCCACACTCTTTTTAAGTTTGGTTAAATCGGAGGATTTTTCAATCAAATCGTCGAAAGGCCGATCCTCAAGAGCAAGTTTTTTATATCTTGAAAGGGCCGTAAAGCATATTACAGGCAGATCCGGCCAAGCTCTTTTGATTTGCCATAAAAAATCTAACATATCAGGACCAGCATGGCGGAGATTAGTAATTATCAGATCCACTGGTCTAGAGTTGTCATTCAGGATCTTGAGAGCTTCGTCTCCTGAATCGGTAGTCACCACTTTGTATCCCGCCTCTTCAAATTCCTCTTGGAGCATTAAAAGAGTGGAATAATGCTTATCAATTATGAGAATAGTTTTCATCTGGAATTATACCTTGGGAAGTAATACCAGCTGCAGATTGTAACAGGTACCTGGCTGATTGAAAATTTTGATCATCACTGAGGCATCGCCGGGGTTTTCTGTTAGATGTCTATTCCAAGCCTTTTTGAGTGATTCCCCGTATTTTACCTGCACAACTGCCATCTTTACTCCCGGACTTTTTGCAAGTTTCTCCATTTCCCGAATTTTTCCCATTCCGGTATTTCCTTCATTAAATTTTGATTTTTGAATAAAGCCGAAAGTCCTCTACATTAATAAACATCAGAGGGTCGTTAATTTTTAATTATCGGCAACTGCTTAAAGTTTCATAAAAATTTTTAGAGATAGAAACAGACCTGAAGATTTCACCTCGGCAGCTGTTTTGCTTGGCTATGATAACACATCGCTTGCCATTTAGGAAACCTACCCTCCAGATGGGAATAATGCCAACTATGATCCGGAGATTTTAACCTGTTGATTCATTAGAAATATTTGGATTGATAGCAGTGATATTGCAGCGAGGAATTTATTGCGTTATAATAGTTTGTAAACTTATTGTCTCTTTTTTATGGTGAGCATCAGGAAAGCATTGATACCGATTCGCCTAAGATACCGTGATAAGGTCGCAGCCTTGCTGCAAGGCAATGAAATCTCAAGGAAGGTTAGTCTAATTGGCGCTGGCCGCATCTAAAAAATAAACGTTTTTGGCGGAGGTTGGGGCGAGCTTTGAGGAGGCCCGGAAAACATGGAACCTACCCCAATCTGGCCTTCTCTTGGTCGGTGAGCGGCAGGGAAAATAATTCCGGCAGCTTATCCAGGCTTGATGGAAAAGCGAAACCGATGTAATATCTTTCCGGAATGGATGATATTTTATCAACCCATATGACCTTACCGCACAGCTTACAGCTAGCTTTACCATCCGGTAGGCTGAAAGAGAAATCGAAACGCTCCCCCTCAGCCATGAACTGGTCGGTTTCCAGTTTAAATCCACCTTTGCTGATATCTCGTAACCGATATTTTTTCCCGGGTAATTGCCCCTTAGGTTCAATCTCCACGATTACCAGTTCCCGTTCGAACAAACGTCTATCCTGTTGCATCTCATCGTCCCTTCCTACGTTTCACGCTCAGGTAGGCCAGTATTAGCGCCTTGCCGGTTCTTTCTCGCTTAAGAAAGATATCGGCAATCGCAGCGAAATCTTGAGAAAATTATAGAGTCCACAGGCTTCCGGAAGCGAATTTGCTGCCGACCTGGTAACTTGCCAGGTTCGGCAGTTATCACTAAACAGAAGATTTTTTCAGGTTTGATCTGAAAAGTAGGGGGGGTCTTGTGCTCACTGATGGGGTTTCCAAGAACAGCAGTGAGCAATTAATGTTTCATTTAAGCCAGAAGAGCGGACTTACATACCCATAACAATCCTGGGAAATTCCATTGTTGCATAAAGTTTCGATTAAACTCCCTGACGCAAATACTTGCGGTATTCTGATTTGTGATTTTTCAGGACGAATTTAAGGTAAGCGATGTTTCCTTCGATGGTCTCCCTGTTTAAATCCCGGTCAAGGCCCCACCACGCCCGGAAGTGGTCCAGCATGTACCGGTTCACGTTCCCCAGTTCCGAAACCATACGGAACTGGATAAAATCCCAAAAGGCCGGGGTTTTTCTTAAAAGATCAAGCTCGGACTCAAACCCTGGAACTTGTGCCTCCTTAAACTCCCGATAAAGAAAGGGCAGCCTTTCCAAATAAGTGCAATCCGCCATCTGTCCCAGAAGATCGGCGGTTCCCAACATCCAGCCCACCTGCTGGTGATACGCGGATTCAAAACAGATTTCCTCGATCTTCATCTCAAGCCCGGTGCAGTGCACACAGCACCGGCAGTAATCCAAATCACGGGAGGAAAACCCCGCCTGGTCGAAATATTTTTCCATGAAGGCCACACTACGCACCACATGGACGAGAGTGTATTTTGCCCCGGTACCCTCCAGGTCATCGTCACTTTGAATATACCCGGTATCATGGAACAGCGCCGCAGTCAGCCCCAGGACCACATCACGGTCCGGAAGGGGCAGGCCATTGAGGGAGGCCCCGTGTATCAGACGGGCCATGGCCAATAGGCAGTCGGTGGTATGCTTTAAATCATGGTACCAGGTGTTGCATTTCTGATACCCGGGATACTCTCCCCGGAAAAGTTTGACTACATCTTCAAAGACCTTGAACAAAACCGTGAAATCCTGCTGGGTATTCATGGCAGCAACAATGCGGCACACCTCCTCGAATACTGCTTGAGGGTCATCCATAGGGATTTGGTCTTCATAATTTCCTAGCCTTTTCATGGCATCAGCCTCCTATGGGATGCAATATTGTGAGCAAAGCTCCCGTTACTGAATTAAATCGAAAATTACTTTGGTTTCCTTTAATAATTTTTTCTTATTTCTTTCAAAAAAAACCGGCCACATGTGTTCAACGATAGCAGAACGCGCCAGTCGATACGCTCTCTTTGGTTTGTTCACTTGCCAATAGTTACGGAGAGGGTCAGGGTGAGGGGTGAATCAGTCAGACTTTTGGCAACGACTATAAAACCCAAGAGGCGGGATGCGCTCCGCTTTCCCGCCCTAACCACCCTGCCGAACCATTGTTCCCTCAGTCCTCAGTCCCTAGTCCTCGTTGCTGCCTTTCCCCCCCCTCGCCTCTAGCCTCTCGCCTATCGCCTATCGCCCATCGCCCATCGCCTATCGCCTGATTCCGTGACATCTGTCCCATGTGTTCTGTAATTTCCCTCCCATTTTTAGTATATACAACATATGAAGATGATTAATGAAAATAGCGGTGGGCGGTGTCCACCCTACATATACCGACTTTTTCGGCTCACGGCTCCAGCTCACTGCCGACAGCCTTTTTAACTGGCCCCTGGCCCCTGACCACTGACCACTAATTCCGGAGTTTGCCATGAAATCCAGATGCACCATCTGCCGCCATCCCCTCATTAATGACATCAACCTGGCCGTCCTCTCCGGGGATTATACCCTGGATGAGCTCAGCCAAAAATTCGGCCGTAGCCGCTCCGCCTTTCACCGCCATAAAGGGCACCTGGAGAAAAAAATGGCCCGAACCCTGGAGCGCCTGGAAAACCACCGGAAACAGGCCTCCTTCTTTAAGCTCAGCGCCTTCCTGGACCATGTCCAGACCCGGGTCGAGGCTGCCGCCGCCGACGGCGACACCGACCGGGTTTATAAAGGCTCCCATATCGGCAGCCGCATCATTCACCAGATCAATAAGATGGACGTCCCCCTGGAACCGGATACCGCCTATCGCCTGCTTTCCTCCCCGGGCCCGGCCTCCCGGGACAGCCTCCTGCCCGCCGGCCCCCAAATCATCGCCGACCTGCACCAGGCCCTGGTGGACCAAACCCTGGCCCCCTGCCCGCCCCCGGAAGCTGACGAAACTGCTGCCTCCCACCCGGAGGGTCCGCCCGTCCCTGAAAAAATCGTCCTGCCACTCCCCCATGCCCCGGCATCTAAACACCAGCGCCGCCAAGCCGCCAAAGCCGCACGTAAAGATCGACAACTTCTCCGCCAAAGCCTGCGGCAGCAAAAACATCTCCTGAATGGCAAAAAAGCCTCTACCAATCCCTTTTCCCTCGTCCCTCTTCCCTGTCTTTTAACAAACGTTGAGCGGGAAAAGCACCCGCAGGGCGGCGAAGCCCAAGCGCTTCCCGCCTTTCTGGAACTCTACGCCCCTCTCGATACTCGCAACCCGGAACTCGAAACTCCTCTCGAAACTCCCCCTTCTGACCACTGCCCCCTGACCACTGACCACTGCCCTTCTGACTCCTGCCCTTCTGACCCCTGGCCCCTGACCACTGACCACTGCTCTGTGCCCCCTGACCACTATCCCGCCGAAGCGTCATCGGCCGCCAATGCTCCGAAATCTGAGCGCCACAAAAGCGGGACAAAAGCGAAACGCCAACGCCGGCTGCTCAGAAAAATGCTGCGAAATCAAAGGGATATCTTTAAAGCTAAAAAGCTGGTGCAAAATCTCACTGCCGCTCCGGTATGCCAGGCGCCTTCACCCACTCCGGCAGATCCTCTTCCCTCCGACCCCCTCGAAACTCGAAACCCGGAACTCGAAACTTCTTTCCCTGAAACCGATCTTTTAACTGACCCCTGGCCCCTGACCACTGACCACTGCCCTTCTGACCCCTGCCCCCTGCCCCCTGACCACTGCCCCCTGACCACTGACCACTGTCTTTCTGAAACCGGAAACCAGGAACCGGAAACTGACACTGATCTCTGGCTCTCCCCGGACCCCTGGACTTCCCCTTCCGAACCGCCGCCACTCCCTCTCGAAACTCGAAACCCGGAACTCGAAACTTCTCTTCTGGAAAACAATCCTGATCCCTCTTCCCTGATCCCTGATCCCTGTCTTTCTGACGAGACCGCCCGCCGGGCCGATGAGCTTTTCGAAATCTCCCACGGTTATAAAAGGAACAATCCGCCCAAACATATCCCTGACCGCCGCCGGGATGAAGATTTCCGTAGCCGTACCATCTTCGGGGATGTTAAAAATATCCTGAAGTACATGTAGGGTGAGCCGGTGTCTCGCCCATTTCGAACCTGCCGCTTGTTAACCGAAAATCGAAAACTGTTTATAACTGCCGTGCCAAAAAAATTACGTTATTTTGCCGCCGCCCTCATTTGGGCAGCCGTCTTTGGCGCCGGCGCCGAAACCGCCGACCAGGGTTCTGTGCCGGCACGGGCGCCCGGGGTGCTGCAAGCCTTAGCCGGTCCGATTCATCTGGGTGACGAACAATTGCCGGATTGGCCTCAGCTTTATGGAAATTGCCTGGAACTTGATTTTCAGATTGTGCCGTCGATTCGAAGGCTGACTTTAATTCTGCAAACCTGCGGCTTGGAAATAAACGCTCCGGTTTACCTGAACTACCGTAAGGTTGCAGTGTTGCCGCGCCGGACCGGCATCCCAAGCAGCCCCGGCGGACCTGAGGAATGGAGTCCGGACCTGATTTTTGAAATGCCGGTAGATAAACTTTGCCATGGGTTGAACAGAATAACCATTACCACGGACCTGGTGGCAAGACCGAAGTTTTCCGGGGACTTGGCTGATTTTCAAATAAGAAATCTGCGGCTTATCGCGAAATAGATATGCAACTGAGGACTGAGGGGGAAAGACAGGACTGAGGACTAAGGGAAAGAGGAAAAATCCCTTCCACCCTCCTCTTTAGAAAAGGGAAGGATTTTTTCTTTCTGTCCGGATGTTGCGGTTAATTTTCCTAAGTTTATTGAAAAACCTATTGATTTCCGTAAGCAAATCTTTGACAATAAGACAATCCCTGATTTGTTCCAGGTTAGCCCGCAACCGCCATACTTGAAGTATTTGGTGAGCGCGGTGGGCTGAACGCTGAAAGCCGGTGATAATCTTTCGGCAAATAAACGAGGCTCTCTTATTATATTATATGAGGTAACAGCATCATGAATTGCCCCCACTGCGGTGGAGATCTGGATTTGCCGGCCTGCCCTCACTGCGGCGCCGAAACCCTGCCGGCAGCCCAATTCTGCTGCCAATGCGGCAGCAGTCTCGATATTGAGCTGCCACCCGATCTGGCCGACCGGGTTCTCTGTCCCGACGGCGCCTGCATCGGTATCCTTGATGACCAGAAAAAGTGCAGTGTCTGCGGTTTCGCCTATGAGGCGGTGATTGCGGCGGAGAAAGCCGATGGATGAAGCCCTGGTAAAACAGTTAAAACAGCGGGTCGAGGACGAACTCCTGAAGCGGGAGCGTGAGTTCGTGGAGTACTGGCTGGAAGAATTGATCAAAATTGACGCCAAACGCCACAAGGAATTGGCCGCCTTTCAAAATGACTTTAAAAACTTGATCAGCCGCATGCAGAATCGGCTGAAAAATATCCGTAGCTCTAAGAGTGGATAATTGCCATGTACGAATTAAAAGTTGTCACCCATTTTTCCGCCGCCCATCGACTCAATAATTTTTATGGCAAGTGCGAAGCCCTGCACGGCCATAACTGGAAAGTGGAAATTTTCGTCAGGGCCGATACTCTCGATGAAGCCGGTCTGGTCCTTGATTTCGGCAAAATTAAAAGCCATGCCAATGAACTGCTCTCCGAGATCGATCATACTTTTCTGAATGAATTACCTGCCTTCAAGGATCAGAACCCGTCTTCGGAAAACATGGCCCGTTACCTTTTTGAGCGCCTGAGCCAGGCTATCAATGATAATCGCGTCAAAATCACCCGGATCTCCGTCTGGGAATCGGACAATACCAGCGCCTCTTATTTTAGGACTGAGGACTGAGAAAAAAAATAATAACTATTAAGAGGTTATGAATAAAATTAGCAGGTTTGAAGACTTATACTGTTTGCCAAAAAATTTTGTCCTTTATTTTCCCCTCTCCCTTGAGGGGAGAGGGTCAGGGTGAGGGGTGAATGAGCCAGAACTTTTGGCAACGACTATAAGAGACAGGTCCGACTGAGTTAGAGGTTGTTGAAGGCAAAAATAATTTTTGGGGCCCTGGCGGTGATTCTGCTTCTCGGGGCCAAAGTCCCGGGGCCCACTGAACCAAAACCGGTTAGTCCTTTGCAAAGCTCGCAGTTTAAGCCACGAACTAAAGGTCCGGTGCTTTTCCGGCACCAGCCGCACGAAACCGCCGGCCTGGACTGCACCGCCTGCCATCACGATTATGCTCGCGGCCGCAATGTCTGGCGCCAGGGTCTGGCGGTGCAAAAATGCGAGGAATGCCATCCGGCGCTATCCCGATCAGAGTCTTTGGACCTGAAGAATGCTTTTCATCGCCAATGTAAGGGCTGTCACCTGAAATTACGGCAACGAGGCCGAGCTGCCGGGCCCGTCAAATGCCAGGAGTGTCACCGCTCCGGCTGAAAATTAAGTTTCGAGTGCCGAGTTCCGAATAAAAACCATCAACTAATGTATTTTTCAACAAAGTCCACATGTTCTGTGGAACACAACGAAGCCTGAAAACAGGCAGATGCCCATGAGAGACCTATAGCCCATAGCCTCTTGCCTATAGCCTGTTTTCATATATAAGTCAGAGGTAAGCCAGGAAATGGAAACCACGCGAGATCGCCTTCTCACCATTCTGCGTCGGGAGGCCTATGCCCGGAAAGATGTCATCCTCTCCTCCGGCAAACCCAGCCATTATTATATCGACTGTCGACAGGTCACCCTGGCCGCCGAGGGCGCCTTTCTTACCGCTAAATTGATCCTGGCAGACCTGGCCGAACACCACATCCAGGCCATCGGCGGACTCACCCTGGGGGCCGACCCCATCGTCGCCGCCGTGGCCGCCCTCAGTTTTGCCGACCAGCAGCCGGTTCAGGCCTTTATTGTCCGAAAAGAAGCCAAAAAACACGGCCGGCGCCGCTCTATCGAAGGACCGGCCCTGCCGCCGGGCGCCCGGGTGGCCGTCGTCGATGATGTGGCCACCACCGGCGGTTCCATTCTCAAAGCCATAGAGCGGGTCCGGGATGAAACCGACTGGCAGGTCGCCCGGGTGCTCTGCCTGGTGGACCGCCAGGAAGGCGCCCGGGAACTACTGGCTGAAGCCGGCTTTGACTTAATATCCCTCTTTACCGGCGAGGAACTCGGAGGCCGTTGAGTTCTGACTTGAAACCTGAATCTCAAAACCTGGTGGAAAAATTCAAAACCCTCCGAACGCCTGATCTGCTCCGGGGCGCCGGTAAACAATGGCATATTTGCAGATCTTTTTTTTGTGACTTTGTTCACACCCTCCACAAGGAAAAGATCTTCTTGCTTTTTGGCGGCTTTTTCGCCTTGATTCTTCTGGGGGGGATTGGCTTTGCCTGGTATGAACTTGACAAAGGCACCTTCTGGACCCGCCTGGGCCTCGGCCTTTGGTGGGCCATTGTCACCATCACCACGGTAGGCTACGGCGATGTCGTGCCGCAGACGTTCCCCGGCCGCCTGGTCGGCGTCTGTCTCATGATCTCCGGCCTCATATCCATCTCTTTGGTCACGGCCACCGTGGCCTCCATCTTTGTGCAACGCAAACTCCGGAGGGAAAAGGGTTTGGAAGCTAGTACCGACCGCGATCATGTTATCATTCTAGGTTGGAATAAGGGCGGCGAACAGGTCCTGAGCAACCTGTTTTTTCGCACCGATCGCCGTACGCCGGTGGTCCTGGTCAACAACCTCGCCCCCGAAGGTTTCGAAGCTTTGCTGGCGGGCTACCATGACGTTAATCTCCGTTTTGTCCGGGGGGATTATTCCCGGGAGGAAATATTGGTTAAAACCAATCTCGCTCAGGCCCGACGGGTAATTATTCTGGCCGATCGGACCGATGAAAATCTCCCCCGGGACCAGGTTGATCAAAAAACTCTGCTGGCGGCCCTGGCGGTTAAGTCTCTGAATCCTAAAGTCCGCATTACCGCCGAAATTATTTTACCCGAAAACCGCACCCACCTGGAGCGGGCCCACGTCGACGACATCGTCATCCGCGGCGAATACGACAGCGCCCTCATCGCCTCTACCACTGAATCAGAAGGACTTTTTAAAATTATCCAGGGCCTGCTGTCCCCCGAAGGCCCTAATTTTTGGGCCGTCAAAATTCCGGCACGTTTTCAAGGAGTGAAAATTAAACAGTTTGCGGCCTATTTGCGGGAAGAATACCAGGCCTTGCTCATCGGCCTGTTTACCGAAGGCTATAAAATTCGCCTGGAAGAACTTCTTTCTCCCGAGCCTTCGGCCATAGACGAATTTATTTACCGGAAATTTACTGAGGCGGGGAAAACGTATCTTTTCGGCCGGCAAAAAATTGAAATTCAAATTAACCCCCCGGATGACCACCTGATAGGCCCTCAAGAGGTCGCCGTGGTGATCTCCAACAAAGCCCCCCGCCTCATGCCCCGTTAGGAGGTCGCCTATATGTCTGCCATCCCCGAAATCTATTTGGAATCCATTAAAAAAAATCATCTCCTGAAAGATTTGTCCGAATCTGAATTACAACAGATCCTGGGCGAGACCACGGCCCGGGAATTCGCCGCCGATGAAGTTATCATGCACGAAGGAGATGCGGGAGATGTTATGTACATCATGTGCGAGGGCTCCGTGGCCATTACCAAACGTCTGACCCTGGAACTGAGTGAAGAGGCTCCCCGGGAAAAAACTATGATGCGTTTTCACGCCGAAGAAGGCGTTATCCTGGGCGAAATGGCCCTCATCGAAAGCGACGTCCGCTCCGCCACCGTCACTGCTCTGACCCATTGCCTGATGCTCGAACTCACCAAAGAAAAATTCTATCAGCTCCTGGAACAATTCCCCGAAATCGGCGTCAAAATCCTCCTCCGCCTGTGCCGATACCTCTCCAGACGCCTGCGCAAAAGCAGCGATGAACTCGTCAAAGTCACCACTGCCCTGGCAATTGCCCTGGAATCGTAAAGACAGGAGCCCAGCATCTTTTACACTTTGCCAAAAATGCTGACAGACAATCCAGATTATTTCTTTTCCACTCAGTCGAGGATATTGCAAAATTCAATTTTTCTTCCCCAGGTCATGCTGAGCGTCTCGAAGAATCTAAGGTTCTAAGCAGGCGAAGATCCTTCACTTCGTTGAGGATGACAATAAAGCCATTTTGTAAGAGGCTCAGTCCTCATTACCGTCTTTTCATCAGTCCTCATTACTTTCTTTACTGGCATATAGATTGCAAAATTCTTTTTTTGGACCATTCCATTTTTGCAATGCTATAATAACCGACAAGCATCGAAAGGGTTTCCCATGCCGGAATCTACCTACAAACAGCTCGGTTTCAAGATCGCCCTGACCATCATCATCTTTTGCGTCATTCCCCTGCTCCTCCTGGGAATTGTCCTCTACAGCCACTTCAGCACCCAATATGAGCAAAAAATGATGGAAACCCTGCGAACTTTGGCCGAAAATCGCCGGGGGGCCATTGACCTGTTTTTCGATGAACGTATCTCCCAGCTGGTCACCCTGGCGAATACCAGTACCCTGGAGCTGATGCGTAATGAAGAATTCGTCAACAAAGCCTTTGAAGTTATGCAAAAACGCTCCAAATCCTTCCTTGATCTCGGCGTCATTGACCAGGAGGGCAATCACCTGTCGTATGTTGGTCCGCACCGCGACCTTCTCAAAAAAGTTAATTATAAGAATGAGGAGTGGTTTCATGCCGTCATGAACACCGGCGAATACGTCAGCGATATCTTCCTGGGTTTCCGAAAAATCCCCCATTTCATCATTGCCGTCCTGGTTCGGGGCAAAACTGAAAATTGGATTCTGCGGGCGACGATAAATTCGGACATCTTGCAGGACATAGTTGATGCCGCCCAGATCGGCAAAACCGGCGACGCCTATATTATAAATCGGCAGAATATGTTACAGACCAAACCCCGTTTCGGCGGCGAAGTCATGGGCAAGGCGCCGGGACCGGATTTTTCCAGAACTATGACTCTGATTGAGGAACTACTGCCAACGAATGGCGACTCCCGTCTGTTTGCCGCCGCGCCCATCAAAGCGAAACAGTGGGTCCTGGTTATTTCCGAAGATCCCAAGGAACCTCTGGCGCCGCTGCTTCGGGCCAAATACATTGTGGCCCTGCTCGGTCTGTTGGGGGCCTTGTCTATTATTGGCGTCGCCCTGTATACTTCACGAAAACTCGTCCACCAGCTGCAACTCAGTGACCAGAAAAAGGCCGCCAGTGACGAGATGCTCATGCAGTCCAGCAAAATGGCGGCCCTGGGTAAAATGGCCGCCGGCATCGCCCACGAAATTAACAACCCGCTGGCCGTCATTGCCGAAAAAGCCGGCTGGCTCAAGGATTTGCTTGTCGAAGAGGACGTTTCCAAAAGTCCCAATCTTAAGGAATTTGAAGAAACTGTGGGCCGGATCGAATACCACGTAGACCGGGCCAAGAAAGTAACCCACCGCCTTTTAGGCTTTGCCCGGCGCATGGAGCCGGTTTCCGAAAAAGTGGATATTAACAGGGTCCTGGACGAAAGCGTCGGCTTCCTGGAAAACGAGGCCCGCTTCCTCAATATTAATATCCAGGAAGACCTTGATCCAAACCTGCCCTCCATCACCAGTGATACCACGCAACTGCAGCAGGTCTTTCTCAATCTCTTGAATAATGCCATCGATGCCATCGGCAAGGATGGCGAAATCAATATCACCACCAGGTACGTGGCTCGGAACAATATGGTGGCCGTCGATATCGCCGATAACGGTCCAGGGATTCCCAAGGAAGTTTTAGGGAAAATTTTCGATCCCTTTTTTACCACCAAGGAAGTGGGCAAAGGCACCGGGCTTGGTCTGTCCATTTCTTACAGCATTGTTGAAAAATTGGGCGGACATATACGGGTGGCCAGCGAAGTGGGGCAAGGCACGACCTTTAATATCCTGCTGCCGGTCAGCGAATCCGGCGAACGGCCCCACCACCTGACCGGATATTAGATAGTGCGAAAGTTACATACATGAAATAACAAAGGCGTCTTAACCTGAGATAATGTAAGGTGAGCACAGACCATCATGATTGCTTAATTCCCCTCTCTCACATGGGGGAGAGGGTCAGGGTGAGGGAGTTACAGTATGGATGAATTTAGAGTCTTGCTGGTGGATGATGAAGAAGATTTCCGGGAAACCTTGCAAAAACGGTTGCGTAATCGCAAATTGCAGGTAGATACGGCCGAAAATGGTTATAAAGCACTGGAACTTCTCCAGACCAAAGATTTTGACGTCATTGTCCTGGACGTTAAAATGCCCGGTCTGGACGGCATCGACACTTTAAAGGAAATTAAAATAAAAAAACCTGATGTCGAAGTTATCATGCTCACCGGTCACGCCTCGGTGGAATCCGGCATCCAGGGCATGCAGTTGGGGGCCTTCGATTACGTTATGAAACCCGTGCCCCTGGACGAACTCCTGGACAAAATGCGACAGGCTTACGAACGAAAAACCATGCGTGCCGCCCACGGCGGCTAAACGTAGATCTTGTGGAGCGATTCCTTCGGGGAGGACCTGGATGTCGGTTCACCGGCAGATTTTTTCCGGTGGCCGAGGCCTCCCGCCAAGCTTCGCTTGGCCACCTTAATTCCCCTTTTTAGGCAAGGGGAAAGGTTCTGGGTGAGGGTTGAATATTTCGCTTTTAGTAAGCCACCTCGGCGTCGCCACCCTTATCGCCGCCCCGGCCATGGCCGGGGCTTTGTTCCTGTTCGCCGGCCACCCCTGGTGGACTGCCGCGCTCTGGTCCTGGGCCTTGGTCGGCTCCATAATTATTGCCTGCTATGGCCGTGCGAAGGCCGCCCAGGTCCGGCAGCAATTCGTCCTGAACGACAATCTCCTGCAATCTCAGAAATTGGCTTCCCTGGGGGAACTTGCGGCCGGCGTCGCTCATGAAATTAACAATCCCCTGGCCATTATGCGCCAGGAAGCCGAATACGCCCAGTTCCTCCTGAAAAAATCCGCCTCCGGCGGCCCGGAATTGGCTGAACTCCAGGATTCCCTCCGGGAGATCATTACCCAGGTGGACCGGAGCCGGGAAATCACCCGCAATCTCCTGGATTTTGCCAGAAAAAGAGAGCCGGTTCTCCAAAAGATCCAGATCAACCGCCTCATCGAGGATATGGCCCGCCTGGTGGAAAAAGAAGCGAAAAATAAAAATATTAACCTGGTCCGGCAGTACGACCCTGACCTGCCGGTCATTACCAGTGACCCTCCCCTCCTCCGCCAGGTAATCCTCAACCTGATGAATAATGCCACCCAGGCCATCGGCCGGGACGGCGATCTGACGATCACCACGGCCTTGCTACCCTCCGGAGAAATCAGCATTATTATGGCGGATTCCGGCCCGGGCATTTCCCCGGACATCCTGCCAAAAATTTTTGACCCCTTTTTTACCACCAAACCCCAGGGTCAGGGCACCGGCCTGGGCCTGGCCATCTGCCACGGCATTATCCAAAAACTCTCAGGCCGCATCACCGCCGCCAGCCCCCCCGGCCAGGGCGCGGTCTTCACCATCACCCTCCCCCAAGGAAAAGACAGGACTGAGGACTAAGGTAAATGAAAAGTGGAAGGCGGCAAGGTGAAGGAATGAGTGGGACAGACTGTAATTAATCGGAGTTGACAATGCCTCCTAAAATCCTCTTAGTAGATGACGAAGATCGTTTCCGGACCACCATGCGCAAGATGCTCATCGGGCATGGCCTGGACGTCACCGATCTCGACAACGGTCAGGCGGCTTTGGAGTCGCTTACCGCCCAACCCTATGATGTCGTCGTCCTGGACCTCAGAATGCCAGGCCTGGATGGCGTCCAAACCCTGAAAGCCATGAAGGCCCTGGACCCCGACCTGGAAGTCATCATTCTCACCGGCCACGCCTCCATGGATGACGCCATGGAGATTATGCAACTGGGCGGCACCGAATACCTCCTCAAACCCTGCTCCGTCCAGGAACTCCTGGATAAAATTGAACTGGCCGTGGAACGCCGACGCACCCGCCAGACCCACGGCCCCGGAAAAGCGACGTAAGAGAGGCTCTCGCAGGTCCGGCGGCGTCAACCGCAACCGGACCCTGCCATTACCGTTTTTGGCTGAGGGGGGAATTATAGCGGTTCTCGAAAACAATTCCGCCTCAAAATGGGCGAACCACCGGCCCGCCCCTACGAAATGCCCCCTCCGGCAGGATCTATCTTTCGGGAATCACTTTAATTCTGCCCCAATTTCCTCCAGCCCGCCAGAACCAGGAGACCGGCGCCCAACAGGATAATACTGCCGGGCAGGGGGGCCAGGACGACTATCTCGGTCAAGACGCCGCAGTGATCGGAAACGAAATCCCCGTTGCTGCCGTTAAAGACCACTTCACTGTTGGCTATCTGAAAATCGTCGCCTTTGACAAAAAGATAGTCGATGCGGGAAGAAGATTGTAATAGCGGGATCTTTGAAAGGATTATCGGGCAACCCGAAGGTATCGCCGGAATCGGAATTTACCGCCATATAGGAATCGACAAAGCCGTCGTTGAGGATGGTCTGGTAAATATTCTGGGTCTCGGGTGAGACGGCAAAGTTCATGTCCCCGCCGAGAATGGTGAGCCGGGCGGGATTGCTTAGATCGACCTGATGAATAAAATCTATCAAATTGTGAATCTGGGTTTCCTTCTGGGCCACAGTGGTGGGAGTGTAGACGTGCACGCTGTACAGATTCACCCTGCCGATGCCGGGGATATCGAGGCCGCAGGCAACCGCGTTGCTGCGTCCGTCAAAATCCCAGCCATCGGACCAATTTATGCCCGGAGGCTCCAACGGATCCAACCTGGTAGCATCGGTAAAAAGCATTGAATACTTGGGCATGACGCCGACTTTGAAGGTAAGGAACGGCGGTACACCAGGAAGTACGTAGCCAAAGGCATCCCTGGTGTAATACCCATAGTATTGTCCCTGCAGGGCTAATTTCTGGGCCAGATCAATGCCGCTGTCAACCGTAGTGGGAGGGACGTCCCAGGACCCCCCGGAAAGTTCCTGGAGCGTCAGGGCGTGGATGTTCCTGGTCTGCAGAAAGTCGGCAATGCCCTGGAACCTGGTATCCCTTGAGATCAACGGATCATTTATGGAGTCGCGCTGCATGACGTTGAGGGTCAAAATCTTTAGGGAGGTCTGAACTTCCGGGGGCTGGGGATCGATGTTGTAATAGGAAGTTTTTCCGGAAGCCGGGAAAAGAGCCAGAAAAACTACAATCAGAGAAATGACCCAACGTATCTTTTTCATGATCGTCTTCCCCCAGGAATTCTATTTGTGGAAGTTAAATCAAACTTTAAAATATTTATATCTTTTTGTCAATGGTAGACTTTTGGGTTAGGTTGCTGTCTTAAAAGAGCCTGCCGATCCGGGGAAATGCTGATTACTCCAAGTTACGGAGTTATCAGGATTGATTTTAATACCAATTGCGAAGAAGTTGTTTTTCCTTTGAGTTTCATCCCCTGGATAAGGGATTACGGGTGGAACCGGTAATGCAAGGATTTGGCCGAATAGAAGCGATGCCAAGAAGGGAAAACGTCCGCCTCATTACTGTCCCCTGGCTCATCCCCCGGTGGGCCAGGGCCCAGGTATGGGGCCGCTTCATTCTCATCCGCCGGGGTGTCGCGGTCACCGAACAACTCCTGGCCCACGAGCTGGCCCATGTCATACAGTGGCGCGTTATGGGCATTTTCTCTTTTATTTTCTATTACTTAAAATACTTTGTCCGGCACGGCTACCGGAACCACCCCCTGGAGCTGCAAGCCCAGATCGCCGAACATCAGGATTTTTACCGCTCCTGGGCCAGGCAGATCCTTTCGTCTTAAGCTGTTTTCTTAGATGTCGAAAATATGTTCCTGTTCACCCCACACCCTGACTCTGAATGATGCCACTTGTAGTTTGGCACAGGCTGGGAAGCCTGTGCCACCAGGATGATGTCAATCAAGAAAATTATTCAGAAGGATAGAGGACAGAACTTTACTAAAATATGGCAGCACCCGGTCGTGCAGCCGTTCCCGCAGGTGGCTGGCGTGGTCGCCCTGGTATTCCTCGAAGGTATGCGCCACCCCCAGCTTATCCAAAGCCTGGTGCATCATCCGGCACTGGGGCAGCATGCGGTCGGCCGTGCCCATATCAAAGGCCAGTTTCAGCCGGGCCAGATCTGCCCGCCGGGACTGCCAATTGGCTGTAAGGATCCTGCTGCAGCCAGCGCCGCCAGACGTCCGGGTTAAGTACTTCCTGGCCGTTCACCTCCGTCAGGGGAAAATCCGCCAGCCACGGCGGCCGGGCCGGATCGGGGGCTATTGCCGCCCCCGCGGCGATCACTACCTGATCCCGCCACTCCAGGTCCGGGAACCTATCCCGGTCGGTCAGTTTGGCCACATTTAAGACATTGCTCCTTTGAAGTTTCAGAAAATGTTCGGCAAAGACCAGGCAGGCCGGGCTCAGGCCATAGACGGCGCTGAAGGTCTCGGGGTGGTGCAGGCCCAGCCAAAAAGCCCCGTAGCCTCCCATGGAATGTCCGGCCAGCCCCCGGGCCCCGGCTGCAGGAATGGTGCGGTAGGTCCGGTCGATGTAGTCCACCAGGTCCCGGCAGATAAAATCCTCCCATCGTCCGGTGACCGCCGAATTGAGGTAAAAACTGCCCCCGTAGGCATTGTCCGCATCGGGCATGACAATTATGAGCGGGCTGATAATCTTGCGGTTAATCAGGTCGTCGGCCAGTTCCTGGAGCCTTAGGCCCCGGCCCGGCTGGCCCTGGCCGGTCCACAGCTTATTTTTCGCCTTAAAGCCGTGGAGCAGATACACCACCGGGTAGCGCTGCCCGGTTGCCTGGTCATAACCCGGCGGCAGATAGACGCTCACCTCCCGCCGGGCCGAGTCGCCTAAAAGATTGGCCGCCAAGGCCGGACTTTCCAGACTGTCAGCCACCAGCCGGCCGACGGCGGCCGGCGCCGGCGAAACCATAGGAAAGAGGTTGGCACCTATCAGGATGATTAACAAAACAATACCGGTTTTCAGCAACCGCATTTTACCCTCCCCAGCTGTTTCGTCCTATTCGTGGTTCCCAATTCATGATAATATAATTGTCGTCAAAAAAAATGTCTTTTTCACCCCTCACCCTGACCCTCTCCCCTCGTGGGGAGAGGGAAAAATAAAAAACAACTTTCGGCAAAAGGACAAAAATTTTGGCAGACGGTATACTAAACCCTGTTTTAAAACATCCATGATATTGACCGGAGGTGCTCCATGAGTTGGGAAACCTATCGCCACCGCAGTCAAGTGCGTGTCCGCTTCGGCGACACCGACCCCTATGGCATCGTGTATTTTGCCAGCTACTTCCGTTATTGCCACCAGGCCATCGAAGAGTTTCTCCGGTCCCTGGGCCTGCCGCCCGAGGACGTCTTCCGCAATGTCAAGGAAGGCTTTGGCCTGCCGATTGTTGAGGCCCATAGCAAATTTATCCGGCCCAGCCGCTATGGCGACCTGCTGGAAATTGAGACCAGGATCCATGAGGTGCGAACCAAAGCCATCATCTTCCGCTTTCGTTTTTTTCCGGCCGGCGGGGAGCAATTAATGGCCGAAGGCAGCGCCAACATGGTGGCTATCAGCCGGGAGTGGCGGGCTATTCCCATACCTGAAAGGGTCCTGCGCCATCTTACCGCGGCCGGCCCCTCGTCCGCTTAGCTCCGGGAAAATGGTTGACCGCCGTTAGTCTTGTTGTTATATTTTAATTTGAATATATTTGTGGGTGGAGTCCGCCATGCCAAAAATCGCTGATTATTTTACTAAAAGCGATCGCAAAAAACTTTTTTTCGACTACCTGAAGCTCATAGGCATCCTGGAGATCATTATTTTCATCGTGGTGGCTCTCTGGGCTACCGATGACAAATATCACCGGGTCTATACGCCTTTCCCCTGGCAGCAATATCTCTTCGTAGCCTTTGCTTTTCCCATCATCTTTACCTTCTTAATGGGCGTCGTCATTACCGGCTTCAATTATTTCATGGGTGGTGATGATCAGCCCGGCACTGAAGACTCAGAAGATGGCGGCGATGACAAATTCAACGCGATTCTCAGTCAAATGCGCCGCCTGCCGTATCTGGCGCTGCTCTTCCTGTTGCTGGTGACCATTCTGGGCCTCTACAATATGGATTACATCATGCAGTGGGTCAGTTCTCTGGGGCAGCAGACGTTTACTTTTCTGAGTTATGCCCTGGCTGTCTTCGGTATTTTAGTGGCCCTTTACATGACCTTCTTTTTGTTCTTTAAATATCGCCTGAACAAGAAGCATATGCAGTATCAATATTATAACGATATTTCCAATAAATATGGTCTGATTATCCTTGAGGATCGCACGGTCCTGCACAAGAATGGCGACCTCCTGATTCAGGGAAGCCGTCGTTTTCGGCGGGCCAAGCAAGTGGGTAAATTGCCGCCCCAGCCACAAATTGTCCAGCCTCACTCGAACCTGGACGGCAACCTGCCCATGATCAAGGAATAGTAAGGATAGCCCGCCAAACCCCTAAGACCCCGCGCCGCGGGGTCTTTTGCTTTGGATGCAGCCCAGAAGGCGGGAGGCGCTACGACTTCAAGCCGGCAACCAGGGGCATTTAAAGCTGAAAGAGTCTTTTGATCCCTAACTCGAAAATCGCAACCCGGAACTCGGAACTTCGCCTTCTTCTGATCATGTCCTCTTCGGAAGAACTACGCCCCTTTTTACACACGGTCCGCCACCACCGCGCCTTTTTTCAGGGCGGCAGAGCCTGGAACTTCCATGGCCGTGGCTTTTCCGGTTTAGCCTTGCTGGCGGGAATGGGCGGAACTTTCCCTCGTTTACTCACTATTCGGGCCCTTGCCGCCTATCCGCCGGATATGGTCATAGTTGCCGGTTTCGGGGGTGCGCTCACCGCTCTGCCCCGGCCCGGCGGCGTCCTGGTCGCCAGTGAATGTTGGCGCCTGGACCCGGCTGGGAAGCAGTTACGGCCCATAGATTTTTCGCCCCCGGCGCCTCCGGCGGCTTTAGCGTCTCTGCTACAGAATAACGGTCTGCCGGTTGCCACGGGAGCCTTAGTGACGACCCCGGTGGTGATGACCAAGGCTTCTTTGCCCCGCCAGGTTTTCCGCCTGCCTTTTCCGGTATTGGACCTGGAAACAGCCGAAATTGCCCCTGTCGCCCAAAGTCATCACCTGCCCTTCCTGGCGGTCCGCACCATCACCGACGGCGGCGGCGAAGAAATCCAGCCATTTCTCGCCGACATGGTCAATACTTACCAGGGCGTACCCCTGTTGCGACTCCTGGCGGCTCTGCGGACTGATCCCCGTCGGGTGAAATATTGTCTGCATCTCTGGCGACGTTCCCGCCTGGCCGGCCGCAACCTGGCTCAAGCCCTCAATCTCATTTTCGAGCACCTAGCTCAGTAAAGGGGACTGAGGAAAAGAATAATGCTGATAGAGGTCCTTACACTTTTCTTTTCTTCTGAAAACCACTGCGCCCCGGCCAGCGTCACTAGCGGCAGGTAAATAAATACGCCCACCAGACCCAGGAGCGTCTCACCAATGTAAAAGGTCATGAAGAGATTGAACAGGAGCACGCCAAAATAGAGACCGGCCCCCAGATACGGCGCCCATGAAAACCGCTTCTGTCCCCAGGCCGGCCAGCCAGTCCCCGGTGACCAGTGGTCCAGGCGCTGCAGCAGGGCAACCATGATCAGGCCGACCAGGAACCAACCGGCAAAGTTGCTCAGCGGTATGCCGAAATAGATTCCCGGCTCCGGGTAGCCGTAAATCTGACCCAGAAACCAACGGTAGCCCCTGAGGGCCAGGGGATCGATGATGATATCCAGAGTAACGAACAGCACTGCGGCCAGAATAACGACGGCCAGGGAGGATCTCGTGGTATCTGCAGCAGCTTCCTGCCCTGGAGGTCCAGTCCGGGCCTTCAGGAACAGCAGTGCTAAACTGTAACTGGCATAGGAGAGGAAGACATACGACAGGGAATCCATGAAAGGCACCCCCAGGACCCAAAGTTCCTGCCCCCGGGTCGCCGGAATATATATATAAACCCCGTAGGGAAAACCGGTATGTATGGAAGAGACTTCCGACAGCCAGGCCAATCCGTAGCCGCAGATCAGATAGATTAAAGTTCGCCCTAATCCCAAATGCCAGGTCGCCAACCAGAGGTAAACGCTTAAAAAAATAAAGACATACGGGCGCAGAACCAGTGTCCCCCAAAGCAGGTGGCCAAAAGAAACTACCGTTTCGGGCATGTCAGCTTCCTCCCTTACATCATGTTAAAACCAGAAACTATATTGACGAAGCCTGAAAAACTTGTCAAGTTAATCAAGAGAACTTTATCAGGAGAACCGGACAGATCATGAAAGTCGTCCTGGCCCGCACGGCGGGCTTCTGTATGGGTGTCAAACGAGCCATGGAACTGGTTTTGCGGGCCATTAACCAAAAGCCCGGCCAAATTTACACCTATGGCCCTTTGATTCACAATCCCCAGGTGCTGGAGTTGTTGGAAGAACGCGGCATCGGGATCTTAAAAAAAGACCTGGCCGATCCCAGCTGCCTGGTAGTTATTCGGGCCCACGGCATTCCTCCTCAGGAAAAGGAAAAATTAAAAGCCCAGGGATGTCAAATCATTGACGCCACCTGTCCTCGAGTGGCGAAGGTGCAGGCTATCATCCGTAAATGGGCCAAACAGGGTTATGCCATCGTCATCGTCGGCGACGAAGATCATCCCGAGGTCCTGGGTTTAATGGGCTATACCGAGGGCCATGGCCATGTCGTCAAGACCGCCGCAGAGGTGGCGCGCCTGCCCGACCTTGATAAAGTCCTGGTTGTGGCCCAGACTACCCAGAGTGAGAATGTTTTCGATGACCGGGTGGCCGAGATTAAAGCCCGCTTCAGCGAAGTCCGGGTCTATAACACCATCTGCGATGCGACGGCGCGGCGCCAGGCGGACATCCTGCAACTAGCGGGAGAGGTTGAGGCGGTGGTAGTTGTTGGCGGCCGGAGCAGCGGCAATACTCAACGCCTGGTGGAAATCGCCCGGGCTACCGGAGTGCCGACCTATCATGTCGAAACTGAACAAGAATTAGATATGAATGTCATGCGGTGCTACAAGACTGTGGGGGTTACCGCCGGCGCCTCGACCCCCCACTGGTTGATCAGCAATGTCGTCTCTATGCTCAAGCACGATTGGGCCTACCGGCACGGCACTTTGGTCCAGATCTGGCAGCGCCTCTGGCGGTTTCTGGTCAAATCCAATTTATATGTCGCCCTGGGGGCCGGCTGTTTGAGTTACACTTCATCTTTGCTCCAAGACGTTGAGCCCATGTGGCGGTATTTCTTTGTGGCCTTCTGTTATATCTACGCCATGCATATTTTGAATAATTTCACCGATACCGCCAGCAAATTAAATGATCCGATCCAAACCAGGTTTTATGGCCGGCATCGCCGCTTTCTCTTGATTTCGGGAATTGTCGCGGCGGTTCTGGCCCTGCTTATCGGGCTGGCCCTGAAACCATTGGCCTTTGTGTTCATTTTATTCATGAGTATACTTGGACTGATTTACACCGTTAACATATTCCCGCCAAGTCTGGTCTCCATCCTGAAAGCTCATCGTTTAAAGGAAATTCCGGGCTCCAAGGCCATATTTACCTCCCTGGCCTGGGGAGTGCTGGCCGCCTTGATACCGGTGATCTGCTCTGACCATAGGATAACCTGGGCCACAGTGTTTGCTTTTCTCTTGGTCGCCGGACTGGTCTTCATCCGGTCAGGTGTGTTTGAAATGCAAGCTCTGGAAGGCGACCGCATTGTCGGCAAGGAAACTTTGGCCGTGGCGCTGGGAAAAGGGGCAACCCTAAATTTATTATACATCTTAACCCTGGTTCTCATAGTCCTTATGGCAGCCGCCACCTATTGGGGCTTGCTGCCCAGCCTGGGCTATGCCCTGTTGGGATGCGGCCTTTACGCCTTTGGATATTTGACCTTGTATCGCTACGGCTATCTTGAGTCCGGTCTACTCATGGAAGGTTTAGTGGAGGGGAATATGATCCTGGCCGGCTTTATCTCCTTCCTCTGGGACCCGTACACCAGAATTTTTTGAAAAGGGTTTTTGGGTAATAGCGAGCGCCGGCCCCCATAAAATCAAGGGTCAGCAACCGCCGGCGCCATCGTCTTTCCCCGGCCTGTATGCCACGGATTCTCTTCGGCGTTTTTGGGAAATTAGCTAAGTTAAAACCATTATAAAAGATCAAAAAGAGCTAGACAAATTTTCCAGGTCAACCTCCGTAATCTGTGCGACCAAAATCTAATACCTGGAGCATAATTTCAATTTCCTGTCTGATTGTTAAATATCTGGTAGATTTTTCTTGTGAATTATATTATTTTTAACCTTATCTTTTGAAATACATCAAATTTCGCAACCGGGCAGCAGGAAACTGCTAATTTTTACAAGGGAGGATCATCCATGGCACCAGAACGTTACTGTTACGCATTTGAAGAGGGCGACGGGAAAAATAAACACTTGTTGGGCGGCAAAGGCGCCGGACTTTGCACCATGACGCAGATCGGCTTGCCCGTGCCCCCGGGATTCGTCATTACCACCAAAGCCAATGTGGATTTTCTGGAATCAGGCGGCACTTTTCCTGAAGGGCTTATGGATGAGGTACACGAATATATGGAGGCCCTGGAGAAAAAGACGGGTAAGGGCTTCGGCAATCCGGAAAACCCTCTTTTAATCTCAGTGCGTTCAGGGTCGGCGTTGTCTATGCCTGGAATGATGGACACCATTCTTAATCTGGGATTAAATGACGAAACCGTCAAAGGATTTATTGCCCTGACCCAGAATGATCGGTTTGTTTACGATGCCTATCGTCGTTTCCTACAGCTTTTCGGCAAGATCGGCCTGGGTATTCAAGATGACTATTTTGACAAGATATTTGAGGAAATCAAGGAAAAATATCATGCCCATGTAGACACCGAACTTAATGCCAAGGCCCTGGCCGAAGTGTGCGACCGGTTTAAGGAACTGATCAAACAGAAAACCGGCAAACCTTTCCCCCAGGACCCCTGGGCCCAGTTAGTCATGGCTGTGGATGGGGTTTTTAAATCCTGGGCCGGTAAGCGGGCCGTGGATTACCGGCGGCAATTCAACATCACTCCCGATATGGCATACGGCACCGCGGTGAATATTTGTACTATGGTTTTTGGCAACATGGGCACAGATTCGGCTACTGGCGTGGGCTTTACCCGGGACCCGGGGACTGGTGAAAATAGCCTCTATGGCGATTATCTGGTGAATGCTCAAGGTGAAGATGTGGTTGCCGGTATTCGCACGCCACGGCCCTTAAGAGAGCTGCGCACGGACATGCCGGAAATTTACAAACAGCTGGAGCAGCTTCGGCACACCCTGGAGCAGCATTACCGGGAAGTGCAGGATTTTGAATTTACTATAGAGCGGGGCACGCTCTATATGCTGCAGACCCGCAATGGCAAGATGAATGCCTGGGCTTTATGCAAGTCTTCCGTGGACATGGTCAAGGAAGGCCTGATTAACGAGGAGGAAGGTCTCCTTAGAATTCCACCCGATTTTCTGGAACAGTTTCTGCATCGCCGCATAGACCCGGATGCCAAAGTAGAACCCATGGCGGTGGGGATTGCCGCTTCACCCGGCGCGGCCGTGGGTAAAGTAATTTTTGATGCTGACCGGGCCGAAAGGATGGGAAATGAAGGGGAGAAAATTATTTTAACCCGGATTGAGACCAAGCCGGAAGATATTCATGGGTTCTTTGTAGCCCAGGGTATCCTCACCAGCCGGGGCGGCAAGACCTCCCACGCGGCGGTGGTCGCCCGGGGCATGGGCAAGCCCTGCGTCTCCGGGGCGGAAAACATGGACATCAATTACGAACTCAAAGAGGCCCGCATCGGTCAGTATATTATTAAGGAAGGCGATATCGTCACCATTGACGGCGGCGCCGGCGCGGTGTATTTTGGTGCGGTCCCCATGGTGGACCCTAAGGTAAGCGAAGATTTGGTGGTGCTGCTGAAATGGGCTGACAAGATCGCCCGGTTAGAGGTGTGGGCCAACGCCGATACCCCGGACATGGCCGCCAAGGCTCGGGAACACGGAGCCAAAGGTATAGGCCTGTGTCGCACCGAGCGGATGTTCAACGAAGGCGACCGCCTGCCTTTGGTGCGCAGTATGATTCTGGCCGATACTCCGGAAGAGCGGAAGAGGTGGTGTGACAAGCTCTTACCCTTGCAGCGCCAGGATTTCTATGACATTTTCAAGGCCATGGAAGGACTGCCGGTAACCATCCGTCTCCTGGACCCGCCGCTCCATGAATTTCTGCCTACCATTGAAGAACTTTTAAATGATATCAGCAGGCTGAAGGAATTCAGCCAGGTCATGTACTCTCTGGAGCAACTGCCGGGCACAGCCTTGATGATCGACCCGGAGTTGTATAAATTAATGCCCAGCATTGAGACTATGACCCGGGAGTTCAATGAATATAAGACCAAGAAACTCGACCAAAAACTCCTGAAACAGAAGGAAGAAGTGCTGCGCCGGGTACGGGTGATTACCGAAGTAAATCCCATGCTGGGGAACCGGGGCATCCGCTGCGGCATTTCCTTCCCGGAAATCTATGACATGCAGCTTCAGGCCATTTTTGAAGCCACGGCGTTGGCGCTGCGGGACAAGATCGACGCCCGGGTCGAAATCATGATTCCTCAGGTCTGTACGGGCAAGGAACTGGAGTGGGTCAAGGAACGGGCCGAGGATCTCCAAAAGCAGGTGGAGAAGCGCTACAACGTTAAAATTCCGTATAAGTTCGGCACCATGATGGAAGTAGTGCGAGCCTGTCTGCGGGCCGGCCGCATCGCCGAAATTGCGGAATTCTTCTCTTTCGGCACCAACGACCTGTCTCAGGCCACCTTCTCATTCTCCCGGGAAGATGCGGAAAACAAATTCCTGCCGATTTATAATACCGAAGGCATCCTCAGGGATAATCCTTTTGAAATTCTAGATCTTCTGGGGGTAGGCCGGCTGATGGAGTTGGCGGTTAAGGAAGGGCGCCAGACCCGGCCGAACCTAAAAGTGGGGATCTGCGGCGAACACGGCGGTCAGCCTCAAGCCATCGAATTCTGCCACCATGTGGGTTTGAACTACGTCTCCTGTTCACCCATGCGCATTCCCATCGCCAGAATGGCGGCAGCCCATGCGGTCATTAAGGAAAAAGGCAAGGCGGCCACCAAGGCGCTGTAAATCCAGATTGGCGCGGGAGGGCAAAAATTGCTCTCCCGCACACATTTGAAGGTAAAATTTGATCGTCTACAATGGGGGAATTTTTTCAACATTGTGAACTGCTTAATTGATTTATCCGGAGGTATGGCAAGTGCCGAAAAAACCGATTACCAGCCTGACTATCGACACTCATGTCCGTTGCCGGCAGATTTTTCCCAAAGAAAAGGATGCTGCCTACAAGGCATTAGAAACCATGGGGGTCAGGCTCACCCGGGAAGAGGCCCTGCATCTGGCCCGGGCCATTCTGGCCGCCACCCAGGAATGGGAGGAAGTGGAACTGGTGGTGCACCGATTTGATAAACGTAAGTCCGACAATTCGTATCTTCTCTCGGTGGTCCCGGAGCATCACGAAGTTGAAGACCCGGAATTTATCAAACAGATCAGACACAAAGCTCCCAAAGGAAAAGATATGCCGGCGGAGATGGACGAAATTCTGGAGTCCTTAAAAGATTCACCGATTTCTGATTGATTTCGACTAGTTAAATGTTTTATTGTCTATCGGTTATGTACGGTTCTGGCATTATAATTATGCCATACCGGCAACGGTTGTTGGACCACGGGCGGCAAGGGTACGGCCGGCAGGTCACCCGGTTGGGCCAAAAGGAAGGATCTATACGGTTGTTGGGACGGATTTATTAAATTTTTCGGTTCGAAAGTATACGCTAATCTGAATTCTTTGAACAGTTGTTCCAGAATTTGCGGGGTAATGGCATTAAATTGAAATGGTGTGGTCTTACCGGCGATGGCATATTGCCCTGGGGGTAAATTGCTAGTTTGACCGGTGAACTTATTTTTTAACTTGAGTGGAAAGGCGGATTCAAAGAGATACACCTTGTTTGGTTCTGAGGAGTCTAAAATGCCGTCAGTACCCCTGATACCTGCGGCCATAATCTGGGTTTCGATGACAGTATTGGGATCGGGGGCGCCGGCAATTTTTTGGACCGTGAATCTAATCTTTCCTTCAAGAGTTTTCAGCAGACTCTGCAGCTGTTTGGTGGCAGGATCATAATTAAATTGATTAATTTCAAAAGTGGTTTTATCTCCCAGAACTGTAACACTTTCATCTCTAAAAAGTAGTTTAGCTCTGGATTTTTCCAGCGTCCGGATAGTATCCCCGACATTTAACCTGTCCCTAACTTTGGCCGGCTGGTAAGGGCCGCCACCCGATTTAATCTCGGCCTGTCCATTAATAGCGATAACTTCTGCGGCAAATTGGCCTTCCTGAGCTAAGACAACGCCGGCGAAAATTAAATAAACCGACAGAATTACAATAAATTTTATTATATTGACAAAATTCCTGGGCTCCATACGTGTTATCCTTCATAATGTTAGTCAGGCGCTTTCTCCTGAAGTATTGGATTTAATAGTAAAAATTAAGCAGTAATTGATAAATGTTCCGATTATAGGTAAAATCCGGAACATTTGAAACCTGACTGACGTGAGTATAACCGGCAATAATGTCTACATATTTTGTCAAGGGCCGGCGGAGCTGAAGACTTACCTGATAATAGTCCTGATGTTGCCGCACCCCGGCGAAGGTGTCGATATTATCGAAATTATAGCGCCAATATTGAAAATAGCCCCAGAGATTAAATTGATAAGGCAGATTGATGCTCGTGTCAGTGATAAAAGAAAAGTTTTTATTATCCCAATTGACTCCTTCGGTCAATTCACGAGCAAAGAATCCCCCAATCCGCCAGGCGGCTTTATTACCGAAATAAAAGGTTTGGAAAATTCCTATTTCGTTGAGGTAGCCGGTCCGATTATACGAGGGCGCAGTGCGATAGCGGAAACTGCGATCTTGAAAACGATAAGTTACATCAGTATTTGTAATAGAACTTGGTTGCCAGCTTAACGCCAGGCCGGCATTGGTGAAAAAAGAATAGCGCTCAAGGGATTTTAAAGAGAAATCCACTCCGACCCAGGGTCGGACAACAAACGGCCCGTTGGTATATTTTATATACACATCGCCCCGATTGTTCAGGAAATTGAAATTGGGTATGGTGAAATTATTGCCGCTGTAAAAAAAGTAGTTTATCCCCGCTTCCCAATTATCCCGACGAAAGGGACGGTAATTAGCCTCTACGACGATGGGCACCCGCCAACTGGCTTTCCCGCCGGGATAGAACCCATGAGAAGGGATAGTCACTTGATCCGGCAGAATTTTGAAGTTATCGTCATATTCGATGCCGGAATAGAGACTTATATTGAATAGTTGATCAGCTTTGTAGTGGCGGGCCATTCCTTGTTCATAAATTTGAAAAGGTCTCATATAGTCAGGGGCGATGAGGGAGGCCGTGGTCATGTGAGACTTGGCATCCTCCGGCCGGTTTTTGTGTGTGGCGACCAGGCTCAGATAATATTCAACCAGGGCATCCTGGGGATTTTTAGCTTTCGCCTCCTTTAGTAAACTTTCAGCCTCGGAAAACTTATTCAAATAAAATGCCGTAGCCCCTAAATAAAATTTTCCTCGAGGCACATCAGGATCAAGTTTAACGGCTTCGGCGAACTCGGTCTCGGCTTGGGCATAATTTTGGGAGGCAAAATAAGTGACTCCCAATAACACTCTTATTTCAGGATTGGTGGGGTCAAGGGCGACTGCTTGCTGCAAATCTTGCTGAGCCCGGACATAGTCCTCGTCCAGGTAATATTTATTACCCCGAGCCAACAAGATTTCCGATTCCTGTGAGGCAAGAGCACTGCTGCTCCAAAATATCGCGAGGAAAATCGCCAAACATCGTAACAGGGCATAGGGTTGCTTTGGTATCAAGGATTTAATAGCCATAATATCCCAATCTTGATTAAAAATATTGCACCTTAAGCATTCACCAATTCCGAAGAAATTTAACTAAAAATACATAATACCAGTATCTTAGAGGATTGATAGTTAGCAGTAGCACAGATTTAGAAATATTGTCAATATAATTTGTATCTGGAAACATAAAGAGTAAATCATCGAGTACTTGCGGGCGATTGACAAAGATGGGAGAAAAAGATTAAATACCTTTATGAAATCGGGAAAACCGGCGCCGCCGCACTATAAAGGGCATAGAGAACGTCTCCGGGCCCGTTTCCTTAACGGCGGCCCCGAAAGTCTGCATGATTATGAACTGATAGAATTGTTGTTGACGTATGCCATTCCGATGCAGGATGTCAAACCTCATGCGAAGAACCTGCTGTCGCATTTCGGCTCTTTTGCCGGAGTTCTGGATGCTTCTCTCACCGAGTTGGTGAGTTTAAAAGGATTGTCAGAATATTCAGCTACTTTGATCCCTTTAGTAAAGGCCTGTGCGGAGTACTACCTCAAAGAGCAGACGATTAAGCGTAAAAGTATTCCTTCTCTGCCGGTCTTAGTGGATTATTGCCGGACTTCCATGGGTGGCTTGAAAGATGAAGAATTCCGGGTAATATATTTAAATACTCAGAATGAAATCATTACCGAGGAGATAATCCAGGAAGGCACCGTGGATCAGACGGTGGTATATCCACGGAAGGTCCTGGAGGGGGCTTTAAAATACAAAGCCACCGGGCTGATCCTGGTGCACAACCACCCCAGCGGCAAGCTTACCCCTTCCACTGCCGACAGGGAACTGACCCGGGCAATAATTCAGGCTGCCCAGCCTCTCTCCATCACCGTCCACGATCATTTGATTATCGCCAAGCAGGGATATTACAGCATGGCCGAGCATCATCTGATTTAAACAAGCGGTCAGCTTTCACCCAACAAATTGATGAAAACATGAAGATTCAGGAAAAAGAGGAATTTATTGTCTGCCCCTGTTGCCACGAGGAAGATTTTGTGACGGTGGCAAGCGGTTTCAATATCGTTAACTGCCCTTATTGTGAATACTATCTCATCGTCTATCTTGATGAAACCGGCAAAGCCTGGACGCGGGAGCCCGGAGTCTTGACGACGACTGCCAGTAATATCTGACCGGTGGTAGCTAACGAAAGAGTTTGAATTCCGACTAAAAAAGTTAGACATTTTTGGCTGATAAGTTAAATTGTAAGTTTACGGCTTATCAAGCTGAATTGGTGGTATAGGGAGAAGTTAAGATAATGGCCATAATTGTACAAAAATATGGTGGCACCTCTGTGGGCAATCCGGATCGTATTGCCAATGTGGCGAACCGGGTAATCAAGGGCTGGCGCCAAGGGAATAAAATGGTTGTGGTACTGTCCGCCATGTCCGGCGAAACCGACCGTTTAATAAAATTAGGGAAAGAACTGGCAGAATATCCTGACCCCCGAGAATTAGACGTTCTCATGGCCACGGGGGAACAGGTGACAGTATCCTTGTTTTCGATCTATTTAAAATCACAAGAGATTCCTGCAACTTCCCTTTTGTCGCACCAGGCGCACATCTATACGGACCGGTCTTATGGCAGGGCCCGGATTGTGGGGATTGACACGGCACGTATTCGGGAAGAACTGAAAAAGGGTCGTATCGTCACCGTGGCCGGGTTTCAAGGTGTAGATGAAGTGGGCAATATTACCACTTTGGGCCGCGGAGGTTCAGACACTACGGCAGTAGCCATTGCCGCAGCTTTAAAAGCTGATTTGTGCGAGATTTACACCGACGTGGAAGGAGTGTATACCACTGACCCTCGAATCTGCCCCAAGGCCAGAAAATTAGATAAAATTTCTTATGACGAGATGTTGGAGATGTCCTCACTGGGGGCAAAGGTTCTGGAAATCCGCTCTGTGGGATTTGCCAAACGGTATGATGTGCCCTTGTGTGTGCGGACAAGCTTTAATGATAATCCCGGCACTCTGGTGACGAAGGAGGATAAAGATATGGAAGATATTTTGGTATCGGGTGTGGCGTACAGCAAAAACGACGCCCGGATAACCCTCAGCCAATTACCGGACAAACCGGGCATTGCCTCCCAATTATTCAATAAAATTGGGTCAGCCAATATTATTGTGGATATGATTATTCAAAACACCAGTCTGGATGGTCTGGCAGATATTACCTTCACCGTACCGAAAGCGGATTTAAAAAATACCCTGGACATTGTCAAGCCCCTGGTGGATGAATTAGGCAGCGGTAAGATCAGCAGCGACGAGCACATTGCCAAAGTTTCGATTGTGGGTGTGGGCATGCGCAATAATGCCGGGGTGGCGGCCAGAATGTTCTCCTCACTGGCGGCGGAAAGTATCAATATTATGATGATCAGCACTTCGGAAATCAAGGTTTCCTGTGTTATCGGTGAAAAATATACCGAATTGGCAGTGCGAACACTCCATGATGCCTTCGGGTTGGAGCAGGCCCGGCCCCGGGGTGTGTTAACTTAAAAGGAACTTGTATGCGGCTGGTAAAAATTTATGACACAACCCTAAGGGATGGCACTCAGGCCGAATATTTCAGTCTATCATTAGCCGACAAGATCCGAATTGCGGAGAAGTTGGCCCAGGTAGGCATTCATTATATTGAAGGCGGGTGGCCTGGAGCAAATCCCAAGGACCGGGATTTTTTTACGGAGATTCATAATTATAATTTGGAAAACAGCCTGATAGCGGCATTTGGCAGCACCCATCATAAAGACCGACCGCCGGAATCAGACCCGATTTTCCAGGAACTCCTCATCAGCAAGGCACCGGTGGTGACTATTTTTGGTAAGTCTTGGAATTTGCATGTAAAAGAAGTTTTGCGCACAACTTTGGAACGGAATCTTGAGTTGATCACACATTCGCTGCGCTACCTAAAGCCCCACGTTCAGGAATTATTTTATGACGCGGAGCATTTCTTCGATGGTTTCCAGGCCGATCCGGATACGCCTTACAAACACTGGAGGCCGCTTTGGCAGGGGGAGCGGATTGTCTCGTCCTGTGTGAAACGAACGGGGACATTAGCACCTCTAAAGTGGTGGAGATTATTAAAGCCGTGCAAGGGCGTTTCCCTGAGGGCGGTTTGGGAATACATGCGCATAATGACGCCGAAATGGGAGTGGC
>CAWBKT010000019.1:0-266687 GCA_963789385.1 uncultured delta proteobacterium | reverse complement strand
AGCTTTTAGAGACCGTTAACCACTGATTCTGATCCCTGATCCCCTTCTTTTCTGCCGCCGCAGCACCAGTTTGGTCAGCTCCACCACGGGAATCAGGCTAAGGCTGAAGCCGATGGCCATGAGCCAATCCTGCCAACTTAAAGAGACGGTGTGAAAAAGCCGGGCCAGGGGGTCATATTCCACCACCGCCACCGTTGTAACAAGTGAAAGAAGCACAGCGCCCACCAAAAAACGATTGGTAAAAAAGCCTAACCTGAAAATTGATAACGTTACGCCCCGGCAGTTGAAAGCGTTCACCAGTTCCGCAAAAACCAGGGTAACAAACACCATGGTCTGGGCCCGCTCCAGGACGGTATCAGGCTGGGCGTCGCCGTCCGGATTATACATATAGTAGCAGGCAAACAGGGGGATTATGATTAAGGTTTTATACCCGGCGATGACAGCCAGAAGCGTGTTGACCGGGCCGGTGAAGACTCCTTCGTCGGCTGGTCGGGGCGGCCGTTTCATAATATCCGGGGCCTTGGGGTCCACCCCCAGCGCCAGGGCCGGAAATCCGTCAGTAGTCAGGTTGACCCAGAGAATCTGTAAGGCAATCAGGGGCATGGGCAGGCCCAGAAAAAAGGCGCCGGTAAGGATCAAGATTTCCGCAAAATTACAGCTCAACAAAAAAACCAGGTATTTCTTGATGTTGTCAAAGATAGCCCTGCCCTCTTCCACCGCGGCCACCAGCGTGGCAAAATTATCATCCGCCAAAATCATGGCCGCGGTTTCCTTCGTAACCTCGGCACCCGTAATCCCCATGGCCACGCCGATGTCGGCCCTTTTTAAGGCCGGGGCGTCGTTGACCCCGTCCCCGGTCATGGCCACAATTTCACCCTGGCTTTTCAACACCTCCACCAGGCGCAGTTTGTGTTCCGGGGCTACCCGGGCAAAGATATTGGTACGGGTCAGGGCCTCAGAGAATTCCACGTTGCTCATTTTATTGAGTTCCGAGCCGGTGATCACTACCTGGTCATGGTCCAGTTTTTTGCTTAACCCCACGTCTCGACCGATGGCAGCAGCAGTTTCCGGGTGATCGCCGGTCACCATAATGACCCTGATGCCGGCCTGACGGCACCGGTCCACAGCCTCCCGGGCTTCCGGGCGTGGCGGGTCCATCATCCCCACGAGCCCCACCCAGACAAGGTCGTTTTCTTCTGAAGCGGGAATCAATTCCGGCAATGCCGCCAGATGACGATAGGCCAAGGCTAACACCCGCATGGCCGAACCCGCCATCCGGGAATTTTCTTGCAAGATGGCCTCATAATGGCTCTCGGTGAGAGGCTTTTCCCCCTGGGAGGTCAACCAGCGGCTACAAAATGGCAGCAGGCTCTCCGGCGCCCCCTTGAGGCACATCAGGAACCCCTGACCGGTCCTGGTGCAGGGTGCTCATGCGCTTCCGCTCGGAGTCGAAGGGAATTTCAGCCACCCGGGGATAATCCTGGAGCAGTCGGCTGTAATCAAGTCCGGATTTGAGGCCCAGGGTGAGCAAAGCGCCTTCAGTGGGATCACCCCGCAGGAGCCATTTGCCGTCCTCTTCTTTCAAGGAGGCGTCATTGCATAACAAAGAGATGCGGGCGGCGGCATGCAAAACAGGGTTGGTCAGGGACAGCTGTTCGTGGTCGGCGCTGTGAAAGCCTCCCTCTGGCTTATAACCCGAACCGGTTATATGCACCAGGCGCTCATCTAGATATAAATCCCTCGCCGTCATCTCGTTTTTGGTGAGGGTCCCGGTCTTGTCAGTACAGATCACGGTGGTGCAGCCCATGGTTTCCACGGCGGGGAGGCGTTTGACGATGGCGTTTTGTCTGGCCATACGGGTGGTGCCGATGGAAAGCGCCCCGGTGACGACAGCCGGCAGAGATTCCGGCACTGCGGCCACCGCCAGACTGATGCCCCAGATGAGCATGGGCAGCCAGCCATATCCTTTATACATACCCAATACGTACCGCACCAGCGGCCACCGCCAGACAAATAATACTGAGGACCCGGCCGATAAGTGATATCCGTTTTTCCAAAGGTGTTTTTTCGGCCCGCACCTCTCCCAGCATCTGGGCGATGCGGCCAAATTCGGTGTCCATGCCGGTGGCGGTAACCACGGCGCGCCCGCGGCCATAGGTTGCCACGGTGCCGCCAAAAACCATACCATGCTGGTCGGCAATGGGGGTGTCAGAAGCAGGCGCAGGCTCCTCGGATTTTTCAACCGGCGTTGATTCACCGGTGAGAATGGCCTCATCCACTTTGAGATTGACCACCTGAAGCAGGCGGGCATCGGCCGCCACCCGGTCGCCGGTGTGAATAAACAAAATATCACCGGGCACCACCTCCCGGGCCGGTATTACCAGCTCTTCATCCTCCCTGAGGACGGTGGCATGAGGCGCCGCCAGCTGTTCCAGGGCCGCGGCAGCTTTCTCAGCCCGGTATTCCTGAAAAAAACCAAGAATAGCACAGGCCAGAACAATCGCCAGGATTACCCAGGCGTCCAGGTGTTCGCCCAGGAGAAAAGAGATACCGGTGGCGAATATCAGGATGATCATGAGCAGGTTAGTGAACTGGCGCAGGAAGATGGTCACCGGAGAAATTTTTTTGCCTTGCGTCAGTTCATTGTAGCCTTGGATTTCCAGGCGGGCCTGAGCCTCTTCCCGGGACAGACCTTCCAGCTTGGAATTCAGGGCCTGAAGCACAGCTTCGGGCTCAAGAGCGTAAAAATTCTGCTTTTCCGACAAGGTTTTTATCTCCCTCATTCCTCCGCGCCCTCACCGCCTCTGTGGTGATGGTTTTTTTGGGCAGTCAGGTTTTTTTACCCCCAAGACGCAGTGGTTCGCAGATTTAAAGTTTTGACCTATTCTCAAGAAGTACAGTTTAAAGCTGCAGCTGCAGGTACAAGAGATATTCCTGGTTCCCTTTGGGCCCAAGGATCGGTGCCGGTAGAACTCCTTGGACAGCTAAACCCAAACCTTGGGAAAAAATTTTAATTTCATCAACTGTCCGGAGTTGCAGTTCCGGGTCCCGGACCACTCCGCCTTTGCCCACCTGGCCTTTCCCCACCTCGAACTGAGGTTTCACCAGAGCCAGAATAATCCCTCCGGACTTCAGAAAAGGGACAATTTTAGGAATTACCAATTTTAGAGAGATGAACGAGACGTCGACAACGGCCAGATCCACTTCTTCGGGGATGGCCTCACGGGCTAGATATCTGAAATTGGTGCGCTCCAGCACGATGACCCGGGGATCCTGGCGCAGTCGCCAGGCCAGTTGACCATAGCCCACGTCGACGCTGTAGACCCGGTCGGCGCCGTGCTGCAGCAGACAGTCGGTGAAGCCTCCGGTGGAGGCGCCGATATCCAAAGCCACCTGACCGGTGACCTCAATGTTAAAAGCCTCCAGGGCCGCAGCCAATTTTATGCCGCCGCGACTGACATAGGGTTGATCCGGTGATTTGAGAGAAATGGCCGCCTCTCGCGGCACCAAAGCCCCGACCTTGGTTACGAGGGCGCCATTCACTACCACCTGACCCGCTAAAATCAAAGATCTGGCCCTCTCCCGGGCCATAACCAGGCCCCGTTCCACCAGGAGCAAGTCCAGGCGAATTTTTTCTGTAGAATGGTGTGCTGTCATTGCATCTTAAAATCTCACTACCTTGGGAATTTAGAAAAGAATGTGCAATTCCGATCATAGTTCATTATACTATAATTTGATCTGAGTTATGCTATCAGGGTGACTATGCACTGTTATATCTGCGGTTCCGATTACCAGGTGCAGGCCCGGCATATTCCTTACCAATGCCGGGTGGTGACCCTGTGCGGCCTGTGTGCTCTGAGAGGTATTACTCATATTATTTTCAGATGCAGTTGCGGCAAGTGTGATTTTATTGAAAAATATCCTCACCGATTGAGGATCCTGGCAAAGCGGCTGCAATTGTCATCTGCCACCAGGGAGTTTATGGCCAGTGGCCTGGCGCTGGTGGAATCCACTTCATGTTCAGCGTGCAAAATTTCAATATAACATATAGTAAATTTTTGAGTTCCCGGATCTAATAACCCCTTAACGAAGGATCTGGAATCTCATCAATTGGACAGCTTTATAGTTTAATCTTCGCCCATGAATTCATCTACTGTTAAAGTGCTGGTTATCGATGATGATAAAGCCATGCGGGATGCCTGTTTTCAGATTCTTTCCCGGATGGGTTTTGACATTGACCTTGCCGCCGATGGCCGTCGCGCTCTTTATCTCCTGGAGAAAGAATCATACCACCTCGTTTTTCTAGATCTGGTGATGCCGGATCAGAACGGCATTGAAATCCTCAAACAGATTAAGATCCTGGACCCGGCAGTGCAGGTTATTATCATTACCGGTCATGGCACCATTGCCACCGCAGTTCAAACCATAAAACTGGGGGCTTTTGATTTTCTCCCCAAACCTTTCACTCCTGATGATCTGCGACAGATGGTGAAGCGAGCTTTGGAAAAGCAGCCGGAGCCTGAGCAACGTTCTATTCCCCGGACAAAACAGGATGGACTGCAGATTATCTATAAAAGCGAAGCCATTAATCGGGTCATGGAGATGGTGCAACGGGTGGCCCGCAGTGACAGTACCTGTGCTGATTACCGGGGAATCCGGCACCGGTAAAGGATTGGTAGCCCAAAAAATTCATGAATTAAGCTCCCGCCGACCGGAACCGTTTGTGACTGTGGATTGCGGCACGCTGGTGGAAACCTTGTTTGAAAGCGAACTTTTTGGGCATGTCAAGGGCGCTTTCACCGGCGCCAATGCCAACAAAATCGGTAAATTTGAGCTGGCTCAAGGCGGCAGCCTGTTTTTCGACGAAATTAGCAACATCAGCCTTGAGGTACAGGCCAAACTCCTGCGAGCCGTCCAGGAGCGGAAAATCTCCCGGGTCGGTAGTCATCGGGTCATTACCGTAGATGTTCGCATTATCGCCGCCACCAACACGGATTTGGCCCAGGCCATCCGCTCCGGCAGCTTTCGTGAAGACCTGTTTTACCGGTTGAACGTCGTCTCTATCTACATCCCGCCGTTGCGGCAACGCAAAAATGATATTGAACCTTTAATTGATCATTTTTTGGCCAAATACAACCGTCAGCTTAAAAAAACAGTCCAAGGTTTTACCCCTGAAGCTATGGAACTGATGCTGGATTATAACTGGCCGGGGAATGTCCGGGAATTGGAAAATACGGTGGAGCGGTTGGTGGTTTTTAGCGTTGGGCCTTACCTGGACCTATCCGACCTGGCCTTCTCCGGGGTTGAGTTCTGCCCCCCCACCGGCAATGAAGCCATCAGTCTGAAAGATATGGAGAGAGACCACATCCTGCGCATCCTCCAGCAGTGCGAAGGCCGGCGCACCGACACGGCCCGCCTTTTAGGGATTGACCGAAAGACTCTCAGAGAAAAATTAAAACGCTATCAGATAGAGTAGAATAACTATTGCCTTAAGGATAATATGGGTTCTGACCAGCCGATTGAATAAACGCGCCGGATAACAAGGCGCGTTTTTTATTTCAGTAATGTTTTAATGGCCTTAAAATTCTTATGAATCAAACCCGATCCGACAAACCTGCCCTGGGACATCTAAGCCTCATCCTGCTGCTCGGCTATGGCGTCCTGTCGCTGTCCGCTCAGGTCATTATTCTCCGGGAATTTTTGGCCTTAGCCCAGGGCAGTGAGGTTTTTTTAGGATTGGGGCTCTGGGCCTGGCTGGTCTGGACGGGTTTAGGGAGTCTGGTGGGAGGCCGGTTAGCCATCAACCATCGGGTGCTCCCATCATCCCTGTTGCAGTTGCTGATCTGGCAGGCCTTGAGTCTGCCCGTGACGGTGATTCTGATACGGGCCTTGCCGACTCTGTCAGGCTGGACCACCGGGGTGGCGCCAACACCTCTGACTCTGGGTTTCTGGTATATTATTCTAAGCCTGCCTTTCTGCTTTTTCTCCGGCCTTTTTTTCCCCCTGACGTGTAGCTGGCTGCAAACAACAGGAAATATCGGCGGACTGGTGGGACGGGCCTACGGTCTGGATGCCCTGGGCATGGCTTTGGGGGGCATCCTCCTGCAGGTCCTGCTGCTGGGCCGCTGGGACAGTCTGTGGCTGGCCCTGACCATAGGATTGTTTATCTCCGGCCTCATGGTTTGGTTCCTCGCGGCCCCCGCCGGCAAGCCCTGGCTCTCCCTCCCGATCCTGTTTTTGGCGGTCGGCGGTATCCTGGCAGGATGTTATTGGCTGCCTGAGGCGAGCCGCCATTGGCAATGGCCGCAACGCACCCTCCTGGCGGTCCAGGAAACCCCTTACAGCGTCTGGGCCGCTACCCGGGAAGCCGAACAGCTCAGTCTGGCCGCCAACGGCCTCTGGTATTTTTCTTATCCTGATCCTCAAACTGCTGAAGAACAGGTTCACTACGCCCTGTTGCAGCATCCCCGCCCGGAACGGGTCCTGCTGCTGGGACCGGGTGTGGCCGGGTTAGCCGCGGAAATTCTTAAAAGCCCTGCCCTCACCTGGCTGGATTACGTGGAGCTCGATCCCCAACTCATCGCCCTGGCCAGGCGAATATTGCCCCCGGAGGCTTTACAGCCGTTTCAGGATCACCGGTTACGGGTGTTCTTTGAAGACGGTCGGCGGTTTGTTCGACACAGCCGGGAGGTTTACGATGTCATCATCATGGCCTTGCCGGAACCTAAAAACGCCCTGCTCAATCGCTTTTATACCCAAGAGTTCTTTGCCGAGATTAAAGCCCGCCTGTCAGCAGACGGAGTGTTTAGTTTTGGTCTGTCCGGCTCCGAGACCAGCCTCAGTCCGATGCGAGCCCGATATCTGGCCACGGCTGCCGCCACCTTGAACCAGGTTTTCCCGGAAGTCATTGTCCTGCCCGGACTCACCTGGCGTTTTTTCGCCACCCCCCGGACCGGCAGCCTCAGCCCCGACCCGGCGGTCTGGTTGTCACGCCGTCAGGCCAGGGGGCTGGATTTGCTCTATGTCAGGGATTACTATCTGAAAGCCAATTTATCACCCGGCCGTCAGGCCTATGCCGGGAATATTCTGGCTCAGGCCGGTTCCGACCTGAATACTGATTTACAACCTCAGGGATTATTTTATGGGCTGGTTCTGACCGGAACCGAAACCGGCAGCGTGCTCTCCCGGGGATTGCTCCGGCTCAAAGAATCAGGAATGGTCAACATCTATCTCGGTCTCATAGGGCTGGCGGTAATTTTAGCGGCTGTCAATTATCGCACCGGCCGTGGCGCCCAGCAGATGCTTTATCTCTACTGTGTCCTGACCATGGGGCTGACGGTGATGGGATTGGAAATGGTGGTGTTAATCCTGTTTCAGACCACGCTCGGCTACCTCTATGGCCAATTGGGAATGTTATTGGCCGGCTTTATGGCAGGTATGGCCGGGGGGGCTTTTTTTACCGGCAGCCGTCTGGACCGGGGAGTTTCCGCCGGGGCGGCCAGAAAAGCCGCAGGTATCGGCCAGGGTTTCCTGGGCCTGCTCATGCTTATCCTGGGTTTGAGTTTACCGTGGCTGCTCCGCCGGCCATTTCTGCAGGAGGATGGCTGGGGCCAGTTATTTTTTACTGCGGTTCTGGTCACGGCCGGATTGCTCAGCGGCGGGATCTTTGCGCTTCAGGCAGACCTCTCCCGGCAACACGGCGCCGCCCTGTCCCTGAGCGCCGGCCGACTCTATGCCGTGGATCTGTTGGGGGCGACATTAGGAACCCTGGGAATCAGTTTTTTCATTATCCCCTGTTTCGGACCGGCCCAGGCCCTGTTTTTGGGCGCGGCGTTAAACGCTTCGGCGGTTTTCCTGCTGCTGACCGTCAGACCCGAAAAGAGTAATGGCTAAAATTTAATATGACCAACATCAAAACCGAGACCAGATTGAACCCGCCACATGGGGTATATTTTTAAATCTGCAGTTGAAAGGATATAGGTTCTTGGACGGCATAAGACTTTATTAGAAATCTAAAAATAGCACTCTTCTGCGAATAATCCGCTTTGTACGCATAATGACGACGATAATGGTCACAAAGGTGGGGGGCCGACCTGATTTTCTCATGGTTAATCTAAACCCAAGGCGCCGGATTAATGTGCCTGAAGGGTTTTAATTAATGAAGTCTGGAGAACCGGACTCAAAATTCTCACCAGAGATAGAGGAGATACATAAATTGAAGAAGACAGGAAAATTATCGTTGTTGCTGGTCTTGGCCCTGGCGTTAAGCCTGGGTCTGGCGGCGTCTGTCTGGGCGCAGCCCATGGGTATGGGCATGGGCCACGGCCCCGGGATGATGAATCTGACCCCGGAGCAGGCGGGCAAAATTTTCGATCTTCAGGAAAAGATGCATGCCGACACCGCCGGTGTGCGCAAGCAGATGATGGTCAAGCATGCGGAACTAATGGCCCTGTCGAAGGCGGAGAAGCCTGATCAAAACGCCATCCAGGCCAAGCAGAAGGAGTTGAGCGCCCTGAGAGACCAGATGCAGGAAAAGATGACGGCCTTCCAGTTGGAAGCCCAGAAGGTCTCCCCCGATTTCGATATGGGCAAGGGAAGGGGCATGGGCCGTGGCTCCGGTATGGGTCCCGGCCCCGGGATGGGCATGGGCAAGGGCCCCGGTGCTGGACCGCCGCCTCCTCCTGCCAAGTAAGGCTGCTTAACCACTTCGGAGCTTAAGGACCGGGCCGGCCCTTAAGTCTGATGCAGGCCGGGGCCGAGGATTCGACCCCGGCCTGATTTGATAAGCCCGGCCGGCTTGCACCATGCCTGTTAGGCGCCGGCGCATTTATGAATTTAATGGTCTACTCCACTAATCCAGGAGGAGCAGCTCAATCGCCCCCATACTGAAGTGCGAAGTTGTCCATCGCACTGCATTTCTGAATAGCCGGCGGTAATTGGTGTCAGCCAGTTCGTCGGTGCCGATGCAGGTGGAGAAGTTAAGGACCCGACCCCGCTGATATTGCCAGCCCACTAAGCCGGCATGCAGGATGCTGGAGGAATAGAAGGTTTTCGCCCCTGGTTTGGCCACCAGGTCACTTTGAGTTCCCCCAAAATCCGTGGCTGGGAAGGTAAATGCCGGAGGCAGTCCTTGATTGAGAACCGGGTCCGGGAATTGCACCGAATACGTCAGGGATGAACTGCTGTCCCTGTTACCATTAGAGCTTCCGGCAAAGGCGGGGGCGAGAATCTGGTAACGGCTGCCTCCACCGGCATAATACAGGACCCATTCACCGGTGATCAACCCGCGTCCGGATTTGATGAAATTAAGCAAGGCTGTCTGGCCGGCCTCGGGCATGTCCGGAGGAGCAGAGAAGTTACTATCGAGAAAAATGACCACCTTATAATCAGTTAGATTCGGCAGGCCATTAAAGAGATACGCCGGCGGGCCCAGCGTAACCCTACGCCCGGAACTTGTTAACACCAGCATTATTGCAGAATCCTGGTGCGGCTCACCCCCTGAGATTACATAGACATCATTCTTTATGGCGGGCGGCACAGGTCGCCAATTCACTGCATTATTCAACAGTTGCCGGTAATTGGGGTTATCCAGTTCGGCCTGGCCTATGGGAGTGCAAAAGCTCAGGACTCTCCCGGCACCGTAGGTCCACCCCAGCAGGCCGGCGCCGCCGTTGCTGGACGAATAATACATTGTCGCCCCAGGTCTTGCCAGGAGCACCGATTCCGTGCCGTCATAATCAGTGACATTAAAAGTAAAGGGTGAGGTCACTTGAAAGTTAAGCGCGGCATCCGGAGTTGCGGCAGTATAGGTAATGGGGGAGGCGGCATCATAGTTAGTATATATAGCAGGCAACGCCACACTTAGAACGGAAAAATAGTAATTCACATAAACTTCGTAATAGACCCATTCGCCGGTGATCAGCCCGCCCCCGGCCTGGATAAAATTAAGCAAAGATATCTGGCCGGCCTCCGGCATATCTGCAATGTCATAACTATTGCTGTCCAGAAAAATTACCACATCATAGCTGCTCAGGTCTTGAGTGCCATCAAAGCTCCAGTGCGCCACGCCGATGGTCACCTGATGGCCGAAGCCTTCCAGTGCGGTCTTGACGGCATTGTCCTGAACCGAGTCCGCACCTGAAATCAAGTATACTTTGCCTGCCTCAGCCGGAGAGGCCAGACCCAGGATCAACCAGATGATTCCTAAGGCCACACATATCTTTTTCATAACCTTTTCCCCAAGGAGAGGGAACCAGACTTTAGTTCCAGCAATCAGCCAGGATTATGCGGCAGCTTTGGTCACCGCGATCAAGAACGGTTTCAGGGACCTCACATCCCGAGTTTAACCCCCAGAAAGTTTTTTCTTATATTTTAACTAACTGTTGCGGGGAAATATTATATTCTAAAATCCCTAATTTGCCTACTCTTGCAACAGGCGGCCGAGCAGTTGATTCACCAGCTTGGGATTAGCTTGCCCCTTGGTCTTTTTCATCATTTCGCCCACGAAAAAGCCCATGACCTTGGTCTTGCCGGCTTTAAAATCCGCCACTTCTTTGGGGTTGGCGGCCAGAATCTCCCGGGCCAGTGTTTCCAGGGAACCGGCGTCGCTGATCTGCACCAGACCTTTTTCTTTGATGATGATATCCGGGTCCTTGCCGCTGGCGATCATGTCGTTAAAGACATTCTTGGCGATCTTGCCGCTGATGGTTCCTGCCTCTATCAGGGTCAGAAGCCGGGCCAGGGCCGACGGGGTCACGAGACAGGTTTCAATGCCCTGGTCCTCTTTTTTCAGTTCCCGCATAAGTTCGGACATGATCCAGTTGCTGACCTTCTTGGGTTGGGGAAAGTCCCGGAGGCAATCTTCAAAATAGGCGGCCAGGGCCTTTTCCGCCGTCAGCACCCCGGCGTCGTATTCCGGCAGATCATACTGAGATATAAAGCGGGCTTTTTTGGCATCCGGCAATTCCGGCAGTGTGGCCCTGATTTTCTCCAGCCATTCCTGAGAAATAACCAGGGGCACCAGGTCCGGGTCAGGGAAGTAACGGTAATCGTGCGCTTCCTCCTTGCCCCGCATGGAATAGGTTTTGTTCTGGTTGGCATCCCAAAGGCGGGTCTCTTGGATGATACGCCCCCCGGATTCCAAGACGCTGCGTTGCCGTCGGATTTCATATTCCAAAGCCCGCTGCACATTGCGGAAAGAGTTCATATTCTTTAATTCAGTCTTGGTGCCCAGTTCCTTGGCCCCTGATGGCCGGAGAGAAATGTTGGCATCGCAGCGCAGGGAGCCTTCCTCCATGTTGCCGTCACAGATTTCCAGATACAGGAGGATATTGCGAATTACTTTGAGATAGGCCGCCGCCTCTTCCGGGGTGCGAAGATCCGGTTCGCTGACGATTTCAAGCAACGGCACCCCGGTCCGGTTCAGGTCCACATAGCTCACCGGCAACTGCTCATCATGAATCAGCTTGCCGGCATCTTCCTCCATGTGAATCCGGGTCAGGCCGATGCGCCTGGTGTTGCCGTCAACGTCAATCTCCACCCAGCCGTGCTCGGCCAAAGGCAGCTCATATTGGGATATCTGGTAACCCTTGGGAAGATCCGGGTAAAAATAATTTTTTCGGGCAAACCGGCTAGACGGCGCCATCTGACAATTGGTGGCCAATCCCATTTTCAGGCCAAATTCCACTACTCTTTTGTTGAGCACCGGCAAAACCCCGGGCATTCCTAAGCAGACCGGACACGTTTGGGTATTGGCCGGCGCACCGAATTCCGTCCGACAGCCGCAAAAGATCTTGCTCCCGGTTAAGAGCTGGGCGTGAACTTCCAGACCGATAATTACTTCATATTCCATGCAGTTACACCATTATTATTAAAGTAAAATACTTGTCAATGTTCTACTATGGCTCTGGTAATTTTAATTTCGTCTAAAGCCATGTCTGTGCTTCCCTTTTCACATCCCTTGGCAATATATATCCGTGACCCAGGTGATTATCAAGACTGAATTTATGGTGCTGTAACTCATCCGTGAACAGGTTTTGAAGCTTTGATTATTCTATTCAGGACTGCACTTTTCCCGGAAATTCCAGCAAAAAGGACTTTTAATAAATAATGGCTTATTATAACCTATAATCTTTGCAGCCGGGGTTTCTAACTTTCTTGACCTTGATAATTTTAAAATATAGATTAGATTATATAGCAAAATTGCAAAACTTTACAGGCGATGGTATTTATGGGTGTTATATGCCCAAGGGATTATTGACTCAACAAGGATATTGGAAACTGTTACAGGAGTTGAAAAGACTGCGTCGATTTGTGCGTCCCCTCATCCTGCAGGAGATGATGGAGGCCGCTGCCGATGGACGTCTGGAAAAAAATGACCCTTACTGGGAAGCTCGCAGTAGACAGGTCCAGGTAGACCGGCGTATTCAGAAGCTTCAGGAGCTAATCTCTCATTCCGAAGTTCTCGTGGGGAACAACCTCACCCCATCTCAAGTTGGTTTTAATTGCCGGGTTAAAGTTTGTAACCTGGCCACGGGCGAAATTTCCATCTATCATCTAGTAAGTAGTGAAGAGGCGGATGTTCGCCAGGGATATTTATCTATTGAATCCCCTATGGGTCAAGCCTTGTTGGGAAGAAAAGTAGGGGAGCAGATAGGTTTTAATCCTCCCGGCGGGCGACGGTTCTACCAGGTTCTGGAAATTCAGATGGAAAATAATTGATGACGCCTGAACACAGAGAAGATTGGATTCGAGACCGACGCAGATTAATGTTATGTTTACTATTTAATTCAATTTTTGTTCATTACGGTACCTGACTGCTGATAAATGAGATGAAAACGGCTGTTTAATTTTTCTTCTGTGGCAATCTTATGGAGGTCCCAATGCCGCAAAATAACTGGGAACTGAAACCTGAAGAGTTACGTGAAGTCTGTTTTCCTGAAAAGCTGGGATTTGAAACTACCGCTGATTTGACAGCCAAACCCGAGGAGGTGATCGCTCAAAATCGGGCTATGCACGCCCTCGAACTAGGCCTGGGGATGAAAGACCATGATTTTAATATCTATGTAGCCGGCCAGCCCCGTTCCGGCCGGACTGATTTGATCCGGGACTATGTCAAGAAATTGGCGGCTACGGAAGAGACTCCGCCAGATTTTGTTTATGTCTACAATTTCAAAGAGCCGGAAAAACCCATGGCCTTGCGTTTACCCACCGGTATGGGTAAGGTCCTGCGTGATGATCTGGATGAATTGATAAATACCCTGAAGGTCCAGATCCCGGAAATCTTTGAGAGTGAAGATTATAGCAGTCGCCGGGAAAGCTTGGTTCATCAATTTACCAATGAACGCAATACTATTCTTAAAGAGTTAGATGAGCAAGCCACGGCCGAAGGTTTCGTCCTGAATATTTCTCAGGCCGGCATGATGATCTTTCCCGGTAAGGAAGGCAAGCCGCTTACCGAAGATGAACTCAAGGGGCTGTCCGATGAAGAGCGGGAGGAATTAAGACAAAAATCAAACAATTTGCACAGTGAAATGAATGAGGCCTTGCGGAAAATTCGTCGGATGGAAAAGGAATTCCAACAGTCGGAAAAGAAGCTGGATCAGGACGTAGCCCTGTTTGTCGTCGGGCATCTGATCGATGAGCTTGTGGAAAAATATCAGGAACAAACTGAAGTAACTGATTATCTCAATCGTGTAAAAGAAGATATTCTTAAAAATATAGATGACTTAAAGCGCCGTCCAGGTGCTCCCTCGCCATTTCCGTTTCCTGCGCCGGAACCGAGCTTTGTACAGTATCAGGTAAACGTGTTTGTGGATAATTCCGAAACTAAAGGAGCCCCGGTAATTATCGAAGGGAATCCTACGTATCCCAATCTTTTTGGCAGTATTGAACGTAAAGCTCAGTTCGGGGCTTTACTGACCGATTTCACCTTAATCCATTCCGGGGCCCTTCACCGTGCCAATGGCGGTTATCTTCTGATAAATGTCATGGATCTGCTGAAATGGTATTATTCCTATGAAGCCCTGAAACGGACGTTAAAGGAACGGGAAATCAAAATTGAGGACCTGGGGGAGCAACTCGGTCTGATCACCACCAAATCGTTGCGCCCTGAGCCCATTCCCCTGAAACTAAAGGTGATACTCATCGGCAATCCCTGGATCTATCAGTTGTTATATTCTTATGATGAAGACTTTCATAAGCATTTCAAAATCAAAGCCGATTTCGATTGGGAAATGAAAAGGACTCCGGACCATCTGGACCAGCTCATCAATTTTATCCGAAACTACTGCGAAAAAGAAAAGTTGCCTCCCCTGCACAATACTGCCGTGGCCCGCTTGGTGGAATATGCCGCTGAACTTGCCGGTCATAAAAATAAATTAAGTCTGCGGGTAAAAGAATTGGCCGACATCATCAAAGAGGCAAATTTCTGGGCGTCGCGGAACGGGCACACCATCATACACGGCGATGATATGGAAAAGGCTATAAACGAAAAAATTTTCCGTTCCGATCTGTTTGAAGAAAAAATGCAAGACCACATTCAGGAAGGGATGTTATTTATCGAAACCAGCGGCTCCGTAGTAGGGCAGGTAAACGGTCTTTCAGTGTATATGCTGGGAGACTATGCTTTCGCCCGTCCCTGCCGCATCACGGCCACCATCTCTCTGGGCAAAGAAGGTGTTGTGGCCATTGAACGGGAATCAAAAATGTCTGGAAATATTCATACCAAGGGAGTGATGATACTTTCCAGCTTTCTGCGCAGCCGTTTTGCTCAGGACAAACCCCTGACCCTGTCCGCCCACTTGACCTTTGAACAGAGCTATGGCATGGTTGACGGGGACAGCGCCTCTGCCGCGGAACTCATTGCTATTCTTTCCTGTTTGGCCGAGGTGCCGCTGTCTCAAAATATCGCCATGACCGGCTCGGTCAGCCAGAGAGGAGAATTCCAGCCGATAGGCGGTGTCAACTGGAAAATTGAAGGATTTTTTAAGGTCTGCAAGGAACGGGGACTCGATGGCACCCACGGCGTTATTATTCCTCAGGCGAATGTCCAACAACTAATGCTGAAACAAGAAATAGTGGACGCCGTGCGCCAGGGGAAATTTCATGTTTGGGCGGCCCGATATGTGGACGAAGCCATGGAAATTCTCACCGGTCTGCCGGCGGGTAAACCTTTGCCTGAAGGCGGCTTTGAAGCCGGTTCCATTAACGATAAAGTGGATAAAAAATTGCGTGCACTCATGGACCTGGCCCAGAAATTAATGAAAGAGGAAGAGGGCAAAAAGGGCAGTGATGAATCTGAGATGCCGGCAAGTTGTCCATCCAAGTCAAAAGGGCTTTTGAGTCGCCTTTTTTCCTCGCGGAGTTAAGCTATGATTACTGCCGAAGCAGCCAAGGAACTGTGGGAAGATCTCTCCCAACGATATAATCTGGAATGGGCGCCAATCCAGGTAGGTCGAATTAAACTGGAAATTCTTCAGATTCGGGATCTTGAAGACTATTTGGTCAGCAATATTGAAACTCAGGGCCTGTCTTTGGAAAATTTTCCCTATTGGGCCATGGTCTGGGATGCAGCTTTGGTGCTGGCAGATTTCTTGGTCAAACAGGAACCTGAAGAAAATAGAAACATCCTGGAAATTGGCGCCGGCCTGGGCTTCGCCGGCCTGTGCGCCGCCGCCCGGGGACACCAGGTTACTCTGACCGACAATACTGCCGACGCCCTGGCATTTGCCCGATTAAGTTTATTACATAATAACCTGACCAATGCCCACGTTGAATATCTTGACTGGTCAGCCCCGACCCTGGATGGCAAGTTTGATTGGATTATAGGTTCGGATATTCTGTATGAAATAAAAAATTTTGAGCCGGTGCTGAAAGTTTTTGGCAGGTATTTAAAGCCGGGTGGGAAAATTTATCTTACCCAGGGAATCAGAGGAACTGGACCAAAAGCGTTTTTCGATTTAATAAAACCTGGTTATGAGGTGCGCTATCAGGAAAAAAAGCTGCACAGCGGGGGCGAGGGGAAAAAGATTCTCTTTTTTGAAATCAGACCAAAAAATTAAATATTTTAATAAATTAACTGGTTATGCTGGACCGGCTGGTGCCGGACCAGCCTTAAATCGTCATTTACCGATATAATATACCCTTAAAGTGTAAAAATCGACCATGTCCATAATGACCAGAGGATTTTCAGACTCGGTATACTGAGCCCCTTCCAGACGTTTATTTGCCTTTTCTTGTGTATGTCTTTTTATCTTCTCCGGCAGGTCCGGCTTTTGGGGTACCGCAACTTCCAGAAATTTCTGAAAGAACTCATAATCCCTCAGGACAGCGGCCCTGGACCGTTCCCGGAGTCTTTCACGGAGTGGTTTTAAGCCATCATCATAATAATCGCCGATATCTTCATAACGAGATTTTATCTTTGCCATATCCCAGCGTTTCATCTCCCGATATTTATCGGCATCACTGTCCTGAATTTTATCCGTCGATAAAGCCACAATGTTGATACCCGGGGAACCGGCTGCTCTGGTTTTGATGTGCTCAATCTTTATGGATAGATTGGGGTATCTTGAGCTTTCCAGGAGGAATTTTTGACTGGCGCCGCCGCGACCGGTCGAATCTTTTTGCACCACCCAGCCCTGCTGTTGTAAAAATCCCAGCAGGGGACCGGCGGCTGGTATCAGCCGGGCAATCTCACCCATCTCACCGGCAGTCGGCCGCTGATATTCCGAACTGCCGCTGTAGTTGCCGGTTTCCCCGTAAGAAGACCTCTCTCCCTCAGTGGCAGTGGTTGACTCGCGTTCAGAGGGATATGTTCTTGATGGCGGCACAGCATCATCAGTTCTGGATGCAGTCGGAAAACTGGCGGCAGGAGTCTCTTTTACGGGAGAATCAGGTTTTATACCAACTATATATTGATAAGCGCCTCTTGCTCCCGGCCGGCTTGAACGCCAGTAGCTGTAGGGTTGACCGGGCATTAGTTCCACTATAATCCTTACGCCGCCGCCGGGCAGAGCTGCCGTGCGCACCTGTTTTACTAATTTCTGATCTCCAGCCTGGCGGACCGGGACGTTAGCAACTTTGGCTTTGGGAAAATCAATAAGTAGTTGTGGCGCTTGACGATCTGCTACGGGTTGAATCTTCGGCTGCTCCGCCTGATTGAGAATCATTGTCAGGAAGGTTGTCCCCTGAGTCTGACTTAGGCCTACCTGGCTTATAATAAGACCAGTGCTCTGACTGTAACACTTTTGTGGCTGCCAGATTGCCAAAATTATCAATATCACTATCAGGATCAGGAAACTTCGCTGACGTAATTTCAATGTGCAAGCCTCCACCTAGTTTCCTAACACCATAACAATTCAACTACTTTTGACGATTAAAAACAATGCATTTGTCAGTCGGGCAGCCTTCGTGCCACTCACCGGTCATATCCACGGACAGTTGGTTTTTGTCATTAGATGGCGTCGCGATTATAATCGCTCCCGCATTAGTATACAACCAGACCCTCTCGTCCTGTACCCGCCATTTAAATTTTGTGGTTTTGCCTTCTTCTCCCCAGCCCCATTCGGCTTCGCCATTATCTCGCAGGACAATTTGAATATGCCCCTTATCCCCAATGGACTCCTCCGATTTATAGGTGCCGACAAAAGGTGTTCTGGATTCACCGCAACTGCTCAGGATAATGGCACAGGCAATGAATAATCCGATAAATGATATCGATTTGGGAAACGCTCGGTTCATATTTTACTCTCCCGCCAGACAAATCCACCCCGATCCAAGACAAAAAGACGGTCAAAGAAGAATATCTGCACTGTCATAAGCAGCATCGCCACATTTTTCATGACTTTCCACCAGTTCACCGGTTCTCCGGTTTCACCCACACACCCGCAGTTAATGGGATATCCATGCAGGATGGCGTTAACCAACCCGACGATAAACATGATATTCATAGCGCCGATAAAAATGGCTGCGGTCCGGGTTCTGATTCCCAAGATCAAGAAAAGACCGGCAACCAACTCGGCCCAGGGCAGGATAAGGGCCCAGAGATTAACTCCCCAATATGGCATCAGCTGGTAATCCACCACATTCATGGCAAAAACCGCCGGTCTCAATATTTTGCTCAAGGCAAACTGAATAAAGATAACCCCCAGGAGAACCCGGCAGAAGATGGACAGGTACGGGCTGCGGAATACTCGTGGAATCAGCATGAAAAGAAAAATGGAGAGGGGTATCCATTCCAATAAGCCGGCCAGACCCAGGTGCATGGCTGCCGGAGCATGGGCGCTGCGTTTTTCCACCGGGAAAGCCGTAGCCCAGTTGTCATAATCAGAGCCTAAGACCATGACATTTTCATAACCCTTGGACATAAGGTCTCTGGCCAGATCAAGATCAAAGCGCCGGCTCATGGTTCCGCCATACACAAAAATCGGGCTGTCTTTGGCTACCTTCTTCTGTTCCAGTTTGAACTGAAACATGGGATACATTAAATCAAAAAAGACTACCTGAAAATTCTCAGCTTTCTTGATATGCTCCAGGCGATAAAATCCCTCTTTACGGGCATCAACGACAAAGACCTTGTTCTCATTATAAAGTTTTACAGCATCTTCCAGAGAAATTATCTTAACCGGTTTTCCACCCAGACCTTGGATAAGCGGCAGAGCATTATCGTTATACAGGTTGAATACCAAGGCAAAGAATATGCTCAATCCGGCAATCAGAGCATAGTCGAACCAGGAAACCTCCCGGACTTTAAACTGATGCACTACCTGTTTTTCCAGGCGTCTGTCGCCTTCCACCAGCCACTCGGTTAGTTGCTTAATAATCTGGCGGGCCAACGGGGGGTTATCGTCCAGTAACGTGTCGAATTCTTCCCGGCTGATTTCGGTCAGAACTGTATCTTCACCAGCCTCTACCGAAGCCGTGCGCGGCTGTCCGGTAACAATGGCAATCTCCCCAAAATAAGCACCTTCCCCGAGTTCGGTCAGATCAGTTCGAATACCTTCCTCGCTGAGACGAAAAACCTTAACTTTGCCCTTTCTGACAATATAAAAGCCCTCGGGGGTGTCCCCTTGCCGAACAATTATGCTGCCTTTGGGAAAGTTTTTTTCCGTGCCGATGTCAGAAATTATTAATTCGCTCGGCCTGGCTGGCGATGGTGGTACCTGCTGACCGCTGGTTGGTTTCTCTATCTCCGCCATATAGTCGTCTTACCTTTCAAGAAGATTATAGCCTTTTGAAATTAAGCGGCCTGTCGCGTTCTCTTCTTCAACCGGTTAATACGCTTCCGCAGGATGTTAATCTTGGCCCGGCTTTCGTCAGCCGCACTGGCATCGATTTTTGACTGCCGCAGGAGATTAATTTTTTCTTTTAATTCCCTGACATTTACAGTCTTAACAGATTTGGCGCTGTCATCAGTGATGCCTTTAATCTCTTTTATGGCTGCAATAAGTTCTTCTTTGTTCATACCGTGAACACCGACAATCTCACCCAAAGTCAGGGCATGTTCCCGAAGTTCCTTAGCAGTCATACGATCCAGTGGCTTTTCCTTTTTTTCTTTCTTTTCTTTCTTTCCCATAATTCCCTACCTATTAGTTAAAATCAATCGTTTATTTTATTCAGGTTTTAATCTTTCTGCAAGCTTAATAAAAGGAGTAATCAGATCAATGGGTATAGGGAACAGAGTGGTAGAATTCTTTTCCGCAGCAATTTCCCGCAACGTTTGTAAATAGCGGAGCTGTAAAGTTACCGGTTCTACGGCCATAATATGCGCCGCCTCGGAAAGCTTGGTGGCCGCCTGATATTCACCTTCGGCAGCAATTATTTTGGCCCGCCGTTCGCGCTCGGCTTCTGCCTGTTTGGCCATGGCCCGCTGCATTTCGATGGGCAGATCAATGGCCTTGACTTCCACCAGCATTACCTTGATTCCCCAGGGATCAGTATGCTGATCCAGTATTTCCGCCAGTTTTATATTGATCTTTTCCCGGGCGCTCAAAAGTTCATCCAATTCGGACTGACCGCAAACGCTCCGCAAAGTAGTCTGGGCCAATAAAGCCGTGGCCTGAAAATAATCCTGCACTTCAATGATCGCCCTGATGGGGTCCATTACTTTAAAATAGACCACCGCGTTCACTTTGATACTGACATTGTCCCGGGTGATAACATCTTGGGTGGGAACATCGTAGGTAACTAACTGCAGGTTGACCTTACGCATCTGGTCAATAATCGGGATGAGGAGAATAACCCCGGGACCTTTAGCCTCATGCAAAGACCGCCCGAGACGGAAAACAACCCCTCTTTCGTATTCATTAAGAATTTTTACGGCGCTGAACAGGAAAAAAACAACCAGCACCAGGATAATAATAGGCGATAAAGACATACTAACTCTCCTTATTGAGGCTTTGTAACCGAACGAACAAATAGTTGCAAATTATCCACCCGCACCACTTCCACCGGTTCGTGTTCTGCAATAAATTCTTCGGCCACGGCATCCCAGTAAGTTCCATGTACCAGAACCTTGCCTGCCGGATTAAGATCAGATAGAGCTATCCCGCGCTCTCCCACCATCCCCAGTTTGCCGGTTAAAGGCTTACTCATTTGGGCGCGTAGCGCCAGAGAGGTGACCAACAGGAAAAATGCCGAAACTGCCGCAATCGTAGTAATCAAAACACTCCAGGAAACCTGCACCCCTGTTCCCTCTACCCGGTAAAGCATTATGCCGCCCAAAGCCAGAGAAATAATCCCCGCCACCGCAAGCATACCATAACTCGTAACATAGATCTCTAAAAGAAAAAAGATAAAAGCTAAAACTATCAACAAGATGCCGATGAAGTTCACCGGCAGGGTCTGAAAAGCATAAAATGCCAATAACAGGCAGATGCCCCCCAGAACGCCGGGCAGAATCGCACCCGGGTTGGCCAGTTCAAAATAAAGACCGGCCAGGCCGATCATCATCAAAATCATGGCAATATTGGGATCTGCCAGACGGGACAAGATCTGATGACGAAATCCTTCAGCCAGCGGCACAACCTTGGCTCCGGCGGTTTTCAATGTCCGCAGGCCTTGATTCAGACGAACCTGACGCCCCTCTATTTTATTGAGTAAATCGGGTAAATCGTCGGCAATGAGATCTATAACCTTCAATCTAAGAGCTTCCGAGGCAGGAATGGAAACACTCTGGCGGACGGCTTTTTCGGCCCAGTCGGCATTGCGATTGCGCTCCAGAGCCAGGGATCGAACATAGGCAGCCATATCGTTCACTACCTTGCTGGACATGACCTTATCCATTTCCTTGGCGCCGATGGAAACAGGATGTGCCGCACCGATATTGGTGCCGGGGGCCATTGCCGCAATCTGGGCAGCTAGAGTAACAATCATACCGGCGGAAGCAGCCCGTGCCCCCTTCGGATAAACATAAACTATCACTGGAACGGTAGAGTTAATAATGCCCTGGGCAATCTGGCGCATGGATGTATCCAGGCCGCCCGGGGTGTCCAATTCAATGACCAGCGCCTCCGCCTTGGCCTTTGCCGCCTTCTGCAGACCATCCAGGATATAATCGGCCAGACCTGGATTAATGGAACCCTTGGCAGCCAAGACAAAGACTTCTTTCGCCGATTCTTCTGCCCGGCAGGTTAACACTGTAGCCAGACAGAAAAATATCAACATCAGGCCCGCCCATTTTAGGTGGGGATGCCTGAAATAATCTAAACCTGACCTGCCTGCCGATCTTGCCGTTTTCATCATATTAACTTTAATAAATCGGAGCTATTCGAATTATTGCTCACCTTGATATTTGTATATTGCCATTACTTTCTGCATATCCTCCCAAGTCTTTTGGCGGTCCTGGGGGACGCGCAGCAAGTAGGAAGGATGGAAGGTCGGCATCACCGCAATGCCCTGCCAGCGCTGGAAGTTGCCCCGCAAGCGGCTGATGGGCGCCTTTGTTTCCAGTAAGGCATGGGTCGAAATAGCACCCAGGGTGACGATTATCTGCGGCCGAATCGCCTGGATCTGCTTCACCAGAAATGGCCGGCAGGCGGCAATTTCATCAGCTTCCGGAGTCCTGTTTTTCGGGGGACGGGATTTGACGACGTTGGTAATATAAATTTCATCCCGGCTTATTCCCAGTTTAAAGAATAAATTATTGAGAAGCTGCCCGGCCTCCCCTACAAAAGGTTCCCCCTGCTTATCTTCTTCGGCGCCGGGGGCCTCGCCGACAAACAGCAAACGCGCTTTGGGATTACCGACGCCAAAAACCAGGCGGGTCCGTGACTGCCACAGTTTACAGCGCCGGCAATCTCCCATCTCCTCCCGGATCTCTTCCAGACTAATCGAGGGCTTCTGAAAGCTCGCTTCTACCGGCGCCGGCGTTGATCCGCCCGCAGAATAAGGGCCTTCCACCAGTTGCAGACCTAAGCGCTGCTGAAAATTAATAAATTCTCTTAATCCGGCAGTTAATTGACCTAGTTCTTCCCGCCATGACTCCGGCATGCATCACCCCTGCCGCCCGGCCAGTAAAGCGGCCACCCGGTCGAGAACCCGTTCGGCCACCTCTTCTTTGCTGAGCAGGGGCAAGGACTCAACCGTCCCGGAGCGGTGAATCAGGATCACCTGGTTGGTGTCAACGGCAAAGCCGGAATCCGGCGCCGAAACGTCGTTGGCCACAATCATATCAAGGTACTTCCGCTTCAGCTTGTCCTGGGCATGCTGCAGGACATCCTGGGTTTCCGCAGCAAAACCCACTAATATCTGTCGGGTTTTATTAGCCCCTAAGCCTGCCAGAATATCGGGGTTATGAACCAGTTTGACCTGGATTTCCGGCCCGTCGCGCTTGATCTTGTGCCCGGCAAAACCGGCCGGTCGATAATCACTGACTGCCGCCGACATAATTAAAACGTCAGTGAGAGAAAATCTATCTGCCAGAACCTGTTGCATTTCCAGGGCCGAACGGACCGGAACCCGCTCCACCCCGGCAGGCGCCGCCAAAGTTGAGGGTCCACTCACTAAACAAACGTCCGCCCCCCGCCGCCGAGCCACTCTGGCCAGGGCATACCCCATTTTCCCGGTGGAACGATTCGTCAGAAACCGCACCGGATCCAGGTCTTCATGCGTGGGGCCGGCGCTCACTAAAATCTTGTAGCCCACTAAATCTTTGGGTGATAAAAGCTCTGTCACTGCCTCCATGATGGCTGCCGGTTCCGGTAACCGGCCGGAGCCATAGGCGCCGCAGGCCATCTCCCCCGTCTCCGGTTCCACAATATGAAATCCCCGCTGGCGCAACAGGCTCAAATTTCCCTGAACCACTGGATTTTCATACATTTTGACGTTCATGGCCGGACAGACCAGGATTGGCCGGGTCGCGGCCAAAATTAACGTGGTCAGAAGATCATCACCGATGCCCATGGCAATTTTGCCAAGACAATTTGCCGTGGCCGGGGCAATGATTATCGCGTCCACTGACTGAGCTAAGGAGATATGTTCCAGCGGGTCCGTGTCCGGGCCAAAAAGGGCCGTGCGCACCGGTAGCCCCGATAAAGCTTGGAATGTCAGGGGTGTGACAAATTCCTGGGCGCTTTGGGTCATGACCACCTGAACCTGGGCCTCGGCACCCATCAGCAGACGCAGCAGTTCCACTGCCTTGTAGGCGGCAATACCTCCGGTAACGCCCAAAATAATTTTTTTGCCTGGTAAAATGCTCACCATTTACCTGCTTGAATGCCGGCTGCTAAAAAAATGGATTATACTGGCGCTCCTGGCCCACGGTAGTAGCCGGACCGTGACCCGGCATCACCAGATAATGGTCTCCCAAAGTGAAAATTTTCACCTTTACCGACTCAATTAAATCTTCAAAAGAGCCTCCGGGAAAATCCGTCCTCCCAATGGAACCGGCAAACAGTGTATCTCCAACATAGACAATAGGTTCATTCTGAAGCACCAGACAAATACCGCCTACGGTGTGGCCGGGAGTATGCAGCACTTTCAGCTGAAACGGTCCAAATTCCAGTAAGTCGTTTTCTTTTAATAGAATTTCCGCCTGTGAAGGTTGTAATCTGCCGCCGGTGAAAAATAATGCTTCAGCCGAAGGTTGACTCAACATGGCCGCGTCGGCCTGATGGATGGCAATCGGCGCCCCCGTAGCCTCTTGAAGCGCCTGATTGGCCCCCACATGATCAAAATGACCATGGGTATTGATGATCGTCTTAAGCGTGAAATTCTCTTTTTGGATGACAGCCAGAATATCAGGACCGTCTCCCCCCGGATCAATGACCACAGCCTCTCGACTGATTTCATCACCCAGGATATAACAATTTGATTCCAACATACCGACACTCATTATTTTTTGAATCATAGATTTTCCTGTGGAATTATTTTCATTTCGAACAGATCAGTTGCACTTTTGAAAAACTCGAGATCAACTACAAAAACTTTTTGGGCGGCCGCCGATTCTGATCCCTGATCATTGCTAACTACTATTATTACGCCCCCATCAGAGTCTTAACACCCTCATAACCGAAATAACAGCCAAAAACCATGAGAAAAAGGGCGCAGACAATCATGAAGCCGTGATACACCCGGTTGGAAATAAATCTTTTCCCCTGGGCTACGGCCATGGACACCAGGCTGTACCAGGTTATATCTGCCAAAATATGGCCGAAAAAGAAAAAGATTACACCCAGCAGACCGTATTTGTAGGCAAAAAGCACATACCCCAACCCCAGCGTCACCCACCAGATGAGCCAGTAAGGATTGGCCAGACTCATAAAAATACCGGCCCAGAATGGGTGAATGGCCCGACTCTCTCCTCCGGTTAAGTCAAGTTCGGCATGCCGAGCGGAATGCAATAAGCCGTAACCCAGCCACCAGAGAATAATCGCCCCGCCTAAACCGACAATTCCCATGATCAAAGGTTGATTAATTACGGCCCCAATCCCCAGCAACAACAGGACGACCAGGCCCAGTTCGAGGAAGCCGTGTCCCAGCATGATGATCGGCCCGGCCCAGAAACCTCGCCGGGCCGATTCGGCCACCGTATACGTTAACAACGGCCCCGGCATCAAAGCTCCGGACAGAGCAATTACAAATGATGAGCTGAAAATGCCCAAAAAGATCAGGGCACGTTCCATGTGGTCTACCTATAACCATGTAGTTTAATAAATATTAATGCTAATGTGTAATAGTAACAAAATGAGCTGAAAATCCAAAGAAAATTAAAAGAGGCCCGGCAAATTGCGCAGAACCGAGGTTTTTTTTCAAAGCAACTCAATTTTGTTGGAATTTTCTTATGAGAATAAACCTTTTTTGTGTCAATTGGCTTTAATTTGCGATACATACATGATTATCGATTAACTCGGCGGCGCCGATTAATAGTTTTTTCCTTAAAACCTCCCGTCAATATTAATTTTCTTATAAATATATGCCGAAAACAACGCTATTCCAGGTTGAGGAATTAATTGAATGTCTGAGCAATTGTCGCCGGTCTCTTTCGAAAGCCCCTCAACCTGAGATTTATTAACCTCAGTGCAGTGAAGAACTGATCGAACTATGACAATCCGTTTTACGCAACTGGAAATTCGGGAAGTGAAAATCCCTTTCCGATTCGCCTTTAAACATGCCCTGGCGGTTCGCCGGGAAGCGCATAATCTTATTCTCACCCTGCACTCCGATGCCGGGACCTGCGGCTATGGAGAAGTTATTCCGAGACCATACCTCACCGGCGAGTCCATCGACAGTGCCTGGGAAGATATCAGGTCTCACTATTGGCCGGTAGTAAAAGATCTGCAACTCACGGTCGGCAGCTATCCCTGGGAAGTTCTGGAACCCATTTTTACCTGGGCCTCGGACCAGCGGAAAACCGCCGCCTATGCCGGCGTCGACCTGGCCGTTTGGGATTGCTGGGCCAGAACCTCCCGGCGGCCGGGATACTCCCTGTTCGGACAACGCCGTCCCCTTGCCGCCCCTCTCACCGGTCCCCTGGGGGCCGGCTCATTACGCTATCTGCGGCGCACCACCTGCCTGCTGAAGTTCGTGGGTTTTCAACAGTATAAATTAAAGGTGGGAAATATCAGGGACCTGGCCGCAGTCCGCCTGGTACGCCAACTTATCGGGCCGCGCCGTGACCTCCGGGTTGACGCCAACGGCGGCTGGGATGTGGATCAGGCAATTAACATGGCCAAAGAACTGCGACAGTTTGATATCAGTTCAGTGGAGCAGCCGGTTCCGGCGGGTGACGTGCAAGACCTGGCCCGGGTGCAGCGGGAGGGCGGGTTGCCGGTCATGGCCGATGAGTCTTTGTGCACCCTGGCGGATGCCCGTAATCTTCTAACAGCCCGGGCCGCAGATATCTGGAACCTGCGCCTGGCCAAAATCGGCGGTTTCACCGGCATGCTGTCCATGCTGCAGCTAGCCGGTTATCCCCTGCCGCCGGCGTTGACAGGAAAGACGATAACCGCCCCCGGCCGGCTGCCGGCTTCGCACTATCAGCCTAAATTGCATCTGGGCGTATTGGTTGGTGAAACGTCCCTGATCACCGCCGCCGACCGGGCCTGCCTGGGACTGTGCCCCTTCCTGCATGTCGAATACGCCTATCCCCGCATTTTATTGACTCTGGACCCATTTCAGGGAGACCCGGGCGGCTACAGCGGCACCGGCCGCCCCCTGAGTGACGGCTACGGCCTGGGCGTCACCCCCCGGAAACAATTGTTGGATAAAGTGACGGTTCGGCGGGAGATTTTAAGCTGACCCTGCTTCCCGCAGTTATGAAATCAAGAAAATTTAAAATTCCTGCCGGCGCCTACGGCAACAAGTAATAAAATTATTGACATCCCCAGGTCAGAAAGTATCTTTTCACTGCCCACTGCCCTACTGTTTTATCACCCCAACCTCTTGTGAAACCGCAGCACTGACAAAGTCAGCATCGAAATTCCCAAGCCCGCCATGGCGGCAAATTGCGGCCACAGCACCTCCAGCCCCACCCCTTTGAGAAAAAGATCCTGGAGCACAATAATAAAATAGCTCAGAGGGTTGAGATACGTGATCAACTGCGCCGCCAGGGGCATGTTGTGAATGGGAAACACCAGACCGGAAAGCAGAATGGCCGGCATGAAGAAAAAGACGCTCACCATCATGGCCTGTTGCTGGGTCGTGCTGAAGGTAGAGATAAACAAGCCGCCCCCCACGGTGCAGAAGAGGAAAAGGATTGTTCCCAGCAGCAGTATCAGCGGATTGCCCCGGAAGGGCACGTCAAACCAGAATATAGCTACTATGATAACCAGGACCACATCGGCTAAAGAGATCAGTATGAAAGGGACGGTTTTGCCTATCAGCAGCTCCAGAGGCCGGATGGGCGACACGAGAAGCTGTTCCAACGTCCCGATTTCTTTTTCCCGCACCACCGCCAGGGCCGTCAGTTGCAGGCTCACCAGCATTACCACCATGGCTACCACTCCCGGGATGAACGAAGTGGAGCTGATGCGGTTGGGGTTGAACCAGGTCCGCTCCTCTATGAGCAGAGGTCCGCTGGCTTCTTTTCCTATACCTAACCGGTTCAGTCGCTGATTGAGAATATCAACCGCATAATCAAAAATTATGGTGCCGGCGTAGCGGCTGGTAATGAGGGCGGCGTTTGAGTCGGTGCCGTCCAGAATCAGTTGCACCGAAGTCTTCTGGCCGACATTCAGTTTTTTGCTGAAATCCCAGGGAATGTGCAACCCCAGAGTAATCTTGTTGCGATTGATCAGATCCTCCATCTCTTGCAGCGAATGAACCATCGTTGTTAGACGGAAATAATCATTCTGACTGAAGCGCTGGATAAATTCCCGGCTCTGGTTTGTGCCGGCCTCATCCCACACCGCCATGGGAATCTGCCGGTAATCGAAATTGATGGCATACCCATAGGTCAAAAGCTGAATGACGGGGGGCAGCACGATGAAAATTCTCAAACGAGGGTCGCGCACCGCCTGGATAAATTCTTTGATAATAATATGCCAGATACGCTGCCACATAGTTCAGCTTATTTTCTTGATGAATTTTTTCCCTGAAATAAAGAGAAAGAAAAACCCGAATATGAGTAATATCAAGGCATCCGGCCATAAATAATGCCAGCCGAGGCCTTTCAAATAAATGCTGCGGCTGATGTTCACCAGATACGTGGCCGGGACCAGAAAAGAGATCCATTGTAAAATCTGGGGCATCTGTCCGATGGGAAAGATTGCCCCGGAAAGCAGAAAAGAGGGCAGAAAGGTGGTGAGGATAGCCATCTGATAGGCCTCCAGTTGACTGTGGGCGCTCACGGAAATCAGGAGCCCCTGTCCCAGCACCACGATCAGAAAGAGGGCGGATAAAGCAATAAAAATTGGCAGACTGCCCCGGAAAGGCACCTCGAAAAGAAACTGCCCCATGCCCATGGCGATAAACATGTCCACCATGCCGATCAGGAAATATGGCCCCAGCTTGCCGAGGATGAACTCATATTTCTTCAGCGGCGTGCCCATGAGCCCTTCCATGCTGCCCCGCTCTTTTTCCCGAATGACGCACAAAGCGGTGAGCAGGGCCCCGACAATGGTCATGATAATGGCTATCAGGCCCGGGACAATGAAGTTGCGGCTTTCCATGTCTTCATTGAACCATAACCGGGGCTCGCTGGTCAGCGCCGCCAGCGAAGAGGTCATGCCATGTTCCTGCAAACGCTCCACCAGGAGGTTTCGATTATAGGCCGCGGCAATACCCTGGCCATAGGTGATAATCAGATTGGCGGTGTTGGCATTGGTGCCGTCGGCGATAAGCTGCATCTTGACCGGTTTGCCGGATTTTAACCGCTGGGAAAAATCGTGCGGCAGTACTGATCGCCGCCATGATCTGCCGGCTATTCAACAGGCGGGAAATCTCCTGGTAATCGGAAACGTAGCGATAAATCTGAAAATAGCGGCTGGCGGCAAATCGCTGGATAAGTTGCTGACTGATACGGCTGCCATCCTGGTCGTAGACTGCCAACGGGGTATGCTTGAGGTCGAAATTGAGGGCGTAACCGTTAATTAACAACAGGACCACCGGGATCAGGATAACCTGAATCAGGCTGGCCGGGTCCCGGCGGATATGCAGGAACTCTTTGCGAAAAATTGCCCCGGTGCGGATGATGTCCATAATTTAGTGGTCAGTGATAGTCAGTGGTTAGCATAGATAGCTTGTTCATATCTCCCTATTAGCCATTTCTTATTTGGTGGCTCAGGCATCTTGCCGGTGCATTCTTGAACGGGCTGGAAGCCTGTTCCACCAATCGCTAGTCGCCGGTTCGCTGCTTTTCCCCCGCCTGCTCGATAAGGGAAATAAAGGCATCCTCCAGGGTCGGCTTGACCCGGTGCAAAGCTCGCACTTCGATGCCGTGCGCCCCCAGAATTTGCCGCAGTTCCTTTTCGGCCGTCTCCAGATTGTCAGTGGTCAGGTGCAGTCCGTCGCCAAAAACAGCCACATCGCCAAACTGAGGCAATTGCTTTAAGATATCCAAACCCTCTCCCAGTCGGTCCGGATAGACGGCCAGAATATCTTCCGGGATATGCGCTTTCAGGTCTCTGGGCGTACCCTGGGCAATAATTTTACCCTGAAAAATTAAGACCAGACGGTCGCAGAACTCGGCTTCTTCCATGTAATGGGTCGTCACCAGAATGGTAACCCCCTTTTCCGCCAGGGAATAGATCATGTCCCAGAAATTTCGCCTCGAAATCGGGTCGACGCCGCTGGTGGGCTCGTCCAGAAAAAGGATGGGCGGTTCGTGCAGCAACGCCGAAGCCAGGGCCAGGCGTTGCCGCAAGCCCAGAGCCAGCGTCCGGGTCATCTCCTGGCGGCGCTCCCATAATCCCACCTGCTGCAAGACCTCCTGGGAGCGGGCTGCCAGGCGGACCCGGTCAAGACCATAAATTCCGCCGAAAAAAGCCAGATTTTCTGCGGCGGTTAAATCCTCATATAATGAAAATCTTTGGGACATGTAGCCGATATGATGTTTAATCTCGCCAGTCTGGCGCACAATGTCCCATCCTGACACCGCGGCCTGGCCGCTGGTGGGCAGCATCAGGCCGCAGAGCATACGAATGGTTGTGGACTTGCCGGCCCCATTGGGTCCCAGAAAGCCGAAAATCTCTCCCTTGGCAACGGAGAAACTAATCCGGTCCACGGCCGTAAAGGTGCCGAACACTTTGGTCAAATCCTGCACAACGATGGCAGGTCCTGAATTATGAATCGTCGTATCCTCGGCTATCAATGGCGGCACCGGCGTCTTGCCCGAACCCGCTCGAACGGCAGCATTTCCCTATTCCCTATTCCCTGTTCCCTTGTCCCTATCCGCTTCCTCAGCCCGGTTGATAACCTGCACAAAGACGTCCTCCAGACCTGGTTCGGCCTCTTTGATGGCGATGTCGGTCAAACCGGCCTGGGCCAGATATTGTTGCAGGGGATTGAGTGCCGTAAGACTATGCTCCACGGTAATCATCAGTCGATCGCCCATGAGCAGCATCTGCTGTACTAATGGGTGCCCGGTTAATATATTTTTGGCCCGGTGCAGGTTGCCGTCTCTGGCTTCGAGAAGTTCTCCCCGAAAATTTTCCTTAATTAACCGGGGGGCGTCAGCCAGCAGGAGGCGGCCCCGGTGCAGCAGACCGACGCGGTGCGCCCGTTCAGCCTCATCCATATAGGAGGTGGAAAGGAAAATGGTGATCCCGGTGACTAATAATTGATAGAGGATCTGCCAGAATTCCCGCCGGGATACCGGGTCGACGCCAAAGGTCGGCTCATCCAGGAAAATAATCCGGGGCCGGTGCACCAGGGTACAGATGAGCCCCAGCTTTTGCCGCATACCCCCTGACAGGTTGGCGGCCAGACGGTCTTGAAACCGGTCCAGGTTGGCAAAACCCAGCAATTCCGGCACCCGGGTCTGTCGCTTAGCTTTTGCTACCCGGTGAATGTCGGCGTAGAAGTTCAGATTTTCAGCCACCGTCAGGTCATCGTAGAGCCCGAAGCGCTGCGGCATATAGCCGATATAATCCTTGATGTTTTCCGACTGGCCCACTGTGTCGTAACCCAGCACCTGAGCCCGGCCCTGGTCCGGGTCCATGATGCCGCACAATAATCGAATGGTGGTAGTCTTACCGGCGCCGTCCGGGCCCACCAGGGCAAAGGATTCCCCCCGCGCCACCTGGAGATTGAGGCTGTCCACCGCAGTCAAGGCGCCGAAGTTTTTGCTGAGCCCCTGCAACGGAAATAACTGTTTCAGGATCGGTCATCAGCCATCATGCCTTTCTGCCAATTCTCTTCTACCTGGCATCAGTCCGAACCGTGTCACTGACCCCTGACCACTGTTCAGCAAAATTACGGCTTCGGCCGGCATGCCGGGTTTTAGTTCATGATTGGGGTTTTCCACCCGGATCTTGGTGCGATAGACCAGAGAGACCCGCTCTTTGTACGTTTCCACGGTCTTAGGGGTGAACTCGGCCTTGGAATTGATAAAGGAGACCCAGCCGGCATACTTTTTGTGCTGATAGGCGTCGGTTTTTACCAGGGCTTTTTGGCCCAATCGCACTTTGGCCAGATCACTTTCCGCAATATACGCTTCCACATAGACGTTATCCAGATCAGCGGTGGTCAGGACCGTGGCGCCGATGGCGGCCACCTCTCCGGGTTCCGCCGGCCGGGTCAGGACAATGCCGTTTACCGGCGACGTTAAAATGGTGTATCCCAACCGGGTCCGGGCCAGATCCAGATTGGCCTGCATCTGCTTCAACTCCGCCCTGGCCTGGGCAATATCTTCCTTCCGGGGCCCTTCCTTAACCAGATTATAATTTTCCTGGGCCCGGCGCTGCGCCTCCTGGGCCATTAAATAAGCCGCCCTGGCAGTGTCACGGCGGGAAACCGGCACGGCCTGCCGCTGCAGCAGATTTTCCATCCGGTCATAATCCAATTTTTTATTCTCCAGGTCGGCCTCGGCCTGGAGCACCGCAGCCCTGGCCTCCAGGATTTCCTGGCGTCGGGAACCCGCCAGCAGCCGCTCTAAAACTGCTTCCGCCGGCTTTGAGCCTCGCCGCCGCCGCCGCCAGCTCGTTCCGCAGGTCCTGGCCGTCCAATTCCGCCACCACCGCCCCGGCCTTGAGATAATCGCCTTCCTGAAAATTGATTTTGGTGATAATGCCGGGGATTTTAAAAGACAGATCCGTCTCCGTGGCCTCGATATGTCCCATCAGCCTTAAATGATCCCTCGAATTCCCCGAGGACCGCCACAGCTGCCAATAACCGAGACCGCCCGCCGCCAACAACACCAGGAAAAGCACAAGAACCGATTTTTTCATAGTTTATGGTCCCGACCTGTTTTGACCTCTATTTTCCTTTCCATCAAAGACTGAACATCGATTCTGTCCAACTTGCTCTCCCCTTTGGGAAAAGTATATGTAGGGCGGGAAAGCACCCGCAGGGCGGCGAAGCCCAAGCGCATCCCGCCTTTTCACCTGCAATCCAATGAGCCGGCGGCGTCGAAGATAAATTTCTGCCGCGCCGGTTCCTTTACCTATTTCGGCATTAAGCTGTCAGTAATAAAATCGTTGGAATGGTTAAAAAGGTGCTGAAAGAACTTTTACCACCTTATAAGTAGTGGAAAACTTTGTCAATACAAGAATAAAAAAAATGCTTGACATGATCATATATAGTGTTATACGATATGATCAATACTATATCTTGTATATCCATCCTGTTTATCTACTATTACAAAATCAGTTCAAGGAGGCGGCCATGGAGGCAGGTTTGGCGACAGCGCAGGTATCCGAAGATTTTCCTTTAACCCCGAATGCTCTCAAGGTGTTGGAAAAGCGGTATCTGAAAAAGGATGATCGCGGCGAGGTTGTTGAGCGTCCCGAGGATATGTTTCACCGGGTGGCCCAAACCATCGCCGAGGTGGACCGGCGCTACGACCCCGAGGCCGACGTGGAGGAAATCGCCCGCCAATTTTACCATCTCATGGCCTCCCTGGCCTTTATGCCCAATTCTCCCACGCTCATGAATGCCGGCCGGGAGTTGGGGCAGTTGTCGGCCTGCTTTGTGCTGCCGGTGGACGATGATATCAACAGCATCTTCGAGGCCATCAAACACACCGCCCTGATACATAAAAGCGGCGGCGGCACCGGCTTTTCCTTCTCCCGCATCCGCCCCGAAAACGACCGGGTCCTTTCCACCAAGGGCGTGGCCTCCGGTCCCATCTCCTTCATGAATATTTTCGATGTCGCCACCGAGACCATCAAGCAGGGGGGCACCCGGCGGGGGGCCAACATGGCCATCCTCCGGATTGATCACCCGGATATCGAAAAATTTATCACCTGTAAGAACCAGACGGATAAGTTGACTAATTTTAATATCTCCGTCGCCGTCACCGACGCCTTCATGGAAGCCCTCAGCCAGGGCAAGGAATTTCCCTTGATCAATCCCCGCACCAGGCAAGCTGGTGAAGCAGGTGAATGCCTCGGACCTGTTCGACCTCATCGTCAAAAGCGCCTGGTCCACCGGCGAGCCCGGCATCATCTTCATTGACGTCATCAATCGGGCCAACACCATTCCTTTGGCCGGGGCCGTCGAATCCACCAATCCCTGCGGCGAACAGCCCCTGCTGCCCTACGAGTCCTGCAACCTCGGCTCCATCAACCTGGCCGCCGCGGTCAAAAATAAAACCATTGATTATGCCAAATTAAAAGACATTGTCTGGACCACAGTCCACTTCCTGGATAATGTCATCGACGCCAACCGGTTCCCGCTGCCGCAGATTGAAGAGGCCACCCTCAAGAACCGGAAGATCGGCCTGGGCGTCATGGGTTTTGCCGATCTGTTGCTGCACCTGGGCATCTCTTACAATTCCGCCGAGGCGGTTAAGGTCGCCGAAGAAGTCATGGCCTTTATCCAGCGGGAATCCCGGGCCGCCTCCGCCGCCCTGGCCGAAAAGCGGGGTAATTTCCCCAACTTCCCCGGCAGCGTCTTTGACAGCAACAATGGCGCCGGCCACATGCGCAACGCCACTACCACCACCGTGGCCCCCACCGGCACCATCAGCATCATTTCCGGCTGCTCCAGCGGTATCGAGCCTCTCTTTGCCATCTCCTTTGTCCGCCGGGTCCTGGACGGGGCCGAATTGATGGAGGTGCACCCTTACTTTGAAGATGTGGCCCGGCAGACGCGGCTTCTACAGCGGCGAGCTCATGCGGCGCATCGCCCAGACCGGCTCCATCCGGGACCTCAAGGAGATCCCCAAGGACGTCCGCCGCCTCTTTGTCACGGCCCACGATATTACGCCCCAATGGCACGTCCGGATTCAGGCGGCCTTCCAGAAGTACACCGACAACGCCGTCTCCAAGACCGTGAATTTCCCCGCCTCCGCCGCCCCGGAAGACGTCCGCCAGGTCTACCTCCTGGCCTACGAGCTGGGCCTCAAGGGCATCACCATCTACCGGGACCGCAGCCGGGATCAGCAGGTCCTGAGCTTCGGCGCCGACAAGGCCAAAGAAAAATTCCCACCATCGCCCCCCGGCCCCGCCCCACCCGCACCCTGGGGGTCACCGAACTGATCAATACCGGCTGCGGCAAACTCTACGTCACCGTCAACAAAGATGAAGTGGGCTTCTGCGAAGTCTTCGCCCAGATGGGCAAAACCGGCGGCTGCGCCTCCTCCCAGATCGAGTCCACCGGCCGGCTCATCTCCCTGGCCCTCCGGGCCGGCGTCGAACTCGACGCCGTCATCAAACAGATCAGCGGCATCCGCTGCCCCAACCCCCACTGGTCCAACGGCGGCCAGGTGCTCTCCTGCCCCGACGCCATCTCCAAAGTCCTGGCCGAAGCCGCCCAGTTGAACCTGGCCGACCAGACCCAGGACGGCGTCACCATGGGCTCCTGCCCCGACTGCGGCGGCTCCATCGACCACGAAGGCGGCTGCGCCGTCTGCCGGGCCTGTGGGTTTTCGAGGTGTAGTTAATTATAAGATGATTTAAGATAAGATATATTACTGCCAATATTTTTTTTCCTGAATCCCCTCGCCCCGCCTGCGGGGAGAGGGTTAGGGTGAGGGGGCAATATGGAATTAAAGAATGGAATAAATCATGAAAAGACTATGACCCCGAAAAACCTCGAAGAGCTCATGCAGAAGATCAGGGCGATTGCTCAGGGCCAAAATTCCGATTTACTGCTGAGATTTATTGATATTCTCTATGACCAGGAATATTCCGCCGAAGAACATTTCTCGCCTGATGATTTGGCCGATATTCAAGGCGGCATCGACGAAATCCGTCGTGGAGACACTATCTCGTGGCTTGACTTTAAAAAGGAAAACAATCTGTGAGATATGCCGTCGAACTATCTCATAGGGCCGCCAAAACCTTAAAAAGTCTTGACCAGACAACCAAAAAGCGCTTGCAGGGCAAGATGGTCAAAGGATTGGGCATTATTCCGTTCCTATCGAAAATTGGGCTAAGAATCTCTGAAAAGAGCCAACCCGTAGCGGAAAAGCGAAGCGCCTCCCGCCTTTCGAGTTCCAACTCCTTACCCGGTAGCACTCCACCTCCCGCCTTTCAGATATTTTCGATATTCTCGGCATCCCTGATTGTGTTATAATATGAAACATCTTCAGAGGTAAAACCAGGAAAAGCCAGGCCAGGCAGAAAAGCTGAAGGCGCTTCATCTTACTTAAAGGATTTATGTATGAAGTTAACCACTCGCATCGAGATGAATCCTAACATAATGTTAGGCAAACCGGTAATCCGGGGCACCAGGATAACTGTCGAGCTGATCTTGCGGAAGTTGAGTGAAGGAGCCACTGAGGCCGATCTTATTAATGCCCACCCTTCGCTCCGACCCGAAGACATCCGGGCCGCCATCGCCTATGCCGCCGATGCTTTGGCCCATGAGGAGGGCATTTTTCTGGATCAGCCTGTGGCTGAGTCGGCTGTCTGATTTATGCTCTTTCTGGCTGATGAAAGTTGCGATTTTGCTGTGGTTCGAGCTTTGCGCCGCGCTGGGCATGACATTAAAGCCGTTTCCGAAATTTCCCCGGGCAGCACCGATCAAGAAGTTATCGACCTGGCCATTCGAGAAGGCAGAATTCTGCTCACGGAAGACAAAGATTTTGGCCAGCTGTTTTTTTCCCAGGGTCTAACCAGGAGCGGCGTCATTCTGATTCGCTTTCCCTTCCATCTCCGGCTGAACTTACCGAAAACTATTATCGAAGGAATTAATCAAATCGGTTCCCAATTGGTGGGAAGTTTTGTCGTAGTCCAACCCGGCCGCATCCGGATTAAAAAACCTATCGCTTAAATATGCTGGATATTAGCCCGTAGGACTGGAAAGTGCTGCGCCTCCCGCCTTTCGAGTTCGTACTCCCTACCTGGCAAAGCACTCCTCCACCCGCCTTTTTGGCTATTCTCAATATTCCCGTCATCGCTAGTTTTGTTATAATATAAAACGCTTATTGCTTATGCTCCCAAATTTAGCTATAAATTACTAAAATAATTAGCTAAATCGGGAAAATATTATGCAACAGGAAAGCCTGAGTCTCCTGGCGTTTCAAAAAAGGTTTAGGACCGAAAAAGCCTGTCAGAAACATCTTTTTAAGTTGCGTTGGCCTCAGGGTTATCGGTGCCCTCGCTGTCAGCACGACCAAGCCTACTTTCATCGGACGCGTCATTTATATGCCTGCAAAGCTTGTGGTTACCAAACCTCGTTGACGGCCGGCACGATTTTTCATAAGACCAGGACGCCCCTGAGAAAATGGTTCTGGATGATCTTCCTGATGGGGCGACAGAAAAGTGGCGCTTCCATGTTGTCTTTGCAACGGATCTTGGAAATCCGGACTTATAAAACAGTGTGGGTCATGGGGCATAAGATCCGCCAGGCCATGGCGGAGCGCGATGCCGATTACAAGCTGGCCGGCCTGATCGAACTGGACGATACCTATGTCGGCGGACCCCAACCAGGCAAACGTGGCCGCGGCACTGCGGGTAAATCCAAAGTCGTGGTGGCGGTGGAAACTCCGGGAGATAAACCACGGTTTGCCGCGATGCGCCAGGTACCCAGGGTAAGCGGCGACGAGATTAAAGCCATGGCTCAGGCTTGCTTGGCAGCAAAGGTGGTGGCCCGCACGGATGGTTGGCAGGCCTATCGGGTCTTGAACTCTGAGTCGAGCTTTCATCTACCCACCGTGACTGGTTCGGGAAAAAACGCAGTCAAATTGTTTCCCTGGGTCCATACCCTGATCGCCAACGTCAAAGGCAATATTCGTGGAGTGTATCATGGCGTCAGTGAAAAGCACCTGCCCCGTTATCTGGCGGAATTTTGTTACCGCTTCAATCGACGCTTCTGGGAACCCCAAATGTTTAACCGGATGGTCACTGCTTGTCTTAATGCTCAAACCGTTACTTTTTCGGAGCTAAGGCAATAAGCGTTTAATATAATTGATTAGTGCTTTAAACCAGCCGAATATGCTATAATGTATCTAAATAACAGCATATTGGTGGATTTAACAATGCAACAAGATAGCCTCAATCTCATAAAGTTTCAAAAGAAGTTTTCCACGGAGAAAGCTTGTCAAAAGCATCTTTTTCGTTTGCGTTGGCCCACAGGTTTTGAGTGCCCACGCTGTGGAACTCGAAAAGCATCCTATATTCGCACCCGGCGGTTTTATCAATGTTGCTCGTGCAGATATCAAGTCTCATTGACAGCCGGGACGGTTTTTCACAAGACCAGGACGCCGTTAACCAAATGGTTCTGGTTGATCCTCCTCATGGGACGTCAAAAAAGTGGCATTTCCATGCTGTCGCTGCAGCGTCTGCTGGAAATCAAGAGTTACAAGACCATTTGGACCATGGGACATAAGATCCGTAAAGCCATGGCTGACAGGGATGCCTCTTACCAGCTGGCCGGCTTGTTGGAGATGGACGATGCTTTTTTCGGACCCTCCAAACCTGGCAAACGCGGCCGGGGAGCTGTTGGCAAAGCGAAGGTCGTCGTGGCAGTTGAAACTGATCAGGATCGGCCCCGTTTCGCCAAGATGCGCCAAGTAAAAGAAGTGAGTGCTCAGGAATTGGTTAGTCACTTTAAAAACTGTTTGATGGATGATGTGATTATCCGAACCGATGGTTGGAGGGCTTATCGCTCGCTGGTTTCTGACCCGGGGCAACACGAACCCAATGTGGTCGGTTCCGGTCCCAATGCAGTCAAAGTTTTGCCTTGGGTTCATGCTCTCATAGCGAACGCCAAAGGAAATCTTCGTGGTGTGCACCACGGGGTGAGTTCCAAACATCTGTCTCGCTACCTCGCAGAGTTTTGCTATCGCTTTAACCGCCGTTTCTGGGAATCACAAATGTTTAATCGTATTTTGAACGCTTGCATTATAACTTCGACGATTACTTTCGCTGAGCTAAAGGCATAATCGATAATATAAAATAATCTCCATAAATATCATGGCTATCTTCATGGAAATGCGAGGTCCTATGAGACAAGTGGTCATTTATCCGGGAGAAGACAATTTTTGGGTTGCCGAATGTCCCAGTCTGCCCGGCTGCATCAGCCAGGGTGAGACCAGGGAACAGGCCATTGCCAATATTAAAGAAGCTATTGACATGTACGTCAATGCTCTCGAAGAAGATGGTTTGCCGGTGCCGACAGAGCGATTTGAAGCCCTGTTAGTAGCTGTATGAGCAGACTCCCCCAAATATCAGGTCGGGACTGTGTCAAGGCTTTAGAAAAATGTGGCTTTTATGTTAAGCGCCAGGGAAGCAGCTTTCTTAACATATACCTGCATCTGAAAAAACAGACAAGCGTATTTAATATTAGCCCGTAAGGCGGGAAAGCGCGGCGCCTCCCCGCCCCCCTGCGCCGATAAATAAAGGAATAAAAATTTTAACCTGCTGCTTAATCATGAGGGATTGACGCGGCGAAACAGGTCTTCCCCCAGCCGTTCCAGATCCTCCTTTTTAACGGTGGAAATTTTTTCGGCCATCGCCGCAATGACGTCCTCACCCATGCCGGTGGCTTTCCCGATGAGAAACGTCTCAACCTCCGTTTCCGGCAGCAGACTGCCGCAGGTGGTAATACAGCCAAGGTAATTCTGCTCGCGGAAAATCGGCACGACGAGCTTCGCCAGGCCCCCTTCACAGATTTCCACCAGGGGTGCTTTTTGCCTGCGTGCCGTCTCGGCCATGAACTTCTGGGATTGTCCGCAAATGACCGGGAGAGACTCCTTGCGGCTGCGGATTTCCGTACAAAGTTCATTGCGCTCGCCGCTGGACTGCAGGATGGCGTTGTTCGGATCCAATAAAGCCGCCGGCATCCCCACTGCCGACCGCGCCTCGTCCAGCAGTCCCTGCCAGGTCTCACGGTTCTTCACATCATACACCGATAATTCGCTCATTTCGATCTCCTTCCAAATAGTTCTGATCGAAGTTTATTCCGTTGCTCGGTGTGTTATAATATAAATTATTTTCCATAAATTTCATGACTATTTCCATCCAATGCGGGTGTCATATAAGATAAATCCCCATCTATCCCGGCGGGGATAATTATTGGGTGGCCCAATGTTCTATCCTGCCCGGCTGTCTCAGCCAGGAGGAAACAAAAAAATAAGCTCATGCTATTATTCCTGCTGCCGGCGGGGAGATAATAAAGTTTTTTAAGACGGGGGGAAGCCATGCGACGCTGCGACTGGGCCGCCAAAAGTGAATTGGAGCGGGCTTATCACGATCAGGAATGGGGGGTGCCGGTTCACGATGACAGGCTGCTGTTTGAGTTTCTCATCCTGGAGGGGGCCCAGGCCGGCTTGAGCTGGTCTACCATTCTTAGAAAGCGGGAAGGCTATCGTCAAGCCTTCGACAATTTTGAGGCCCGGAAAATCTCCCAATACAACGAAGCGGATCTGGCGCGGTTGTTGGAAAATTCCGGGATCGTCAGGAACAGAGCCAAAATTGCCGCCGCCGTCGCCAACGCCCAAGCCTTTCTGCAGGTCCAGGCAGAATTTGGCAGCTTTGACCGCTATATCTGGCAATTTGTCCAGGGCAAACCGATTCAGAACTCCTGGGCCGCCTTGTCGGAAATTCCCGCCCGCACCCCTGAGTCCTTGGCCATGAGCCGGGATTTGCATCGACGAGGCTTCAAGTTTGTGGGGCCGACGATTTGCTACGCTTTCATGCAGGCCGTGGGGATGGTGAACGATCATCTGGTAGGATGTTTCAGGCATGAGGAGCTGTCTAGAACAGAGAGATGACTTACAAGTGTTCGGGAACTTAGGTAACCCTTTTTAAGAACATAAGTTAATGTTTTTCTCTTTTCCAAACTTTTTTTGTTTTTAATGAAGGTTCTGATCCGGAGTCGCTAATGACGGGCGGAGTCTCTAATAGGTCGAGTGCTTTTTTCACTAATTACTCCTCTCATCCCAGGCTATTCCTCAACCTTCTTTACCCATTGCCGCAGAGCCTGTTCCACTTCCCAACCAACGGCAAGTTCTTGCGCCACGATTTCATTGAGGGTTTGAACGGCTTCTGCACCTAATGCTGCCTTGAGGTCGTCACAGAGAAACCGCTGGCAGTAATAGTGTCGGGCTAACAACTTACAACCTTGCTTACCCACGAAGAGACATTTCCCCTTGATCTCCGCCGTCTCCGGCGCCGGGTAGCCCAGCAGGAAATTAATCAACAACAGGACTTTGTCATACTTATTTTCCACGCCTGGGAAACAGCAACTCCCGCCAAGTTTCAGGGCACAATGCTCGCAGGCGGCAGCAACTCCCAGGTAATGCATCGTCTTGCCGGTTTGCGCAATAGTTTGAGAATAGCGGTCTAATAACTCGTCCAACGAGGCTTCATGATCCAACGGTAAAGCCCACAGCCGAAATAAACGCCGTGCCGCCAACAGATCTCGATATACACCTTGCCTTGACATAAGATGGACCTATTCCCTAAACTAAAATTGTATGATTTTTTGAAAATTTATAGAATTTCGGTTTTGGTAGTGACTGTCGGAAAATAAAAAAACGCGATGTATCAGTTTATTATAGCTTGTAACTAATAAATATAACTATATGTAAAAACAGATAACTTTTCCGGAAGTAAGTGCATGAAAAAATCGGATTATATCTTTGCAGAGATGTCGGAAATCCACCGCCGGGCGGTGATCGATATCTTTAACTACTTTGTCAAAGAGAGTTATGCCGCTTTTCTTGGCGAAGCGGTGGATTACTCCTTCTTTGACCAATTCTTGAAGATGGCCCATGGCTATCCCGCGCTGGTCGTTAAAGCCGGCCCCGGGCCAGTGCTGGGCTTTGGTTTTATGCGGCCGCACTATCTCGCTGATTCGTTTAAAAGAGCCGCCGAGGTCACCTATTTTATCCGCCCGGAATATACCAGGCAGGGGCTGGGCACCGCGCATGTTGGATTTTTTCGTCGGGGAGGCCAGGAGAATGGGGATAGATTCGTTGCTGGTCAATATTTCTTCCCGCAACCGGGAGAGCCTCGGGTTTCATCTGAAGAACGGCTTCCGGGAGTGCGGCCGGTTCCTGAAGGTGGGCCGCAAGTTCGGGGAGGATTTCGACGCGGTGTGGATGCAGAAGCAGCTGGAGTAATCCCTCTTTCTCGCAGTCATCGCAATAATATTTTAGATAAATTGCATGGCATTCCTGCAAAGGTCCACAATTATTTGAACATATATCTTACCTGACAGTTATGGCAGAGTATATTCCAGATCATTTTCGAAAAGTAAATTTAAGCACCCCTCTACACCAGTTTCGTTGAACCGTTTACTTATCTGCACCAATAAGGGCCGGGGCCCAAGCCCCAGTAGCCATAGGGTCCGCAGCCGTAACCTCCCCCCACCCCTATCCCCAGAAATACCGGAAATCCCGCTCTTGTTTCAGGCCAGAGTTTCAGCTCCTGGGACTTAATCACCGGGTAACGATAATCCAGTTCATTCAGTTTACGGACCTCACCACCCATTACCTCTCCCGCCACAGTAATTTTGCGATCTTTTTTATAAATGAGCGGATCAAGGAAACTATCGGTGATGACCAGGAATCTGCCGTCGGATCTATCCGTAGTTTCGGGAATGTTAGCTGCATCCAGCGGTTTCTGAACGATTTCCAGCTCCGTTTGTCCTGATTTGGCGGTAGTCTGGGCGATAACGCCGCCTAAAATAACAATTTTACCTTTGTAGGCCTCGGGATCATTGGCCAGCACGGGAAAACTGAGGTTTTGGTCCGCCTCCTGCCGGACTTTTTTCGACATGGCAGGGGCGCAGGCGGACAAAGTAAACACCAGGAGGAAAAAAAAGCCGAACCTGCCTGTGAGGCGGCGGTAAGGCGGGCATGGCGTCACGGAGGGCATAAAGGAATTCCTCTAATTCAAGGTAAAAGGCTTTTTACGTGGGTCAGTGACCACCCTGACATCAACTAGCCCTCCCGCCGGGAGGAGAAAAATTGGTGTCAACGGACAGCCCCCCTCTGGAGAAGAAGGGAAAAAACAACTTATAGGTATCTTATTAACTGAAGCCGGACTGGCTGACAAGTTAATTTATGCTATTGTCAACTTTATTGGTTGTCAAAGTTGACAATGCTGATACAATGAGATGGCTTTAGACCTTTAGCACACAATTTTTGGGAGGAGCCAATTTAGCTTCACAGGTTGGGAATATATGCAGTTATCTGATTGGGAAGAGATTTTTCGACTTGATTTTAAAGGCTTATGGCCATGGTTGACCGAAGCCAGCCGGTTGCGGGAGGAGCGGCACGGCAGGGGCATCAGCTTATGCGTCATTATCAATGCCAAATCGGGAAATTGTCCGCAGGATTGTGCCTTCTGTGCCCAATCCCGGCGCTCACAGGCGCCCATCGAGAAGTACCCTTTATTATCCCGGCAGGAGCTGGTCACGGCGGCCCAGCAGGCGGCATCGCAGGGGGCAGCTCGATTTAGCATCGTTACCTCCGGACGGGGAGTGATGAGCCAACCGGAACAGGAGACGATTCTGGGAGCGGTTGTGGAGATACGCCGGACCACGCCCTTGCAGGTCTGTGTTTCACTGGGCATTGTGACTGCCGAATTTTTACGGGCTCTGGCGGCCGCCGGCGTGCACCGCTACCATCACAACGTGGAAACTGCGGCCTCATTTTTTCCGGAAGTGGCGACGGCCCACTCTTATCAGGAACGCCTGAACACGATTCGCCAGGCTCAAACGGCAGGGCTGGCTGTCTGCGTGGGCGGCATCTTTGGGCTGGGGGAAAGCGTCGCCCAAAGATTTGAGATGGCGCAGACTATTAAAGAACTGGCAGTGGATTCCATTCCCTTAAATTTTTTGCAGCCCATCCCCGGCACCCCCATGGAAAGTCGGCAGCAGCTCAAACCACTGGAAGCCCTGCAGATTATTCTGGCCTTTCGCCTGTTCTTTCCCGGCAAACGACTCATTATCGCCGGCGGCCGGGCCGGGGCCCTGGGAACTCTGGCGCCTTTGATGTTTGCGGCCGGGGCCGACGCCCTCATGACCGGGGATTATCTCACGACTAAAGGGCAATTGCCGGCCGAGGATCTCCAGATGTTGGCTGACCTGGGCCTGCAGGCGGTGCAGGAGGCGGAATGAACGGGGATTGGCCGAAGATACCGGTGAAGCGAGGGGTTTTTATTACCGGAACCGATACCGACGTGGGCAAAAGTGTCATTGCCGCCGGATTGACCGCAGCTTTACGTTCCCAAAAAATTAACGCCACGTATTTTAAACCGGTTCAAAGCGGTTGCCGGGAAGAAGACGGCCGCCTCATTGCCGGCGACGCCCGCCTGGCCCAGACTATGGCAGGGTTGTCGGAGCCGTTGTCGCTGTTGACGCCGGTGGTCCTGAAACTGCCCCTGGCCCCGGCGGTGGCCGCGGCCCAGGCCGGAGTACACATTGATCTGGAGGATATTGCCCAGGCGTACCGGCAGTTAGCCGGACGGTATGATTTCATGGTGGTGGAAGGGGCCGGAGGTTTATACGTTCCTTTGGTGGACAATACTTTTCTCGTCCTTGACCTGGCCCGGTGGCTGGGGCTGCCGGTTCTGGTGGTGGCGAGACCGGGGCTGGGAACCATCAACCACACGGTGATGACCGTCAAGACGGTGCAGCAGGCGGGATTGCCGGTGGTCGGCATAATAATCAACCAATACCCGGAAAAGCCCAATCTGGCGGCCTTGACCAACCCGGAAATTATTGCCGCGATCAGTGGGAGACCGATTTTGGCCAGGGTGCCGATTATCGCCCACCTGGAGCCGAGAGGATGGCAAAGCGGCGCTGATACAGTCTCTGGAGGCGGTTTTACAGGCGCCGGCCTGGCGGGAGTTTTGCGGAGTGAAAATTGGACAGAGAATAATCATGAGTTTTGGCTTTTGACATTGAGCAAGAATTAGACGACCTGGAAGGTCAGCATCTGCGGCGCCGGCTCCAGGTCATCGATGCATGCCTGCCGGGGGGTAAGGTTAAAGTTGACGGCCGGGTGCTTCTTAACCTCTCCTCCAATGATTATCTGGGTCTGGCCGGGGACAGCCGTCTGATCAAGGCGTCCCAGGAAGCCGCAGCCCTGTGGGGGGCGGGCAGCACCGCCTCCCGTCTGATTGTGGGCAACCTGGCCCTGCACCAGGAGGTGGAGGAAGAGGTCGCCGGCTTCAAAGGAACCGAGCGGGCGGTATTGTTCAACACCGGTTATATGGCAAACGTGGGGGTTATTGCGGCCTTGATGGGCAAAGGAGACGTAATTCTCTCCGACAAACTGAACCACGCCAGTATCATCGACGGCATGCGTCTGTCCGGGGCGGCGTTTTACCGGTATCCCCACCGGGACCTGGACCACCTGGAGGCTTTAATTAAAAAGCACTCCCAGGCCAGACGGTTGTTAATCGTCACCGACAGCGTCTTTTCGGTGGACGGCGACTTAGCCCCGCTCCGGGAGATAGTTGACTTGAAGGAACGCTACGGCGGCTGGCTGATGATTGATGAAGCCCATGCCACCGGGATTTTAGGCGCCAAAGGCGCCGGGTTGGCAGAGGCCCGGGGCGTAACCGACAGCATTGACGTCCACATGGGCACGTTTTCGAAAGCCCTGGGCAGTTTTGGGGCCTATGTCGCGGGCAAGGCAGCCTTGATAGAACTGCTGCACAACCGGGCCCGGTCATTTATCTACTCCACGGCACTGCCGCCGACAGTTTTGGGGGCCATGCGGGCGGCTTTGGCCATCGTCAGTCAGGAGCCGGCCGGAAGAACTTATCTGCTGGCCCAGGCGGCGCTTTTTAGAAAGGGATTACAGGCGGCCGGTTTTAATACCCTGAACAGTGAAACCCAAATTGTGCCGGTGTTGGTGGGAGACAACCAGCGGTCCCTGATCTGCGCGGACAGATTACGGCAGGAGGGTATCATGGCAGTGGCCATCCGGCCGCCCACAGTGCCGCCGGGGGGGGCCAGGCTCAGGTTCTCGCTGTCGGCCGCGCATCATGAGGCAGATTTGGAGAAGGCGGTAAAAACTATTACTGAAGTTGGGAATGAGCTGGGGCTGATTGGAGGACTGGGACACAGGGCGGTCAGTGGCACATCTTGAAAAATCTGATTTTATTGCACGGCTGGGCGGCGGATAGCCGAATCTGGAACAAGCAGACGGAGGCTTTTAATCAACGGGCGCATCTGTGGGCGCCAACTCTGCCGGTTTGGGAAGCAGCCTGGCTGCAGGAGAAGCTGCAGAATTTTGATCCCGGGGAAACCATTCTCGTGGGCTGGTCCCTGGGAGGCATGTTGGCCCTGGAAGTTTGTGCGGCCGGATTCAAGCCCAGGGCGTTGATTACCATTGCCGCGTGCGCCAGTTTTTGCCGCCGGCCGGATTTTGGACTGGGAGTGTCGCCGGCGGTGCTCAGGGGCATGCGCCAGCGGCTAAAAACCGAGCCTGCCGAAGTGGTGCAGGATTTTTATCATCAGCTTCTGTCCCCGGCTGAGAGAGAGTGGGAGGATACCTTAAAGAGTCTTCTGCCGCAAGGCTTGGAGCCGCAGTGGTTGTCTCAGGGATTAGAATATTTGCGCACCCGGGACCTGAGGGAGGTGTTATCCGGAGTCGAGGCCGAGTCTCTGACCATAGCGCATGGGGAAAGAGACAGGATTGCTCCAGCGGCTCAGGCATATTTTCTCAAGGAGCACGTGGCCGGGGCACGCCTGGTAATGTTCCCCGGCGCCGGCCATGTTCCAATGGTAAGCCGCAGCCGGGAACTTAATGAATTAATAGTGGAATTTTTATGAAACCTGACAAACGACGCTTGGGACATAATTTCGGCCGCCAGGCTTTGAAGTATGACCGGTATGCTTCAGTGCAGCGACGTCTGGCGGATGATTTGGTCCGGACATTGGAGCAGCATCCCGGGGATTTTAACAGCATCCTGGAGATCGGCTGCGGCACCGGATACTTTACCCATCTGTTGCGCCGGAGCTTCCCGAAAGCCCGGATAACTGCCCTGGATTTAACCCCGTCAATTTTAGAGGCCGCCCGGACTCGACTGGCAGGGGCTGAGGGTATCGAATGGCTGGTGGCTGATGGAGAACGAGAATTGCCCGGGACATTTTGATCTGATAACGGCCAGTTCAGTTTTTCAATGGTTCGGTCAACCTAAACAGGCCTGCCGACTCTTCTGGGAGCACCTGCATCCAGGGGGGCTGATAGCCTTTACCAGCCTCGGTCCGCTGACTTTTCAAGAATTGGCGGCCAGTTTTGCTCAGGCCGGGGAGCGGTTTCCGGAATTGGCCTCGCCGGTGATCCCGGCCCAAGGATTTACTCCCGGCCATGATTGGGCGAATTTTTTACAGCAGGCCGGTTTCAATGACGTCTTTTGGCAGGATGACCTGTGGCTGGAAGGATACGCCGATCCCCTGGCCTTTCTCCGGGCCGTGCAAGGTATGGGAGCCACTTCCACCACTCCCGCCTTTTTGCCCCGGCGACTACTGGTCGAAGTCATAAAGAACTATGAAAAATACTATCGCCGGAATGGAACCATTCAAGTGACCTATGAAGTTATTGCGGCAAGGGCAAGAAAAAATTGTTAGTTCCTCCAAAGGGCTGAGGCGGAGCGATATTAAGCCCTCCCTTTCTCCCGACCATTGATATCCTCTCCGGAACAATTAATAATTTTTTATAAGACCAAATGTTTAAAAATCACAACGAAGCATGAAAACAGGCAGATGTCCCTGGGTGACCTATAGCCCATAGCCTCTTGCCTTAAGCCTGTTTTCATACAAGTTTTAGTCCCCTCACCTGAACCTCTTCACCCGGAGGGAGCGGGGATTTTCATCTTTGTTTTTTTGGAAGGTCTTGGCCTGAAATAGAATTTGAAAATCCGGCCCTTACGGGGGGAGAAAATGTTAAGAGCCTGTATAGTCTGTGGGAAAGAGAAAATATTATGATATCCTTATATACTATCGGATTTTCAACCCATCGGTTGGAATCACTGCCATTTGCCCGGGAGGAGATGGAGCAGCATGAAGTCATTGTTCTGGAGGAGCCTCCCTCCCTTACCCTGGAGGGCGTACTACGCGGCCAGGTCTCAGTGGAAAATTATTTGTGGGAGATGGATGCCGAGTTTCCGGAATTCGGCCGCAGCCAAATAGAGATTCTCCAAGTACTTTGGCGGCATGGGAAAACTATCCTGCAGGTGGAGCCTTACCTGGAGAGATTGGTGCAGATTCACGAGTTATTTGCTCAGAATATTTCGCCGGCAGAGGTCATGAGTCGGGCCGATTTAAAGGAAGTTTATGCCATGGAGCGGGCAACTTTTGGAGCGCTGCTGGCTTTTTACAAATTGTCGATCCAGGCGCCTTTCGGATCCGTGGTAGAGTCGGTAAAACAGTTTGCCCGTTTGGATGCGGACCGGTTTCGCCGGCGGGATGCCATGCGGGCCAAGGCCCTGGCGGAGCTGGCCGGGAATTTTTCCAAAATTTATGTGGAAGCCGGCCACATGCATTTAGCCCTGCCCGGCGAACTGCACCGCTATTTAAATGGCAGAGGCAGCGTACGGTCTCATTTTTTATTGAGAGAAGCTCTCCGGCGACACTCTCGGCCCAGGGTATTTGGTCCTGGAGATGAACTTACTTTTTGCCATATCTTTCATCGCCCTCTGGACCCGGATCATGAGAATCTTTTGGCTGCACAAAGTTTAATTTACATAAAATTATTGAGCAAAGAAGAACTGCCGGGAGGAGTTTCACTGACGCCGCACCTGGATGAGGAAATTCACCTGAACACCTTAGTTCGCCGCCTCTCCTACCAAGATTGTCAAATTCTTTTTCCCCGTCTGAAGCGCTCATCGCCTTCTGAGGCTTGTGAGGAAATTGCTAATTTTCTCAAGGTGAAAGAATCCAGCCAAAGATTATTAGAAAAGCTTTAGGCTCCAGAGCGCCGCTATGGCGGATGCAGAGCGGGAAGATTAACACCAGCTAAAACAGGAAACGATTTAGATGCTAAACTTTGAAGTATCCGGCACCGTCAGGACAAAGTTAACCGGATTAGGAAGACTATTTGGAGCACTACTGATTCTGACCTTATTCTGGGCCCCGAATGGATGGCCGCAGGATAAACCGGCCGCCCCCCCTGCCCCTCCGGCGGTGCCGGCGCAAGATAAAATTCTCACGGACCTGAACCAGGCCTTGCAGCAACAACTCAAAGAATTTAACGAGCAATTGAATCAGGCTCAGACCAACTTAAAAAAGACCCAGGAAGAAGCGCAATCACTGGGAGTGGCCATCAGCACCCATAAGGCGGCCTTGTCTTTGGATAAAATAACTCTGGACCAGGCGAAAGAGTTACAGCAGTATTATGCCAGATTAGCGGCAGAGAAAGCCAAAGCCGCGGCGGACTTAACCCAGGAGATGGAAAAGTACAACAAAATCCACGGCGAATTACTGGAGGCGACCAGGAAACCACCAGGAGAAAAAGAACCTCCTGCTAAATCCTCGGCTAAAACAGAGGCCCAGCGAGCGCTGGCGCAAAAAAATCAGCAATATCTGAAACTGGCGACGGCGACCATCGACAAATTGGAGGAGTTGCAGAAAATTAACCAGTCCCGGCTGGAGGTCTTGAAGCAGGAGCAGGTTTCGCTGGAAGAATTTTCTTTGGCACTGCAGAAGTTTGCCGAGGAGAAATTCAAAAGCCAACTCCTGGAGCGGCAGAAGCCGACGGATATGTTAGCACTCACCAGAGAATTAGTGGCCGAGTCCCTCAGTCTGCCCCAGCGTCTGATTGACTGGCTGTCGGACCAATTTCAGTCCGGCGCCGTGTCCCGATTCGTTGAAACCCACCGCAGCAAACTCATCGGTTTATCGTTCTTCCTGGGAATTCTTTTATATGCCATGAGGTTGTTACGGCGGGCCACGAAGGATTTTCGACAGGCGCTGGCAGCCGGGGCCGCTACCTTCAGTCTCAAGTTGACCATGGCTTTAATGAACTCCCTGGCCGGCATTTATTACCTGCTGGCGATTAATCTATGGCTGGCTTTATCTTTGTGGATTGCCGGGGTCCTGGATCAAACGGCAGCTAAAATGCTGCTCGGTGGTCTGTCGGCCATTACCCTTATCCGTCTGTTGAAACAGTTTTTGACCGCATTATTTGCCCCCGGACAGCCCGATGGGGGAATAATTAATTTGGATGAGGCCACGGCCCGTTACTACAACCGATATGTTTATCTGGCCCTGTTGTTTTTCGTCGGCGGCTATTATTTCTTATGGTCTTTAAAACTGTCCGGACAACAGACGCCCGGGGCTACTTTTGCCGTTCTCATTTACCTGATTATAATGTTTTTTTGGTTTTCCTGGCTGCTGCGTAAACCTTATCTGGAAAATCTCCTGGCCGGAGTGGGACTGGCGCGCTACCCGTGGTTAGCAGGAATAATAAAAGTTTTGCGCCTCCTGGTGCTGCTGGGAATCAGCGTCATTATCATCATTGATTTATTGGGGTTCCAGAACCTGGCCCTCTATCTGGCGGGATCGACGTTTCTAACGGCATTGTGGCTCGCCGGAGGTTGGCTGCTGGAGCAGATGGGGAAAGATTTAAACAGGTTTATTACGTCACCGGAAGGCTTTTTAGGCCGTAAGTTTGGCATACGGGCAGACACTCTGGAAGGTATCCAATTTTTTTGTTCCAAAATTTTGACTCTGGTAATTTTTCTGCTTACCATGTCCTGCATTCTGTTAACCTGGGGAGTTGATCTCTCAGTCCTGCAAAAGGTCGTGGACCTGCTAGCGTACGGCCCTTCCCTGGGACCGATTACTTTATCGCCGCTGGCCATTTTTTCGGCCGGGCTGAGCATCTGGTTAGCCAGACGATTATCCCGCTTTGCACGAACAGTATTAGAGAACAGAATCTTTATGCGGCGGGAGTGGGATATCGGCATTCGACATACTATTTCCAATACCGTTCATTATACCCTCATAACCCTCGGAATCATTTTTGCTTTGGGATTTTTGGGGATTAATTTTTCTAATCTGGCTATAATCGCCGGCGGCCTGGGGGTGGGTATCGGTTTCGGTCTGCAGAACATCGTCAATAATTTCTTCAGCGGTCTGATCCTGCTGTTTGAAAGGCCGATTAAAGTGGGTGATTTGCTGATCATTGACGGACAGTGGGGGACCGTCAGAGATATCCGGGTGCGCAGTACCGTGTTCGAGACCGTGGAACGTTCGGTGATGATTATTCCCAATTCCGATCTCATCTCGAACAAAATATTGAATTGGACTTTCAACGGCCGGGGTCCCGTCAGATTAACTCTGAAAGTAGGAGTCGCTTATGATTCCGATGTCCATCAGGTAACTAACATTATTAATCAGGTCTGCATCGCCAATCACCGAGTGCTCAAGGAACCGCCCCCGCAAGTGTATTTTAATGCCTACGGCGATAGTTCCCTGAACTTTACGGTCTGGATTTTCATCCGCACTCCCGCAGATCGGGTTCCAGCCACGCATGAATTAAATTCGGCAATTTTCGACGCTTTTAACCGGCATGGGATTGAATTCCCTTATCCACAGATGGATTTGCACATTCGTTCAGTGTCACCGAATCTGCAACCGCTGCCCATACCGCCGCCCATAGAAGATTAATACGGTGGCCAAGCATGGTTACGCAGCGTCATGGAAGTTGAGAGCACGAAGTTTGCGTTTCCAGCTTACGGGGCTTGATTACTGAGTCTCCGCGAACCGAACAATTCTGATCAAGGCAGCAGTTTGCGGGCGTTTTGTTTGGCCAGCAGGCGGGTCACTTCCGGATGCTGCCGGATTGCCTCGGGGATTTTGCTCACGAGAATGCTGGGGCCCGGAGGCAATTTCCAGTTGGGACCGGCAACTTTGAATTTGGCTGGTGGAACTTTCCAATTAAGGCCGGATTCCTGAACGGCCGCAGTTTGATCAGTGGGTTTGGCGGCCCCCTGATTTTTTTCATCCTGACGATCTTTGGCTGCAGCCAGGACCGGGAACGGCAGAGCAATATTTTTGCCGGTGTAGTCTCGCATCACTTTAAGGACATAGTTTCTGGTTTCGGCGAAAGGCGGGCAGCCCTGGTATTTGCTGACGTTTTCCGGACCGGCATTATAGGCGGCCAGGGCCCAGACGACGTTGTTGTTGAATTTGGACAGGCAGAGCTTCAGGAAGCGGACGCCGCCGCTGATGTTTTGTTCCACGTCAAAAGGATCGCTGACGCCCATGAGCGCCGCCGTGCCGGGAATAAGCTGCATCAGGCCCATGGCTCCCTTGGGTGAAACGGCTTGCGGGTTAAATCCGGATTCATGGCGCATGACCGCCCAGACCAGCCGGGCATCAACGCCATGCATCCTGGCGTGCTTTTTAATCAAAGAGCCCAACCCGTTATCCGGCATTCGGTTAGCACGCTCAGAAAAATCTTTATTTTTTATTTCAGCTTCAAGTTTGCCAAGCTCGGCCTTGAAGCCGGCATCATCGCAAAGTTCCCGCTGTTTGGCGGCGATCTTTCGTTTTATCGCCTCTGGATCCGGAGAAATCTTTAAGGGTGCGATAACCTTGGGAACCTCGGTCAATTGATCGGGCGCCTGAGTGGGTGGTAGAGTAAAGGCGGCCAGGACATCGGCTTTTTCCTGTGCTTCGACCATCACTTGACCACGATTATTAAGCGTGGGGACGGCAGCATTGATATCAGGTCCGGAAAACAGGCCCTGGGGCCCCTCTAAACAATAGGGTTGACGCCCGGATGCCGGCAAGGATGAGTTAATCTGGAATTCGCCTGGCGAGCGGCTGGAAAGATCGGAATTTACCTGCTGGTCCTGAAGTGCTATTTTTGAGTTAGATTTTTCCAGTTCTTCAGGTAATTGTCTCTGTGGGTAATACAGGACATAAAAACAGAGGCTGAAACATACCAGCCAGAAAATCCAAAAGAACCATATTTTTCGCGCTTGGGCCGCCGCCACGATACCTCCGACTAAACAATTTTTCCGGAATAAAATTATTCTACCGGTAAATCTGAGGCAGTTTCAAAAGATTTCCCTATCCCGCCTTTAACCATTCAGAACACCTGCGCCAATTAAGTGCAGTATAAAAAAATTCCCCTGATTAGAAGATCGACAATTGATCGATTCTCTTTGGAGCAGTTTTTTCCGAGGACAAAAAAACCCCCATTTTCTCAGGTGAGGAAATGGCAAAGGCATTCAGATCAAGGGGGGGCGGGGCAACAGCCGGATTTGGGGTGGGGGCGGGATTTCCCGGCTCTTTTTCAACCCCTGTGGTTTCGGTGGGCTGGCCCAGCTTTATTTGGGCCGGGTCAAGAGTCTGGCCGCAATATTCCTGGACTATTTTCTTGACGTAGGTATGAGTTTCCTTGAAAGGCGGCATGCCCTGATGCTCCACCACTCGTCCGGGACCGGCGTTATAGGCGGCCAGGGCCAGGGGAAGGTTCTGTCCAAAACGATTCAGGCAGCTCTTGAGAAATTGAATACCACCTTTGATATTCTGCTCAACGTTAAAGGGATCTTCCACCCCGAGGGAAGCAGCAGTTTCGGGCATGAGCTGCATGAGGCCCATGGCGCCTTTGGGAGAAACCGCCAGGGAGTTGAAACCTGATTCCTGCCGGATCATGGCCTGGACGAGTTTAGGGTCAACCCCATGTTTTTTGGCATATTTTTGGATCAGCTTCTCCAATTGGGGATCTGTTACCAAAATTTTTGGGCTCAGGGGGACAGTTCCGGGAGCTAAGGCAGGCAATCCGGGGACAGGCTGGTTCCAGATGACGGTGGCTTTTTTAAAGATAAAGACCTGCACCTGGGTGCATTTGGGATCCGGAACGTGAGCCGAGGACTGCCTGGGGGCAGGCAATTGATTAGCCGCGCCGGGAGAATGACTATACAGGCTGTCGAAATAGGGTATTTTAGTCAGACTCGACCGGGCAGCCGCGACGCCCGGCAGCAGACAGAGAAATAATACTAATGCTGGTATGGTTGGTCGCATAATTTTCATACAATAGGTTTTCCTTGCCGATATCTAGTATGTGCCATCTAAAGTTATGACTTCCAAAAAAGAAACCTGTCGGAAGAAGTTAAGATCCTTTCTGCTTGGGTTGATCATCGGGAGAGCCGCCGGCCGCCGCTCAATTTCCGGCAGGGCGATTGCAGAATATTTTGTAGGTTGATCATATTTTAACCACGATGGATATATTTTTCAAGTTTTTTTCTTCCCGGGGATGCCTGGCAAAATATTATCCGGAAGTATATTAATAGCAATTTTTTTGTTGACAAAATTTGCCCATTGACCTATATTAGCGCCAAGCGATGGATATGTCTTCGCATATCGTACTTTGTGCAAAGAAGGGAGGGGTAGCGAAATAGTATTATTTTCAAGTAGTTGATTTTTTTTGTGCTAATCTAAAAGGGGAAAAGGTTAACCATTTTCACATTTTTAAGGGGGGAACAATGAAAAAGATATTGTTAATTGCCCTGGCGGTGGCAGTAGGGTTATGCATGCCCTTGGCCGCACAGGCAAAAGTCGATTTTGAATTGGGCGGCTACATCCGTTTGGACGCCTTGTGGGCCAGCCAGAATTCCTGGACCTCCGGGTTTGGCAATTATCCTGCTCGCGATAATGCCAATTTTGCCAATCACGGCAAATTCTTGATGAATGCCAATGCCACCCGGTTCAACCTCACCATGAAAGGCCCGGAGTTGTGGGGCGGCAAAGTCACCGGCTTCATCGAAGTCGACTTTGACGGCACGACTGTAAACGGACCCGTTGCCGGTGGTAATACTTCCACTGGCGTATTCGACGACCAACGGTTCTTTCAACCAGGCCGTGCTGCGCCTGCGGCATGCCATGTTCAAGATCAACTGGCCCAGGAATGAAGTGCTTTTCGGCCAGTACCTGGTCGGTCAACAGCGAGTTGATTCCTGACGTCGCCGACAGCGGCGCCTTCTGTTACTACGGCAGCACCCAGTTCCGGCTGCCCCAGGTGCGTTACACCCATAAGTTCACCGATTATTTTGATGGCTCCATCGAAATTGGCTCGCCGCAGAACGGCCGTTGGGGCATGAACGTCAACTCTTCCGACCCGATGGAAGGTGAAACCGGCGAAGCCCCGATGGTGGAAGGCAAACTCCGCTTTGAAAAAGACCTCTACGGCAAGGGCGCCTGGTACGGCAAGCCCCGGGGCTTCTATTTGGGCGTGGGCGCTGGTTGGTTCCGGTCCTATAATCAGTTTGGTAATCCTTACGCCACCTGGCAAACCCCTGGGAATAATCTTTGGGTAGGTAATGCAGTTGTAAATGCTTTAGGAAGAGTTAATAACAAAAACACCGACCATTGGATTGTCCAGATTGAGAACGTTCTCCCGATCATTCCCACCCATAGCAAAAGCCTGGCCGGGACCTTAACCCTGGCGCATCAGTGGTTTATCGGCAGAGGCCTGTCCGCCTGGCGGCTCGACCTGCCGGCCAACGACCGCTATTACACCTTTAACAATCCGTTTAACGGCGGCGGGCTGTTAGATTATAAATTGAATCTGATTCAGCGCTATGGCGGCTGGGCTCAGTTGCAGTACTATTGGACTGAGGAAATTTATACCAATATCAATGCCGGTTTCGAAAAGGCCTGGGGTTGGCATGGCAATCGCTATAATCAATTACTTGGACAGAGATATGGATTCTGGAACATAGCGAATGCGACGTCTTCTGCATTAGCCACCGGCACCGGCCAAGATCCTATAAACAGCAGCTGGCGCGCCAGTATCACTCAATGGTATCGCCCGGTCCCGGCGGTCAAGTTCGCTCTGCAATATGCTTATATGCGGGCTAATTACTTCCAGGATAATACTTTTGGCAGCAACACTTCTAAGACCGGCAATGTTCACACCCTTATGGGCAATGCCTGGTACATGTTCTAAGCTAACAATCATTGACTAAATTAAGCCCACAGGGTATTATCCTTGTGGGCTTTTTTTATGTTGAAGACGCTGAAAAATTATGCAATTATAATATTCTGCCGGAATTCAACAACTCGAGATATTTCACCCAGGGCGGCAACGCCCGGAAGTATCCGGAAATGCCCTTTCCAAGGGAAAAATCGCGACCTGACCGACGATGGGTCAAGGTCATAATATTCACCAGCAGTAAGGAGTAGATGATGAAGTCTTGCCGGGCACGATGGCTTGGAACCGGGTTGGTAGTATTGTCAAGTCTGGTTATTTTAGTTTCAGGCTGCACCAAAGTAAAAAAAGTGGTGGGACTGACCACTCCGGATGATGAGGAAGTGGCGCGAGAGGCCCAAGAAGCGGGCGGCAGGGCGACGCCGGGACAGGCGGGAGAGACCGTGGTCATAGACGGCAAGACTTATGTCAAAAGCCGCAACCCTTATTATCTGACCTACCCGGCGGAACCGGAATTCGTCTATGCGGAAAAAGGTAAGGAATTTGTCGGCCTGGGCGACACCATGGCTAAATTGCGAGAAAAATATACCGGCAAAAGCACGAAAACCACCGGTGGAGTGCCGCCGGAACAGGTCCAGGAGCTGGTGCGTCAGGAAGTGGCGCGCATTTTGCGGGAGCAGGGCCGCGGCGGGGAATTATTTGTCTCCAAGGTAAAATCCAGCAGCCCTTACAGCGGCCGGGCCGTGGCGGTAATTCCGGATTTGAGCAATACTCCCAAAGGCTACGACGGCTTGAATCTGACGGTGGCGAATAATCTGCGCGCCGATCTGCAGCGGCAAAAAGATCTGGTTGTCATCCCGGAGGCCGCCACCAAGGAAGCCGAAACCAAAACGCCGAGCCGGAAACTTACCGACAGCCGGACCATCCAGGCTTTGGGCAACGCCCTGGGGGTCCAGGGAGTAATTATCACTCAAGTTATACCGCCCGGCTATAAAGACAGTTCCGGGTACGCGGCCTTGACTTTGTATGAAACCTTCAACGGCTCCGAAGTGAAAAGCGTCCTGGAGCCATTTGCCGCCGGGACCTCTAAAACAGATGTGGCCCAGGCCGCGGTCAACAAGAGTTCGGCTTTACTGGCCAACGAAGTACGCTCTCTGGAGTGGTTCGGGCGGGTAGAATTTACTAAAGGTGATCAGATTTACATCAATGTCGGGAATAATACCGGACTAAAACCGGGAAAACTGTTGCAGGTGGTGCAACCGGGCAAAGAAATAAAAAATCCCCAAAACAATGCGGTGTTGGGCTTTACCGGCGATATAAACCGGGGAGAACTTAAAGTCACCGAAATTTTAGGGAATAATGCCGCGGCCACCGTCGCCGTCAGCGGCGGGCCTTTCCAGCCCAATGACCGGGTGAAGGCGAGATAGGGACATAGGTTACAGTTTATCATAACTCTATATATTTTAACTTAAAAGTATTAATTTTATGTAGGGGCGGGTCTGAGAAGCGCCGCGCATCCCACTCTTCAGCTCTTCACACTCCCTCGAATCACTTCCATACCTCCCATATAAGGGCGCAGTTTGGCGGGAATGACGACGCTGCCGTCGGCCTGTTGATAATTTTCCAGAATAGCCACTAAAGTGCGGCCCACGGCCAGGCCGGAGCCGTTCAAGGTATGAACCAGTTCAGTACCTTTGGCATTGGCGCGGCGAAAACGGATATTGGCCCGCCTGGCCTGGAAGGCCTCGAAATTGCTGCACGAGGAGATCTCCCGGTAGGTTCCCTGACCCGGCAGCCAGACTTCGATATCATAGGTTTTGGCTGCAGAAAAGCCCATATCGCCGGTGCACAGGACAACCACCTGGTACGGGAGTTCCAGTTCCTGGAGAACCTTTTCGGCATTGGCCAGAAGTTTCTCCAGTTCGTCGTATGAGTTTTCGGGCGTCGTAAATTTCACCAGTTCCACTTTATCAAACTGATGCTGGCGGATAAGACCGCGCACATCTTTCCCGTAGGAACCGGCTTCTGACCGGAAACATGGGGTATAAGCCGTGTAATAGAGAGGCAGGTTCTCTTCGGACAGGATATCATTCCGGTGGATATTGGTTACCGGCACCTCGGCGGTGGGGGCCAGATAATAGTCCCAGCCCTCGAGTTTGAACAGATCTTCTTTAAATTTGGGCAACTGCCCCGTTGCCAGGGCGCTGGCGGCATTGACCATAAACGGCGGCCAGACTTCCAGATAACCGTGCTGTTGGGTGTGCAGGTCCAGCATGAAATTGATCAAGGCCCGTTCAAGTCTGGAGCCCGGCCCCTTGAGCAGGCAAAAACGGGAGCCGGTAATTTTGGCCGCCGTCTCAAAATCCAAGATGCCTAAATGTTCACCTATTTCCCAATGCGGTTTGGGAGTAAAGTCAAAAAGCGGCGGTTCCCCCCATTTTTTCACCACCGGATTATCTTCGCTGGAGGCGCCCACAGGTACTGAATTGTGGGGCAGGTTGGGCAGATTGAGCAGGAAATCATTAACCAGGGCCTCTTTGTCCTGGAGATCCTGCTCCAGTTCTTTGAGTTCCTGGTTAATTTCCCGAACCCGTTCCATCTGGACGGCGGCCTCCTGCTTGGCCTTTTTCAACCGGCCCACCTCTTCCGACAGGGAATTGCGCGCTTGCCGCCTGGCCTCTACCTCCCCGAGCAGCAGGCGCCGCATCTCATCCAGTGATTCGAAATCATCCAGAAGAAATTCCTGCCCCCGATTAATTAATGCCTGCTTTACCTCTTCAAGATGAGAGCGGATAAATTTTAGGTCCAGCATCACAAGCCTCGCCAATATATTAATTTCTAATTGTTTTAATTGTGGAATCTATTCAAACAGTAGCCCTTAGGTTCACTTAGCGTTTTTTTGTTTCCCGTTCCATTGCTCAAAATAGTGCTGATTATCTTCTAAAACTTTAATCAGCGCCTCGGCATCTTTAGAAAACACTATCTGCCGCAACTGCTCCACTGCTTCGGCAAACGCCGCGTGGGTAATCTGATTCTGAGGATTTAATAACTGAATGTGAGCATACAACGGGAAATTCTGGTTTACCAGATGATAGACCTGATCGTAAACAGCGCGAAAGGTTGGAGTCGCCAGAGACTCCATACAATTGATATCAGCATGTAAACGCCGGAAGGTAGTGCCCAGGGAGATGAGGGTGAAGTGAGTCAGACCCTGAACCAGGGACATCAGTCGATCATGTTCCTCAGGGGTGGTAATCTCAACCTTAGCCCCCGCCTGCACTAAAAGTTCCCGCAGCCAATTAAACCAGGTTTCGCCCCTTCCCCGGCAGAGGACGATATTCTGACCTGATATTGATTCCTCCCCCGGCCCAAAAAGGGGATGAGTCCCCACCACTCCCCCGGCAAAATGTTTGAGCATGGCCGCCATAGGTCCCTGTTTTAAGGAGGTCAGGTCGGTAAGCAGGGCTCCCGGCCGAATATGCGGCGCCAAATCGGCAATGACCGTTTCGGTGAGATGCAACGGCACGGATATGACCACGACATCCGCCTGGGCGGCTACTTCAGAGCACGTCGGAGTCAATCCCGGTTCGCCGATGAGGACCGCCAAACCCTGCTCCATGAAAAAACGACGGAACCACTGGCCCATCTGACCCAAACCGCCAATAATGCCAATAAGCGGTGTCATACTAGAGGCCCTCTGACGCAGGAGAAAATCGGCCAGGGTCAATTTTACCATGGCAGCCACCACCGGCACAATACGCGGTATCGCACTGATATCGTGGCGCCCGCCGACCCTGATAGTTTGCCGACGGCCCTGGGTATCAATGGTTTGCTTGTTCCTGGGCGATGGAAGGAATGGGTTTGACCGCAGCCCGAATGATAATTTCATCGCCGTTGGAGATGCCGGCCAGAATGCCCCCGGCGTTGTTGCTGGCAAAGCCTCCGGGGATCAATGGGTCGTTATGCTGCCTGCCGGTCATGGCGGCGGCCGCAAAACCGGAACCGATTTCCACCCCTTTGACCGCGCCGATTGACATCACGGCCTGGGCCAGGACGGCATCAAGCTTGTCAAAGACCGGCTCTCCCAAGCCGACCGGACAGCCCTGGACCCGGACTTCAACAATGCCCCCCAAAGAATCACCTTGTTTTTTAATATCCTGGACCCGGGAAGCCATGGCCTCGGCGGCATCGGGATCAGGACAAAAAAAGGGATTTTCCCGCAGCGACTCCCACAAAAAGTGCCGGGCCCGGATACCACCCAATTCCAAGGTGTAGGAGATAACTTTCAGGCCCACGGTATTGAGGATTTTTTGGGCCACAGCGCCCGCAGCCACTCGGGCTGCGGTTTCCCGGGCCGAGGCCCGGCCGCCGCCCCGATGATCCCGGATACCATATTTGGCATGATAGGTAAAGTCGCCATGGCCAGGTCGAAATATTTCCCTCAAAGGTTCATAGGCCTCGCTTTTGACATCCCGGTTGAAAATGATGAGGCTGATAGGGGTGCCGGTAGTCTGCCCCTGAAAGACGCCGGATAAAATTTCTACCGTATCAGGTTCCCGCCGGGACGTCGTATGAATGGAACTCCCCGGCCGGCGTAGGGCCAATTCCACATTGATGTCGTCGGGGGTAAGCGGCAGTCGGGGAGGACAACCGTCAATGACTGCTCCCAGAGCAGGTCCATGCGACTCCCCCCAAGTAGTTATTCGGAAAATTTTGCCAAAGGTATTACCGCTCATTGCTGTTCCTGTTCCCAGAACCGCACCAGATCGACCAGGCGCTGGGCCAATGCCTCTGCCGGCTCCGTATCGGCCCCCAGAGTCACCGTAGCCGCCGCCTGGTACAAAGGCTCCCGGGCGCTCAAAACCTCATCCACTTCATTCAGGGTGCCTGAGGCAGTCAGACCGGGACGGTTGGCAATTTGTTGCCTGTCCCGGCCCAGCCGGGCTTTAATGGTGGCCGACGAGGCCCTGAGCCAGACAAGTTTCCCGGTGGCTTGAAGTTGAGTAATATTTTCGGGGTCCAGGATCACACCGCCCCCGGTGGCCAGGACTTGTCCGGATCGGGCGGCATATCGTTTGACTACGGCCTTTTCGCGCCGGCGGAATTCCGGCCAGCCTTCCCGGGTTACCAGATCGGCTATGGCTTCGCCGGCCTCCTGTTCCAGAATCGCATCCAGATCTACAAAGGGCCTTCCCAAATTTTGGGCTACTAGAGTGCCCACCGTAGTCTTGCCCACGGCCCGATAACCGATGAGGACTATATTAAAGTTCTGTGCCGGCTTAGGATTAGTCATATAAGTCCACATATTCTCAGGAACACAACGAAGCGTGAAAACCAAAATAGTCCTGTTTATCGAGTTAGTTTTTTCGGCCACTGCCTCTCCGCTACAGCCGGCTTTCATATAAGTTAACCAAACTTATATGTTAGCATAAGCAAACCGAAGGTGCCAAGAGAAATCAAGTTGGTTTTTTATCGAGCCGGCATAATTGAAAAATTATCAGGATACACTAGAAATCAGGATCTGGGGAAGCAGGAGCTTTATTAATATTTTCATTCCTCGGCAGGCTTTTGAACTAGTATTTTTTAAAGTTGAAATCTTCAACCGATTGATTTTGATCCCGGACTTAATTTGGCACAACGTCAAAATGAGTTACTGTTTTGAAAAGTTATAATAGAATGGTTTCTCCTTCTCTTGCGGCTGATACCTTCAAGGAACCATTTTTGGCTTTGATTAACTTGCGGGCCCGGGCCTCTATTTCTTTTATTTCCGTATCGGTCCGACCCGGGTCATGATGGAAAAGGACCAATTTCGGAATTTTCGCCATTAAGGCCAATTCAACGGCGTCGGCGAAGGTGGAATGCCCCCACCCCCGGTGTGATTCAATCTCTTCCGGCAGATACTGGGCATCATGGATTAACAGGTCGCACCTATGGGCAAACTGGGCAAAATCGATCGGCTGTCTTCCCACAGGAGCGTTGGCCGTGAGTTCATTATCGGTCAGAAAAACCAGGCAACGGCCGTTTTCACGAATTTTAAATCCCATGGCGCCCTGCGGATGATTCGTTTCAATCCCCTCTATGGTGAGATCACCAAGATTGAGCGAACCGTAGGGAATTTTTTCCACATGGCGGATACGGGCCTTGAGCTCATCAAAGGCCACCGGGAAATAGCCATTGCCTTTGCGGTCGTCAAAGACATTGGCCAGCCCCCAAAATGCCTTGGGGCAGCCGTCGATGTTGATCACCGATGAATCCAGATACACCGGCTTGAAAAAGGCCATGCCCAGGATATGATCCCAATGGGCGTGGGTTACTAAAAGGGTCAGGTGCACCGGTTGACCGGCTTGGACTAATTCATCCCCCAACGCCCTGATACCGGTGCCGGCATCGATGACCACCCTTTTCCCGGTATTGCTCACTACTTCCACGCATGAGGTGTTGCCGCCAAACTTTACCGTGTCGGGCCCCGGTGTGGGGATGGAACCTCGTGTTCCCCAAAATTTTATATACATGGAGATATTTTTCCTCTGATCAGAGTTCTCTCAGAAAATCTCAATCTTCCTCGGTTTAACTGACAATACCGCCGGCCGCCGCCACCAGCCCGAAACAACCGGTGAGCATCATGTCGCCAAACGGCGCCGCCGGAATGGCCGGCAGGCCACTGCCCAATCGGCGTTGGGGGCCGGTGAGCACCATGGTCTGAAAAGGGCGGCCGCCGGAATATTCGGGCCGGATGACGCAGCCGTGACCAAAATCATCAAAAACTTCGGTGTTGCTTAATTGACCAGCCTGAAAACGGTGCAGGTGCGTGCTTAATTTTTCTGGAGTTAACAGGCCGGTGTGATGTTCGTAGACTCCCCAGACGGTTGTTTCACGCACTAGGACTGCAAAAGTATGTTCATTGCCGATATTTACCACCACCAGACCTTCCTGCCGCAGATGTTGCACCTGATTATCCAGCAGAGCCCCCCAGACGCCGGCGGCGCAGGTGTCCATCAGCAATGCCTCCGGCAGAACTTCTTTGATGGCGGCCATCCTGGTGAGATCTGCGGGAGGCCGGCGATAGGCCAAACGACGCAGTTCTCCCCCCTGGGCCAGAAAATTTTCCCAATGCTGAAAACGGTGCCGCCGATTACTGGCTGTTGGGCTAAAACCATGGTCCTGGACGGCAATGGCAAACTGATCAGGCAAGTCCACTTCAAATTCCGACAAGGCTCGCCGCCAGGCGGCCACATCCACATCACCGAAGACGATCTGAGTTGTTCCGGAGGGCTGCTCTGCCACGATTCGGATGCCCCACTGCCGGAGTTTTTCCAGATTATCATGCAAAGTCCGGGCTGGATCGGCCTGCGCATACACCTTAAGCCCTCGCTGCAGATGCTGCCGGACCGCTTGACTTACGGCCCCGCCCCCCATCAACCGGCCGGTAATGAAGATATCTTTCCCGGCCGCGGTTAATTTTTCCAGGCGCCGGGCAACGATATGAGTGGGTGAAGGCAAGACTAATTTTACGGAGTTCTCTATCGTCTCATGTGGGTCCCATACCAGGATGTCCTGAGTGCCCCCGCCTATATCAACTGCAAAAAGCCGCCTATCAGAGCCAGGACCCAAAGTATCCCCTAACCTGAAGTAGATGTCTCAAATGTGCTGAGCGTATTTAAGGCTGCCTTAACCGCCTGTTCCCGGCTGCGCTGGAAGCGGGTTTCCCGCAGACCGTGACGCCAGGTTAGACTAAACAACTCGTCCGAGACTACTAAAAGCCCGGCCAAGGGGACGCCTCGAAATCGGGCCACGGTAAACAAAGCCGACATTTCCATTTCCACCGCCAGCATTCCCCGGGACCCGTAGGCCAGCACCTTGGCCTCGGTCTCACGGTAAAGGGCATCTGTGGTCCAAACCTTTCCCGCATGAAAAGTCACACCGGCCGATGTCAACAGGTTTCGCATGACTCGGCATAACTCGGCTGCCGGTTGTGGCTCCGGTGCGATCAGGGGATAATGACCGGAGGTTCCTTCTTCGCTATAGGCAGACTCGGGAATAATCAGGTCGCCGATTTTGACTTCGGACTGCAGCGAACCGCACCAGCCCAAAGCCACCACTGCCTGCGCTCCTAAGGCAATAAGCTTTTCCAATACCATGACGGCATACGGCGCACCCGGCGCCGGGCCGGTCAGGGTAACAGGTTGATTCTGCCAGCAGCCTTCCCGTATGGGACAATCAATAATATCCCGCTCCCGGGCGGTGGCTGCCGCCAGATCACAGGCAATACGGTAATCCGGTCGGGTGAAAGTCATGAGCAGCCTTGGAGCCACAGGTTCTTCCCTCTTTCCCCGCCGGGGGTTTATGATCGCCTTCTCGAATTCGTATCGATCATATTACGTGTAATCGATTTTAACAAACCTTTAAATTTAGTCAAATAATTACCTAATTATCGACAATTCAATACTACTTCTTTAATCGGTATCCCTATTAAAACATTCTGAAATTATAATTGCCGGAACACGTGGGGCAGTTGTCAATCTATTTTACCTACTTCAGAAAAAGACCGCGATTAAAACCTTCCCTTCTCGAAAAGAAAGACATTGTGGTCTTTTCTACCCTGCCTGAATATCACATTTATCAAAATGATGCGAAAATTGTTTCTCCGGCGACCGCCATTTTCATTTAGCAACCGCGATCATGTTCAATCGCCGGTTATCCGGCCAGACCCGTCGGCGGATATTATGGTTAACTATAGAATATAATTTATAGAAATCATTTTGCTTTAACTTTGGCAAGCCTTTTGCAATTAAAGATAAAGCAAGGATGGCTGAATGCCACCATCAATTGAAAAAAGGAAGGAATCAACATGAAAAAAATTTTTGTCACAGCTACTGCCATGATGTTTGCTCTTGGATTGGCGGTTACCGCTCACGCCCAGGGCGCCGTGGAAAAATCTAAAGCTACTCCAGCTCAGGTCCAAAAGGTAACGACTCAGGAGATGGCGCAACCGAACACCAAAACCGAAACCCCGAAAGTAAACCCGGTCGAAGGCAAAAAGCTTGAGCCCACTGCGACCGGCAAAAAAGATGCGGACGTTAAAGGCAATAAAGACAAAGAAACGGCCGCCAACCCCAATACCACTGCCAAGGAGGTGAAGGCCACTGCCGTAGAAGCGAAAAAACCTGGCCCGGAAGCTTCTAAGACTGACAAAAAATAACCTTTAAGAATCGATTTACCCCTTAAACCAGTTACATCTACCCTCAAACCGGGCAGGATTACCTCTCCTGCCCGGTTTTTTATTCGAATTAAGGTATTTTTGACTTGGGTCAAGGAAGCTATTCCTTTTTAGGACATAATAATATCTGACTTTAAAAGGAGTAATTTTCATGAGACTTACCTGGAGCCCCGAAGCTGAAAAGGCGATCAGCCGGGTGCCGTTTTTTGTCCGAAAACGAGTCCGCCGGCGCGTGGAAGACGAAGCCCGGCAATCAGGGGATTTGCAAGTAACTTTAGAGCATGTCCGACGCTGCCAGCAAAAATTTCTAAGCAATATGGATGCCGAAGTTAAGGGGTGGCAGTTGGAAACCTGCTTTGGCACACAGGACTGTCCACACCGGGCAGTTGCACCGCTAAGCGTCGTCCCCGAATTGGAACAAATATTGGCTGGGAAAAATCTGAGAGCATTTTTAAAAACCCGGATTAATGGACCTTTGAAGCTGCATCATGAATTCCGGGTCAGTCTGTCCGCCTGTCCGAATGCCTGCTCTCGTCCGCAGATAGTGGATATCGGCCTTATCGGCGCGGTGCAGCCGGTCCTCACGCCTGCATCCTGCACCCAATGCGGCCAGTGCGCCACTGTTTGTAAAGAAGGAGCCGTAACCACACAGGGAATCAGGTGAGGCTGAATTTAACTGCCTGCCTCAAATGCGGTGATTGTGTCAAAGTGTGCCCCAGCGGGACGTTGTCGGCCGGCGCCGACGGATTCAGGGTGCTTCTGGGAGGGAAACTTGGCCGACACCCGCAATTGGGCCGGGAATTACCGGGAATTTATTCCCTCGCCGAAATCCCCCCGCTGGTTGACCGCTGTCTGGATCATTTTATGGAGCATTACCGGCCCGGCCAGAGATTCGGTGACATCCTGACCCAGAAAGGCTATGCTTTTGCAGGAATGGTTGATTTCCCGTTAAATTTCAACCTATAATTTATGATATCTGAATGGGTTGAAAGTTCTAACATGCACCTGACGGCTATTTCAGGATGATAATTTATTAGATAATTCCTCCGCCAATCTCTGCAATCCTCCTGCTTGAATATGTATTCTTGCCGGCAGAATTCACACGTTATGGTCGCCGCTTCTCCGTGTGCCGCCAGATTTGCCAGTTCCTCCCGCCCCAGGGTGATCAGGGCTTTTTCCACCCGTTCCCGGCTGCAGGAACACTGCCAGGCCAACCCATATTTATCCAAAATGGTAAATGCCAAATCGCCATAAATTAACGCCAGGATATCTTCCGGGCTGTTTCCCGAACGCAGCAGATCAGTAACCGGCGGCAGCTTTTGAATCCGGGCGATAAGCCCCGGCAGCACTTCTTCCTGGACGGGCGGCAGGGTTTGGACCAGAAAACCACCGGCGGCAGCCACCCGGCCATTGGTTTCCACATAAACCCCCAAAGCCAGGGCTGAAGGCACCTGTTCCGATTCCGCCAGGTAAAATGCCAGGTCCTCGGCAATCTCGCCGCTCACGATCTGCACAATCCCTTGATAAGGCTCCTTTAGCCGCAGGTCTTTGCTGACCGTGAGCAAACCGGTCCTCCCCACCACTCCGGCCACATCCAATTTGCCATTTTTCGGCGGCAGATGGACCTTTGGTTCGGCTACATACCCCCGCACGGCGCCATTACTTTCGGCCTCCACGACAATTTTCCTGATCGGGCCGTCGCCTTCGAATTTCACAGCCAGTCGCTGGCCGGTTTTTAAGCCTGCTCCCAGTAAGGCCCCGCCGGTCAAGGCTCGCCCCAAAGCCGCCGCGGCAGTGGGTAAGGCCCCATGCCTGTGGCGGGCCTCCTCCACCAAATCAGTTGAAACTGCCGCCAGCCCCCGAATACTGCCCTCCTTGCTTATACTGCGCACCAAATAATCACTCACGAGAGCAATTTCCTTTAATCCCTGGGAACAGGTTATAAGACCTGAGATTGTGGCTGAAATTTCGTTTTCAAGCAAAGAAGCGAAATTGCTTCTCTTCCCACCCGGACCGCTACCTTACACCCGCAAAGGCGCTTTTAACTCGGCCACAAAGTCACCGATTTCTTTTATCAGGGACGGGCCTTGCCCGGAGGCAATCTTTTGGACAATGGCGCTGCCCACGACAATCCCATCCACCAGCGGCGCCAGTTCCGCCACCTGGGCCGGCGTGGCAATGCCAAAACCCACGGCCAACGGGCATTTGATCAAGGTCCGGACCTGAGCCAGCGCGGTCTTCAGATCATCGGGTAATCCCGTCCGAGCCCCGGTGATGCCGGTCACCGACACATAGTAGAGGAATCCCCGGGTCAGGGCGCCGATTTTGCGGATACGATCAGGCCCACTGGTAGGCGCGGCCAAAAAAATCGGCGCCACGCCGGCGTCGCAAGCCGCCCGATGCCAATCCCGGGCCTCTTCGCCCGGCAGGTCCGGAATAATAAAGCCGTCGACCCCGGCCTGGGCTGCATCCCGGGCCAGACGCTCCAGCCCGTAAGAAAGAATGGGATTATAATACCCCATCAGGACCAGGGGAATATCGGTATCCTGCCGCAGGGAACGCACCAGATCGAGGATCTTGGGCAGGGTGACCCCCTGTTTCAGGGCTCGCTGACAGGCGGCCTGTATGGTCGGGCCGTCAGCCAATGGGTCCGAAAACGGGATGCCAAGTTCGATCAGATCAGCTCCCTGCCGGGCCATGGCCAGCACCAGATTTCTGCTGGTCTCGAGATCCGGATCTCCGGTGGTGATATACGGAATCAGGGCCGTCTCCCCCCTGGCGGCCAATCTTTTGAACATCTCGTTGATTTTTTTCATACCGCCTCCAGTATTTCGGCCACTGCTTCCACATCTTTATCCCCGCGCCCGGATAGATTAATGACCACGATCTCTCCAGGCTTAAATTCTTTGGCTTTTTTCTGGACATAAGCCACGGCATGGGAGCTCTCCAGAGCCGGCAGAATGCCTTCGGTCTGCGACAGCAGTTTAAAGCCGGCCAACGCCTCCTCGTCGTTTACAGCCACATAGGTCGCCCGTCCGGATTCCTTAAAATAAGAATGCTCCGGACCGACTCCCGGGTAATCCAAACCTGGAGCCAGAGAGTGCGCCTCATTTATGTTGCCCCAGGGATCCTGCAGGAGATAGCTGCAGGCCCCGTGCAGCACCCCGACATTACCGGCTACCAGTGTGGCGGAATGCTTCCCCGATTCGATCCCGTGGCCCGCCGCCTCCACACCGATAAAACGCACCGGGTCCTTCAGAAAGGGGTAAAAAAGACCCATGGCATTACTGCCGCCGCCGACGCAGGCCACCAGACAATCCGGCAACCGGCCCTCATGCTGCCGCATCTGGGCTTTGGTCTCTTGACCGATGACGGCTTGAAAATCCCTGACCAGCTTAGGATAAGGATGCGGCCCGGCCACTGAGCCGATGACATAATGGGTGTGCCGGACATTTGTCACCCAATCCCGGATAGCCTCATTCATGGCATCTTTCAGAGTACAACTGCCTGACTTCACCGGTATGACGTCGGCTCCCAACAGCTTCATGCGGATAACGTTCAGCCGCTGCCGCCGGATGTCCTCAGTTCCCATATAGATGTCGCATTCCATCCCCAGCAGTGCCGCCACTGTCGCCGTGGCCACCCCGTGCTGGCCGGCCCCGGTCTCAGCAATCACCCGCTTTTTGCCCATCCGCTGCGCCAGCAGTCCCTGCCCCAGGGTATTGTTGATCTTATGGGCCCCGGTATGATTCAAATCTTCCCGCTTGAGATATACTTTGGGACCTCCCAGCGCCTCAGTCAGGTGTTTAGCAAAATATAACGGCGACGGCCGCCCGACATAGTCTTTGAGCAGTCCGGCCAGTTCTTTCTTATACGCAGGATCTTTTCTGATCCGGCCGTAGGCCTCCTCCAACTCCAACAGGGCCGGCATTAAAGTCTCCGGGACAAAACGTCCCCCGAACTGGCCAAAATGGCCTTGTTTATCTGGTAACAAATCTGCCTCCTCAATAACGCACTCAGCGCCCAGCTATCAGCTTGCAGCTAAACTATTTACACCTTTTTTCTTTTACTCAGTCCTCAGTCCTGATTATTCTTATTCCGGCCCTGGGTGGGCCAGCCTTTATCCAGCCTGTCAGCCGAGGCCACGGCTTTAAAAAATGCTCGCAGCCGGTTGTGATCTTTTCTGCCGGGCGCCGCCTCCACGCCACTGGCCACATCCACTGCCAGAGGCGATACCTCCCGGATAGCCGCGGCGACATTCTCGGGATTCAAGCCCCCGGCCAGCACGAGAGAACCATTTTCTTTGGCTTGCCTGGCCAGCGACCAGTCAAAGCTTTCTCCCGTCCCGCCCTTTTGTCCCTCTTTATGCGTGTCCAGCAAAAAAGCCCTCACACACCCCTGATACTGCTTCATCCGGTCCAACGAACTCCGGTCTTGCACCGCGATGGCTTTCAGAACATTGCGGCTCAGATACCGGCAGTATTCCGGCGGTTCCTCCCCGTGTAACTGCACCCAGTCCAGACGAACCATTTCGGCTATTTCCATCACCATTGCCGCAGCCTCATTCACAAACACGCCCACGCTCAGGACCAGAGGCGGCAATTGAGCGATGATCTGCCGGGCTGCCAAGGGTGTGATGGCGCGAGGGCTTTTGGGATAGAAGATAAAACCCAGGGCCTGGGCGCCAAGTTCGGCGGCCAGCAGAGCGTCTTCCAAATTAGTAATGCCACAAATTTTAATACGCGTCATAAAAACCGATCTCTCAAGTAGCCACAGGCTGAACTATAGAACTGAAATTATGGCTTATAGGGCGGGCCGCGCCCGCCGTTCTTTTCATTCGTTCCCTACGTCCGTTGGTATCTCGATATCGGAGAATTGCCCCCAATTAAGCGGATATAACCCGGCCTTTTGGTAGCGGTGGAGGCTTGTCCATCGCCATTCTTGCGGACATTTTACAACATTATGTTTTACTGGATTAAAATGAATATAATTCATATGACTTTCGTAATCTTGCTCATCTTCGAGGCGGTGAGCCCAAAACCTCTTTTGCCAAAAAGGCGGTTGAATATTCTTAGCGGTATATTGTTGAGTAAATTTTCTTTTAATAATACTCCATCGCCTTGAATAATCCAGATCATCCTCCGGTAAAATCCATATGCAATGCAGATGATCTGCTAACAAAACCCAACCCTCGACCTTAAAGGGATACCGCTCCCGGCATTCTGCTATGGCGCTTTTAAGGCAATTTAGCGCTATGGGTGTAATCAAAAAGGGTGTTCTTTTGTGAGTAACCACGGTAAAAAACCAATAGGCTCCAGAATAAAATCGCCGATAGTTGGGCACCTTACTTCCCCTTAATTATCGGCGGCCACGGGCCGCCCTATACATTCTGATCTTCTATAGTTTCTGCCTTGCACCCCATTGTTGTTAAGCCTCAGCCGCCCCTTAACTCCCGCAATTTCGCCCCGGGACTTGCCGCTTTCACTAAAGATTCGCCGATCAGAAAGGCTTTGATCCCGGCCTCTTCCAGGCGCGCCAGGTCCTCCCGCTGGTGCAGACCTGAAGCTGCTACCAGAGTCACGCCGGCTGGTACAGACTTCGACAGCTCCAGGGCCCGGTTCATATCCAGCTCAAAGGTCCGCAAATTGCGATGGTTGACGCCGATCAAAGTTGCCCCGGCGTCCAGGGCCCTGAGCAATTCCTCTTTGGTGTACACTTCCACCAAAGCTTCTAATCCCAAATTCCGGGTCAGCAGCAACAGTCCCCGGAGCATCCCGGCCGGCAGCGTCGAGACGATGAGCAGCAGGGCATCGGCGCCGATGGCCGCACTTTCGTATACCTGAATCATTTCCAGGATAAAATCTTTACGCAAAATGGGAATATGCAGATGCGGCCGGAGCTCAACAATTAATTCCGGCGCCCCTAAAAAATATTTTCTCTCGGTCAGGACCGACAGTGCCGCAGCGCCGTTTGCCTGGTAATCCAGGGCCAGAGTCAGGGGATCAAGGTCAGGCGCCAGGAGTCCCTTGGAAGGTGACGCCTTTTTGATTTCCGCAATAATGGCCGGCGCCGGTGACTGATCCAGAGCCGCTTTCAGGCTGCGGGGAGGCGACCGCTTCTCTATCCGCTCCTGAAATTCTTGCAGGCTCCCAGGTTTAAACAATGCCTCATTTTCTTTTAACTTATCCGCGACAATGCGATCTAAAAAACTGTCCATGGTTACTGTCCAAAAGATTTACTTTTGCGGATTAGGGCCTCCAGTTTGCCCATAGCCTTGCCGCTGGCGATCACCTCTTTGGCCAGCGCCACCCCGCCGGTAAAATCTGCCGCCAAGCCGGCCCCGATAAAGGCTGCGGCCGCATTCAAGGCCACCATGTCCTGCTTCGGCCCCGGCTCCCCGGCCAGTACCTGGCGAATGATGGCAGCATTTTCAAAGACGTCTCCCCCGCTAATATCTTCCAAAGTGGCCCGAGTCAAGCCGAATTCCTCCGGAGTGATGGAATATGTCTGTATTTTCCCTTCTTTTAATTCGCATATTCGGGTGGGCCCGGTAATGCTGATCTCATCAAAGGACCCTTCGCCGTACACTACAAAGGCATTTTGGGTTCCAAGTTCCTGGAGCACCCCGGCCAATAGCCGGGTCAGCCGTTCTTCATAGACCCCCACCACCAGGACGTTGGCCCCCGCCGGATTGGTGAGCGGACCCAGAACATTAAATATCGTGCGGATGCCGATCTCCCGCCGGGGACCGATGGCATAGCGCATGGCGCCATGCAATTGGGGAGCAAAAAGAAAACCAATGCCAACTTCCCGGATACATTCGGCTACCTGCCCCGGATTCAAACTCAGGTTGATTCCCAGGGCCTCGATAACATCGGCTGAACCGCAGCGGCTGGATACGGCCCGATTCCCGTGCTTGGCCACCTTGAGACCGGCTCCGGCGACGACAAAGGCAGTGGTAGTGGAAACATTGAAGGTGTTGGTGGCATCGCCGCCGGTTCCTACCGTGTCCACCACTGTTTCTCGATCAATATTTATTTCATCCCGATCCAGATCGATGAGAGAATCAGAAATCGGTATGGGGGTTGCCTTGCGGCGCATTACCCGAGCCGCGGCGGCGATTTCCGTCACCGTCTCCCCCTTCATCCGCATTGCCGTAATAAAGGCCCCGATTTGGGCGTCGGTGGCCTCCCCGGTCATAATAGTTTCCATGGCCCGAGTCATTTCGTCTGCCGTCAAATCCTGGTGATTCACCAGTTTATAGATAAATTCCTGCATCATTCTCATCCATTTTAAAAATTGTCTAATCAAATTATCCTGCCGAATTATTTTCAGTATTGTTCACACAATGCGGAGACCTCTGGCGCAAAAATTCTTCCGCCGCAGCCACCCCTGCGGCCAAAGCCCGACGGTTCAAATCTTCGGTGCCGGCGGGCACCCGGGCCAAAACCGCTTTTTCTAAACTGTCCACGGCCACTATGCCGGAGATTTTAGCCAACGCCCCCAGCGCCACGATATTAGCCACCATTTCTTTGCCCAGTTCCAGCCGGGCAATGTGGGTAAACGGCAGGGCAATCGCCTTTGGCGTGGGCAGATCTTTGACCAGAGTGCCGTCAACAATGATGAGCCCTCCGGGTTTGAGATCATAACAATAGGAATCACAGGCTTTCTGGTTCATGGCCAACACCAGGTCCGGTTTAATGGCCTTGGGATAATCGATGTCACCGTCGCTGATGACCACCTCCGCCTTGGACGCCCCGCCTCTGGCCTCCGGCCCATACGCCTGCGTCTGGCAGACCTGCTTCCCTTCATAGATGCCGGCCGCCTCGGCCAGAATAATCCCTGCCACTATTATCCCCTGCCCACCGGAACCGCTTAAACGCACCTCATATCGTTCCACTTCTGGTCTCCCCTACTCTCTACCTTATTTCACTTTCCGCTTTCCACTTTTTCCTATCTGAACTGGGAATAGAGCGCTGCCAGCCCGATGGGAATCAAAATCCAGCCGGCAAGCTTGTGAAAATGATAATAGATCAGTTCCCAATACGATATTTGAGACAAGTTCCACAATTTGGCCAGACCCAGATCGATGCCGGGTAGAAATTGGTCCAGGCTCACAAAGAATCGGAAGACCCAGGCCCTCTCGCGTCCGCCCTCCCGCAGCCAGTTCCAGTTGCCGATGAAAGTCGGATCAAAATTCTTTTCACTAAACACCAGGGTCCCCACCAGGACAATGACGAGACCAATCCAAAACGTGCGGACTGGTTTGCGGCCGTAACCTGCCAATAAATCCCAAAAAATCAGGGTTGCCAGGTTTCCTGGCCGCCACCACTGCTGCAGAACCTCCCGGCGCTGGCCTTTGATATAAACTTCATCGGCCCGGTCTTTGTAGCCGCCCTGCTTGAAAAACGTCTCCAGCAGACTATAGTTCCGCGTATCATAGCGGCCCTGCTCCACCCAGGCCAGCAAAGCCTGCCAGTCTTCCCGATCTGCGCCGGTTCCCACGCTCTGGAAGGTCAAACCCTCCAACCACAACGACTCCGGCTTCCGGGGCCAGGTAGTGTTGTGAAAATTCAATGAACTAAAGGCGCTGTCCCGTAAATCAGCCCTCTCCAGAATAGTTACCCCGGTTAACCCAGCCCCGTCCTTGACTGCTAATCTTCTAGCCTCCAATCTGCCAATCTTCAGGTTTTCCAGACTCAGAGCTCGGTCGATAACGGCATTTTCCAGTTTTAAGTTGGATATCTCACCCACCCTCTCGGACGGGAAGCCCAACACAACTTTGTGTAGTCGGGCTCCGGAAAGGTCCAGGCCGCCGGCCCAGGTGGAATCCCAAAAATATGCCGTCGCCCCCACCTGCATTTCTTTCATACTCACCGGCTCTGAGGGCAACAATAATTGCGACTTCAAAAACGCCAGTTCGCCGCCGATGCTGGCGCCGGTAAAATTGACCGGCCCCTGAAACACTGTGCCCCGGAAAAAGGCATGTTGGGCAACTTTCAGATTGTTAAAATCCGCCACCTGGCTAGCGCTGGCAAATCTGGCCCCATCCAACTGGAATTCGCTGCCGATGCTGGCAGTTACGAAATTCACCGGTCCGGCAAAAAACACCCCGCGCCAGGAGGCTGAATGGGCTACCCGAAGGCTGTTAAAATTGGCCAGTCCCATGGGGTCTTGGAATTGTGCCTCGTCGGCGATAAGCTGGGAGCCGACGCTAACATAACCAAAATCAGCCGAACCGACAAACTGCGCCCTTGCTAGTGCCAATTGACTGCCGATCTGAGCGCCAAAGGCGTTCAGCGGTCCCCGAAAGGCAGCGCCCATAAACTGGGCGCCCTCGCCAATTTTGCAGCCCACCAGATTGACCGGCCCCAGAAATTCCGCCTGATTAAAGTAAGCTGCCTGCCCCACCGTCATAGAGTCGAAATTTCCCGCCGTTTCTCGATCTTCCAGGCGGATGCCATGCGCATCCAGGATCCCGGAAATCTGAGCCCTCCAGAGGTCCAGCGGACCTTGAAACACTGACTCCGACAAGTTGGCGCTGAGGGCCACCCGCAACCGCTGCATTTCCACTTTGCCCGGACAATGACACCGGCTCAGGGTCAACCCCTTTTTAAAGAAACAATCCCTGAAATTGATCTCCCCCAGAAATCGGCAATCCAACAACTCCAGCCAATGATCGATTTCGGCATTCTCCATATCCAGGGGGCTGGTCACGATGGCGTGGCTGATTCGAACCCCCTGATAGGGTATCTTCACCCTGGAAAACCCTTCTGTCAGAAGCTTCACCAGAAACCCGGCCCGAACCTGCCGGAGGTGTTCCGCCTCCCCGAAGTGCTCTTTCAAGTCGGCCGCTTCCCCTGCGCCAACCTTCTGTAAAATCCAGCGCTCACTGGCACTGAGCCGCCCCAGGTCAAGGCGCTTGGAGGGCTCAGGCTGGGCTTGCCCCGGAACCGCGCCAAACCAGAGGCACATTAGCAGAACGATAACAACTGGCATCTAAACCTTTATGAAAATGAGTCTCATTCTCTCAGTCCTACCTACTCTCAGGCCACTGATTTCGCCTTGGCCGCCGCCCGGATCTTATCCAGTTCCTGAATGTAAACCGGCAGGTCCCGTTCAATTAAGGTGCCGATGGTAATCTTGCCGGCCAACTCCTCCGGGGTCATTTTCTGGGCCTTCTCCACCCGTACTGCGACATCCTTCTGCCATTGCAGCATTTCCACCGGTCCTCCCAATTTGTTTCTCCGCCCGTACAGGGTGTGACAATGACTTATTGCTTCGATTACGGCAAACCCTTTTTTTCTGATGCCTGACTCGATCAGCTGATCCAGGATGTTGGCGTGAAACACCGTGCTCCGGCCCACAAAAGCGGCCCCGGCGGTCACCGCCAGTTCAGCGATGGAAAAAGGATGTTCAATATTGCCATACAAGGCCGTCGCCGCCAGCGACCCGTACGGCGAGGTAGGTGAATACTGCCCCCCCGTCATACCGTAGGTGTTATTGTTGATTATGATGGCGGTTAAATTGAGGTTTCTCCGGGCTGCATGGATAAAATGATTGCCGCCGATGGCGGTGGCGTCGCCGTCCCCCATGATGACGATCACCTGGAGTTTGGGTTTGGCCAGTTTTACCCCGGTGGCAAAGGTCAAGGCCCGCCCGTGAGTGGTGTGGAGCGTGTTAAAATCAACATAGACCGGCATACGGCCGGCGCAGCCGATCCCGGAGACCAGCACGATGTCATCTTTGCCGTATCCGGACCGGTCGATGGCCCGGATTAACGCCCCCAGGACAATGCCGTTGCCGCACCCCGGACACCAGACGTGGGGAAATTTCTTGTCGTGCCGCAGGTACTTGTAGATCAATTTTGTTGTTTCAGCCATTTTAAGCTCTCGGTTGTCAGCTCATGTCAGCTTTTTGTTATTTGCGAATAATGATCATCATTTATAACGCTAATTACTGTCCCAATAAAATATTTTAAAGCTACTACCTTTAACTTTTCATTATAGTGTTCAATTCATTTTTAAACTTTAAAGCTGAAAGCTGATTGCTGTCAGCTGATCGCTTTTTTACAGCTTCACCAACCTCTGCAAAATCTCCTCCGGGGTGATCAGATTCCCATCGATCCGGTTGAGCGGTTCAATTCTGGTCTCGCCCTGGTTCACCCGCAGCACCTCCCGGTAAACCTGCCCCATATTCAGCTCCGGCACCAGCACCGCCCGCACTTTTAACAAAAGGGGTTCCAGCAATCGCCCCGGAAAAGGCCACAGGGTTTGCAGTTGCAGCAGCCCCGCCTTTATCCCCAGTTCCCGGGCTTCCCGCACCGCCCGCCGGGCCGAGCGCGCCACCGAGCCGTACGCCACTACCAGAATCTGGGCGTCTTCAGTAAATTCCGTCTGCACCAGTTGAATATCATCCAGATGTTGCCGGATCTTGCGGAACAGGCGCTGGCGGAAGGCCAGGATTTCGTCGGGGCGCTGGGTCGGAAAGCCGCGCACGTCATGAATCAGCCCGGTCACATGGTAGCGATAGCCATCCCCGAAGATACCCATGGGCGGGACGCCGTGAGGGGTATCTTCATACGGAATATACCACTCCGGCGGCATTTCCGGCTTCTCTCGATTAATAATCTGGATTTCTGAAGCCTCCGGGACCAGAAATTTTTCCCTGGTATGGGAAACCACCTCATCAGAAAGGATTATCACCGGCGTGCGGTAAGCCTCGGAAAGATTAAAAGCCTTTACCGTCAACTCAAAGCAATCCTGGACGTTGGAAACTGCCAACACGATAATGGGGTGATCGCCATGGGTGCCCCAGCGAGACTGCATCACGTCCTCCTGGCTGACATTAGTGGGCAGCCCGGTACTGGGCCCGCCGCGCATGACATTGACAATGACGCAAGGGACCTCGGCCACGCAGGCAAATCCAAGATTTTCCTGCATCAGGGAAAATCCCGGCCCGCTGGTGGCGGTCATGGCTTTGACCCCCGCCAGGGAAGCCCCGATTATCGCCCCCATGCTGGCAATTTCATCTTCCATCTGAATAAAGGTGCCGTCCACCGCCGGCAACCGGGATGACATAACTTCGCTGATTTCCGTTGCCGGGGTAATGGGATAGCCCGCAAAGAATCGGCACCCGGCTGCCAGCGCCCCCTCCACAATGGCCTCATTGCCTTGCAGCAGTAAAGGTTTTTTCAATTTTTCGCCTCTTTATTCTCCGCTCGCGGGCGCACACTTATAGCAAAATCGGGGCAATGCAGTTCGCACCAGCCGCAGCCGATACAGGCTTCGGGGTCCGTGACCACCGGTCCACCTTCTTCATTCCGGGAAAGCACCTGTTTCGGGCAGAGGGCCGCGCAAATACCGCAGCCTTTGCACCAGTCCCGGTAGACACTTATGGCAAAATGTTTTTTGTCCTTAACTTCGTCCTGCTCAGGGGATGCTTTGACATCGGCTGCCACCGGAACGGCTGGGCTGTCTTCTCGAGATTCAGTTGTCATAATTTTTCCACTATCTACCATGGATGATTAACGTCTGGCTCACATTGCCATTCTAAGGCTAAAAAGTATGATTATCCCTGATTATTGGGTCAATTAACCTGAAATCATTACCCCCGCCGCCGTTTGATAAAATTCTGCAGGATATTCATACCTTCCGCCGTCAGGATGGATTCCGGATGGAATTGTACTCCATAAATCGCATGGCGTTTGTGGCGCAACCCCATAATTTCCCCCACTGCGGTCTGCGCCGCCACTTCCAGACATTCCGGTAAAGTCTCCCGCTCTACGATCAAAGAGTGATAACGAATAGCCTCAAAGGGAGAAGGAATGCCCTGAAAAATATCCCGGCCATCATGGTAGATCAAGGAGGTCTTGCCGTGCATCAGCCGGGGCGCCCGAATAATCCGGCCGCCAAAGGCCTCACCCATGCTCTGATGGCCCAGGCAGACGCCCAGTATCGGAATTCGACCGGCAAAATGTTGGATAGCCGGCACCGATATGCCCGCTTCTTTGGGAGAACATGGCCCCGGCGAAATAATCAAATGGCTTGGCTGCAACGCCTCCAGTCCCGCCAGATCGATTTCGTCGTTCCGGTAGACAACCAGCTTCGCCCCCAAAATACCCAAATATTGCACTAAATTATACGTGAATGAATCATAATTATCGATCATGACCATTTTTTGGGAATCACTCAAAGTTCTCACCCTTGCACCTTGAGTTTTAAACCTGACCAACTATCGGGGGAAGGGGCAGTTTTTTTGACCCTGCACCCCTCCCTCACAAGTCCTATAACAGTCCCCTGGCCGCCAGTTCCAGAGCCCGCACCATAGCCTGGGCCTTGCTTACGGTCTCCTGATATTCGCTGGCCGGATCGGAATCCGCCACAATGCCCGCCCCCACCTGGAGATATACCTGCCCCTGGTGCACCGTCAGGCTTCGGATGGTAATACAAAAATCCATGTTGCCGCTGAATCCCAGATATCCTACAGCCCCGGCATACGGGCCCCGGCGGGTCGGCTCCAGTTCTTCGATTATTTGCATGGCCCGGACCTTGGGCGCCCCGGAGACAGTGCCCGCCGGAAATGAGGCCTTGAGCACGTCCAAGGCGTCTTTGCCCGGGGTTAAATCCCCTTCCACATGGGAAACGATATGCATGACATGGGAATACCGCTCTACGGCAAAAAGCTCCGTCACCTTGACGCTGCCGATCTCAGCCACCCGGCCGACGTCATTACGGCCCAAATCCACCAGCATAATATGTTCCGCCCGTTCTTTGGGATCGGCCAGGAGTTCCTCTTCCAGGGCCTTGTCCTGCTCCGGCGTCTCGCCCCGGCGCCTGGTCCCGGCAATCGGGCGCAACTCCACCTTATTTTCTTCCAGGCGCACCAGAATTTCCGGTGAAGCTCCCGCCAGTTCCAGCTCTTCCAGACTTAAATAAAACATATATGGCGAGGGATTGATACAGCGCAAGGCGCGATATAAATCAAAGGGATCATGGCGCAGCGGCGTCTGAAAACACTGGGACAGCACGATCTGGATAGCGTCCCCGGCGGCAATATATTCCTTGGCCTGCAATACTATATCCTGAAACCGCTGTTGGGTCATGTTTGACACCAGTTGCACATTATTATCGGCCGGCCCGGCTTCGGGAAAGTGCTGCGGCGCCCTGAGTTCGGCTATGATGGCCTCAATACCGGCGATTCCTTGTTCATACAGTGATTTCAGGGAAGCCTCCGGATCAATGTGCACCAAAGCCACCACTTTTATGGTGTGACGGACATTGTCAAAGATCAACAGATGATCCGTCAGCATCAGGATTGCTTCCGGAATGCCGCCGTCAGTGGCTAATTTGGGTAACCGCTCAATGTACCGTACCATGTCGTAACTAAAGTAGCCAACCAACCCCCCGTAAAACCGGGGCAGATCCGGAAGGCTCACTGCTTTATAGCGCCCCAATACCTGACGGATAATTTCAAAAGGATCTAAAACGTTCTCGTATTTTTCTTCTCCTTTGTTATCACTGACCACCACGACATTTCCCCGCACCTTGACCACCAGGGAAGGATGCAGACCTAAAAAACTGTACCTGCCCCATTTTTCACCGCCCTCGACGCTCTCCAACAAAAACGACCTGGATTCCCGGCCCAATTTTTTATAAGCCAACACAGGGGTTTCCATGTCACCCATAATCTCTCGATAAATCGGGACAATATTGCCTTGCCCGGCCAGGGCCGTAAAAGTGTCAAAATCAGGTGTTACCATGCCCTATCCTTTCAAATACCATTTACTATCAGAATTTTTCCTTCTCCCTTATCCGGCGCCGGAATGGCTTAAGGCGGCAAGCGATCATATCCGCCCTGAGCCGCAGCCTGTAAGGGCTATACCGATCAAAATCTTATCCTTTATCCCGCTCGCCCCGCTTGCGGGGAGAGGGTCAGGGTGAGGGGTGAATAAGTCAGAATTTTTGGATGACTATAATTGGCAATAACCAAAGAAAAAGCCGCATCCTGGTTCTCGGGCACGGCTTCTTATCACTAAAAAAGCCGCGGCCCCTCTCGTGAGGGCCACGGCTTTTTTGTAACTTGATTCTGCTTCTTAAGCGGCGGCGTCACCTCACGAGGATAAAGTGCACCACCAGCACCAATGTTGCTTCCTATTTAACATATTACTTTTTTACTCAAAAACGCCTTGCCTGTCAACAAATTTCATTCTTTATTTCCCTCTCCCCTTGAGGGGAGAGGGTCAGGGTGAGGGGTGAATAGCTTTTATCTTCCTATTGCATCTGGCTCAAATTATCCCCGATCTCCTTGGCCGCAGCCATTGATTCCGGGCTCAGATTATAAGGAGCCGTCCCTTGCAAATCGGACTCGATCACCTTATCGTCAAAAGGCAGAAAACCCAGGAACTGGAAGTCCGGCAGACTCTTGAGCAGATACTCCCTGTCCTGGGGGCCCCGCACTTTGTTGCCCACGAGCACGATTTTGGTGACGCCGATATCCTGGGCCAGCGCCTTAACGTGCTGGGCCGTCTCAATGCTGCGGCGGCCCGGTTCCACCACCACGATGAGCCGGTCCACCGACTTGGCCGTGGCCCGGCCTAAATGCTCAATGCCCGCCTCCATATCCATCACCACTACCTCATCCCGAAATATCACCAGGTGGGTTATCAGGGTCTTGAGCAACACGCTCTCCGGGCAGATGCAGCCGCCGCCGCCCTTTTTGACACCGCCCAGGACCATGAGTTTAACGCCGTCGATGGTGGTGGAAAATTTATCAGGAATATCGTCAACTTTAGGGTTTAATTTAAAAAAGCCGCCCATCTTGCCGGGGGTGGATTCCGTCCGCTCCGCCACTAATTCCTTCATATCCGAAATAGGGGTAATGTTCTCCGGATGAGGAATGCCCAAAGCCGTCGCCAAATTAGCATCCGGGTCCGCATCGATGGCCAATACTTTTTTCCCCTGATCCCGGAAATATTTGATCAACAGGGCCGACAACGTCGTCTTGCCCACCCCGCCTTTTCCGCTCACCGCAATTTTCATATCTGTGTCCTTCCTTGCCTGAACTTATTCGCCTGTCGCAAAATTTTTTATGATACTGTTTTTAATGGAGCACAGGCGCACACGCCTGTGTCCCTTTGTTTCCAAAATTTGCACCTTGTCATACCCTAACCATGCCTGATCCCGTTTTCAAGGTCATACGCTTGTCCTGACTTCTCTTTCTCTATTAAATATTGTATAATTCCCCATGCTCATTAACCCAATAAAAAATGCCGCGGATCATGCCGCCGCCCTTAAAGAGGTGGAACGTCTCTTTACCGCCTCCCCTCAAACCTCCGAGGGCGATCTCCTGGAAGTGCTGGTAACACTCATCGAGGCTTATGAAGAAAGGAACCACGACATCCCTTTGCCGGACCCAATTGATGCCATCTGTTATACTTTAGAAAGTCGCGGTCTCTCACGGCGAGATCTTGAGCCGTATATTGGCAGTCGCGCCAGGGTGTCTGAGGTTCTCCGGCGGAAACGTCCCCTCACCATTGACATGATCCGTAAGCTCCACACGGGCCTGGGAATACCCGCGGAGGTCCTCATTCAACCGTATACCCTGGATAAGGCTGCCGCCTGAGAAACCTCGCAGCCACTCCGGGTTAGAGGTATAGTTGATCTAAAGAATTTTTTCTGTTCGCTAACCCAAACAAATATTATTAGTTTATGGAAGGTTTTTACGGATGCCCCACACATTCAAACCCCTCACCCCCGAACAAGAGGCCGCCATCCGGGCCCGCCTCACCGACAATCCCTTCATTGCCTCCATGGGCATCGAAGTCCCTGAACTGGGCCTGGGTTTTGCCAGGTTTGTCATGCCCTTTAAACCCGGCCTGGCCAATTCCATCGGCCTGCTCCAGGGAGGCATGATCGGCGCTCTGGCCGACGAGGCCGTGGCCTATGCCCTCTGGTCCCTGGTGCCTGAGGGCGAATTGATCAGCACCGTGGAAATGAAAATCAATTTTCTGGCCCCGGTGCGCCAGGGACCCGTCGAAGCCATCGCCCGCATCGCCAAACGGGGGAAGACAATCTCCCTGGGCGAGGTGGAAGTCCGGGAACAGGATCAACTGGTAGCCAAGGGCCTGTTTACCTACATTCACCTGCAGCCGCGGTAACCAATCAAAATTCTTCGGATTTCACCCTTGGCAGTTTTGTTGAGTGTCACCTGGGGGCTTATTCAGGCCGAGCGGTTAACGCCCACCTTGTTGAACCTTCTCATACTGTAATATCGTTTTGATATTTTGGCGTTCCAGAGGGGTCATTTCCGCCTCGGCCAAACGGTTGCCGGCCTCCCGATTCTCCAGGGTTCCTTTGGGATGATACCACGATTGCTGCCCGAAGTAGTTCTGCAAATCAACCCGCTGAAAGACCCAGCCATGTCGGGCATAAATTTCGTTGCGCATCAATACCAGTTCCCCGGGGGACAACCGGCTCAAATCCTGTGTGGTTACCGGCCGTTGCGAGGTCCAGGGCCAGCGAGGCCCCCCGCTTGTCCCGGCGGGCAGGCTCTGAGAAGAGTCGAGAGGCGGCGGGAGTGGAAGAATTGCTTCATCACCCTGGTCCAACGGCGGCGGCGGGGGCAGCGGTTTAAATTCCTTCTGAATATCTACCTCTGGCGGGGGTGGCAGCGTCCCAGATCCTCTTTGCGCGTCTCCCGAGGCCTTAGAGGGACGCCCGACGTCAGTTTGTGCCAATGGCTGGGGTTGGGACTCTTTTTTCGGCTCTTTCGTAACCGGGAGGGACACGGCAGGTCGCGGCCCTGGTTTATCACCGGACCTGCCCCAATAATAACCTGCCGCTACTCCTCCCAGCACCACAACCGCCACCCCACAGACAATCCAGGGGAGCCTGCTTTGCCGCCGTGGTAGCTCGGCCGGTTCAGCCTCCCGGGGTGTTGAAACCGCAGGTGCGACCTGGTGACCGCAGGCGCGGCAATACTTCGCCTCCGCCCCGAGAGGATGACCACACTGTTCACAGAAATTTTTCTCATCGCCCATGTTATCTTTCCTCGATAGGTTCTTGTCCGGCGGCCTCCACAAATAAGTTCTCCAAACCATGCCACCTGAGAAAATAAGTCCCCTGGGGGAAGAATACGGCCTCCAGCAGGGCTCCCGATACACCGGGTTGGCGCTGATCAAAAATGAAATTACCCAATGAAAAGGCCACACAGGTCGGTTGCCGACACCGGAAATTGCCGGCCCGATGGCTGTGGCAGCCCATAATCAGCTCCACTCCTTTGGCTTGCAATACTTCAATGAGCGCCTCTTCCCGAGGACCGGGCGCCGTGGCATACTCCTGTCCCCAATGCAGAAAAGCAAACAGCGGCTTATCCTGCCTCACCGTCTTCAGGCGGTCAAAATCAGCCAACCGCAGCCTTGCCGCCTTCTGAGGCGAGCGGTTATCCACATCAGTGAAAGCCGCCAGGCGGAAGTGGGGCAGATTTTTTATATCGCCATGCTCCAGGACAATGATGCCCTTGCTTTCCAGGAGGCGCACCATGTTCTCATAAGCCGCCGCACCAAAATCCCGGCTGTGGTTATTGGCGACAATGACCGCCCACACCTTGAGCCTCTGTAACAGCGGCAGCGTCAGAGTGGTATCCATCCCCAGATCGTACGGCCCCGCCTCCCGGACGCCTCCGGGCCTGATCACGCCTTCCAGGTTGATAATCAACCTGGCCCCGCCCGTAATCTTCAGAACTTTGGCAATTAACTTTTCCCGAAACTCCGCCCGGGAAAGTTTCGTCGCCATGGCGCGGCCGCAGAAGGTGTCTCCGGCGAAGAAATACCGTTCCGTCCCGGCCGGCGCTAATGGCTTGGCACTGTAAAGCTGGACGATGTAACTTGTCGTCTGCGCCAATGGTTCAGGAGTGTATGCCTGCGAATTCCGGTTGGCGATGACCGTTGGCCCGGCCTGGAAAACCTGCCTCTGCAGGCGAAGTTGCAGGTATTGGGCCCCTTTCGAGTCCAGGTGCCCCGGTTCTTTCAGCCCCAGGATTCCCTCGGGATCGCCTCCACTCAGGACCCGCAAAGTTTCCTGGTCCTTGCCCCGGGCCTCGGCCGCCGGGAGGTAATGGGAAAAATCCGTGCTCTGGACGACGAGGGTTTCCGGGGTCAGCAGCGGCGCCAGGGTCTCGGCCAGGGAATCCCAATCCGTCTGCCTGGCCGACAACCTGATGGCCAGGGCAACTATCCTGGCCTGGGGAAAATAATAAGCCGCAAAGGGCAACAACGCCTGCACGCCGTGTTCATGCGAAAAAAGATTGGACCCGGACACCAGGCTATTCTGCAAAACCTGGCTGACGGCGGCTTCATCAATACTGAGAGGTCCCAAGGCGGTCTGGAAATTGCGCCGGGAAACGGCAAACGGGGTCCGGCTGCGGGAATAGTGGTCCGGACTCAAGATAATGATACGGTTGTACTTTTGCGTGGCGACCCGAGCCCAGGCCGCGGCTATCAGGTCCGCGGCCAGCAGATGGTGGGGCACGGTGAGGCCGGTGATTTTTTCGGTCAGCGGCCCGGCCCTGGCCTGCTGTATCGCCGCTAAAAACGGCCTGCCCTCTTCGTACAGGGGCGGAAAGGGTTCGCCGGTGGGGGCAGAGGTTCCGGTACAGGACAAAAAAGCTGCCGCCGCCAGGATTAAATACCTGACCCGGATCATCTACTTGACCGCCAACCCCTGATACCAGAAATTCTTGGGCGGCGTCTGCGGCGGGCTGACATACACCCGCGCCTGCCAATCTTCGTCCGTATAACGCCGGCTCAGGGGGCCGGTAAATTCATAATGATTATAAGCCACCCCGACGGTCAGTCTGCTTTGACCTTCATTTCCCACCAGGGCCAGCATAAAATATGGTTCTCCCGTGGCTTCGTAAAGAATCTGACCGGTTATGGCGTCCGTATGAATGTCCGCAATCAGGCCGGCCCGCTTGTCTTTTTCCGTCAGCACCACCCCTTCGACAAAAGGCTTGGCCATGATGGAAAGGCGCCAGCTCCGGAGATTTTCGTATTCCGCCCCACTCAGCGGCGTGCCCTGAAGTTCCTTCATTGCCACCGCCGTATAAAAAGCCACCCGCTCTTTGAATATCGTCAACCGGCCGTATTCTTCCAGCTCCCCCTTGAATATGCCATATTTCTTGAACCCGGCCGCAGTGTAAGTGACCAGCCGCTGTAATTCCTGCCAGAACGCCGGATTCGGCTCCACAAACCCTTTCGGCACCGGGGGCGCCTTTTCTTCGGCCCCATCGCCCATTTCGGCATAGCTTTGCTTGGCATACAGCAGGGTGTCGTGTTTTAATTCCGTGTAGGAGCCTAAAAAAGTCTGCAACTGTTTCACCGGGAAGAGCTTCCCCTGCATGTAGAGGGGAAATCCCGGCCCGTATGGCCCCGGCAAGGTAGCCAGCAGCTTCAGCCACACCGAACCTATGGACCTGTACCATTCTGCCTCGGTAACTTTTTTCAGATCCTCGGCCACGGCGTCGAGCTGTCCATTGAACCTGGCGATTTCCTCTTCCGAAAACGGCGGCGCCCCCTGTTTTAAAAATTCGCCGGCAAATTTTCGAGCCAGAGGATCACCCAGCGCTGCCGGGATAAAAAGTGCCGAAGGGGTGGACGGCAGGCGCACCGGCGTCTTTTCTTCTCCGGCGGTCAGGCGCCCCAATATCCAGCCGTCAAACGTAAATCGCTGCCCGAAGAGGCGAAAGGCCTTGGTCCCGGCCAGCAGGTCATCTTTGTTCTGACCGAAAACTTTCTCACCGATAACCACGTCTGAAAGTATTCGGGGCGGCCGCAGTTCCCCCAAATGCCGGGAAATCTTGGCCACTACTTCCGGGTTTACCGCCTCAGCCGGCGACAGCTTCGCCGTGCCCAGGACCTTGGCGATAAAATTCCGCCACTCCTCATAGCAGATGTCGTCCGGATACCCGGCATAGAAGGTGGTCAGCTCCATGATCCGCTGCCAATCTTTGCCGATCGGCTGCCCGTCGCTCCCGGGGACCGCGAAAATGTAAGCCAACAGCAAAGCATCTGAAATACCGGCGGGTGTTTCCAGCCGATAGCTGTTTCTCCCTAAATACATCATGGCCCGAAAATAGCCCCGCAGCAGCGAACTCTTGGTGTAATGGCTGCGAGGGGTATATTGGCTATAGTCGGTTTTAAGCTCAACATCCTTGGCATACTGGCCGTACAGGGGCGATACCAGCAAGTCATTGGCCTGGTAGATATTTTTGATCTCCTGGCTCATGCGGCCGTAAACCTCGGGAGAAAACTGTTTCTGGTATTTTCCCAGCCTTTTCAAGGCGCTTTCCAGGGATTCGGCCAGATCCGGTTTATCTGTCAGGTCCTCGCCGGCCTGCAGCCGTTCCTCGTACGATTTGGCCCATTGGGCATTTTCCAGGATGACCAGGGGCACCGTCAATTGCGCGGCCACCATCTCAAAGCGTTCCGCCGCCATACCCTCGGACCGGCTCCGGCATTCCAGGGCTCTGGCCTGAAACTGGTATAAAAATCGGCGCAACCGGGGCGCCAGTTCAAATCTTTCAAGATATTCCAATGAATTTTCAAAATACTTATGCAGGGCGTGCAGCATGACGTCGGGCGTTACCAGTTTAGCATGTTCCGGCCGGCGATTTTCCGCGGCCTCGGGACCGCCCAGCTCGTCCCACATGCCCAGCATCTCGTCATACTCCCACCATTCCTGGAGTTTACCTTTGAACTTGGTGGCTCTTCTGGGAATCAGGAGAAATTTGTTTTCGTCCAGGAATTTTTTATCATCGGAGCTTAAATTGACCCCAAGAAATTTTAGCACCGCCCTGGCATTTGCCGCCTGGTCCAAACTCGTGGCCGAATCTTTCAGTTCCGGCTTCACTTTTAGGGCTTTCAGAGGAGGAATTTCGCCGAAGACCTCCAGCTTCACCTCAGGAAGGCTCAGCGCCGGCAGACCGGCGGCGGCGCTTGGCCCGCTCCAGGCAAAACCAAACCATACGATTGCCAGGACCGCGAGGGACATTCCGCCGGACGGGAAACGAATCATAACTTTCATGATATCCTCTCTTTACCAAGAGTCATCATGTTTGAAAATCACCACAAAGCATGAAAACATGCAGATGCCCCTGAGTTACCTATAACCCATAGCCTCTTGCCTAAAGCCTGTTTTCATATAAGTTAATTGGGTTCGATGATTGCAGGGACGGATTATTTTTGCTGAAAATACACTGTCCCCTGACCCTGTCATCTAGTCAAACCGATAAAAGTTTCGGTCCTGGTTGAGCACCAGGGCACCGTCCGCCTGCACGAGGATCATGTCTTCCAGGCGCACACCACCCCAATCAGACAAATAAATGCCCGGTTCGATGGTGCTGATCATGCCGGCCTGCAAAGCCACGGCTCGCTCTTTTACAGGACTGAGGCTGGGATTTTCATGCACCGCCAGGCCGACACCGTGTCCCAGGGAGTGACCAAAAGCCTCGTTGTATCCCGCCGCGGCAATCACCTCACGGGCCAGACCGTCGGCTTCGTCTGACATCACCCCGGCCTTTATGCCGGCTTCAGCTTGCTTTTGGGCCTGGTGGACTATCGAGTAAATTTCTTTAAATTTGGCATCAGGTTCGCCTAAAAAAAAGGTCCGGGTCATATCCGAGCAGTAGCCCTGGTAAATGGCTCCCATGTCGATAATAACCGGCTCGCCGGTTCGCAGCCGTCTGTCGCTCGGATCATGATGCGGCCGGGCGCTGTTGGTCCCAAAGGCAACCATGGGTGGGAAGGATGGTCCCTCTGCCCCATGATCCCTCAGGGCCAGTTCGATCATCCAGGCCACCTCTTTTTCAGTCAACCCCGGCCGAAGCCGGGTGCTCACTGCGGCCATAACCTTTTCGGTAATACTCAAGGATTTTTTAATTAATTCAATTTCTTCAGCATCCTTAACAACCCGCACCTGTTCCACCAGGTTCTCCACCGGCTGCCAGACCGCCTGCAAGCCGGCATTCTCCATCTCCTGGATTATTTTTTGATAGGCATAGTGGGTTACATAAAAGGTCTCGAAGCCGAAATGTCCCCCCTTTAATCCTTTCAGCAGTTCCGGCAGCATCTTGGCCAGACCCTTGGTGTATATCTCTATGTCAAAAAGGGGAGCCTCGGCCAGGGCCCAGTCCCGGAAGCGAAAATCCGTCAGCAGATAGGCCGCCTCCTGAGTTATCAGCAGAAATCCGCTGGACTCATTGATATGGCAGTTCTTGGCGGTAAATCCGCTCAGATACCTTCGGTTTTCCGGGCAGGCAACAAGTAAGCCATCCAGGCCGGTGTCTTGTAGAAGTTTTCGGGTTGCAGCCAGGCGGGCGCTAAAAATATTTTTGGTTTTCATGCATAGTGCCTACGATAAAGGGCGGTTCAAAAACCGCCCCTATAATTAACCATAAAATTGTGATTAATCTTTTTCCTGAAGAGGTGGGTCTGAGACCAAATCCTTCTTCCCCTTTTATTGATTTTGGCAGAGACTAATTTATCGCTGTACCAGCCGAGCCATAAGCAGATCGGCTTTTTCGATAAGCAATCCCGTATGTTCAGCCGCCACTTCATTAAATCGTCGGGGTTGATTACCCTGGACTTGCCGGGAATCGTAAAGTACAAAAGGCACCGGTTCGGAAGAATGGGTTTTCAGGCTCAAGGGGGTCCGGTGGTCGGGCATGAGCAGGATACGATGCGGCCCTAAAGTTTTCAAGCCTTGGATCATAGGACCCACAACTTTATAATCAAAGTCTTCAATCGCTTGCAGCTTGTTCTTCAGTTCCCCGGAATGGCCGGCTTCATCGGGAGCCTCTACATGGAGATAGACGAAATCCATGGTTTCCAGGGCGTCCAAAGCCGCCTCCACCTTGCCGGCATAATTGGTGTCAAGGTAGCCGGTGGCGCCGGGCACCAAAATCGGTTTCAGTCCGGCATACACGCCAATCCCGCGCATTAGGTCCACCGCAGAGATAACCGCGCCCGTCAGACCATATAATTCTTGCAGGGTCGGTATTTTAGGAGCCCGTCCCTGGCCCCACAGCCAAATGGAAGTAGCGGGATTCTGGCCTCGTTCCCGGCGTAGACGATTTACTTCATGCTTGGCCAATATCGGCCAGGACGACTGGACTAACTCCAGTAAAGGTTTTTCTTTGCCCTCCCTTTCCAGATAAGAGCGCACACTCTGCCCGGTCAGGTCATGGGGCGGGAAGGTTTGCCAATTTTCCTGTCCGCCCTGCCAAACTAACAGATGTCGATAGCTGACGCCGGGATAGAATCGCCGGGAACCATTTCCCATGGTCTGATTAATGCTGATAATGAGTTCCCGGGCTTCATTGCTGCTAATATGACCGGCGCTGTAATCCTCCATGAAAATGTCGCCATCGTTTTCGTGACGCAGAGTCACCAGATTGCAGCGGAAAGCCACGTCCTGGCTGGCCAGGCTTACCCCCATACTGGCCGCCTCGAGAGGCGCCCGGCCGGTATGATATACGGCCGGGTCGTATCCCATGATGGACAAGTTAGCCACATCGCTCCCAGGTTCCATGCCTTCGGGAATGGTGCGGGCCAATCCCAATTCACCCTGAGTCGCCAAAAAGTCCATGTTAGGAGTCTTGGCCGCGGCCAGAGGCGTGCGATTACCTAATTCTTCTATAGGGTAATCTGCCATACCGTCGCCTAAAAGAATGGCATATTTCATAAAAGCCTCAAAGTTGGATTATTCTCGCTGCAGTTGCTGTTTGCCAATTAAATTTGCGCAGCATCAAGATTGGGATCTTCAATGCGAATAAGTATGGTTTTTTCGGAAATTATATCCAAATGATGGATTTCCTCCAGGGCCTTTTGAACATTGGCCTCCCTGGCTTCATGGGTAATCATGACGATGGGCACGGCATGACGAATTTCCCGGCCTTTTTGGATTACCGCGGCAATACTGATATCGTATTGGGACAGTATGCCGGAAATTTTAGATAGTACTCCGGGACGATCCTGGGCGGCAAATCTTAAGTAATAGTTAGTACTTATTTCAGCCAGAGGTTTAATGAGGCGACGGTTCTGCTCGGCGTCGTTGACACCTAAAGGCGGCACCCGGCCATGAACATCGTGACTGATATTATACGCTAAATCGATGAGGTCAGCCGCAACGGCGCTGGCAGTGGGCATCATGCCGGCCCCCCGGCCGTAGAGTAAAATTGACCCGACTGCATCTCCGGTAATATACACGGCGTTATTGGCTCCAATAACGCTGGCCATAATATGATCGTGCGGCAACATGGTGGGATGCACCCTGGCCTCCACCCGCTGCCCGTCGTCCCGAGTAATTGCCAATAATTTAATCTGGTAGCCGAATTCTTTGGCAAACTGGATATCAATGGGCTCTAAGTGAGTAATTCCTTCCACATGAATGGACTCAAAATCTATTTGGGAACCGTAGGCGAGGGCCATGAGAATGGCGAGTTTATGGGCGGCATCAAAACCTTCCACATCAAGAGTAGGATCAGCCTCCGCATACCCCTGTTCCTGGGCCTCTTTCAGGGCTACTTCAAAAGGCTCGCCGCCGGAGCTCATTTTGGAGAGGATATAATTTGATGTACCGTTGAGAATGCCGAAAAGTTCTTCAATGGCGTTGGCTGCCAATCCCTGGCGCAATGTCAGAATAATCGGTATGCCGCCGCAGACGCTGGCTTCAAAGCCAACTTCCACCCCGGCCTCTTTAGCTTTATGGAATACTTCATTACCGTGTAAAGCTAATAAGGCCTTATTGGCGGTTACGACATGTTTGCCCCGGTCCAAAGCAGCCATGATAAGATCCTTAGCCGCAGTTGTTCCACCTATCAATTCAACAATAATATCAATCTCAGGATCATCCAAAATTTCCCAAATATTATCGGTCAGCAATTCGGGTTTGGCAGTCACCGGACGGGGCCTGTCAAGATCAAGATCAACTATTTTTTTCAGTATTAATGGTATTCCTAATCTTCTCCGGAACCTGTCGCCGTGTTCTGTGAGCAGGCGCACTACACCACTGCCCACAGTCCCAAAGCCTATTAAACCAATCTGGACCGGTCTCAAGCTTTCTTCCCCTGGATCACCTGCCGCATCCCGCGGATAGCCTGGTTGATTCGGTGAGAGTTTTCTACTAAAGCAAATCGAACGTATTCATCACCATATTCCCCAAAACCCAATCCCGGAGAAACAGCTACCTTAGCCTCACGAATCAGCATCTTGCAAAACTCAACTGATTTCATCTGACGGAATCGCTTGGGAATTTTGGCCCAGACAAACATTGTCCCCTTCGGCGGCTCCACTTTCCAACCGATGCGGTTCAGGCCGCGACACAAGGCGTCCCGCCGCTCCTTGTAAACGCCGACAATTTCCTCGACACAGTCATACGGACCGTTCAGGGCAATGATGCCGGCAATTTGGATCGGCTGAAAGACCCCATAATCGAGATAACTTTTAATTCTGGTCAAGGCATGCACCAGGCGCGGGTTACCGCAGACAAACCCTAAACGCCACCCGGGCATACTATAGCTTTTGGATAAAGAAAATAACTCTACACCCACCTCTTTGGCTCCGGGTATCTGCAGGAAGCTGGGAGCAACGTAATCATCGAACACCAGGTCGGCATACGCAAAATCGTGAACCACCAAAATCTGGTTCTCTTGAGCAAACTCAACGATTTTTTTAAAAAAATCCAGATCTACCACCATGGTCGTGGGATTATGCGGATAAGAAATAATCAGCATCTTCGGCCGGGGACGGATCAACTTTGTTATTGTGGACATGTCCTCAAAAAAGTCACGATCAGGGTCAAGGGGAATACTAACCAGATCAGCCCCGGCAATAACCACGGAATATGCATGGATTGGATAGGTCGGATTAGGCACCAATACTACATTGCCCGGCCCGGTAGTGGCCAGGATCAGGTGAGATAGCCCCTCTTTGGCGCCGATGGTGGCAATGGCCTCGGTTTCAGGATCAATATCAACATCATAACGCCTTTTGTACCAGCTCGAAATGGCTTCCCGCAGTTTGGGTATGCCTTTCGAAGCGGAATAGCGATGATTATGCCCCAATTTCGCCGCTTCTAGCAATTTATCCACGATATGCGGCGGCGTTGGCAGGTCGGGATTACCCATGCCCAAATCGATAATATCCTCACCCCGCCGCCTGGCCTCCATCTTGAGAGCATTAACAGTGGCAAAAACGTATTCCGGCAGTCGCTGTAAACGGGGGAATTCTTCCATATGCGGTTCCTTTTCTGGCCTATTTTTCAGCCACGCTTAAAATTCTAATCTTATAATTACACCAAAATTCCTGAATTTTGTCAAACGTATTGATATATTTCGCCAGGTTGCTTTTGTTTAACCTCTTTTAGAGGAAAATCCCTATTTTTAGTTAGGAATAATATTTGACATATCTTTTAAAGTGTGGTATTGAAGGGCAATTTTGGATTTTTGGCTAGTGAGTAGCGGCAAGCTATATTAAAAACTGACAAAAAGGATAAGATTTTCTTTTTTGCAGACGATGGCCCTGGTCCTCGCCCTAGCCAATTTTTTTAAGAACTGGCATTGGTTTTAGTTGAGGAGGAGCAATGAAGTACAGAGGTAAAGTAAAATTCTTCAATGAAAGCAAAGGCTGGGGGTTTATTAAGCAGGACGACGGGCCGGAAGTCTTTGTGCACTACTCCAACATTCAAGCCCAGGGATTTCGTACCTTGAAGGAAAATGATGAAGTGGAGTTTGAACTAAGCGAAGGCGCCAAGGGGCCACAGGCAACTAATGTAACTAAAACTTAATGTTGCTTCAGCTTGGCTATTTTTTCGGGCGCCGCCGGCGCCCTTTTTATTTTTCTTTTACCACGGCCAGTTAGCTGCCAGATATTCCAATGATGGCAAAAGGCTGTTTTCATGATGGGGTTCCAAAGTAATCAAGGGAGCGAAATTGTTGCCGGCAAAAAAACCTAATATTTTAGGAAATGGTATGATTCCCTGCCCCAGACCCAGGTGCTCATCGCCCCCGCCGCTATTATCATGCAGGTGTAATTGGCCCACCAGGCTCCCCAACATCTCCAGCCACTTTTGAAAATCACCGCCGCCAAAGGCTTGCAAATGACCGACATCCAGGCACATACGGATATTTGGAGCCTGGAGTCGGTCAAACAACTCTTTTATTAATTCCGGTTGGGTCTCATAGACGTTTTCCAATGCTAATAAACAACCATATTGCGCCGCCTGCGCCGCTAGAGGCTCCCAGGTTGCCACACTATGATCCAACCACCTTCCCTCCAGCCCCTGATAATGCCTGGATTCGTAGCCGATATGGCAGACAATGCTTCTCGGCTGGAATATTTCCAGAAGGTCAAAGGCATCCTGTAACCGAGCCCGGGAAGCCGCCAAAATCCTGCTATCAATTGCGCCCGGCAGAATATCTTGAAAGGGGCCGTGCAAGGAGATCTGCAAGCCGGCCTGGTGCAGTTTATCCGCCACTTTCATAAAATCATGACGGGTAAAACGATCCAGACTGAGGGCGTCCAGCCCGACTTCAGGATTGAGGTGTTCTGCCAGAAAAAGGGGGAGATAGCGTTCCCACAACATGCCAAAGGGGGCATTTATCTGCACCTTGGCTTTAACTTCCGATATCATTCATTCTCCCCCGGATTAAACCTTATCACTCCTTTTTAATGGCCGGAAGCGTGCTGGCACAGCTCGATGAGGACGCCATGAGTAGACTTGGGGTGAATAAAGGCAATTCTGGCGCCGTGAGCCCCTTCCCTGGGTTTTTCATCGATCATTCTCACGCCGGCAGCTTTTAGCTCTTCAATGGCGCCTTCAAGATCTTCAACTTCGAAGGCGATATGATGAATACCTTCCCCATTCTTTTCCACATATTTAGCTATGGGGCTTTCCGGGCTGGTGGCCAATAACAGTTCGATGTTGGTTTCCCCGACCTTAAAGAAGCTTACTTTAACTTTCTGGGATTCCACCTCTTCTTCATGGTGACCGTGCAGGTCAAGATTTTCGCCGTACAGCTTTTTAACCGGATCCAGTTCTTTAACAGCAATACCTAAATGAGAGATGCGGGTTATTTTCATCTGTCAATCCTCCTGGTGAAATTTGGCACTTCAAAATCAAATGCACCATGCAGCTACCAACCTGCCAATTTATATATAAGCTGCCTTACCTGGAATTCTAATGTCCATTGCTTTTTTTTCGGATTCACAGTATCCTATTAAAAAGAAGGAAAATGGGCATAATTCCATCCGACAACAAAATTGTCTGGGATTATATACAAAAGGTAGGAAGGTTTCAGCATTAAAAATATCCTTTGGCAGGCTCTTTTCCCACTAGAATAGATTTTTCCGATTCATGTCTCATCCCAACTCAAACTTAGCCCAACTCTTGACTGCCATAGCTCAAGGCGAGTCACCCCTGGAGCTTTATGGCTTATCCCCGGCGGCCCTGGCCTGGTCCCTGGCCAAACTTTGGATTGAACTGCGCCGTCCAATATTGCTCATAACACCAAATGCCTCAGAACAAATAAGCTTTTTCCGGGATATGAGTTTCTTTCTGGCCGGCTATGACGAGGCCTTCCCGGAAAACAGAAAAAATCTCTTATATTCTTTTCCCGGCTATGAATCTTTGCCATTTGTGGAATTGACCCCGGATTTCCAAACTGCCAGTTCCCGCCTGGAAGCTGCCTATACACTTTCTACTCAAGCCGGCCTTCCTATCATTGTCGCTACCGGCATTGCCCTGCTGCAACCTTGCCGCCCCGGGAAAAATTAGCAGCCGTAACCGAATATCTGGTAGTGGGAGAAGAAATTAACCGGGAAAGATTTTTATTCCATCTGGAAGCCGGGGGCTACAGCAGAAGACCTCTGGTGGAAGAACGGGGCGACTACAGTGTCAGAGGCGGAGTCCTAGACCTCTTCCCGCCTTTGAGCGCCGAGCCCGTCAGGTTGGAATTCTGGGGCGATAATGTGGAATCAATCCGCCATTTTAACGCCTCCACGCAACGCTCCTCAAAGCATCTGGAAGACCTCATCATTCTGCCGGTCAGCGAGGTTTTTCTTGATCCGCAGGCCCAGAAGCTCGCCAGCCGCCGGCTGCGCACGGTAAAAAATTTAAAGATAATGGAATACCTGCAGCGACGGGAACATTTCCCCGGCATTGAGCGCTACCTTCCTTATTTTTACGAGAAAACTGAAACTCTCTGGGATTATTTGCCTGAAAACTGCCTGGTCGTTGACTGGGACCCTCTCAATATCAAGCAGGAACTGGACAATTATCAAGCGACGAGAGACCGGGAGCGACATGGGGAGGTTAATGCCGATCCGGTCAGTTCCCCGGAAAATAAATCACTTTTTCAAACTCTGCGTTGTCATGCAGTCCCTTTTGAGGTGGACGAAGCCTCCCAAAAAAATACGTATTATTTTTCAGTAGATAATAATAAGGAATTGGCGGCCTCCCTGGCCGCCGAGGCCAGGGAACCGGGGCAATTAACGGGTCCGTTGGCAGCCAGAATGCGGCAATGGCAGGACAGCGGCTTTCAGGTGGTTTTGGTCTGCCGCAGCCGCTCTCAGGCAGAACGGCTTAACCTGCTGCTCAGCGATCGGCAGGTAGACGCCGAGCTCAATGCCAATCCTCGTTGGCAGCGCCCCGGAACCATACAACTTACCTGGGACGGCCTCTCTGCCGGCTTCCAATGGTTGGCCGAAGCCCTCGTTGTTCTCACCGAAGAAGAAGTTCTGGGGGCTGTCAAAGAAGCTCCGAAACGAAAAACTACCCGCCCATGGCAATTTTTCACTTCGCTCAACGACCTCAGGGTTGGCGATCCCATCGTTCATTTGGATCACGGCATCGGTTTGTATCGCGGTCTGGTCAAGCTTACCCTGGGTAATGAAATCAACGACTTCCTCTACTTACAATACCTTGGCGGCGACAAGCTCTATCTGCCGGTGGACAAACTGCACCTGGTGCAAAAATATATGGGGGTGGAGGATGCTGTCCCGCCGCTGGATAAGCTGGGCGGCAAATCCTGGGAGAAAACCAAAAAGAAGGTCCGGAAAGCAGTGGAAAAAATCGCCCGGGAATTGGTGGAGTTATATGCGGCCCGGCGCGTGCTGCCGGGCCATAAATACTCGCCGCCGGATCCGGCCCTGCGTGAATTTGAAGCTACTTTTGAATTTGAAGAGACACCGGACCAATTAAATGCCATCCTCGATGTCTGGGAGGATATGAGCAGCGATCGCCCCATGGATCGGTTGATTTGCGGCGATGTGGGGTATGGCAAAACCGAGGTGGCGCTGAGAGCGGTGTTTAAAGCTGCCATGGACGGCAGGCAGGTAGGGTTTCTGGTTCCCACCACCGTCCTGGCTGAACAGCATTTCGAGACTTTCCGGAAACGGTTTCAACCTTATCCCCTGGGCATAAGAGTCCTGAGCAGATTTAAAAGCCCGAAAGAACAGAAACAGACGTTAGCCGATTTGGCGGCAGGCAAGGTGGACATTGTCATCGGCACCCACCGATTACTGCAAAAAGACGTGCATTTCAAAGATCTGGGACTGCTGGTAGTGGATGAAGAGCAGCGGTTTGGCGTTAGTCATAAGGAAAAATTAAAGCAATTTCGCCAGACGGTGGATGTTCTCACCCTCAGCGCCACGCCTATCCCCCGAACTCTGCAGATGGCGATGACCGGGATCCGCGAAATGAGCATCATCAACACCCCTCCGGCAGATCGTATGGCCATCAGGACTTATCTCTGCCGCCCGGAAGACAGGATTATCCGTGAGGCTATTAATCGAGAGATAGGACGCGGCGGGCAAGTGTTTTTCGTCCATAACAGGGTGCACAATCTGCCCTCGTATGCAGCCTATATCAAACGCCTGGTGCCGGTCGCGAGAGTCGGGATGGCCCACGGACAGATGGCTGAGAAAGAACTGGAAGATGTTATGTGGAAATTTTGGCGGCAGGAAATTGATGTCCTGGTCAGCACCGCCATTATTGAAGCCGGCTTGGATATCCCCGCGGCCAATACCATAATTATTAATCGGGCCCATGCCCTGGGATTAGCACAGATTTACCAATTGCGGGGCCGGGTCGGCCGTGGTCGGGAACAGGCGTATGCCTATTTATTGGTACCCGAAGAAGAACATCTGAACCCCGAGGCCCAAAAAAGGCTCAAGGCCCTCATGGAGTTTACGGAATTGGGATCAGGTTTTAAAATCGCCCTCCATGACTTGCAGATCAGAGGTGCTGGTAATATGCTTGGAGCAGCGCAATCAGGTCATATTGCCGAAGTCGGCTATGAACTTTATTTACAGCTGCTGGAAGATGAAATAAACCGGCTGAAAGGAGAACCGGTTGACCAGACTCCCGACCCTGAACTACACCTGCCTTTGGCGGCATATCTGCCGGAAACGTATATTCCGGATATTGACCAACGTCTCTTGATGTACCGGCGGTTGAGCGGCCGCTTGAGCAAAGCCGAAATTGATGCCCTGGCCGAGGAATTGCTGGATTGTTACGGTCCCTTGAGCCCGGAAGCCGCAAACCTGCTGGAAGTTGTTCAGGCTAAAAGCATTTTGCGGCAGATCGGCATCAAACGCCTGGATATGAATGACGGCGTAATCACCGTCACTTTTGCGGACGGCAACCATATCGATCAAAAAAAGTTGGTGGACGAAGTTCTTAAAAATCCCCGCCGTTACCAATTAATTCCCGATAACCAACTGCGGGTTCGGATAAAGGACGGAGCACCGCTGGACCGATTGAAAAAGTTCTTGAAAGAAATCGATTTTTTTGTTATTGCGGAAAGAACTGCCTCTAACCGGAACTAAGATCAGTTTCCAAGGAATCTCTAATATGAAAAAAACTGTATGTTGTCTGTTTGCAGCTCTTCTGACAATCGTGTCACTTAATACAGCTTCCGCCAAGATTGTCGATAAAATTGTCGCCCAGGTGAATGACGAAATCATAACCCTGTCGGAACTGGAACAGGCAATGAAATATTCCAAAGTCAACCCTGGTTCCACGCCGCCGGCTGAGAACGAGGCCTTCCGAAAGCAGACGCTGGATATCCTCATTGACCGCAAGTTGACCAAGGCGGAAGCCAAACGCTACGGCTTGACCGTGCCCGATAAAGATTTGCAAAAATCTATAGACGATATAAGGAAAAGGAATGGTATGCCCGATGAAGCAGCCCTGAGCCAGGCGCTGGCCAAAGACGGCATGACCATGGCGCAACTGCGACAGCAACTTACCGAGCAGATCCAACAAGAACGTTTGATGGCTTTGACAGTAAAAGACGTTCCCAAGATCTCGGAAGCAGAGATTAAAAAATTCTATGAAGAGAACTTCAAAACTCCGGAAAACCGAGTGCATGTCAAAGTGATCACTCTGCCTGTAGCACCGGATGCCAATGCCGACCAACAGGAAGCAGTCCGGGCCACCGCGGAGAAGGTGCTGGCCGAAGCCCAGAAGGGCGGAGATTTTGACAAACTCATGAAAGAACACTCCAAACCTATGTCCAATACTCCCAGCGGCGATCTGGGATTTTTACGAGAAGCCGATCTTGACCCCAAATTTTTTGAGTTTTTGGTCAATTTAAAACAAAACGAGGTTGTCCCTTTAAAAACGCCCCAAGGCTTTCAGATTATCAAATTGATTGAAACCAAATTGAAACAGGTGGTGGCCCTGAATGAGGTGCGCCCGCAGATTATTCAAATTCTGGAGCGCGAGAAGATGAATAAACTGTATTCGGAACATTTGAAGGAGACGCGCAAAAGATCTTTGGTTAAAATTATGCCATAGTCTTCAAAGCCGCCTTAACTCCCCCATTTTCTAAAGGGGAGTTGGGGAGGATTTCTATTGGATCCAACTAGTTTTCAAAAAGTATCCGGCACCATTTAAATTTCCCCGTCGGCTGGCATTGGCGCGCCGAAGGCTTTAGACGTTCAAGTCTGATATTTGCCCTATCTCTTTTCCTTGCGGGAAAAATGAAAATACGATTATATGTTTGAAAATATTAATAATTTTAGTTATATCAGCGAATTATCCAATAAAGTCGGGCAGGCCGCCACGATACGGGGGTGGCTGTATAATAAGCGCTCCAGCGGTAAGGTGCGATTTCTCATCCTCCGGGATGGAACAGGGCTGGTGCAGGGGGTGATGGTGAAAGGCAAGATTGCCGATGCCGACTTCACCGCCTTCGACCGGCTGACTCAGGAATCCTCGCTGGTCGTAACCGGTCTGGTGCGGGCCGAGCCCCGGGCCCCGGGCGGGTTTGAACTGGACCTGAGCGCGGTGCAGCCGCTTGCCATCGCCCAGGAGTATCCCATCTCCCACAAGGAGCACGGGGTGGACTTCCTGCTGAACCACCGCCACCTGTGGCTCCGCAGCCCCCGTCAGCAGGCCATCCTGCTGCTGCGTGACGAAATCATCCGAGCCTGCCGGGATTTTTTCGGGGAGCGCCGGTTTGTCCTGGTGGATACGCCGATCTTCACCCCCACCGCCTGCGAAGGGACCACAACTCTTTTCGAGACTGATTATTTCGGCGACCGCAAGGCGTATCTGACCCAGAGCGGCCAGTTGTACCTGGAAGCGGCGGCCCTGGCCCTGGGGAAGGTCTATTGTTTCGGGCCGACCTTTCGGGCGGAAAAATCCAAGACCCGGCGGCACCTGACGGAATTCTGGATGCTGGAGACGGAGATTGCTTTTGCCGAACTGGAGGATATTCTGGCCCTGGCCGAGTCCCTGCTCTGCTTTATCATGGAACGGGTGCTGACCAATCGGCGGCCAGAGCTGACTACCCTGGAGCGGCCCACGGCCCCCCTGGAAGCCATCCGGCCCCCCTTCCCCCGTTTGAGCTACACCGAGGCAGTGGCGCGCCTCACGGAGGCCGGCTATCAGATTAATTGGGGAGACGATCTGGGGGCGTCGGAGGAGACGTTTCTGTCCGAATCATTCGACCGGCCGGTGCTGATCACCCGCTACCCCAAGGAATGTAAGGCCTTTTACATGAAACCGGACCCGGCCGAGCCGCGCACGGTCCTGTGCGTGGATATGCTGGCCCCGGAAGGGGTGGGGGAGATCATCGGCGGTTCCCAGCGCGAAGACGACCTGGAGGCCTTGCTGGCCCGCATCCGGGAACACCACCTGCCCACCGAACCCCTGGAATGGTACCTGGATTTACGGCGCTACGGCAGCGTGCCCCACGCCGGCTTCGGCCTGGGCCTGGAGCGCCTGGTGGCCTGGATCTGCGGCCTGCACCACGTGCGGGAGGCCATCCCCTTCCCGAGACTGATGGACCGGCTGACGCCGTAGAGGCGGGTCAGGGGTCAGGGGTCAGGGGTCAGGGGTCAGGGGTCAGGGGTCAGGGGTCAGGGGTCAGGGGTCAGGAAAGAATAATGCCATACTGGTAATTTGTAAAGGCAACATTTCAGTATTATTGTAACTAACTTGTTTTTTTCTTTTAGTTCCTCTTCTAACCCCATTTTTACCGCTTTTTTCCCGCTTCCTTTCGGCTTCTTGGAAAATAAATTTTGCCAACCGGATTTTGATATAAAAATACCATCACTTGTTATCAAAACAGGCGGCCCAGGCGTTTATCACCGCCCGCCTGGCGATTCTATAGGGATGGAAGCCGGCCGGCTGCAGGGTGGCGGGGATGACAAAATCCCTGGCATCAAAAGATTCCAGAGTCTCCAGAGGGAAAGCCACCTCTGTCAGATCTGCCCCGGGCATCTGCCTCCTGACGGCTTCCCGCCACAGGCGAACATCGGCCGGGCTCAGTCCCAAAAGAGTGTAGACAGCAGTATCCAGGGCCACGGCGGAATGGGAAGCAGCCAGCATCTGCAGAGGGAAAGGCGAGCCGTCCACCGGGCCGGAGACGTGCATGGCCACCACCGCATCCAGCAGCGACACGCTGGGCGGCAAGAGGTCTAATAAATCCATCAACATGGATTCGAAACGGTTGCCTCGATCACCTATAATACCGTGCATCAGGGCTTTCCAGATGCTGGTGACGCAGCCAAAATGGTTTTTTACCGCGCCGCTCATACCGAGCATGCGATGGACCTTGAGTTTGGGGACGTTAAGAATGCTGTCAAATTCCAATACCCGGCGCGAGATGGCAACCAGCCCGCCGTAAGTAATCAGCCTGACCATTTTGGGCCGGTTCAGGTCGATGAGGTCCACCGGTAAATCCGCCAGGGCCTCGGCCAAACCGATCTTTTGGGCCACCCGAATGCCGGTGCCAAAGGAGGGGGAATCTCCCACCGTCACTTTGACACCCAGAGCCAAAAGGTATTCACAGGCGGCCCGGACCAGCCGGGGATTGGTACAGGGCAAAAAATCCGGCGGTTTGGGCGCCAGCAGATTAGGTTTCACCAGGATCCGGGACCCTCTGGAAGGCTGCCAGCCAATGGCCTGGAACAACCTTCCCAGATGTTCAGCTAAAGCCGACGAATTATAGTCGGCACAGTGGACCAGGGCCACCGGTATGCCTGGGGCGTGGTTTTCTATCATGGAAGGGTATTCTCGCAGATCGACGTTCTTAAGAAGATCATTTCAGCCTGATAAACCAGTCTACCAGGGAAGGGGGCAATAACGTCAGGAAATAGGCCCCGGCCGGGTAAGGCGGGGGGAAGCAAATACGCGCTCGGTTTTTAGCCAACTTGGTCTTGATAATCTGGGCGGCTTTTTCGGCGCTGACCAGGAAGGGCATGGGATAGGGATTGGCATCGGTCATGGTGGATTTGATAAATCCGGGATTGATGACCGACACAAAAATATTTTCCCGATAGAGCCGCGACCTCAGAGCCTCGCCATAGACCCGGGTAGCCGCCTTGGTGGCGCAATACGAGGGCGCCACCGGAAAGCCCCGGGCTCCGGCCAGGGAGCTCATTAAGGCAATCTGCCCCCTCCCCCTCTGGCGGAATAAGGGGATGGCCGGCTCCACCGTATTTAACATGCCATCCAGATTGATGGCAAAGACGGCTCGGGTTTCTTCGGGAGTCTCTTCCCGGGAAAATGTCCCGCGCGAAATGCCGGCCAGAGCAATAACAAGGTCCAGGGGCTGGATTTGGTGTGATTGGTTAATCCAGGCGGCCATGTCTGCCCGGTTGGTCACATCCACCACGGTGCTCCGGACCTCGGCCCCCTGGCTGCGGCATTGGGAGGTCAGGCTTTCCAGGCGCCCGGCGTCAATATCTCCCAAAAACAGGGATATTCCAGGGGCGGCATAGGTTTTGGCCAGGACGCTGCCAATGGCGCCGGCGGCGCCGGTAATGAGAATAGATGAGGCATTAAGCACTGCTTACTCCTGTGAATTGTCGATACCGAACAGCCTAATTTCGGGCATCTGTATAGTGGCTCACTATAGACCCTTCTCATTCTCAGGCATCGAACTGGGAGACGCCGTGGACCACCGTCGGGGCCGGCAGAACCGTCATGCCCGCCAGGCGCTCGGGCCGATTCACCCTGTCGTTTACGACATCGCGGATGAAAATTTCCTGAACCTGCTCCGGAAAAAGAGACCGGATATCAGTATAGACTTCCGGGTCATATTCCCCGGAATCTCCCACCAGGATGAAAGTCCGAGCGGGATACTTTGACATAATCTCGCTTATTTGAGAGACTTTCTGCTCACGGGTGGCATCCCCATCGAAAAGTTCCAAAAGATCCTTCCAGGTATCCAGGCTCAAGACATTTTTTCTGACGTTGCGCATGTGGAACGATCCTTCCGGAAAACCTCCTGCAGGTCCCCAGAGAAAACTTGCCAGCGGTTTGAACAACTGCCAGGGCCCCCCGGAAACATAGTGGAATGAGGCCTCTCCCAGTCCTTGATACATCTTTGCCATGCCCGGCGCGGCCACGAAATCCCGGAAAAAGGTATTTCGCACCTTAATCTTGTTGCCGGCCGGAATTTCCGTGATCTTAATAGTGTCGTCGATGTCGGAGATCACCGACAATCCCTTGCGGGCTGAGGAGTCTGACCCGCCCGGTTCCCGTATGCTCCGGAGAAACGGCCCGAAACGTCAGCCAGCCATTTGGGGACCCCTGGCGCTGTAACAAATCTTTGGCCTTGGCGGCCGGCAGCGTCAAAAAACCTTCTAGGAGTCCATTCAGATCCGACCGGGGGAACTTTCCCCCTTCCTCCTGCACCCGGTATTCCTCTTTGGCCGGATCATTATCAAAGATAAACCGCACCTTTTCGTTCGATTCATCATCGGCCACAAACTCCGCCATCCGCAACCGGAAGTTATCTATTTCCTCGTCGGGCAGTTTCCCAAGACTTGCCGCCAGACCGGTTAGCAAACTTTCCATTACCGGCTGGTTTTCGTGCACCCAGACGCGGAGTGGAATTATCCAGCGATCATCTTTTTGATAGCCATACGTAGGGTAAAAAGTTACCTTTTCTGTCATCCGGGCCGAATAACCAGTCGAGCATGGCGTCTCCTTTGTCCAGAGAGATGGAAAGCAACTGATGAGGATTATTTTTTACAAATTGTGCCTGGTTAATACTTCTGGTTTTGCCCGCCAGGATAGGTCTCCGCACTATCCCAGGCAAATACCGATATTCTAAGATGTATTTTTGAGTTAATCAAGGAAAATGCCATATTCTCAGCTTTCACCCCCGATTTGTCGCGCTTCCGTCGCGCTTCCGTTCCGCTTAGTTAGCGCCGGCGGGGCAACGCCTTGCCGGCTTGCCTTGCCGGGGCCTCCCATTTTTGCCGCTTTTTTTACCACCCCTGTCCCGGCAGAAGCGAAATATTTTTTCTCATTATTATCTTATTGATATTATTTAAGTTATATTCTTTTGAAGATGATTTATCCCGCTTCTGTCGCGCTTCCGTCGCGGATGTTTGGAGTTGGCGGCGCGACGGCGGCAGGCATTTTCAAAACGGCACAGAAATCCTTAAGACCGCCAACAGGCGGGGGGCGCTCTCGCTTTCCCACCCGACAATTCGGGTATATTACGAGCTGCCAATCAAGTTCATTCTCAGATAACTTTTCAAAGAGCCGGTTTTTAGAACTGTCCGGGCAGTCTGGATAAGATATCAATAAGATTATCATATTCAGGGGAGAAAGACAGCACAGGTGGAGCAGATGTCACGAAAAACAGTGAAAAGAGAAAAAGAGGGAAATTTTTGTTCCTTCAATCCCGCTCTTTACGCGGGAGTTGCTAGGGATAACAATATCTAGGCGGGCTAAGGCTGGCCTGCTCAATCAGATTCCAGCCTCGCCCGCGTGGCTACCAGGGACTCCTCGCCCTCGCATTGTGGTTATTCTTTAACCACTAAAACACTATTTCGGCCGCCGAAAACTTTAAAAAATGGTGCAGTAGGATTTACCAAAAATTTTCCGGCAATGGTCCCCCACTTGGCAACAACCAACATTATTACAGCAGAATGACCCGGCCCGACAGCAACCCGAGCCACAGCAGGATTGACCAGGGGCGCAAAGGTGATTACCGCAGTTAACGGGCTGAGGTGGAGGCGGTGGGGGCGGCGGCGTACAACATATCCCCGTTTCCGTACAGGAATCGGGATCAAAACCAATACAGCGCAATTTACTAAACCCGCTGGGGCATCTGGGATCGTGAACTATACAATGCGTCCCTTTTATCGCGGCAGACACTTGACCACCGTTATCAACACCCAAAACTGCTGTAAGCAGATAGTAATTATTCGTCCTGTAAAGCGATACATCTGCAGTAAATCCCGGGAGCTTCATTTCACTTACCTCCTGCAAAACGATGGCACAGGCCTTCCAGCCTTTTCACGGCGCCGGCTAAAGCCTGCGGCTGGAGAAAATAGCTCTTTGAGCGCACCTCGGTATAATCGAGGTTGTCTGTGAAGCTAGTCGTATTTCCATTCCTGTCTAGCGAGGCCTCTGTTGTAAATAGAGGCATATTCATAATCTACTCTCCTACTACCGTGGCCTCACCGATCATAGTACGGCGACAGCTTGGTAACCAAGAAGGGCCACTCCTCCGTCACATCCACCCGGACAAAAAATTTCTCGGTAAAATCAGTGTTGCGGTTCGTGAAAGCGAAAACGACCTCCATGATCTTGCGGGTGCCACTCAAAGGTGAAGGGCGGGTCTCCACCGCGGTCAAGGAAAAATCCTTGCCAAACTCTTCGGCCGCCTTGGCAAAGATGCCGGGATAGCGCACCACCAGATAATTTAAGGCCCGGTGCTCATCCGTGGCGCCGGCGTTGTCGGTCATCTGCATGATGCGCCAGAACAATTCCTCGGCCGCGGCCTCGAATCTCTCTTCTTTCCTGGTCTTCTCCGGCCGCGGGATGGTGGCAATGAGGGAATCGATGTCAAAGGAATAGATCTGGTCGAACACCACGAGGGGAACCACCAGGCCGTTGCACAGTTCCGGCGGTGCCAAAGGCCCCCTGATGCCGATGACGACATCCACATCGGTGGGGCGAGGACCAGGGCGGACAGCTTCCACTAATAAATTGAAATCGCCAAAGCAGGTGGGGTGGAGGATGTAGGTCTCCAAACCGGCGACGGTGAAAACCCAGCAAAGTTGTCTTGACAGATAGCGGTTCTCCGGCTTGGACAACACCGCGTAGAGGGCCTCCCGGTCAGTAAGACCGGCGGTAGCGGCCCGTCCGGTGGCCTGGGCAAACTCCTTTTCCACCCCCAGGCGCGGGAAGCGGGGTTCGACCCGCCCTAAGGCATACACATAGGAAGGAGGGGCGGCGCCGGCAGGGGCCGACATATTTCCCGGGCCATTTGCTGGGGCCGACCCTCCTGCCGGGGCCCCGCAACCAGAGGCGGCAACCCCTGAAACCGCAGCCGCGGCCGGGTGCGAATTGCTTTCGGAAGGTGCAGGCTCGCCTCCTCCTTCGGCTAGTGGCTCTAGAACAGCATTCCGATCCATAGACCTTCCTCCTTTAAAATATTTTCCGTTATCAAGCCTATGACAATTTCGGGCCTACCTAAGGTCCGTCCCATTAACGGGGTAAGCCTTACCAAGTCCAAAGAGTTGCCCATAGGACAAGACCACTCCATGCTAATTAAAAAAGAAAGCCCTCAGGCATTTTTGCCCAGGGTCCCTAAAATTAGACCTCAAACCTGCGGTCGATAATTAAATTCAACAACCCCAGCATATTATCTTTCCATCGTGGTGCAGATGGTTATTTTAAAACTTTACTTTAAACCTTAATTCATAAATTACTCTCTGTCAAGAGAGCTTCCATTGCCGTGGCACCAGAGAACCGTGGGCAAGCGGTTTGGGGGAGCCACCAACCGTGGAGGCGGACGGCACTAGCTCAGCGTCCTCTGAGATTTGCCATTTTTTCCAGCTTTTGGCCTCTTCGGCGCGGTTGAGGCGAAATATTTTTTCAATCAGCAACTTAATGATATTATTAATATTATCTACTTTTAAAGTTGATTTATCGCGCTTCTGTCGCGCTTACGTTCCGCTTAGTTAGCGCCGGCGAACGGTTCCGGATGAGCGCCGAGATTGCCGAAGCGGGGCAGGACCGGCTTCGGCTTATCGGAGATTGCCCATTTTTTTGGCGCTCTTTTTCGGCCTTTGTTGCGATTGCGGCCAAATATTTTTTCTCATTATTATCTCATTGATTTTATTTAAGTTATCTTCTTTTGAAGATGGTTTGTCGCGCTTCCGTCGCGCTTTTGTTTCGCTTCTGTTTCGCTTCTGTTTCGCAGGTGGCGCAGATTTGCTGCAGCCAATGCGGCGACGGCGGGGGCTTAAAAATGGTGGAACAGGCTTCCAGCCTGTTCAATAAGACAGCACAGGCAAGATGCCTGTGCCACCACCAGGTTATACGCCTACCCCAGGTATGACGTCAAATTAGGATCAGATAAGTTTTCAAAGAGCCAATTTATTCAAAAGCCCGCTAAGTCAGGATAAGACTGCCAAGATATTACTAGATTTTGGGGAAAAAGGACAGCACAGGCGGGGCAAATGTCACAAAAAATAAAAAAGGAAAATTTTTGAGTCTCCGGCAAAACTCATTATTTTCCCTCTTGGTCATTTTGAGCGTCGCGAAGAATCTAATGTTCCTCTCAGGTTAAGATCCTTCACTTCGTTCAGGATGACAAAAACCGCTATTTTGCAAGAGACTCTTTTGAGTTTTGATTTTGAGTAACTTGAATCCTTGATTCTAAAAGAAGTCACACCATTACCGATTAGATAATAATCTTTGCAAGGCCACGTCTATTTTCTCCTGCAAATCCGCATCGGCGGTGCGCTGGGCAATGAGGTCTTTGATGGCGGTCCGGCGCTGATACAGAAATTCCTGGAAAACAGTGAAAACGCTCTGACATTCCGGGGATTCATGGGGGACCCGGACCAGGCCCCGGTGACCACTTTGAGCCAGGAGGACCACCAAGGGCACCTGTGCGGGAATCACCAGGGGAATGAGGGCCAGCCTTTTTTTGCCTTTAAGGAAGACCACGGCATTTTCCTGGTAGAGGTCCTGAAGGGGAGAAGGATCGCCTTCCGAGGGCAGGTCATAGACATCGAAGGGTTTGGAGGCGTCCAGAAAGTCGGGTTCATAACGGCGGAGCAAGGCAGGATGGTTGCTCTGAATTTCGGCCCAAATTTGACCGGCCACAACGGCTTGCTGTGCGTCAGACGGGAGCAGGTGTATCTCGTGGGGGGTTAGCGGGTCAGGGTGGTGGGCGGCTTCGACAACCCTCTGGCAATAGGCGGGCAGCCTTTCGCCGATGCCAATCTAATAATTTTAAACGGCAAAGCGGTTAAGAAGGAGCGGTGAGTCTTTTTGTCTTGCCGGAATGGTTTCCAACGCTACCGGAGCGAACTTATTGCCGGCGTTCAGCTATCAGCAAACCCAATATGTGAATTTGTAATGACTGAGATTTAGACTGACAAACATCAAAATGGGATCAGACTAAATCTAACGCTGAAGATAAAATTTACAAAGGCGGCATGAGTTGACAGGCAGTTATGATATCGTTATCGAAATTGTATTGTTAAATTAGATGGTTCGTGTACATAGCAGTGAATTTGCAGTAGGCAATTTTTTTAACAAATTATTTTGTAAACTTGTAGTCTTTTTTTAACGTGGGGCGGGAAAGCGAAGATCCCGCCTCCAGAACTCGTTAAAATTTTGCCCTTGGTGCTGATAGGGTGATCGACGGCGCCGGGGTTTGAAGAACGGCCCCAGGCCGCCAAGCACCGGTTAATCAAGCAGCAGCAAATTTCAGACTCCGGTTTTATTAACTGGCAATCTGAACGAGGACGCAGCTGGCAATGGTATCCGCCACCACCAGGGTGCAGCGCCGCACGCCACGCCCGTGGGATAAAGAACCGGCCGGTGCCGGGGACGTCACCGGCCCAGGCGGCTGATAGGGCGGCCGCTGGCCTCGAACTTCTGGATGCGGTTGTTATCGGTATCCGCCACATAGACGTTGCCCTGGCCGTCCACTGCCACGCCATGGGGACTAGTCGAACTGCCCGTTGCCGGTGCCGTACTGCCCCATTGGGCGAGATAATGTGCCGCTGGTGTCGAACTTCTGGATGCGGTTATTATCGGTATCCGCCACGTAGACGTTGCCCTGGCCGTCCACCGCCACGCCGTAGGGATATTGAACTGCCCGTTGCCGGTGCCGTAATGCCCCACTGGGTCAAGATAGCCGCCGCTGGTGTTGAACTTCTGGATGCGGTTGTTATGGTATCCGCCACATAGACGTTGCCCTGCGTCCACCGCCACGCCATAGGGATAGTTGAACTGCCCGTTGCCGGAGCCGTGACTGCCCCACTGGGTGAGATAGGCGCCGCTGGTGTCGAACTTCTGGATGCGGTGGTTACTGGTATCCGCCACGTAGACGTTGCCCCTGGCCGTCCACCGCCACGCCCTAGGGATATCAGAACTGCCCGTTGCCGGTGCCGTAACTGCCCCACTGGGTCGAGATAGCCGCCGGCGGCGTCGAACTTCTGGATGCGGTTGTTGTCGGTATCCGCCACGTAGACGTTGCCTGGCCGTCCACCGCCACGCCAAGGGATAATTGAACTGCCCGTTGCCGGAGCCGTAACTGCCCCACTGGGCCAGATAGGCGCCGCTGGCAGTCGAACTTCTGGATGCGGTAGTTACCGGTATCCGCCACATAGACGTTGCCCCTGGCCGTCCACCGCCACGCCCGGGGATAGTAGAACTGCCCGTTGCCGGTGCCGTGCCCCACTGGGTGAGATAGTCGCCGCCGGTGTCGAACTTCTGGATGCGGTGATTATCGGTATCCGCCACGTAGACGTTGCCCTGGCTGTCCACCGCCACGCCATCGGGACTATTGAACTGCCCGTTGCCGCTGCCGTACTGCCCCATTGGGTCGAGATAGTCGCCGTCGGCAGTGAACTTCTGGATGCGGTTATTATCGGTATCCGCCACGTAGACGTTGCCCTGGCCGTCCACCGCCACGCCGTGGGGATAGTAGAACTGCCCGTTGCCGGTGCCGTGAGTGCCCCATTGGGTCAGGTAGTCGCCGTTGGCAGTCGAACTTCTGGATGCGGTTGTTACCGGTATCCGCCACGTAGACGTTGCCCTGGCCGTCCACCGCCACGCCGTCGGGATAATTGAACTGCCCGTTGCCGGTGCCGTGAGTGCCCCACTGGTCAGGTAGACGCCACTGGGGTGAACTTCTGGATGCGGTTATTTTCGGTATCCGCCACGTAGACGTTGCCCCTGGCCGTCCACCGCCACGCCACTAGGGGTAGTCGAACTGCCCGTTGCCGGTGCCTTGACCTGCCCCATTGGGTGAGATACTTGCCGTCGGTGTTGAACTTCTGAATGCGGTTATTATTGGTATCGGCCACGTAGACGTTGGCCCTGGCCGTCCACCGCCACACCCTCGGGGTTTTTCAAAAACGCATAAAAGAATTGTTTGGTATTGTGCGGCAAGAACCACCGCAGTTTCAGGTTAGGGGTAGGCGCATCGGGCGCCGCGGGGAGGGCGGCGAAGAGCGGCAGGAGCAATAGAACAACAAAAACCGTCAGGCGTCTGGTCATGGCTCATTCCTTTTGGATCCAAACCCAGCGGCTGGATCGGGGACTTGGGCGGCAACCTGAGTTGCCTGGGCTAAAAATTGGGGCTCCAACGTCTTGGATCGAGCCCGGAAATTAATTTTTGCCGATGTTATCCCTGGCGCCGATAAAGTGATCACCGGCGCCAGGGTTGGAAGTAACGTGCCCGAGGGCGCCAAGCACCGGTTAATCAAGCAGCAGCAAATTCCAGGGCCCCGAGTATTATGAATTGGCAATCTGAAGACGAGGATGCGGCTGGCATCCCTATCCGCCACCACGAGGGTGCCGCGGCCCACGGCCACGCCCCCGGGAAGTGAGGACCAGAAAGAGCCGGGGACGTCACCGGCCCAGGCGGCGAGCAAGGTGCCGCTGGAGTTGAACTTCTGGATGCGGTTATTCGAGGAATCCGCGGTGTAGACGCTACGTAGACGTTGCCCTGGCCGTCCACAGCCACGCCCTGGGGGTGAAGTAGTTCCGCTGCCGGAGCCTTGACGGTCCCACTGAGCAAGATAGGCGCCGGCGGCGTCAAACTTCTGGATGCGGTAATTATATATCGGCCACGTAGACGTGGCCCTGGCCGTCCACCGCCACGCCCTGGGGCCAATAGAACTGGCCCTTCGTCGGAGCCGTGACTGCCCCACTGGGCGAGATAGTTGCCGCCGGCATCGAACTTCTGGATGCGGTTATTGCCGGTATCCGCGACATAGACGTGGCCCTGGCCGTCCACCGCCACGCCATAGGGCCAGTTGAACTGGCCGTTGCCAGTGCCGTAGCTGCCCCACTGGGTGAGATAGTCGCCGTCGGCGTCGAACTTCTGGATGCGGTGATTATATCGGCCACGTAGACGTGGCCCTGGCCGTCCACGGCCACGCCCGGGGAGATTGGAGCTCCCCGTTGCCGAGGTCGACCCACGTGCCCCACTGGGTGAGATAGTTGCCGGCGGCGTCGAACTTCTGGATGCGGTTATTCCAGGTGTCGGCCACGTAGACGTTGCCCTAGCGTCCAGCGCCACGCCATCGGGTGGTTGAACTGGCCGTTACCGGAGCCGATAGAGCCCCACTGGGTCAGATAGGTGCCGCCGCGCGTCGAACTTCTGGATGCGGTTGTTGAAGGTATCGGCCACGTAGACGTTACCCGTGGCCTCCATCGCCACGCCCTGGGGATCGACGAAACTGCCCGTCGCCGCTAGCCATAGACCCCACTGGGCCAGATAGGTGCCGCCGGCGTTGAACTTCTGGATGCGGTGGTTGTGGTATCGGCCACGTAGACGTTGCCGTGGCCGTCCACCGCCACGCCCTGGGGATTGACGAAACTGCCCGTCGCCGGTGCCGTAGACTGCCCCACTTGGCTGAGAAAGGCGCCGTCGGCGTCGAACTTCTGGATGCGGTGGTTGTTGGTATCGGCCACGTAGACGTTGCCCGGGCCGTCCACGGCCACCCCGAGGGGCAGGAACTGGCCGTCGCCGATGCCGCAAGTGCCCCACTTGGTGAGATAGGCGCCGTCGGCGGCGAACTTCTGGATGCGGTGATTGCCGCTGTCCGCGACGTAGACGTTGCCCTGGCCGTCCACCGCCACGCCCGCGGGAGCCAATCGAACTGGCCGTTGCCGGTGCCGTAGACTGCCCCACTGGGTGAGAAAGCCGCCGCCGGCGTCGAACTTCTGGATGCGGTGATTACGGGTATCGACCACGTAGACGTTGCCCTGGCCGTCCACCGCCACACCAGAGGATACCAGTTACTGCCCATTACCGGTGCCTTGACTGCCCCACTGGGTGAGAAAGCGGCCGCTGGCGTCAAACTTCTTGATGAGGTTTTTTCCGCTATCCAGATCCGCTCACATAGATGTTGCCCTGGCCGTCCACCGCCACGCCCAGGGGAAGAACCATATATGCATAAAAGAAATTCCCGGTATTCTGGGGCAATAGCCACCGCAGGGGCAGATCAGGGGCGGGCGCCGCGGGCGCGGCGGCAAAGAGCGACAGGAGCAGCGACTACAACAAAAACTAGCAGGCGTCTGGTCATGGCTCATTCCTTTTGGATCCAGAACCGGCGGCTGGATCGGGGATTTGGAGGCAACCGGAGTTGCCTGGGGCTTAACATGGGGATTTAATATTCTTCCCCAAGCTTAGGGGATTTTTACCTGCCATTAGAGGTTTAATTCCGCTGGCAGTACCTCTTGTTGAGGGCTAATATTGTGAGCAAAAGCATCATAGCAGACTTTGTTTGGAATAGATATGAATTTCCAATTTTTTACCTTAGAAGCAATACGGCTAAAAATCACAAAGTTGCAGATTTTAAGAACCCGGAGCAGCCTCGGCAGAAGGTGGCCCGATGCCGTGCGAATACGTCGTTTGTCTTGTTTAGCAAAGTTCAAAATTACAATTTGCTTGCCATTATAAAACTTATCCAAATTTCCGTTTAGTGGCGGATATGATCTGATTATCGCAATTGATCTTTTTTGGGCATGACTCCCAGGATCATTTTTGTCCGAAGGATGAAATGAATCTGCTATGTGGAAAATGAAATTTCTAGAGATGATTTCAATAATAATTTCACAGGAATAAGAAATTATTTTTGAGAATCTCTACAACTCAGAACTTTTTCGACAATCTCGCCAGCTAGGCGCTATTCGTATCTTCCTCTACCAACCGCGTATATTTTTATTGTCTAGACGAATCGAGTGAGCTAAGCGGCTCAAGTCCCCTCAGATATTGACAGGATCCTGCTGAGTTTTAGATGCTCCAAAACTTTTTTAAAATCCTTGACAAAAAGTTTCCCTTTATTGCATTATATCGACATTTAGGTTGTCATTATTTTTTAAATGGTAAGTAGAGTTCAAGAGCCTGTGGAGATAATGAGGAGGGGGGATGAAAAAGGCGGTTTACTTTTTAGCAATGGCGGCACTTGCCTGGTTAACCGTCCAGGTCTCGGCAATTGAAGCCGGCGCTACTATCAAACTCACCGATTATTGGTTTTCCAAAGGGGTCGGCGACTCCTGGACCTATCAGTATACCCAGCCCCTGGGCCTTGCCGACTTCACTGTAACCATCACGCGGATTACTTCCGGGATATACCTCGATAAATTGCGCTGGGGGGATATTGTTAAACCTGATGGCAAAAAAACCTATAATATTATTTCCTATGACACTGACAACTTTTACCTTTACGCGAATGAGGATGCGGAGTTCAACCCGCCGATTCCCCTTCCGCTTAATTACAAACTGGAAACGGTGGTGGACAACCCCGGAAACCCCACCACCGGCGCCTGGTTTTTCCGGAAGCTGGACAAATGGACCGTGCCGGCTGGGACGTATAAGGATATCTTGCTCAAGATCGACTTGGATAAGAGATTTGGGCCCAATCAGGCCAATACCCTTTTCAATCTGCCGGCCAGCATCCCTTATGGCGTCACCCACGCCGGGTGGTCTGCCCGGGGCGTGGGGATTTTGATGGATAAGGACTTTGACGAATACGGTCAAGCGGGCAATAGTTATACATTGAAATCCACCAATGCCACACCAGGCGGGAAAAGTTTGCCGTCGGTGGTAATGTTGCTTTTGATGCACTAGATGGGGGTCTCAATATGTGGTGCAAGTGGTTGTTGAGAGTATCTTTTCTCTTACTTTTGGGAATTTTCGGGTTCATCTCTTCAGCAGTAGCGACTGAGTACACCTACGTTGGACCCAATGATGGTACCTGGACCACTCAAACATATTGGTCGCCATTACCCACATCTCCCTACACTTTTCCCTACGGAGAATTAAACAGTGCCTGGATAAACGCCGACCCTGGAACCAACGTCAACGTTTATCTTAATCACAATATCGCTCTTAATGGACTCAAGGTGGATGCGGGAGATTCCCTCACCTTTGTTTCGATCGCAGGATTTGCACTTACTGGCATTGATCCCTATGTTATGAATAACGGCGCCATAACGTTCAAAGGTTTTACAGTAGGTGCAGGCCTCACCGCCACTTTCTCGGGCACCGGTACTCTTAACCATGATGACCGGAAGTTCTCTCTCCGGCGGCACCTGCATCAATGATGCAGGTCACACCATCCGAGGCGCCGGCTGGATCAACGCCAATTTTGAAAACCGAGGGCTCATAATCGCCGACGGCGGGGAATTGGCAATTGAGCGTTATTCGATATACCAGTCAGCTACAGGCACCCTGACGACCGCAGGACCCGGAAATATTTTGACACTAAGCTACAACCTTAACCTGTATGGTGGCCGCGTCTATCCCAACGGCGGCCAAGTGGCTTTTAAAGGAGTTTACGTTTTTGATGGCACTAACTTTGGACCCGGGGATGTCAATGTTATGACCGGTAGCTTCAACGGCGACATTACCACGGCCGCCGACATGAGAATCACCAGGGGCCGGCATCTTATCATTAGTTGACGGGTGCTTGATTACCAATACGGGCACGATTTCGGTCGAATCCAATGGCGTCACCCGACTCCGGGCTTTTCGTGGTAACGCGGTGTTCACCGGCACCGGCAGCATAGTGCTGGGGGGGACTGACAGCCGCCTCTCCCAGGAGGGGAGCGGCAACTTTGGCAATGATGTGAACCACACCATCAGGGGTTATGGAACCATCGATGCGCCCGTGCATAACGCCGGAACCGTCTCCGCCGCAAACGGCCCCCTTATCATCAACCAGCCAATCATGTGGGCGCCGCCGCCCTATGATCCGGGTCGGATAGAGGTTAGAGCAAATGGAACCCTGGATGTCAGGAACAATATTCAGAGCGGCACCCTGGGTATGAGTTCTACCGGCATGCTTGTTGTGGGCAATATTAAAGAAATCGACCTGAAGCGCGATTTCCTCTTCGGCCAGCAGAATGCAGCCTACTGGTCCTGGGGGGCGGGGTCTGTCTTAAAAATGAGTGGAAGTGGGGCCCAGCAACAGTTGCTGGAGGTGGGCGGCAGGGACTACGGCTTGTCTGCTGTCGGCTTCAGCAACAACTTCAACTTGCCGGCACTAACATTAGTTAACTCAGGCACCTACGTCAACCTCGTCGATAATTATGATAATGGCCATCGGTCCTCTCCCGAGGCTCTCTATGTTAATACTCTGAGTGTGCCCGCCGGGACCACCCTCAATCTCAATCGGCTGCACCTTTACACCTACGTGGGTCCCAATGTTCATCGCGTGGTGGCCGGAGAAGGCAATCTATTTGGAGGGGGCCAGATAATCGACGTACCCCTAAACCGCAACCATGGGGCTCTTCCCGGGATCATTTTCCAGCTCTTGCTCGAGTAACTATTACGGGAATCAATTAGCTATTAGGCTTGTATGGGGACCTTAAGGCTTTGCTTTCATGGGAAAGTATGGCAGTCTGTTTTGATGGAGATGTCAGGCAGTCAAGAATTGACTAGTACAATTAGTAAAGGTTTCAGAGGCCTTGAAGACGCTAGCCGATTCATTGAGAGCCTTCCACCCGCCGGCGAAATTCGGCCAGGGCGGCTGGAATCAATTTGCGGATGCAGGTGTGGCGTTCGCTGGGGATTAATTTGGCATAATCGGCGTAAGCCGGATGCTCCGGAACCAGGGCCGGGGCCGGGGTGGCCTGGTTGGCAGGTGCGGCATCCACTAAATCGACCAACGCCAGCAGCGGCAGGTCAGCCTCCTTGAGGCCTTCCACCCAATTGAGGCGGCGAAGAATTTCAAACCGGCAATAATCCAGGAACCGCAGCGACAGGTCCAGAAGGCGCTGCTTAATCTGGCTGGAAAGGTCGTCCAGAATAAAACGGGTTGACGTCCCCCACCCTTTCACTCCCATTACCAAATCAAAGATGGCATAGAGATTTTCATCTCCCGGCGTAGCCAAAAAAAGCAGGGTGCTGTCAGTGAGATCTTTAAGGGTAGTCCGGGGGCCGAACTGTTCCCGGAAACGGTTCAGCCAGCTCCGAAAACCTTGATCGGCAGCCAGTTTAAGGCGGAACTGCTCCAATTCAATGACATCACCCATAATTATCCTTGCTTGCCGGGAAGAAAAGTTATTTTTGCGTCCCGTTCAACAGCCGCATACCCCGAATCAGGTATACCAGACCGGAAGCCACAGTAAAATACGTCGTTACCCAGCAACTGGCCAGCAGCACCCAGTATGGCAGCGGGCTCAGTTGCAGTAAAATAGCCAAAAAAATCGTCAGAAGCTGGAAACCGGTAGCCCATTTACTGATCCGGGTTGGATCAATGCGAAATTCGACCTCAAAAAGTTTCAGGGCAATTATACCCCCAACAATGATGACATCCCGGCAAATAACCACAACGGTTAGCCAGGCAGGGATCTTGCCGAGATACCCCAGGGTAAGATAGCTGGCGGTCATCAGCAGTTTGTCCGCCAAGGGGTCCAAAATCGCACCGAGAGGAGATTTTAACTTAAAATTGCGGGCGATATAACCATCGGCCAGGTCACTCAGACCGGCAATAACAAAAACCGCCATGGCGCGGCCATAGGAGTTGGAGATTATAAAAATAACAAAGAGCGGGGTGGCCAGGATCCGTGCCATGGTAATGAGATTGGGCAAAGTGACATGAGAGTTGACGACAGATTCTTCGTGGTCCAAGGTCTCTTCCTGAAGTTCATTTGATTAATTATTAATTATATCACATTTTGCCCTTTAAAAAAATTACCCATCATCTCAATGGCGACTTCAGGCCGGGAAGGGTCCAGCCAATGATATGCGGCATCAGCCCTGAACCAGGTCAACTGGCGTTTAGCATATCGGCGCGTATCCCGTTTAAGTTGATCCACCATGTCCTCAAAGTTCATTTCCTCGTCAAGATACGCCGAAACCTGCCGATAGCCTAAAGATTGCAACGGCTTGAGTTTTGCCGGGTAACGCCGCCTGAGCTCCTGGACTTCCGCCATCAGCCCCTGGGCCAGCATGGCTTCCACGCGGTTATTAATCCGGGAATACAGTTCTTCCCGGGGGCGCTCCAGGCAGATCTTCAGAATTCGATAAGGACAGTCGGCAAAATTGTGCCGCTGCTGCTGATCGGACATTTTCCGCCCGGTGGCGGCGATGACCTCCAGGGCCCTGAGGATACGGAAGGCATCATTGGAGTGCAAACGAGAGGCGGTTTCAGGGTCAAGTCCGCCCAGACGATCATATAATGCAGGTAACCCCTGGGTGGCCAACTCGTCCCGGAGCTGTTGCCGATACGTTTCATCCGGCACGCCGTCTTCAAAAATACCGTACAGTAAGGACCGGATATACAGACCGGTTCCACCTACCACCAGGGGCAGTACGTGGCGGGCATGTAATTCAGCCAGGATTTGACGCCCCAGGTAATTGAAACCGGCAGCATCGAAATCTTCATCCGGATAGACAATATCCACCAGGTGATGGGGCACCAGGGCCCGCTCTTCCCAGGACGGTTTGGCGGTGCCGATATCCAGCTCCCGGTACACCTGGAGGGAATCGGCATTGACAATTTCGGCCCCCAACTCCTGGGCCAGCCGGATGGCCAAAGCGGTCTTGCCTACTCCCGTGGGGCCGGTAAGGACGGCAACCGGGGGCAGGGCATTACCCCTGGCCGGCATCAAAGACTGCCTCCCCGGCAAGCCAGCGGTGAGTAATCCCGGGCTCCGAGAAGTATTGCCGCAGGGCCTGGATCAGGTCCACCGGCCCCGGCTGATATCCCAGCGCCAGGCAGGCGTCCACGAGTCCCTGGCTGATGGAGACGTGGATGATGTGGCGGTGGAGGTAGAATTCAACTTTACTCAGATTGGGATCAGCCAGTTCCTGCCGGCAGGCTTCCACCTGCAGAGAATGCATGGCCCGACACATGAGGGGACGGACCTCGTATGCTAAACAACAGCCGGCTTCCAGGAGCGGGCAGGGAAGTTCGGCCCGCATCTCAGCCAGCTGTTTTTTGCTCTTCCCGGCCCGCCGGCGGCACGACTTTTCCACCCGGGCCGACAGAAGCTGCAGATTTTAGTCGCATCTAAAGTACCGGCCAGGTATTTCCCGATGAGAAGAGCTTCGGGAACGGTCAACTCCACTTGATTATAACAGCAGAAATCACAGCCGGGCCGGCAACCCGGCGGTTGGGGCTCAGGATTGGTTTTTTGTAACAGGTCCAGGCAGTAATCAGCCCAAAGAAAGGCGTTCCTGGCCGCAGCCTCGAAGAGAGGCGCCGAGGCCGGGTCCTGAACAAGTTCAATGACACTCAGAGAAAATCGGGCGGCAATTTCGCTGTCCACTAAAGGACTGGAAGGAGACTTAACCATACGCAGGCAGATTATTTAAATTCGCTATGGCACCTGGCCATGCTGTCCTTGAGATCAGCCAGCTCATGCTGAAACATCTCAAAATTGCCGATACTAAAAGCCTGCTCCAGATTTTTGACATGGTTCAAATAAACAGCCATTTCGGCCTGCCAATCCGGATCGGCATGTTGGGAGAACACCCGGCAGTCATTTAAAAAATCTTTGAGCAGATTTTCTCCGGGCAATTCTCCCCGGGCCGCAGCTTTCTTGAGATTAGCCAAAGAAGCTCCCAGGCGTTTTTTAACCACCTTAAAGTTTTCCACCCCTTGTTCCACCGCTTCCCGCCTCGGTTGATCATAATGCTCCAGGGTGGAAAACCTGACAAAAAGTTTTGCGGTCAGCCAGCCTTTTTTTTCTTTAACGGAGACCTCAACGGCCGCATTATCGGAAAGCTTCTGGACCACCCCGGCAACCTGCAATTCTCCCTGGCGCAGTTGGGATGCCAGAGCAATAAGATAATCCGCCAGTTCTTCCCGGGAAAATTCCCGTTCGAGTTTTATTTCCATTATTCTTCTCCAATGTCAGATTAGCTGGGGATTGCCCGCAGTTTCGCCGTCTAACCTTTTTTCGCACCTCACTGATCAATACACTTTTCAGTCGGCACCAAGACCCGATCCCCAAGGGGAATACCATGCCGCTTGCTGCACGAGGCGGTGGTCATTATTTTTTCAACTCTTTACCGATGGAGAAGGCCGGCGCCAGAAAGGGGCCGGTAGCATAGTAGGCCATGCTGTCCATGGCAAAGCTGAAAGGTTTAATTTTCGTGATATCCGGGAGCCCTTTTTCGGTAACCAAGGCTTCCTCTACTTTGATATCCAGGATTTCGCCGACAAATAAGGTGTGGAGACCGATTTCCAGGACATGGCTGACCCGGCATTCCAGTACCATGGGAAATTCTTGAATATATGGTGCGTCCACCAGATCGCTGGCTACCGGAGTCAGGCCGGTAACCGCAAATTTATCAGCATCCCGGCCCGAAACAATTCCCACATAATCCGATTCCTTGACGTAGCTTTCGGAAGGAATATTAACGGTAAAGGCCTTGCGGCTCATAAGATTGCCGTAGGTGTAGGTCGCCTGCCGGAGGCAGATATTTAAGCAGGGCGGTTTGGAACAGCAGATGCCCCCCCAGGCCACCGTGGCAATGTTCGGCTTTTTTTGATCATCATAGGTGCCGACGATAAATACCGGCATCGGATACAAAAAGGTCTTGGCGCCGACAGATTTTTTCATAACATGCCTCCTTTTAACAGTTTTTCACGATTTAGATTCATTCCACGTTAAAAATCTCTGCAATGATTTCTCGAACGATCTTCCTGGAACTGTTTTTCTAAGGCTTTTGTAACGTCTCCCGCAGATATTGCAGTTCCCGCTGAAAAGTTCGCCGTTCGGCCAGAAAACGATTACTCACTTCTGATGGGGGCAATTTTTGGGTATCAACTTTGTTAAGCACTTCATCATAAGCCTCACAATCTTGCAAGTAACTTTCGGCCTTTTGGCGCCAGTTCTTTTTTTCGGCCTGACCTATTTGCGGATTTCCTTGAATCTTTCGCCAACTGGTAATGTTTCGTCGCAAATCTTTAATATTTTCCTGTAGATCAGCCGTAGCAGACTCCAGATCTTTGACCCCGGCAGTTGTTTCGGGGGCAGTTTTGTTCGCTTTTAAGGAGGTTTTGGCCCACAGGAGGTGCGGACCGGTCAGGGTCAAAAAAAGACTTAACATCATGGACACGATAATTGACATAGAAATAGCGCCTTTTATTTCAGTAAATGATTTATTTTACTTTTTAACACCTGCAGGGCGGTATCGGTCACAAATATCACTCTTCCCAGTTTTTTTTAAGCCAGGTAAGCTAGCCGTTCCAAATTATTGTGCGATAAAAGCGCCGGAAAGGAAAGAAAAAAGGCCTGTCAGGAAGATTCCGACTCCCGTTGTTCCTGACATCGTTTCTTGGCTTCCTTGCGGCAGAGTTCCCAGATGACGCAGCCTTGGCGAAATTTACAATAAATGCACGGGTCGGTACAGGCCTGGCAGTTGTCTAAACATTCCTGACAGTAATAATAATCCATTTTCTGGCAATGGATGCGAGCTTCCCGGTCGGGATGAAATCGGCAGTGCATAGAAGATCCTTAGAATATTCTGAAAATTTACTGAGCTAGGCGTGCGGAACCTTATATCATTGGCGAAGTCCTGTTGCGCCATTTCTGGTAAATTATTTTCTCATTGCAGCCATGGGCTCATTGCTTGACGGCCTGATTTGCCAATCTTGCCGGCAGGCGATTATTTTAGCTGTATACGGTCCTTATCTCCAAATCAGTCTGGCGTCCACGGCCCGGCAACCCCCGGGTGTGGCAATGAGAGGATTGATATCCAACTCCTGAAGCTGCGGCTGGGTCACTGCCAGGTTGGCGAGATTGACCATGACCCGGACCACGGCCTGGAGATCCACCGCCGGTTCGCCCCGGTAGCCGGTGAGCAGGGGGAAAGACCGGAGGGACGCCAAAAGGTCATGAGCCTGGGCCGGACTGAGAGGCGCCAAGGTCTGGGCCGTATCCTGCCAGAGCTCGGTGAGGGTGCCGCCGTAGCCGCAGACAATTATCGGGCCGAACGTGGGATCCTGTTTCAGGCCCAACAAAAGTTCCCGACCCTGGATTTGCTTTTGAACCAATATGCCGGTATGGGCATCATGGGGAACAGGGTCCAAAAGGGTCTGCAAGCGGCTAAAAGCGGCCGTTAATTCGTCCTCATTTTTCAGGTTTAAGATGACTCCGCCCTGATCGGCTTTGTGAATATAAGCGGCAGAAATAACTTTCAACACTACCGGGTACTCAAAGGCCGCGGCCGCAGCAATCGCCTCATCTAGAGTGTGCGTCAACTGTCCAGTGACGCTGGGAATTTCATGATCTGCCAGAAATTCCAGAGCCTCCTGACCCAGCATGGTCCTCGTGGCCGGAGAGGCGGGATCGGCAGTCGGTTCCCAACCCTCCCAGGATTCCAGGGGACGAGAGAGGGCCTGGTGATGACGGTAAAGCTGTCCGAGAGCATGGGCGGCCTGTTCCACTGAGCAATAGCAGGCAATGCCCGGCACCGGCCTTAATTCCTCCATGATCCGGTCCCGGGCATTGCCGTACATAGCCACTACCACAGGTTTGTCATACGCTCTTAAGGTGCAGATCGGCAAAGAACCCGGGGGTGGCTATAACATTCCGGTGCAATGGCGAACCGAGAGCCGGCAGCATGCACAAAACTCCATCGATGTCGGGGTCGGCTAGAAAGCCGGTCAGAGTTTGGCCGACAATCTTGAGGAAATCTCCGGTTAGCATGCCGATGGGCCATAAATCCACCGGATTATGCAGCGTATGCCAGTACGGCCCCTGGGGCTCCACCACCTGCAGAATACTTTCCGGCAGGGGGCCCGGGACCAGACCTTCATGGCTCAAGGCGTCCAGGGCAATAATGCCCAGGGCGCCGCTGGGAGTAGCTATCCCTACCCGGGGGCCCCGCATGGGAGGCAATTTATGAAAAGCCTGAATAGTATCTTTCAGATCCGCAGCGCTCTGGATCCGGGTAAGGCCGGCTCTGGCACAGGCGGCGGTAAAAATCTGGTCTTGTCCGACCATGGAACCGGTATGGGAAAGCGCGGCTTTGGCGCCGGCCTGACTGGTCCCGGTTTTAAAAATGACCAGGGGCTTGCGGCGGTTGACCCTGGCTGCGGTGTCAAGAAAAGCTCGACCGTTGATTAAACCTTCAATGTGCAGGGCAATCACCTTAGTTTGGGGATCCTGGGCAAAATATTCCAGGACTTCCGCAAATCCCACATCCGCGGCGTTGCCCAAATCCACCGCCTTACCCAAAGGTCCGGTGAAAGATTCGGCCCCCACCTGGGGGGCGCCGCTTTGAGCCACCAGAGACACCGGGGGCGGATCGGCAGGACAGACAAGATCGACGAAGGCGGTGGAAAAACAGGTAAAGGCATTTAAGACGCCCATGGTATTGGGACCGATAATGCGAGCCTGGTATTGACGGGCGGCGGCCACTAATCTGGCCTGCAATTTTTTCCCCTGAGTATCGGCGTCGGCAAATCCCTGGGTAATAATGACAACCCAACGGATCCCTTTGGCAAAACATTCCTCCGCCACCTCCGGAACCAGATCCCGGCCCACGGCAATAACCGCCAATTCCGGAACCTCAGGCAGATCCCGAACCCGGGGATATACCTTCTGACCCAGGATTTCTTCAGCTTTTGGATGAACTACGTAAATCCTTCCCTGATAACCATAGCGCAACAGCATTTCCAGGCCATTATAGGCGCCAACTCCGGTCTGCCGGGAAACACCCACCAGAACGACGGATCGGGGTTCAAATAATTCCCGCATTTTGCTTACCCTTTGTAGACGATCTGAATAATTTTTAAAAATTGGCCAGGCAACGGTTGCCGGCAAAGTAAAGCCAACCGCACCTGAGAATCCATTTATGGCAATAGTATTGTTTTCCCGGGCAAATATGGACCTTCCTGAATGCCTGCTTACACTAGCCGTGTTGCATGGCAGTCTAACAATGGTTAATTTTTTCTCTAGTAAATAGATATTATATTCCTAAAAGTCAAATGCACCACCGGGAAACGAGAAAAAATCAAAATGAATGGATTTATTCAACAGGTGCAGGCTAATTGCCGCATCGCCGCCGCCGGACAGGTCGGCTATTATTCTTTATGCGGCATGCTGTTACGATTGCGCCAGCTTTATAAATGGGAACAGGGTCTTTTACCCTGGCAGGAAGGCGATCCCGAAGGCCGTATTGGACTGGATCGAGGTCCAGGAAGAAGCGTGGACTGATCTGGAAGAGACGGGGTTGCAGGAGATTTGAGCTGGCAAGGACGGCAGGTGGACCCCTTATGCGGTTGCGGACCTCAACATGCTGCTGGGACACGAAGGACTGGCCTACGGCGCCGGCTTTACCCACGGGCTGGCGCCTATGTGTTTTTTGGGGGAGTTATGGGAGACCAAAAAACACCGGGAGTTGACGGTCCTGATATTGGGTCCGGAATTAGCCCGGGATTTGGATGCGGCCCCGGCCCTGCGCCAGGGTCAGTTCATCTACCTGCGGACCGAACCGCTGGCTTTTTATCTTTGGGATAATCTGTCCGATCCCACCAAGCAGAAAAATATATTTTTGAAAATCGCTCTGGCGGCCAAAGGTATCGATCAGGTCGGGTTATTGAGCCAACCCGGGACGTACGCAGAACAGTTTAAAAACCTTCTGGCATCTGCCGGGGAAGCCATAATTCACCATGAGATCGGGGAAGCCCTGGAACCCGCCCTGCAGGAAACTATGCCCAGTCTTATTGCGCGGTTTCCCCATTCCCGGATTGAACGCTGGGTCCGGGCGGTTAAGGACGCCCTGGCAGATTTGAATGACTGGGGCCGACTGGCCTATATTATAGCCAAGCGGGACTTGCCGGAATTGGCCCTCTTACTGGCCTGGCGGCCCGGTTTCTATCCTTATCTGATTCCTGAGCTGGAACCGGCTTTTTGGGAACTGCAGAGGACCAGAGATTGGTGTGTCATTGAGCAGGCCCGGCAAACTGCTTTAGAACGTTTACGCCGGACCGCAACGGCATTGGACGAAGTATGGGAAGAATTGGCAGGGGCTGCCGATGAACAAACAGCCGAGGTCCTGGAGAAAAAATTTATCACCCCCCTCGGTCTTTAAAAGATTTTACTTTCCGCTCGTGAGATTTAACGTTAAGATATTAGAATTATCAAGAATTTTTTAAATTAAGCCGGTGATCTTTTTATGGCGTTAGTCCGCCGGATGAACCGGCAAATATTTTTGCAAAGGTGACGATACCATTGATTGATCCGCATCGCCAGAAGGTGCTTATACTGGATTTTGGTTCACAATACACGCAGCTTATTGCCCGGAGAATCCGGGAACTGCATGTTTATTGTGAGATCCACCCATACCTGATGCCCCTGGAGCAGATTCGAAACTTTGCTCCCCGGGGGATAGTTCTGTCGGGTGGCCCGCGCAGCGTGTATGAAACGGATGCACCTCTGGTGGGACGGGAAGTTCTGGAATTAGGCGTCCCCGTCCTGGGTATCTGCTACGGTTTACAGCTCATAAACCACATATTGGGCGGCAAAGTCTCGCCGGCCGCCTCCCGGGAGTACGGCCGCAAACATTTCACTATTGCCGATCACCAGGACCTCTTTGCCGGTTTGGCGACCGAAGAACTGGTATGGATGAGCCATGGGGATCACGTGGATGAGTTGGCGCCGGGACTGGAAATTATCGGCTCGTCTGATCGCTGTCCGGCCGGGGCGGTTGTGGATCGGCGCCGAGGCATTTATGGGGTGCAATTTCATCCGGAAGTGAAGCATACACCTCACGGCAGTAAAGTTTTAGCTAATTTTTTATTCACCATCTGCAAATTGCAGCCGCTCTGGACCATGCAATCTTTCGTGGAGGCCACGACTCAGTCTCTGAAAGAGAAAGTCGGCGATGACCTGGTTATTTGCGCCTTATCCGGGGGGGTGGACTCTTCGGTAACGGCCGTTTTATTGCACCATGCCATCGGCGATAAACTCACCTGCATCTTTGTCAATAACGGCGTGCTGCGGCAAGGGGAAGCTGAAAAAGTGGTGCAACTTTTCCGGGAACATTATCACCTGAACCTGGTTTACGTGGATGCCAGTGACAGCTTTTTAAAATTATTGGCCGGTATTATTGACCCGGAGGAAAAGCGCCGCCGTATCGGCCGGGAATTTATCAGGGTGTTTGCCGAGGAAGCCAATAAATTGGGCCAGGTAAAATATCTGGCCCAGGGAACCCTTTATCCCGACGTCATCGAAAGTGTTTCTTTTAAGGGACCTTCAGCTACCATTAAGACCCACCACAATGTCGGCGGTCTGCCGGAAATCATGCCCCTGGAGTTGATCGAACCGCTGCGGGAATTATTTAAAGATGAAGTTCGAGAGGTGGGGAAGGAATTGGGGCTGCCCGAAGAAATGATCTGGCGGCATCCTTTTCCAGGCCCGGGCCTGGCTATTCGCATACTGGGTGAGGTGACCCCCGGACGATTGGCGATTCTGCGAGAGGCCGATGCCATCGTGCTCGAGGAAATGAAAACCCAGGGCTTTTACAGCAAGGTCTGGCAGGCGTTCGCAGTGCTGCTGCCGGTCAAAACCGTAGGCGTTATGGGTGATGAGCGTACCTATGAAAATGTCATTGCTCTGAGGGTCGTAGATTCCACCGACGCCATGACGGCCGACTGGACCAGGCTCCCCCATGATTTTCTGGCCCTCCTGGCCAACCGCATTATTAATGAGGTAAAGGGGGTCAACCGGGTGGTTTATGATATTTCTTCCAAACCGCCCAGCACCATTGAATGGGAATAGGAAAATTCAGTTTTCGGTTTTCAGTTTTCGGTTGCAGATGTCAAATTTGGGAAAAGAAACATCGGCTTAAGCTAACGTAATAAGACAAAAATATTATTTAAGATTATTGGCATGTTTTTGAGAGATATATTAGGGCAGGATCGGGTCGTCGGTTTTCTGCGGCAATCCCTGCGGAGTAATCAGATACCTCATGCCCTCCTCTTTCTCGGCAGCGAGGGGGTGGGCAAAGAAAGTACCGCCCTGGCCCTGGCCCAAGCCCTCAATTGTGAAAATCGTCAACCGGACCAGGATGCCTGCGGCCAATGCCGATCCTGTCGTTTATATGCTTTAGGGAACCATCCTGATTTTTGGCGTATAAGCCCTGAAAAAAGCGAGTCGGCCCAACCTCAGATAAAAATCGATCAGATCCGGGAATTGCGGCGGCAGGTGGGATTTTCTCCTCTGGCGGGAAATTGGCGGGTGGTGCTGCTGAAACCTGCGGAGACTCTGAATGAGGCCGCAGCCAATGCCTTTTTAAAAACACTGGAAGAACCTCCGGAGGGCAACCTTTTTATTCTCACCGCCATTGGCGATCGAGATTTACTGCCAACCATAGTTTCACGCTGCCGCCGTCTGAGTTTCGGTGCTGTGCCGCAAACAATTTTAATGGCAGAATTACAGAATCGTCAGGGGCTAAGTCCTGAACAGGCATCTTTAGTGGCGGCTATTCATTATGGCTCTCTCGGTCTGGCCTTAGGCGAGGATATAGCTGATTTACTGGCCAGGCGTGATCAAATTATCAATGAACTGGGAGTATTGCAAAAAGGATCCACCGGAGAAATTCTGAAATGGGCCGCTCAGAAAGCCAAGGCCGGCGCCGGCTTGGAGGGTTTTATTGTTTTAGCGCGATTGTGGTATCGAGACCTGCTGGCACTGACTTATCAGGCTGCTCCTGGGCAGATTATCAACCAGGACCGTCTGGCCGCCCTGCAAAGTCAGGCGATGAATCTTTCCAGTGCCATAATCCTGGAACGATTGGACGCCTTGAGCAGGTTACAACGGCAGATGCGGGCAAATTTAAATAGTGAATTAGCTCTCAATAACTTTTCGTTACCTTGGTCGGGAAAAGGACCACCGAAAAATTTGTCTAGATAATTTTTCTGCCCGATAAATTATTACTATTATCAATTAAGATAAATAGAGAATTAAGAGATATGAGCAAAATTGTGCGAGTACGTTTTAGTCCGCATGGGAAGGTATATAACTTTGATTCAGGCCATTTTGTCCTCTCTCAGGGTGATCGCGTTATTGTTGAAACTGAACAGGGAGTAGCCTTCGCTACAGTGGTCAGTCCTCCCCAACCCCGTAGTCCCAAACTGATGGTACATCCCTTAAAACCGGTCTATCGTCTGGCCACCCAGGAAGACACTGAACAGGCCAAACTCCTGGAGAAAAAGGAAGCAGAAGCTTTCACCTTCTGCCAGGAGTGTATTCAAAAGCGGCATTTGCCCATGCATCTGGTCCGGGTGGAAAGCCTCTTTGACGCCAGTAAGATGGTATTTTATTTTACCGCGGCCAAAAGAGTGGATTTTAGAGAACTTGTGCGCGATCTGGTGCAGCAGTTCCGCACCCGCATTGAGTTGCGGCAGATCGGGGTCCGTCATCAGGCTAAAATGATCGGCGGTTTAGGAAACTGTGGTCGTCCTTTCTGCTGTTCTTCGTTTTTGCAGGATTTTGCCCCGGTATCAGTCCGAATGGCCAAGGAACAGAATCTCAGTTTGAATCCCAGCAAGATCTCCGGCTGTTGCGGGCGTTTGATGTGCTGTTTAACCTATGAATTTCAGACGTATATGGATTTGAAGGCAGGATTGCCGAAAGTTGGTAAAATGATCTCTCTGCCTGAAGGCGAGGGGAAAATCATCCGGCAAAACATAATCAATCAGACCATAGTTGTGGAAATGCGGGACGGTCAAGAGGTTGAAGTCCCGGTGAACCAAATTGCCCTGGAGCAATCGTTGGATTTAATTGAAGACCCATCGCCGCCGATAGAATTATTTGATGAAGATTGGCATAATTCCGAAATATTGGAGAATCAAACAGTCGAACCCGGTTCCGTAAAAAAATTTCCCGAGCCGGACTGAGAAAGCATCTACTCCGAGTGGGGGCCCACATGGCTGACTTTGATCACGCCTTAAATATGCTAAAAATGCATATTAAAAAAGAAATCGTCGATAATTACTTTGCCGAGCGAACATATCTGGAAGAAGATCTGGAACTGTTGGCTAAAAAAGAAGAAGAACATGAAAAAGAAGTTAAGCAAGCCTTACCGCTCTTTGCTGCTTTCTATCAGCTAATCCCTACAAATGCTGCCATGTCTGCGATACTCCAGCTCTGGGGGGTATCTGAGCGTCCCTACGCCCGGGAGTGCGCCCAGGTTTCCCAGACAGAGAAGCAGGCCGTCCTGGATAAATATAGTTCGCATGGCTGGACGGCCAGGGGACGGTTAAAGAATCAAATTTACGATCTCTATCAGGACTTACAAAAAGTCTCCCAGGTCCTGAGGAAAAAACAGCAGCAGGTGGCAGCGCATTGCGAACTTTATAATGAAGATGTGGAAAAATTTAATCAAAATTTCGATTATAATTTAATTTCTGCCCAGGTAGATTCTATGGATGGGGACCAGATGGCCATGGAAAGCAGCCTTACCGCCATTGACCGGGAGGCCATGGCCGCGAAGATGAGGCTGCGGAAAAAGTTTTTAAGCTCCTGTGCTCTGGTAACTATGCCCGAACTGCCGCCACTCGAGGCTATCAAAAAAAAGCTGGGAAGAATAATCGATCAGAATGTATGAAAAAAATTTGGTCTAACTAGTAATGGATTTTGACATGATCAACCCCTTCCCGGTCTGGCGGCGGTTTTTTCGAGAAACTATCTGGCAGTCAAATCCCCCCGGCCGGATAATCCCCTGGTGTTATACAAGCCTGCAAATTCTCATTCTCGCCTGGAAGGATCTCTTTTTCAAAGGGGCGTTATTGCGGACTTCGGCGTTGGCGTATGCCAGTGTTCTGGCGATTATTCCAATGTTGGCTCTCCTGTTCGCCATCTTTAAGGGATTCGGTCTGCAGCGGCCTCTGGCAGCGCACTTATTGCCGCAACTGGCCGGCGGTTCTCAAGATTTTGCCCGTCAGATAATAAGTTATGTGGAGTCCACGAATGTGGCTTCACTTGGGCGTCTTTGGTCTTATCTGGTTGCTGGTGGCCCTGATGATCCTGATGACTAACATAGAGCAGGCTTTTAATCACATCTGGAAAATTTCCCGGGCGCGCCCCTGGTGGCGTAAATTAAGCGACTATCTCAGTATTTTTCTCCTTTTTCCCATTCTCATGGCGGTTGCCATATCTTTCACCACGATATTTCAGAGTCATCCGGAAATCCAAAAATACATTAGATCTTTTCTGCCGGAGACTTTTTTCTCCGCGTATAATTTTTTATTCTCCTTAGGAATAATCTGGTTTGGATTCACGTTCAGTTATCTCGTGATGCCCAATACGCGTGTCCACCTGATTTCAGCAATATTGGGAGGGTTAATCGGAGGCACCATCTGGCAGGTCGCCCAGTGGCTTTTCCAGTGGTTCCAATCTACCGCACCCTATTACAATGCCATCTATGGAGCGCTTTATCAGATTCTGTTCTTAATTATCTGGATGTTCTGGAGTTGGCTGATCGTCCTCTATGGTGCGGAAATCGCCTATATCCATCAAAACTTGACCAGCGTCCGGAGTCAATTCGATTTTAAAGGGCCTGATGATCACGGGTTCGATGACGAGTATCTGGCTCTGATGGCACTCCTCAGTATCTCAGAACAGTTTTATAAGGGCGGCGCCCCCCTGTCGCTCAAAGAAGTGGCCCAGATATTCAATAATCAGGAAAGTCTGGCAATCAACATTTTGGCAGCGTTGCAACAATGCGGCCTGGTGATTCAAGTTGCTGCCGACGGAGTTCAGAATATTCCCAGGTTTATGCCCAGCCGGCCTCTCGAGCAGATCCGGATAAAAGATGCCCTGGCCTGCCTGAGGCATGGACGCCAAAAAAACTTCCATTCCCTCATCGCCGGCAATAATCATTTTTCAAATCTGGTGGGCCAGTTGGTGGAGCAGCCGGCCTCAGAGTGGCAGGAATTAAGTGTCCTGGATTTTCTTCATCTGTCCGGTCTAAAACCGGGCGAATCTCAACCTGCATGACAAAAATATAAACCCACCCAGGTATAACTTTTTTCAACCGGTACTTCCAACTCCCATTGATCTCTGGTTAAGCGGCGCTGTAACCGCCAGCCGCAGGAGCTATACCTGTCAATTATCTCCCTTTCCTGTGTATCCCTGAACCCGGAAAGGATGATGCCGCCTCGACGATGAGATAATCTTACCAGCTCAGCAATTTTTGCCACTTGAATAGCAAAAGGCAAATTGGCCACGATGAGATGAAAGGGGGGGCGCAAAGCCTCGGTGGAACCCTGTATCCAGGCAGTCTGCTCCTCCAGGTGGAGACGCCGGGCGTTATCCCGGGAAACCTGGACGGCAGACGGTGACGGATCACACCCCACACTGAAAGTCACTCCCAACATTGCCCCCGCCAGAGCGAGGATGCCGGAGCCGCAGCCGACATCCAACAGAGATGAAAAATTTCTCTCCTGACAAGCCGGATTAAGAAGCTCCAGGCACAGCCTGGTAGAAGGATGGTTTATGGAAAAAGTCCGGGAGTAAGAGATTCTCACTATTTTCCGGCCCGGACGCGGCCAGCAGGGATGCCAGGGGGAACAGATCACCAGATGAGGAGTCAATCGCAGGTACATGAGCATTTTTTGGGGCACGGCGCACCGTGACCTGTTTTGGTAAAATTTTCAGAATGGCGCTCTTCTTGAATCTTACCTGAATAGCAAAAAATTCTTTAATCTGTCGGCAATACCCCTACTTGCTGTTACAGCGTTTACGGTAATTGACTGCGGCAGTGAATTCGAATATCTTTGCTGCCTTTATTATATAGAATATGCAAGAATAACATTAATTGGGAATAAAAAAATTTTTTGATATAAAATCATAGAACTAAATGCCGATTTTATTTTAACGGCTTTATTCTTGTAAAAATATGAATAAAACACCAGCGTATCATTTCGGTCAGTTGATCCGACAATCCCGGGAAGCAGCCGGTATCAGCCAACGGGCATTGGCCCAAAAAGTCGGGCTGGACGTCAGTTATATCAATCGACTGGAAAGCGGCGAACGCCGCCCGCGGCGAGCTACCCTGCTGAAATTGGCCTCGGCCCTGGGAATCAAAGGTGCGGAACTGGATGCCTGGTTTATGGCCTCTGACTTGGCGCCAATGCCCTTGTTAGCCGGACTGAGTGCTCAGATGACTCAGGCGCCCAAAAAACCGGGGAAAAAAGATCAATCAGCGAAATCCAGTCCGGACGCAATTTCCTTATGGCAGCAATTGGAAGACAGCGGCCTGGACGAGACCAGTATTCGCCGACTCCTGCAGAACCTGTCTATTTCGAAAACCCAGCGGCAGCAAGCGGCTGAAATTGTTACTTCCACTCTGAACTTAGTGGCTGATTTTCTGGAAGCGCCCGTGCATCAGGCCATTATCCCAGCGGCCGGCGGGCAGCACCGCTTCCTGGCCTCACACATTATGCAGCACCTGTTATTGCAGATGATGGCCGAAGCGGCCTCGGCCGGCGTTTTCCGTTTTATGCTGATTCTCGCCCCCGGAACCGAGGAAGCCTTATATCGACCGTTGCAAACGGCTCTGGATCTGGCGGTGGCACCACGTTTTTCAGTGGATTTCTGTGTGCAGTCCACCCCTCTGGGATTGGGTGATGCGGTGCTGCAAGCCGCCGCCTGGGTGGGTCAGGACCCGTTTCTGGTCCTGCTGCCGGACGAGATGCTGGCCCGGCGCCACTCCCGGACGATGCCAAGAGAACTGCAGCACATGAGCCTCGCTTTTAAACAAATTAATCACAAACCCCTGATTGCGGTGGAACCGGTGCCGAAATCGAGACTACCTCAGGGAGGGGTGGTGCGCCTGGGGGCGAATGAGGTGAATTCAAGAGTTTTTGTGGTGGAAGAGCTCATGGAAAAACCGGAACCGGACCATCCCATCAGTGTCGCCGAAACTTCCAGGTCCATTGTGGGTAGATACTTTCTTTCTCCTAAGATATTTCAAACCCTGGAAAAGTTAAAGGAAAAAGGCAGTCGGCCTTTAGAGTTAACTGAAGCACTTGAACACCTGCGCCGCCAGGGCACCAAGGTCTACGCCTATGAATTGAAAACCTCCCGGCGTGACTTGGGTGGGGTGATCGGACAGGCGGGAGAGCTAATCGGCGAAATTTAACCTATTTATTTAATATTTTAAGTATGTTATAAAATATAAAATAGAGAATCAGGAAAACCGGTGCTCCGGTTTTTTTTTGCGGAATCTGTTGACAAAATATCAATTAATAAATACAATTTTCAAAATTATGACAATTTGTCACGACAATTTTTAGCTGATGTTGATTCATGCCTGCCTTAAAACTTCATGAATCTTAACATCTTGCTAATCATTTATCTCTTACTAGGAGTTATCTCATGCACCTGGCAATGATTGGGGTCGGCTATGTGGGTTTGGTTTCCGGGGCGTGTTTTGCAGAAGCCGGTCATAACGTTATCTGTATGGATGTGGATCCGCAAAAGATCCAGGGGTTGCGTCAGGGTATCATTCCCATTTACGAACCTGGCCTGGATGATTATGTAAAACGCAATGTTGAAAATGGCAGACTCTCCTTTACCACCGATCTCCAGGAGGCGGTGGAGAAAAGCCGGATCATCTTTGTCTGTGTGGGCACCCCCAGCCGGGATGACGGCTCGGCAGATCTGCATTATGTCTATGAGGTGGCCAAGGGTATCGGCCGCACCATGCGGGAATATAAAATCGTCGTGGATAAATCCACCGTCCCCGTGGGAACTGCGGTCAGGGTTCGCCAGATCATTACCAAAGAATTGACCCAACGCGGACTTAACCTGGATTTCGATGTGGTTTCCAATCCGGAATTTTTGCGGGAAGGTTCGGCCATCGGCGATCTCATGGAGCCGGATCGCACTGTCGTGGGTGTTGAGAGCGATAAGGCCAGAGAGTTGATGGCGGAAGTTTACCGTCACTGGACCGATAGAAATTATCCATTGTATTTTATGGAAGTAGCCTCGGCGGAAATGACCAAATATGCCGCCAATGCCTTTTTGGCCACAAAAATAACTTTCATGAATGAAATTGCTAACTTATGCACACTTACCGGCGCTAATGTCAACAATGTCCGCCTGGGCATCGGTTCGGACAGCCGAATTGGCGATCGTTTTCTTTTCCCCGGCCTCGGTTATGGCGGCTCGTGTTTTCCCAAAGATGTCAAGGCCCTGATTTATATGGGCAAGACCATGGGATATAATTTCAGTATTCTGGACGCCACTCACATTGTCAATCAGGCCCAACGCCATCGTTTTATCTACACCATCTGCCAATATTTCGATAACCAGTTGGATGGCAGGAAGTTTGCCCTGTGGGGATTGGCTTTCAAGCCCAATACCGATGATATCAGAGAGGCCCCGGCTTTAACGGTAATGGAGCGCCTGTTGGATATGGGGGCGGTTTTGCAGGTCTATGACCCGGTGGCCATGGATGAGGTGAAAAAATTTTTCCGGGAATATCCTTATCCGGACCGCATTATCTATGCTTCGTCCCCGGAAGAGGCCCTGGTTGAGGCCGAAGCCCTGGTGGTTAATACTGAATGGGATATTTTCCGTCAATTCGAACCCGGCCGGCTCAAATCCTTAATGGCCGAACCGCTGGTTTTTGACGGCCGCAACATCTTTGATCCCGCCAGCATGGCAGAACACCACATCAAATACTATTATATCGGCAAACCCTTTGATAAGAAATTAAATCAGGCAATGAATGGGATATCGCCTTCGTTCCTGGAAGTTCTCCCTTCCAGGGTAACAAAAAATTAATCGGCTTGATACTAACCGGTGGTAATTTTTTAAAGAAGGTCAACTATGCCTGTTGAATTGAGTAATATTCTCAAAAATACCTGGGCCTATCAGCAAAAGGTGCAGGATAAACTTAAACTTACTATCCTGGCCGCCGGCCTGGGAAGCCGCATGGACCCAATCCCCCAGCATCATCTTCCCAAGCCCATGTTCCCTTTGGGCGGCGTCGTCCCCATGGCCGAAGTCTGGGTCAGAAGGGCGGTGGAGGCCGGCATCACCAATATCTCCATGAACCTCTGCGTCCTCAAAGATACGATAAAATCTTATTTTAAGGACGGACTGTTATTCGGCGCCGATATAACCTATGTTGAGGAAAAAGAGCCCAGCGGCACGTTAGGCGGCATTTGTAAACAGGCGCTGGGCAATTCGGCAAAATTGGTGCTGCCGAAGGAAGGGAAAGTTGATCTTGGAACCTTTCCAGGGCTCAACTGTCATCGCTCCCAGCGGCGACATTGTCACCAATTTCGGCTCGGAATTGCTGCAGCAGCTTTATGAAATCCACCGGCGCCAGGGTGCCGCGTTAACCATGCTGCTTTCTCCCATACCCTGGGAGCGGCGCCAGGACTTCGGAACCGTGCAGTTAGGTCCCACTGAACGGCTTGACGGTCTTATTTCGGAATCCGGGCCGATCATTGATTTCATCGAAAAAGATCCCGACTCCCCTTCGAACCTTAATAATGCCTCAGTGTATATTATCGAGATGGATCTCCTGAAGCAGCTCGATCCCTTGCGAACCGCGGCAACCAAAGATATCCGGGAGCCGTTTTACGATTTTGGCCAGCATGTCTTCCCGGCCATGCTGGGAAAGCTTGATTATGTCAAGTTACCTGCGGATTACCCTCTCTGGGGCGTGCGGTATGATGGCTTATGGTTCGACGTCGGCCGGAAGCGGGATTACCTCTCCATCAATAAATCCATTCTGGATGGACATATTGGCGTAAGTTTACCCTACCAAAAACTGCCCTGGGGCTATTTGGGCAGCAATGTCGTCATCAACCTGAATGAAGTTACCATTATCCCCCCGGTAGTAATCGGTCACGAATGCATCATTGAGCCCGGCTCCCGAATCGGACCGTATGCGGTTATCGGTGATGGCTGGACCATAGAAAAAGATGTCCGGATAAGTAATGCGGTTCTCTGGAAGCGATATGCCTTTTTTACTAAAACCGGAGAGAAAATTTCGATACGGGAACGGAAACTGGTGGACCGGCATGAAATCCGTCAGGGATCGGTCATCGATGCATGTATTATTATCGGCGGCACTATTACCCCGGAATTATATGAACCGGGTGAAAGTAAATTGTCGGGAAAAACAGTGGACGTCCTGGAAAATGGAGAGCTCCAGCTAATTTCCATAGACTGGGTCCCCAAAGGTCCCCGCTTGTAGTCTCATTATTTTTTGCTTTTCTCTCTTCACTCTTAAAAAACTTGAGGTGCTATGAAATTAACCATTATCGGAGCAGGTTATATCGGTCTCGTAACAGCCGCCTGTTTTGCTGAAATGGGTAATGAAGTGATATGTGTCGATAGCGATGAAAAGAAAATTGATGATTTGGATCACTATCGTCTTCAAGTTTACGAACCGGGCCTGGAAGACATGATCCGCCGCAATTGTATGGGTAAAAGGCTCTTTTTTAGCACCGATCTGCCTAAAGCCGTTGAAGCAGGCCAGATTATCTACATTGCTTTAAGTCAGGGGCCGGAATCGGACGAAGAGTCCGATCTGGCAGCCCATCTGGAGGTGGCCCGGGATATCGGGCGCCACCTCAACGGCTATAAAGTCATCGTCAACAAATCCAATGTCCCGGTAGGGACTGCCGCCCGAATACGCCAGGCCATCAGCGGTGAATTGGCCAAAAGAGGCGCCAATCATGCCTTTGATATTGTCTCCGACCCGGAATTTGTCAAACAGGGAACGGCCATTGATGATTTTATGAAGCCGGACCGTATTGTCATCGGTTGCGATAATGACGAAGTAGCGGAGTTGATGAAAGAACTGTACGCCCCCTTTGTCCGGACTAATCGACCTATTATTATTATGGACGTGGTCTCGGCCGAACTTATAAAATTTGCCGCCAACGCCTTTTTGGCCACCAAAATCTCTTTTATCAATGAGCTGGCCAACATCTGCGCCGGTATTGGGGCTGATATCAATCTCATCCGCCGAGGTCTCGGCTCCGATTCCCGCATCGGCAACCTGTTTCTTTTTCCGGGGCTGGGGTATGGCGGTGTCCGCTTTTCCCAGGGCATACGCGGCCTTATTCAGACGGCCAAATCCATGGACTACCAGCCAAGGCTGCTGGAAGCCGCCGAAGCAATTAATCAGGAGCAACGCCGGCTCTTTATTAAGATGATCAGCAGTTACTTCGGAAATGATTTACAGGGCCGGGTATTAGGGGTTTGGGGACTGTCTTTCAAACCGTGGACGGATGATGTCAGGGAGGCTCCGGCACTTACCGTCATCTCGGCCCTCCTGGAAAAAGGCGCGCATCTTAAGATCTACGACCCGCAAGCGACCAGTACTACCAGAAAATTTTTTCATAATTCCAACCCGGACATAACCTATGCCGCAGATATGTACGAGGCTGTCGATGGCGCCGAGGCCTTAATTATCCATACCGATTGGACCATGTTTCGCACCCCCGACTTCGACCGCCTTAAATCCCGCCTGAAAAAACCGGTCATTTTTGACGGCCGCAACCTTTACAATCCTGCCAAAAGCTGAAGGATCTTGGTTTTACCTACTTTTATATCGGCGGCAGGAAAGAGTTACCGTAATTCGGTTTGCTGTTTTTTGTTTCCGGTCGAATAATTGGAATATCAGCGGGTTAAGTTAGCTATCTTTATTTATTGGTATTCCCGATCAACTGCCTTTCTTAATACGCTCCCAACGCCTTGACCACGGTAAGCAGTCCCAGCAGCGTTATCATGCCCACCACTACCTGTCGGTAGTGATCCGTCTCCAGACGCCGATAAATTGATAGATCCAGACACGACCCCCAAAATAATAAAAGGAATCGAAATCAAGCTGCCGGCGAAGACTGCGGCGGTCATCAGGCCGCTCATGGCCTGAGCGACGATAATGATCAGGCCGGAAAGAAAAAAGTAGCCGGTCAGAGTTGATTTCATTTCGTCTTTGTCCCAGGGCTGCAAGGCGGTGTAGACGATAACCGGCGGGCCGCTCATGGCCAGGCTGCCTCCCAGGAAACCGGAACAGAAGCCGGCGGCATACAGCCACTGCATTGATAATTTTCTCGTTTTCCCCCAGACCAGATAAAATACAATGAAAAAACCAATAACAATACTCCCAGGAGTATTTCCAGAAACCGGTATTGGCATTTTTAAGAATATAAACTCCCAGGGGAATTCCCGGGATGGCCGCCAGGGTCAGGGGGAAAATATTTTTGAGGCGCAGATGCGCCCGCAATTGCAGCAAAAGAATAGTGTTGATGGTCATGCCCCAGATGCTGACCAACGGCACCGCCAGATCAAAATCAAGAAATAAAACCAACATCGGCAGGGCCACGAGCACCGAACCGAAGCCGGACAAGCCTTGGATAAAGCCGGCCAGAAGGGCAACAGAGCAGATGGCCAGCGAGGGCAACAGGCCGGAGAAGTGAGAGATCATGTGCTAGCGCCGAATTTGGCTGGATATATTAGCTTATCAAGGCGCATAGTACCCTAATCCTGAGGCTGGACATACGGTATCCGATCTTTAACACCCACTTGGCCAAAACCCTTCAGGCGCAAACGGCAGGATGAGCAGCGGCCGCAGGCCAGGTTTTCATTCTGATAGCAGGACCAGGTCAGTTCCAGGGGGGCCTCCAGTTGAATGCCCAGACGGATAATTCCGGCCTTGTCCAGGTGAATCAGAGGAGTTTGGAGCGAGATGTGCGTGTTCGGCCCGGTCCCCAATTCAATAACGTTTTCATAAGCCTTGTAATACTCCGGGCGACAATCGGGGTATTCGGGACTGTCGATCAGATTGGCCCCGACGAAAATGGCGCTGGCGCCGATAACCTCGGCCCAGGCCACGGCCGCGGCAATGATAATGGTGTTGCGGAAAGGCACATAGGTAGATGGCAGCCCCTGCGGTTCGACCGCATCTTCCGGCACCGGCAGGTGGGTATCGGTTAGGCTGGAGCCGCCGATGTGCCCCAAAAAATTCAGTTCAGCTTCAAAGGCAGTAAGAGGTTCAAAAAATTTTACTAACTCCCGAAAAGATCGCAATTCCCGATGGACGGTGCGTTGGCCGTAATTGCCGTGAAAGAAGGCTAATTGATAATTCTGGCGCGCCACCGCGGCAGTGACGCAACTATCCAACCCGCCGCTGAGTAATATTACTGCTAATTTTTTTCCAGTCATAGCACTGCTAAACTACCTTCTCCTCTCTAAACCCCCCTGGCGTCCGGCGGCCAGATATATTTATGCAGTTGCAGGTTAAGTCGCAAAGGCAGCTTGACCTCCAGAATCCAGGCGGCCAGCTTGCTGGGGGGCAATATGCCGTAAGCCGGAGAAATGAGGACATTGTGCCGCTCCCAAGACCTGTAAGGCGCCATGGTCTCCAAAGCCCAATCAAAATCCCGGCGGTCGGCCACGACAAACTTGAGTTCGTCGGCTGGTGTTAAATATTCCATATTTTTCAGATAATTATGCTTATGCATGCCGCTGCCGGGGCATTTGAGGTCCATAATCCGGTGCACCCGGGAGTCTACTGCCCCCAGAGGTCGAGAGCCGTTGGTTTCCAACAGTACCGTAAATTGTCGCTCTACCAGGGCCGTAAGGAGCGGCAGGCAGTCTTCCTGGAGCAGGGGTTCGCCGCCGGTAACCAGGACGAGGGCAAAACCGGACGCCCGTGCCTCGGCTACCAGGCCGTCCACGGTGCGCTCAATACCCTGGGCATAGGCATAGGTGGTGTCGCAGTAACGACAGCGGAGGTTGCAGCCGCTCAGGCGAATAAAAAAACCGGGCCGTCCGGCAAAGCTGGACTCCCCCATGAGACTGGCAAAGGTTTCACAAACCAGCAGTGCCATAACCGCTAACGCTGTTTCTGACAGGTCATGGCAAGACCCAGGGTATGAGCGGGACAACTCCTTACAATGGTCTTGGCTGCTCCACCCTTGTTGTGAATGACAGGTGTCATGAACCTCAACCTTCCCCCATAGTAACCCTTTACCTGCTTTTAGGCGCCGGAAAGGTTTTTATCATATTTCTTTTATATTTTTATTAAATTATCCGGATGATCTGTGTCGCCGGCTGCAGAGACTGATTTACCATAAAATAACAGATGGTAGCCTTAAGTTATATACAAAAATTAATCTCAGCAGCATATTGTCGGCAGACATTTTGCAGAGGGCTTAAATTTAACCTTAACAGGTACCGCCAAAGTTGCATAAATGTAGCCGGCTGGTAACTTGAAAGCTGACCATAATTCTACTGCTTGGCCGACCAATGGCATCAAACCTCCACTTTGGCGATCAACTGCTTTTCCTGCTGATTAGGGCACCGACTAGAGAAAAATTTGCCCCAAATATTGCCTGCCCGCAATTTTGTGCTATCATGGCTTTAGATACGTTAGGTCCGACTGGAATACCTATTAAAAATCGCACCTAAAGCCGGGGCAGCCAGGGGGCCCCTGGTATCGCCTCTCAACGCCAAACAGAAATTCATTATGATTTACCCGGCTATAACTGGTTGATGTCATGGTCTCATTTAGGCAACCTGTTATCAGAAACCCTGTTAAAATATTTGACTTCAGATATATCGCCAAAGAATACAAACGTGGCAGTTAATAACTATAAAAAACGCACCGATTTTCTAATGAATAAAATATAGAATTAACGGTTAAGTGATAATTAATCAATTTGATGATGCAAAATAAATAGCAGAGGCCTAACGTGAGTCAACTCTATTGGTATGGAGCCCTTATCATGCTTCTGATAAGTCCCTGGTTCTCTACCGGTCAGGCTGAGGCCCAGGACCTGATTAATCTGCCGGCACCGCATTCTCAAGGTAGTATCTCGGTGGCCCAGGCTATGAAAAATCGCCGCACCATCAGGCGATTTGCCAATAAGAATCTTACTCAAAACCAACTATCCCAATTGCTCTGGGCCGCCTATGGAGTCACCGATTCCCGGGGATTAAGGTCGGCACCTTCGGCCGGAGCGCTTTATCCCCTGGATATCTATGCTATAATAGGGGACCGTCAGGTAAGTGGCGTAGCCGCCGGCGTTTATCATTATCTCCCGGAAAAACAATCCCTGAAACTTCTAAGAGCCGGCGATCTGCGTGCCGGTGTAGCACGCGCCAGCCTCTCCCAGACCTGGATGGCAGAGGCGCCGATGATGCTGCTCATTACCGGGGAATACCGGCGCTGCCAGGTCAAGTATGGCCAAAGAGGGATTATGTATACTCACATGGAATCCGGCCACGTTGCTCAGAATATCTTCCTGCAAGCCGAAGCTTTGGGTCTGGGGGCCGGGATTGTGGGGGCTTTTGACAATACGGCGGTCAGCCAGATCCTGGGTCTGCCGCCGGCCCATGATCCCCTGATTATTATGCCGGTTGGGTATAAATTTTAATGGAATTTTTATTCAGGTCGCTTCTTGAGCATCCATGAATAATTTCAGATCTTGAAGGGTATTTCCGATAACTTGAAGAGAATATTTGATAATTTCAGTATTTGGCATAGTCCAGGGCTTCTGCCCGCCTGTTTTTGGCCGGGCTGGCAGGTTAGGGGCCCGGAGGAGTTCCCGCATGTCTGACAGTTCCTGGAGAAAGACCAGGTAGGCATCGGCAATTTTCAGTTGCTCCTGGGTGGGGATGGGATGGTCGTTGGCCATCGGTATTTCCAGATGCAACTGATCCTGGCGCAACGCCTGGACTGCCTGAGCCAAAGTCGAGGCAGGACCTTCCAGAGTTTCAGGATTGTCAGCCATTTCCTTTTCCAAAACGTGGGTTAAGGCATGTTCTGCAAGCTTTGTCTTTTTTCCGGCAAATTTTTTCTTTTTTGGCATATGTTGAGGAATTCCTGGGCCAAAAGGTAGTAATCCCTCGCCCCGGTACTGCTGTGATCGTAATCAAAAATAGCCTTTTGAGATATCTGGGCCTGATTCAGCGCCTCGTTTTTCATGATAATGGCGCCGAAAGTTTTTTCCAGATATGGCTTTAATTGCTCCATAATAAATTCGTTGGTGATGCGATTACGGCGATCATACATGGTTAACAGAATGCGGAAAAAATCACCCCGGAACAGGTCCTCAGTAGAGATATTCTTCACCTCTTCGATGGTTGTCAACAGGTCGGCAAGTCCATCCAGGGAATAACGGGACATCTGGCAGGGAATGACAATAAATTCTGCCACATACAAGGAATTTGTTGTCAACACTCCCAAAGCCGGCGGGCAGTCGATCAGGACATAGTCATAATTCGTGTCCTTTAAGGCCTGATACAGGATCGTCTCGCGGTACATGCGGGAATATAAGAGTTCTGCGGCCCGGGCCAGCGTAATGTGACTGGGCGCCACATACAGACCTCGAATATAAGTAGCCAAGACCACATCCTCAATATCTTTTCGAGGAACTGTCATGACTTCAGACATCGACTCGTTGAAGGAATCCGGATCGATGCCGATACCAAGACTGGTATGTCCCTGGGGATCCATATCTACCAAGAGAGTGCGGTAGCCCTGATAGGCCAAACCAGCACCTAAATTAATAGTGCTGGTGGTTTTGCCGGTGCCGCCTTTTTGATTGATGATGGCTACAACGAATGGCATAGGGGAATTCCAGTTCATCAGGATGTGGATGAACCCTGCCGGGTTCGATTACGGCAAAAAATATTCACCTTGCCGGTAAATCTTAATTGAAAAGCCAAGACCGCGTCAAGTTTAATGTGAGACGCTCCGGCATATTTGGAAAGTTAATTTTAGATGTCAAAATTTGATGTCTCCGCAAAAACTTTTAAATTGTCAAGCCGGGAGTAAAAATCTTAAAATAACAGCCGCAACCGCAACAAGCTGGGTTAAAATAATCTGCCGCATAATGTCTCAGGAGCAACAACAGCTTTAAAAAATTTGATTCATAAAGTGATACAATAATGCGACAGGACAGATTGATGGCGAAATTGGCGAAACGATCTGCAACTGAAAGGGGCAAATCTAATTGCACCTGACAACGAAGAGGAGAACTTATGCTGGCTGGACGCACCATAGGCGTAATCGGCGTCGGCAACATGGGCGCGGCCTTAATTAAAGGCTGGCTGAGAGCCGGACTGGTTAAGCCCGATGAACTTGTTATCGCCGACCCCGAAACTGAGAAAGTGGAAAGACTCTGCCGGGAATACGGCCTGCAGGCGGCGGACAACCGGCAGGTTGCGGCCCGGGCCGATATCGTGCTCTTGGCGGTAAAGCCGCAGGTAATTACAGAGGTTTTGGCGGAGTTGCAAAATTATTTAGACGATTCCCGCCTGGTCATCTCCATTGCCGCGGGCGTTCCCTTGCAACTGATGTCCGAAATGCTGCCCGCGGCCCGGCTCGTGCGGGTCATGCCCAACACTCCCACCCTGATCCAGGCCGGCATGGCCGCGGTGGCCAAGGGTCCCCGGGCTGACGACCAGGATCTGGAAGTAGTCTGCCATCTTTTTGACGCGGTGGGGCGCTCGGTGGTGGTGGAGGAAAAACTGCTGGATGCCGTTACCGGCCTGAGCGGCAGCGGCCCGGCCTACGTCTTTCTTTTCCTGGAGGCGCTGGCCGACGGCGGCGTCAAAATGGGCCTGCCCCGGCAGACCGCCCTGCTGCTGGCGGCTCAGACCATCCTGGGAGCAGCCGGCCTCTTCCTGGAAACCCGGGAGCATCCCGGCAGTCTGAAGGACATGGTGACCTCGCCCGCCGGCACCACCATCGCCGGTCTGCATGCCCTGGAAGTGGGTGGGTTTCGCGGGTTGGTGATGAACGCCGTGGAAAGCGCCGCTAAGCGCTCGTCGGCATTGGCTCAGGCTCTAAAACCGCAGCCCTGATGATCTTCATGTTTATATCCACCGCCGGGGCGCTGTGGGTCAAGGCGCCCACGGAGATGAGATCTACACCGGTGGCGGCGACCCGGCCCACCCGCTCCAGGTTCATGCCGCCCGAGGCCTCGAGAACCACCCGGCCGGCCGCAGTCTGCACGGCCCGGGCCAGAGTGGCTTCATCCATGTTGTCCAGCATGACGATGTCGGCGCCGGCGGCGATGGCCTCCTCCAGGCCGGCTGTATCCGAAACTTCCACTTCAATCTTCAGAGTGTGGGGCGCTCCCTGTTTGGCCAGCCTGACAGCGGCGCTTATGCCCCCCGCCACCATGATATGGTTGTCCTTGATGAGGATGCCGTCGAAAAGTCCATAGCGGTGATTGGCCCCGCCTCCAACCCGGACGGCGTATTTTTCCAGCACCCGCCAACCCGGGGTGGTCTTGCGGGTGTCCACGATTAAAGCTTTGTGCGGATGGACCGCATCCACGAACGCCCTCGTCCAGGTAGCGATGCCCGACAATCGCATGAGAAAATTGAGGGCCACCCGCTCGCCCAGCAGCAGCAGTCCCGCCGGCCCTACCACTGCCGCCAGCACCGTTCCCGGCTTCACCGCCTCGCCGTCATCCACCCGGGGAGCGAAGATGACCTCCGCGTCCAGGTGGGCGAAAACCGCCTGGGCCACCGGGATGCCGGCCACGATCAAGTCCTGCTTGGCCTGGATATGGGCCTCAGCCATGACCTCCGGATCGATGGTGGTTTGGGTGGTGATGTCCCCGGGGCCGATGTCTTCCTCCAGGGCCAGATCGATGAGACGGTGGATGTGGTGGTTGAGCAATAACATAATGTTGGGGCTCTTTCTTTCTGTTAAGGCGATTCAGCTTTATTGATTTTAAGGACCTTTTGGCTTTCAGCTGTCAGCAAAGACAAGCTTATTTGGGGCCAAGATATCTGACTCCAGCAAAATCTTTAAAATGAATGTCTTGAGTCCAGATGATACCTTGATAAGTGCGTGCGGTAGCCAAAATAACGCTATCGGCCAGAGGCAGTTTGAGTTCATTACCGATTCCAGCTGCCTTTAAAGCTATTTCAGGAGTTAACGGCACAACCATCCCCTGATGCATAACGGCTGCTGCCTGCAATGCGGCATCTTCTCTTCTTTGTTGGAGAATACGTTTGAAAACCTCTAACAGGCAAATGGTCGGCACCAGGAGGTTGCCGGTATCTTCTATGGCGGCGGCATAAAAATCAGCCTTTGGACTATCTGCAAAATACTCCAGCCAACCGCAGGAATCCACCAGGTTCAGCATCGATCCTCTTCCCGAGGCACATCAGTCTCGATTCCCTTTAGGAATCCCCGCAAGGATTTAGGATCCCTCAAAGGGATAAGTTCGATGCGGTTCTCGTATTGCAGAACCTGCACTCTGGCACCCGGTTTAATACCCATAGCCTCCCGAACTTCCCGGGGGATAACCACCTGATATTTAGGAGAAACGGTCACCGCTTTCATACTACCTCTATCGATTCATATTTCGTTAAACAATATCATAATCGATATGTATAAGCAAGGTCTTCAGCTGACTGCTGAACACTGACCGCCTTTTTAAATCTCCCCCTGCTTTATCTTACCCAATGCTTTCGTCAGCTCCACAGCCACGCCCAGCCCCTGGCGGCAGTCCTTGTTCATCATTTTGAACATCATCCCCACCGGGCCGGTGGGTTTGGCTTCGGCCAGATTGATCTGGGAAGGCAGGTCGCTCATCTTTTCCAGGAACTCAATCATGGCGGGATCGGACAATTTTCTGATGATGCCGTGCATCCGGACAAAGCCGTCGCCGATGGCGTCTATGTCTTCGGCGGTATAATTCTCGGCGATCTTGGCGTACATGCTGACCATGGCCTTGTTGATCCGGAAGATGCCCTTCTGTTCCAGGTCATCGAGCTTATCGATGAGATGGGGCACGGCCACTTTCAACATGGGCTCCAGGTCCTGCCACAGGTCGATGAGGTTCTCCAACTGCTCCAGGGCCCAGGTCAGGTGGCGGAAACTGAGCATCAGCCTTTTCACCATGGCCAGGATATCTTCCATTTGGAAGCTGGTCTCCACCTCGGCCAGTTCCTCGGTGAGCAGCTTGACCGAGGGGTGCACCAGGAGGCTCAGATCTCGCCCCAGATCGGCCAGACTGTCCCAGGGACCGGCAAAGGCGTCCAACCGCTTCTCCAGGGCCGTTACCCGGTCCAGCTTCTCTTCAATTCTGGCCAGACGTTCCAGGATCAGGTCTTGATCGGACATGTCCTACTCCTTTGTCTGAGCGGTATCTCCACGTCCGGGGAGAGAATGCCCCGTACCTTGCCGGCCAGCACGAACTGGGATTCCAGGGGCAGGTGGCTGCCCTTGAGCATCAGGTTGTAATAGACCCAACGGAACATCATCTTGCCGACGTAATTGGTGAAACTGACGCCCAGCAGGTCGAAGGGACCCAACCCGGGGAAGGGGAACTTGCCCGGCAGCGGCTCAATTTTAAAGTTGAAGTCCAGGAGCGACCCCTTATCAAACCCGGTGACCACATAACAGGTGGAATGGCCGTCGTAGTCCGGACGGGGCGGGTGGCCGTCGATCTCCCGTTTTAAGTTCTCCGTGAGCACATCGGCCTCATAATGGGCCACCGAGCCGGCCTTGGAGGTTGGCAGGTTGGCGGCGTCGCCGATGACATAGACGTTGTCGAATTTTTTCGACCTCAAGGTGTGGTTGTCGGTATCCATGTAGCCCATGGGGTCGCCCATGTCGCTGTCGATGATGTACTGGGCCCCGAAGTTGGGGGGGATGGCCACCAGGAGGTCGTAGTTCACTTCCCGACAGTCATAGGAGGTGATGACCCGGCGCTCCGGGTCCACCGCGGAGAGCTGGAAATTGGGAGTCACCTTAATGTTTTTTTCGGCGCAGATCTGGCCCAGGATCTCGGCGGCCTTGGGCTTGGTAAAGGCGCCGGGGAGCGGCGTCACCAGTTCAATTTCCACATTATCCCTGACCCCGTTGACGGTAAAAAACCAGTCGGCCATGAAGACGAATTCCAGGGGGGCCACCGGGCACTTGAAGGGCAGTTCGGCGATATTGAGGACTACCCGCCCCTTGTCGAAATATTTCAATTTCTCGCCCAGGGCCACAGCCCCGTCGGGGGTGTAAAAATTATGAATCTCCCGGCCCCAGCCTGCCCCGGCCATGCCCTCCACCTCTCCGGGCATGATGCGGCAGCCGCTGGCTATTACCAGCCAGTCATAGGGGAAGGTGTACTGCTTGGTCTTGACCTGTTTTTTCTCCGGATCAACGCCGACAATCTCATCCAACACGAAGTTGACCCCGGGAGGGACATATCTGCTCTTGGGTTTGACGCAGTCCTCCCTGGTGTAGATACCGAAGGGGATGAAGAGCCATCCCGGTTGGTAATGGTGCTGCCAATCCTGGTCGATGACCGTGATGTCCCACTCCTTCTCCGACAGCTTCTGCCGCATCTTGATGGCCGTGATGGTGCCGCCGGTGCCGTGTCCCAAAATCACCAGTTTTTTCATGCCGCGGACTCCTTTTTCTGCACAATTGGTGTAAGAATTGTAATGATTATAGGAGACTTCCGCCAGAAGAAAAAAAGCACAAAGTCGGGGTGGCGGGCGTTGGTGCAATTGGTGGAAGTTAATGGTTTCCGGTTCCCGGTTAACAATCGGTCAGCGATCAGCTTAAAAGACGGTTTCGAGTTCCGAGTTTTTTTGCACGGCCAGGCGGATTGAGAGAGGGGCAGCGGACCATTTCCGGCTTTTTCGGAACAATTTACGTCAATATACATTATATTGATTTTACTAATAATAATTGTTTTCTATACTGACTTGTCGCGCTTGTGTCGCGTTCCTTGGGTGGCGCCTGAGTGACGCCGGTGAGTCGCTGCCGGCACCCTTTTCGCACCGCCGTGGAGACGAGCAAGGCGGAGGCGCGAGACCGGCCGATACTGCCTTGATAATACCTTAAAAGACCGAAGGAATGAAGCACACCTGGGACGGATGTCACGGAAAAGACTGGGTAAGCAAAAACTGCAAGGCTCTAAGGCATTTCAATTGACTTATATGTATATTGTGCATACAATATAGCCATGAATTATGAATGGGACTCTGATAAGGCACTCTCCAATCGACTGAAACATGGTATAGACTTTGCCGATGCCGTCGGAGTATTTGAGGACCCATATGCCATCACAATTGGGGATCCGGACGCAGAAGATGAACAACGTGGTGCATTTGGCGCGCCTTTGGTGTCCGTCCATACCTATCGAGGTGATACCATACGCCTGATTTCAGCTCGTCCGGCCACACGCAGGGAGATTAAAATTTATGAGAAAAGAATATGATTTTGTCAAAGGCGCCCGCGGCCCGGTAGTCCCGCAGCCGTCCAATAAGACGCGGATCACTATTCGTCTGGACAGCGACATCGTCGACTGGTTCCGGGATCAGGTGAACCAAAGGGCGGCGGCAACTATCAGACCATGATCAACGAGGCCCTGCGGGCTTATATACAGGATCGGGATAAGTCTTTAGAAGAAACCTTGAGAAGGGTGATGCCGGGGGGATGCTGGTCATGGGGTAGCCATCCGCCGGGTGCCAGCCGTACTTTTGCATATGGAATTCGGTTCCGGAGAATGTCTGGTTTTTCTCAGATATAAACGGAAACTTAAACCATTTAAAGAACTAAAAACTTGACATATTTCCCCCCCTCACTGTTGACACTATTTTCGTGCAACACTATAATAGTGCTATGAAGAATGTCACTATTACTTTGGATGAAGATGTGGCCCGCTGGGCAAGAATCAGAGCGGCGGAAAAAGATACCAGCCTCTCCCGCCTGGTTGGGGAACTCCTGCGGGAAAAAATGGCGGAGGAAGAGACGTATCAGGCGGCGATGCAGCAATATTTGGCTCAGCCGCCCGGAGAGTTAAAAAGCCGTAGAGACAAATACCCCAAACGTCAGGAACTGCATGAGCGCTAAAGTCTTTGTGGACACCAATGTCCTGGTCTATAGCCGCGATGCTTCGGAACCAGAAAAACAACCGCAGGCCATGAAGTGGATGGCTAAGCTTTGGGAAACGAATCGTGGCCGCCTGAGCTTTCAGGTCTTGCAGGAATTTTATGTCACGGTTACTCAGAAACTTAAGCCCGGCCTGGAGATTTCCAAAGCTCAAAATGATGTGCGGGCGCTGCTGTCCTGGCAACCAATCGCGGTCGACGCCCAGGTCATGGAAGGGGCCTGGTTCATCCAAGAGCGTTATGGATTGGGATGGTGGGATTCCTTGATTCTGTCCGCAGCTCAGCAGAGCAATTGTCGCTACCTGCTAACTGAAGATTTACAGGAATCCCAATTTTTCGGTCAATTGGAGGTCATCAATCCATTCCAGAGAGCATTTGAGTCCATTTAGATAGCTAATTCTTAAAATTCCATTATTCACTGCCACCATGAAAAAAGTCAAAATCCTCAGCGAAAAAGTGGTCTTTGACGATAAATTCAAGGTCCTGGAAACCCGGCTGCAGTTTGAAAAGTTCAACGGGCAGTTGAGTCCGCTGCTCTCTGCCCCCTGCCCTCTAATCCGTCAGGGCTTTGATCTTCTCCTTGTGGCTCTTCAGTTTGGCCAGCTTTTCGGTGAGGGTCTGGACCCGCTCTTTTTCCTTGGCCACCACTTCGGCCGGGGCCTTGGCCATGAAATCCTCGTTGGCCAGTTTGCGCTGGGCCGTGGTCAGATCCTTGCCGATCTTGTCCATTTCCCTGGTGAGGCGGCGGTCTTCTTCGGCAAAGTCGATGAGGCCGGCCAGGGGGAGGTAGATTTCCACGTCCTCCACCACGGCCTTGGCCGCGGCCTGGGGCCGGTCGCCGGCGGGGTTAAAGGCCAGGCCGTCGATCTTGGCCAGGATTTCCAGGGCCCGGGTTTGCTGCCCCAGGGCCGCCAAGGCCCCCTGGTTGGCGCTGTAGAGTTGGATGGGGACCTTGGCGCCCGGCAGGATGTTCATCTCGCTGCGCAGGTTTCTCACCGAAGTGATCACCGCCATGAGCAGAGTCATTTCGGCCTCGGCGGCAGGGTCCAGGAGTTCGTCCCGGGCCTCGGGAAATGCCGCCTTCATGATGCTGCCCTGGGCGCCGGGGAGTTTGTGCCAGATCTCTTCGGTGACAAAGGGCATGAACGGGTGCAGGAGCCGGAGCAGGGCGCTCAGAACTTCCTGGAGAATTTTTTGGGTGTGCAGCCTGACGCCCGGGTCCTGGCTGTCATACAGGGCCGGCTTGATGAGCTCCAGGTACCAGTCGCAGAACTCATGCCAGGCGAACTGGTAGATCTGGTGGGCGGCCTGATCAAAGTTATAGGAATCGATGGCCTCGGCCACGTCCCGGCTGACCTGCTGCAGCCGGCTGAGGATCCAGCGTTCGGCCACGGTCAGGGGCAGGGCGTCCCGGGCCGCCGCCGCGGGATCGAAATCCCCCAGGTTCATTAAGGTGAAGCGGCTGGCGTTCCAGATCTTGTTGACAAAGTTGCGATACCCGGCGATGCGGTCCTCGGACAGGCGCACGTCCCGGCCCATGGCGGCAAAGGCGGCCAGGGAGAAGCGGAAGGCGTCGGTGCCGAACTGGTCCATGACCTCCAGGGGATCAACGACGTTGCCCTTGGATTTGCTCATTTTCTGGCCCTCGGCGTCCCGGACCAGGGCGTGGATGTAGACCTCCCGGAAAGGCACATCCTTCATAAGATAGAGTCCCATCATCATCATCCGGGCGACCCAGAAAAAGAGGATGTCAAAGGCGGTGATCAGGACTGAAGTGGGATAAAAAAGCTCCAGTTCCCTGGTCCGCTCCGGCCAGCCCAGGGTGGAGAAGGGCCAGAGGGCCGAAGAAAACCAGGTGTCCAGGACGTCTTCTTCCTGGACCAGTTTCGCCCCCGGGCAGGTGGGGCAATCCTGGGGCGCTTCCCGGGCCACGATGACCCGGCCGCACTCCTGGCAGGTCCAGGCGGGAATGCGGTGTCCCCACCAGATCTGGCGGGAAATGCACCAATCCCGGATGTTGTTCATCCATTCGAAAAAGGTTTTCTCCCACATGGGCGGGATGATGCGGATACGCTCGTCGTTCACCGCGGCCATGGCCGCTTCGGCCAAAGGTTTGACGCTGACAAACCACTGCTTGGAGAGCATCGGCTCCACCACGGCCCGGCAGCGGTAACAGTGGCCGACGCCGTGGACGTATTTTTCCACTTTTTCCAGCAGGCCGTCGGCTTTCAGGTCCTTGACGATTTTTTCCCGGCAGGTGAACCGGTCCATGTCGTGGTATTTCCCGGCTTCCTCAGTCATGCGCCCCTTTTCATCGATGACCCGCACCGACGGGAGATGATGCCGCGCCGCAATATTGAAATCGTTGAGATCGTGGGCCGGTGTGACTTTAAGGGCCCCGGTGCCGAATTCCATGTCGACATAGTCGTCCGTAATGACCGGAATTTTCCGGCCCAATACCGGCAGCAGGACTGTGGCGCCGTGAAATTTGGTATAACGGGGGTCGCCGGGATTGATGGCCACCGCAGTGTCACCCAAAAGAGTTTCCGGACGGGTGGTGGCCACGGTGAGATGACCGCCGTTCCCGGCCAGGACATACTTGATATAGTAGAGGTAACTGTCTTTGGTCTCGTGCTCCACTTCCAGATCGGCCAGAGCGGTTTGACAGCGCGGGCACCAGTTGATGATGTAATCCCCCTGGTAGATCAAGCCGTCTTCATAGAGGCGGACAAAAACTTCCCGGACCGCGGCGGAGAGGCCGTCATCCATGGTGAAGCGTTCCCGGCTCCAGTCGCAGGAGCAGCCCAGGCGTTTGAGCTGACTGATAATGCGGCCGCCGGATTCATCTTTCCACTGCCAGACCCGGGCAATAAATGCCTCCCGGCCCACGGTGTGGCGATCCTTGCCTTCAGCCGCCAACATGCGTTCCACGACGTTCTGGGTGGCAATCCCGGCATGATCGGTGCCCGGCATCCACAGGGCATTGTAGCCCTGCATGCGCTTGGTCCGAATTAAGATGTCCTGGAGGGTGTTGTTCAGGGCATGGCCCATATGCAGAGAGCCGGTGATATTCGGCGGCGGGATGACGATACTGTAGGTCGGGCGGTCGCTGTCGGCATCAGCCCGAAACAGGGAATGGGCTTCCCAATAGTCATACCACTTTTGCTCAATTTCAGCTGGATTATAAACTTTCTCCAACGGCTCCGACATATAAGTCTCCTGAAAGGTGCCGGATTTAACTCCGCCGGCTGGTGCTGTCTGGCCCGGAGGCAAGCTCACGGGGTAGGAAAATTCGGCCAAAAGACAAAAGGCAAATAAAGAGAAGGGAACCGGGCCACTCACTTCATTGCCTGTTGAAGATTTTACTTGTATTAACGATTAATATTGATTGATTCCGAATAGTTCCGGCCTAAATAGATTAACCCGCATAAAAACCGAACGGGTAGACAACCTGCTTGTGAAGTACACCACAAGGAGCCGCCGGTGTCAAGGAATTTCAATGGGTTCAGCCGGTGGAAATTCTTGACAAAGGGGTGGGCAATTTGATATGACCAAGTGGTCACATGGAGAAACCGTTGTCCACCGCGAATGCCCGCCCGACTTTTTTGAATCTTCCTGAAGCGAAGCAGGCCAGGATTATCCAGGCGGCGCTGGAAGAATTTGCCGACAAAGGCTATCCCCAGGCCAGCCTTAACGTGATTGTGGCCCGCTCGGGCATCGCCAAAGGGTCCCTGTATCAGTATTTTACCGATAAGACTGGAATTTTCCTCTATATTTTCGATTTTGCCATCTCCCTGGTCCGGCATCTCCTGGTCCAGGTGAAGGAAAGTACCTTAGAAGAGGATTTTTTTACCCGCCTGGAAAAATCTTTGCTGGCCGGCCTCTCCTTCATTAAACAGCATCCCCAGATTTACGGCATGTATCTGAAAATTCTGTTCGATCAACAAGTTCCGCAACGCCAGGAACTCCTGCAGAAAGTCCATCAGTTTGCCGCGGAATATCTGCAGTCGCTGCTGCGCCGGGGTTTGGCCCGGAACGAATTGCGGCCGGACCTGCCTCTGGCGACTACCACTTTTCTGCTGGAGGCGTTGTTGGATCGGTTTTTACAAGCCGCCAGTGTGCCGGCTTTTGATGTCGCCCTGGGCCTGGACCGGGCCACCGAGGCGGAATTGGGCCGACGTGTCCGGGAATTAGTTGATATTATTCGTCATGGCTTGGCTAGAGCCGTATAACTATAACTGTGAACCAAAAACCTTTGAACCTTGAACCTTGAACTTTGAACTTTCCTATGAGGACTAACCATGGCCGGAAATGTTTTTTTTAAGGATCCCAATCTGATCCCAATTCATGAGAAGGTATTGGCCCGGGAGCGCCTCACCTTTGCAGACGGGTTGGCCCTGTATCGCAGCTCCGATCTTTTGAGTGTGGGGTTTCTGGCGAATATCGTCCGGGAACGGCGGCACGGGAATAAAGCCTATTACATTATCAATCAGCATATTAATTATTCCAATATCTGCATCAATGGCTGCAAGTTCTGCGCCTTTGGCAAAGAGGCCGGGGACCCTCAGGCGTACGAGATGAGTCTGGAGGAGATTTTCGATAAAGTCCGGGAGCGGCTGGCAGACCCCGTTACTGAAATTCATATTGTCGGGGGGTTGCACCCGGAACTGCCGTTCTCCTATTATCTGGACATGCTGCGGGGCATCAAGAACGTGCGCCCCACGGTGCATTTGCAGGCATTTACCGCGGTGGAGATTTATCATCTGGCCGAAATTGCCGGTTTGAGCGTTACCGAGACTTTGTCGGCTTTGCAGGAAGCCGGGCTGGGCTCGCTGCCCGGAGGCGGAGCCGAAGTTTTCAGCCCCCGCATCCGTCAGAATCTCTGCGCCAAAAAGCTTTCCCCGGAAGGTTGGCTGCAGGTCTGCCAGACCGCCCACCAGCAAGGCTTGAACACCAATGCCACCATGCTGTACGGGCATCAGGAGACCCTGGAAGAACGGGTAAACCATCTGATCAGGCTGCGGGAGGCCCAGGATGAAACCGGAGGTTTTTTAACCTTTATTCCCCTGGCCTTTCATTCCGCCAATACCGAGTTAGCCGGACTGCCGGAGACCACCGGGTTCGACGACCTGAAAAATCTCGCCGTCTCCCGCCTGATGCTGGACAATTTTCCCCACATCAAGGCCTTCTGGATCATGATCGGTCCCAAGATTGCCCAACTGGCCCTGGCGTTTGGCGCCGACGACATCGACGGCACCGTTATCGAGGAACGCATCACGCATATGGCCGGGGCTCAGACGGCCCAGGGGCTTACCCGGCAGGAATTGCACCATCTCATCCGGGAGGCGGGCCGGGAACCGGTGGAACGGGACACGCTGTATAACGTGATCTGTTAGGTGGTATGATAATTTTACCCTCCCCCGCAGGAGAGGGAATTTACCCAAGGTTTATGTCATTAGAAGACAAAATTATTGCCGGCATCAGGCTCACCCCTGAGGAAGCCCTGTCGTTATGGGAGCTGGATCTCCTGACTTTGGGCCGTTGGGCCAATCTTGCCCGGCGCCGGCGGCACCCCCGGGCGCAGGTGACGTATGTGGTGGACCGCAATATCAATTATACCAATGTCTGCGTTTCAGGCTGCCGTTTCTGTGCGTTTTTCCGCCCCCCCGGACATAGCGACGGGTATGTCTTAACCTGGGAAGAACTGGCCGGAAAGTTGGCAGAAACCCTGGCGCTGGGCGGCACCGGCATCTTATTGCAGGGCGGCCTCAATCCTGACCTGCCCCTGGCCTATTACGAGGAACTGGTCCGCTTCATCCGGCGCACCGGACTGCAGGTGCATGGTTTCTCGCCCCCGGAAATCGTTTTTTTTGCCAAAACCTTCGATCTGACCGTAGCTGCAGTTATTCGTCGTCTCATCACCGCCGGACTGGGCTCCATACCGGGCGGCGGGGCCGAAATTCTGGTGGACCGGGTGCGCGCCGACCTGGCCCCGCACAAATGCTCGGCCTCAAAATGGTTGGAGGTGATGGAAACCGCCCACACGTTAGGACTGCGCACCACCGCCACCATGATGTTCGGACACGTGGAAACCAAAGCGGAACGCCTGGCCCATATGCTGCACCTGCGGGAGTTGCAGGATAGCACCGCCGGCTTTACCGCCTTCATCCCCTGGAGCTTCCAGCCCGGGGGGACAGCCCTGGGCGGCGGCACCGCCGACGTCGTAGACTATCTCCGCACTCTGGCCATCTCCCGGCTGGTGTTGGACAATTTTGACAATGTCCAGGTTTCCTGGGTGACCCAGGGGGCGAAAGTGGCCCAGATTGCGTTGGAGTTCGGGGCCAATGATTTCGGCTCCACCATGATCGAAGAAAATGTCGTGGCCGCCACCGGGGTAGGATTCCGCCTGAGCCGGGAAGAGATCGTGCGGCAGATTGAAGACGCCGGTTATGAGGCCCGGCAGCGGGATCATCTGTATAGACTTCTCTAAGTAAGGAAAAAACTGGCTGGTAAAAAGGTTATGATGCCGGTGGGAGATTTTGTGGAAGATGCCGCAGCCTGCCCATCCGGAGTGGCGGCGCACATTTCCGGTGCTGTTGGGTATTCGCATTGAGCCCTGACGAGCTTAGCTCCACATAAAGATACTCATGGTAAAACAGGCAAAAACAAATCTGGCAATTATCGCCCGGGTAGGGGCGCATCAAACTTTTCGCCGCCAGGGTCTTAAGGCCCAGAGTTCGGACCGATATGAAACTCCTTTCGGCCGCAGCAATCCGGTGCATTTATTCGTTTACGAGGATATCGGCTTTGCCGTCCTGTCCCGACATGGAGAAGCCGGCTACCACGTTTCCGCGCCCTTTCGTCAACGACCGGGCCAACCTCTACGCCTTGAAAGCCCTGGGGGTGGAAAAGATTCTGGCCTGGTGCGCTCCCGGAGCCATCAACGAGTCTATGGCTCCCGGGGACCTGGTGATCCCCCATGATATCCTGGACGAAGGGCATCAACAGCCCTACACTTTTTTTGCCGACCGGGGCCTGGGCTTTGTCCGTCAGAACCCGGTTTTTTGTCCGGAGTTGAGGCAGACGGTGATCCGGACTCTGCAGGAAGGACCTTTCCCGGTGCACACTACCGGGGTCTATACCGCCACCACCGGACCGAGACTGGAGACTCCGGCGGAAATCCGCAAATATAAAATGTTTGGCGGAGATCTGGTGGGCATGACCCTGGTGCCCGAGATATTTCTGGCCCGGGAGTTGGAACTCTGCTACGGAGCCGTCTGTTACGTGGTCAATTATGCCGAAGGGATAAAGGATCGGCCTTATCAACCCGGCATTTTATTTGAAGGTTTGGCTACGCCCCAGGAAATTCAGCGGGTTAAAGAGGTGGAAGCCGCCTTTGCCGAAATTGCCTTGAAATTAATCCCCGGGTTAGCGGCAACGCCCCGCCGGTGCCCCTGTCCCTGGCTCATGGAACGCTACCGGCAACGGGGAGATATCGGCGCCGACTGGCAGGAGTGGTTTGGAGAGTTTAGCGGGAAAAAGGTCAGCAGTGCAGGGCTTAGATACCTTATTGTGCCGGCATTAACGGAATGCTCGGGGAAGAACCTCTAATTATCCATCAGGCCCGGTGGGTGATCACCATGGAGGGCCCCGTCATACCGGACGGGGCGGTAGTTGTGGCCGGGGACCGTATTGTTGACGTGGGCCCGGCCGCGGCCATAAAATCCGGCTGGCAGCATCAGGGGTTGGGGGCTGATAAGATTTTCTGTTTATGACCACGGCGACGGCGCCATTGTGCCGGCCCTGGTCAATACCCACCTCCACCTGGAATTTACCGCGCTGCGGCAGGCCGTCCCGCCCCAGGCCAACCTGCCGGCCTGGTTATTAGCCGCCATTGAGGCCTTTAGCCGTCTTGCACCCGGTGAGATTGAACGAGGCGTCCGGGAGGGCCTGGCGGAATTGCGGCGATTTGGCACCGCCCTGGGGGCTGAGGTCAGCAACACCGGGCGGAGTCTGCCTTTACTGGCGGCAAGCCCACTGGATTTCCATTATTTTTATGAATGCCTCGGTTTCGACCTGCTCGCCGAAACGCCGTTGACAGACGATTTTCCCTTCCTGGCCCGGGACCAAATTTCTTCGTGGCCGGTAAGTGCCGCCGCCCATGCCCCTTATTCAGTGTCGGCACCACTGTTCCGCCGGATCAAAGCCTGGAATCGTGGCAAGTCCCGGCCCACCGGCGTCCATCTGGCGGAATCCCCGGAGGAAATTCTTTTTTTGCGGCAAGGCTGCGGCCCCATGCAGGAACTGTTGGCCCGCCGGGGGCGATGGTACGATGATTTTACGCCCCCCGGCTGTTCACCGGCAGTCTATCTGGACCGGCTGGGCTTCTGGGAGGAGCCGGCTCTGGCAGTCCACGGCGTCTGGCTGGAAGCCCCGGATCGAACTATCTTGGCTCAACGGGGCGTCTGGCTGTGCCTCTGCCCCCGGTCCAATCTTCATACCGGCGCCGGATTTCCGGATTTGCCTGCCTTACAGAAATCCGGAGTGAAACTGACTTTAGGAACCGATTCCCTGGCCAGTTGTCAAGACTTTAATCTTTTTCAGGAAATGAAAATATTACTGGAGCATTTTGCCGAGGTGCAGATATCCGATCTTTTAGCCATGGCCACCATTAACGGCGCCGCCGCCCTGAAGCGTGATCACGATCTGGGCAGCCTCAAGCCGGGGAAAAAAGCTTCCCTGCTCTTCCTGCCCATTCCCCCCGGTGCCCCACTTTGGCCGGGGCTGTTGGACGCCGGGGCAGAAGGCCGGATAACCTGGCTCACCTCGAACGGTAAGGAGTTACGGCATGGAGCCTAAACCTCGGTTGGGGCGCATTCGCTACATCAATGTTTTGCCTATCTATTATGCCATTGATCAGGCCTGGGTGGATAACGGCTTCAATCTGATAACGGGAACGCCGGCAGAATTAAATTCCCGGTTGCATCAGGGCCTCCTGGATGTCAGCGCCATTTCATCCTATGAGTATGGCCGCCATTTTCAACAATATTTGTTGTTGCCCCAGCTCTCTATTGCCACCCGGGGAGATGTGGGCAGCGTCTTGTTTTTCAGCCGGCTGCCATTTCATCGCCTGTCGGGCAAAGAGGTGCTGCTCAGCGCCGGGTCGGCCACTTCGGCAGCCCTGGTTAAAATCGTGCTGGGAGAATTGCACGGCGCCCGCCCCCTGTACCGGACAGGTCCGGTCACGGACCGATTCCTTGACGGCTGTTACGGCATGCTGGCCATCGGTGATGAGGCCCTGCGACTCAAGGCCAGGGGCTGTTATCCTTATTTTCTGGACCTGGGCCGGGCCTGGCATGAACTCACCGGCCTGCCTTTTGTCTTCGGCGTTTGGGCGACGCGGCGGGATTATTTTGAGAAACAGCCGCAGACGGTTCATTACCTGCACCAGACTTTGGTCAATGCCAAGGCCCTGGGATTGAAATCAATGGCCGAGATCTGCCGGCAGGCGGCCCAGACCGTGCCCTTGCCTCCAGAGGCGCTGGCAGCCTATTTCCAGCAGTTGGATTACGATCTGGATGCCGGCCAACAGGAAGGTTTAGAGGCTTTTTTCCGGTATCTGCATAAATTTGGGGAATTTCAGGAACTGCCGCAGTTGCAGTTTATTTAAAAAGTGGTCAGGGGTCAGTGGACAGTGGTTAGTGTTCTTTAAGAATATCTCGCCTTAGCTGACAGCTGCTAGCCACTATGAACGAAAGCATCTCAATTACAGAAGGATAACTATTATGGGCTATGACAGCCTGCAAAAATTTGTCAGAGTATTGGAGAAACAGGGGGAATTAAAGCGAATTGCCGAGCCGTTAAGCCCTCATCTGGAAATTACCGAGGTCACCGATCGGGTTTCGAAAATGGGGGGACCGGCGCTGTTGTTTGAAAATGTGCCGGGCTACGACATGCCGGTGCTGATGAACGCCTTCGGGTCCATGAAACGTATGTGTCTGGCCCTGGAAATAACTAGTCTGGAAGAAATTGCCGCTGAAATTTTGAGCTTTCTGGAAGCGGAAGCACCGGACACCCTGTTCAAGAAATTAAAATTAATTCCTAAACTGCGCCGACTGGCCAATATCTTTCCCAAGACCGTCAGCCGGGCAGCCTGTCAGGAGATCGTGCTCCAGGGTGAGGAAGTGGACCTGACGAAAATTCCGGTGCTGACCTGCTGGCCTCTGGATGGGGGGCCTTTTATCACCCTGCCGGTGGTTATCACCCATCACCCGGAAACCGGCAAGCGGAATGTGGGAATGTATCGCCTCCAGGTTTACGACCGCAATACCACCGGCATGCACTGGCACAAACATAAAGGGGGAGCGGCTCATTACCGGGTGGCGGAGCAGCGGGGCGAGCGTCTGCCTGCCGCCGTGGCCATCGGTCCGGACCCGGCCGTGACGTATGCCGCCACGGCGCCTTTGCCCGATGACCTGGACGAGATGCTGTTCGCCGGGTTTCTCCGCCAGGAACCGGTGGAACTGGTGCAGTGCATCTCGGTGCCGCTCCTGGTGCCGGCTGCCTCGCAGATTGTTTTGGAAGGCTATATTGAGCCGGGCGAGCGGCGTCTTGAAGGACCCTTCGGGGACCATACGGGGTATTACTCCCTGGCCGACCAATATCCGGTTTTCCATGTCACCACCTTAACTCGGCGGCGGGAGCCGGTGTATCCAGCCACCATTGTCGGGCGGCCACCCATGGAAGATTGTTTTATGGCCAAAGCCACGGAGCGTATTTTTCTGCCCCTGATCAAAAAAACCCTGCCGGAGATCGTGGACATGAACCTGCCGGTGGAAGGGGTTTTTCACAACCTGGCTTTTATTTCCATCGACAAGCGTTATCCCGGTCATGCCCGCAAAGTCATGCATGCCTTGTGGGGGCTGGGACAGATGATGTTCACCAAAATCATCGTAATTTACGATAAGGAAGTAGATGTCCAGGATCTGGGTCACGTCATCTGGAGACTGGGGAATAATGTCGACCCTCGCCGGGACGTGGTGTTCGTGGACGGGCCGGTGGATGCCCTGGATCATGCCTCACCCCTGCCCCACTACGGTTCCAAGATGGGGATTGATGCTACCAGGAAATGGCCGGAAGAGGGTTTTACCAGAGACTGGCCGGAGGTTATTGACATGGACGCCGCGGTCAAAAATAAAATAGACCTGATCTGGCAGCGGCTGGGGTTGGATAATGGGCAACCTTAACAATATTATGGATTCCCTGGGGAAAAAGCCCGCCTGGATCGGCAGGCTGCTCATTCTTCTGGAGATGATCAAAATAGAACATACCATTTTTGCCCTGCCCTTCGCCTTCATGGGGGCTTTGCTGGCGGCGCGCGGCTTACCTGCAGCCCGCCAGGCGTTCTTCATTCTGCTGGCCATGGTGGGGGCTCGAAGTGCTGCCATGGCCTTTAACCGCCTGGTGGACCAGCGCTATGACGCCCTTAACCCCAGGACTGCCAATCGGGCTTTGCCCCAGGGACTTATCAGCCGGCGGGACACCATTATCTTCATCGGCGCCGGGGCTCTGTTGTTTTTTTATGCGGCCTACCAATTAAACAGCTTAAGTTTTATGCTTGCACCGCTGGCCCTGGCAGTGGTATTTTTCTACTCCTACACCAAACGCTTTACCTGGGCCTCACACCTGTTTTTGGGGGGCAGCCTGGCCATTGCCCCCACTGCCGGTTGGATTGCCGTGCAGGGAGATTTGCAATTTTTGCCGCTGCTCCTGTCATTGGCGGTGCTGCTTTGGGTGGCCGGGTTCGACATTCTGTATGCCTTACAAGACGAAGAATTTGACCGAAGTGTAGGACTTATATTCCCTGCCATGCCGATTTGGCAGGGATCAAGCCATGCGCCTGGCGGCCTGGCTGCATTTCGGCGCCGGTCTGGGCTTTATCACGGTAGGTTTCCTGGCTGATCTGGGAGCGATTTATTTCGGCGCAGCCTTACTGGCAGCTTTTCTGCTCGTGGTGGAACACGCTTTGCTTTCGCCTCGGAGATTTAAGCCGTTTAAATCATGCCTTTTTCACCCTAAACGGCTTGGTTGGCATTATCCTGGGGGCGGCGACACTTTTCAGTGTCTGGCCCTGATCGGCGAAGAGCATGTAATCAAGTGGAAGTTTTTTTTACTTAATCATTAATTTCTGCTTGACAATTTGCCGGTTTTGACCTTAAAATTCCAGTAATCGAAAATGTCAGGCGAATATCCTTGCCCTAGACGGTCAGGAATGCCTTAAGGAAGGGGGTGTAAGGGGGAAAAGGAGCCTCGCAGTAACGTATGTATTTGATCATAATTAATCATTAAGGGGGGAAACATGAAAAAGGGGAAAATTTTATGGATGGCGGTGATAGCCGCCATGGTATTGGTCCCGACCATGAGTTGGGGTCAGACAGCAGTTGCAACCCAAATCTTTAGATCCGTCATTTATGATCGAGTTGTATGCGGGTGGCGGTTCAGGTAGTTCTGCAACCAAGCTTTTCCGGGAATTAAGGCCATTTAATTCAGCATTATTTAACACCGATATCCGGGCATATACCGAACCTTATGTTCTGGGCGGCATAAAATTCGGTTATTGGTTTAATCCTCGCGGCACCTATGGCATGGCGGCGCTGCCTGATTGGATGAAATATGTCGGCGTTTACACCGATTTCAGCTACCAGAAACTGAATTATGGCAATTCAACCGGCGCCTGGAGCGTACCAAACCTTAATCTTAGAGGCCATCTTGGCGTTGACAGCTCCGGCTCTCTGGTAACCTGGGCCTTTATGTTTGCCGCTCGCTATGGCTTCATGCCGGACAGCGTAGTGCCTTTCGGCCGTCTGCAGCCTTATATCGCTGTCGGCCCGGCCATTTTCTTCTCCAACCAGGATCCGACATTCAATCTGCAAACTGTGAATGGCGCCAACCTGGGTCTCGGATTCAGCCCCGCCGACCAGAGTTCCATAAACATTGGTCTTGCGGCTGAGAGCGGCCTCCGTTATTTCTTTAACAAAAATATTTCGGTGCAAGCTTCTTTCAAATATCGGTATTTTGCTCCAAAGTATACTCATAGTGGGTACACTAATATTAATAATGTTATTGCCATACCGTATAGTGTAACCTCAAAACCGAATTACAATCTGTATTCCGGTCAAATCGGTGTAGCTTACCACTTCTAGAAACTTAACGTTTACATAAAAAAAGGCGGTCCCAGTGGCCGCCTTTTCTTTTTGATTTAACACTGTTGCACTAGACGCCGCCAGCGGCTTCAACCTTTAACCTGCCCCTGAGACATCGACAGGTTTTAGAGAAGACGAGGGTAACAGTTAGCTGACTCCTTTATACTTATTTTATCTGTGCCCTGAGTCTTTAATCTGATAACATCTTATAATATGAATGCCTTTTGGTTATCATTGGGGCTGGTTTTTTTGGCTGAACTGGGAGATAAAACCCAGTTGGTGGCGCTCCTGCTGGCCACCAGGTTCAAGGCCGGGGTAGTCTTAGCCGGTATTTTCGTGGCCACATTGGCAGTCCATGCCCTGTCGGTGGCTTTAGGCGGGGCAACCGGCCATCTCCTGCCCCTGGCCTGGGTTTACTTCTTATCCGGGCTGGCTTTTATCGGCTTCGGCTGGTGGACCTGGCAAGGTGATACTCTGGAGGATGAAGATTCCTATTCCAGCCGCCGCTACAGTTCCCCGTTTGTCATTGTCTTCATAACCTTTTTCCTGGCCGAATTGGGCGACAAGACGATGCTCAGCACCGTCACCCTGGCGGCAAGCCAGGACCTCGTGCCTGTCTGGCTCGGCTCGACTTTGGGAATGGTGATTTCGGACGCTATGGCTATCTGGGTGGGGCGCGTGTTAGGCAAACAACTGCCGGAACGGACCATCAAGATCGGCGCCGCAGCTATTTTTGTCGGCTTTGGTCTCTTTTACGCCATCCGGGGACTGGTTGAGCTAGTGGAAAAGTATCGCCTCATGTAAAAACCTTATTCAAAGAAACATTGATTGATCTGCTTCACAAACGGCAGGCTCGCCAGGTTCAGCAGCACTTTCCGAAACTCCGGTTGCCGGCTGCTGCCGATGCAAAGGTATTCTTCCCTGGAACACTTGATTCTCCCTTGAGAACCGTGATGGATTTCGACGGTAGGATCAATGGCTTTGACTTGGGCTGCCGCCAGAGGATCGGCCGGAATACAAAATTCATAATTCAAGGCCCGGAGGCCGCCGGCAGGACCATACAGGCCCTGATCGTTTAACTCGTTTAAATTAAAAGTTATTTTGCTTTTTTGATCTATGAGGGATTTTCCTTCACCTGCTCCCACCCGGACCGGTCCGAAAATACATACCCCCACAGTCATTATTAAGATCAGATTTTTATAAAACCTCATGGCAAACCTTTCCCTTAAATACTGATTCGGCTGGCCAGACAGGCCCGGCAGGACCCGGACCTGAAGCGAGCCGCGTCGGAAAGGGAAAGCACTCCCACCAAAGACTGCGGTTGCTCTTTATACACAAAGATCCGGTGCAGGTCGTTATAAATCATCTGTTTTATCACGGTTAAAAGTAATTCCTCCTGATTGCAGGCCAAAATTGGCTTGTTCATAACAGCTCCGGCTTCGGTTTCGGGAGAAACTCCATGCAGATAAGCCATGACCAGATCCGATTTGGAGACGACTCCCACGGGCAAGCCCTGGCCGTCGATAATGGGAACGGCGCCGAATCTATATGCTGCCAGTCCTCCCATGACCTCCCATAAGCTGTCGGCTTCTGAGAAAAAGGCAACTGAGGGCGTCATCACCTCCCGGACGTAAAATTGATCTCGCCACTGCGACTTGTCCACCTCCCCCCGTCGCAAAAGTAAACTCCGGTCGCAGCGGTGACAATAACGGTAGAGCATGCCGACGATATCCGGGAAGGCCAAAACACCAATAACTTTTTCTGCCTCACCACCCATAACGTACAAACGGTGAATGCGGTGCTCCCGCATCTGGTCCAATGCCAGGTCCAGCGAATCCTGAGGCCGACAGAATTGTGGCGGGCCGACCATGATATCCGCCGACGGGGTTTCCAGCGGCAGACCACCATAATAAGCAGTCATCAGGTCCGTCTTGGAAACCACTCCTAACGCTTCCTGTGCCTCGCCGGCAATCAGAACAGCATTGATTTTATATTTTATCATGGTCCGGATGGCCTGAGACAAAGGGGCGTCAACAGGCAAGGCGTTAACCTGCCGGCGCATGGCGTCCTGGACTGTGAGACCTTTCAAAACCTGGAGGTGGTCGATGATGGACATTATCTATTCACTTTTAATGTTTCCGTGCCGGTCAATTTATCCAAAAAGTAATTAAAAACTTTGGAGATATAAACTATGCCGATTACTTCACCAGCCTCCATAACCGGTATCCGCCGGACGTGTTTTTTAATCATAATATCCAGAATATGGAGGAGATTGGTATCAGGTGTAATGGTTATCAGGTCAGTGGTCATGATGTCCCCCACCAAGATCTTACCGGCACGGTTGCAGGTAGATTCTATAACGTCGGATATATCCAGATCATTCATTTCCCCCCAGATATGAATGTGTTTGGGGCGTAGAACCAGAAAAATATCGTACATCGACAGCATGCCCACAAGTTTACCGTCGTCATCGGCCACCATCAGACCGAATACCCGGCGCCCCGTGGCTTTTTCGGCCTGACGAAAGACCTCCCCTGCCTCACGAATTGTCATCTTTGGGCTAACCGTCAAAAAATGACGCTCCATGACGTCTTTGGCCATATATCCCATAACCGCCCTCTTTTCGAAAATAACCTTAACTGTACCTATTCCTGGCTAAATCTGCAACAGCAGGAAAAATCATAACATAAATCGCTCAATATTTTCTCATTTCTAATAAATTACCAGCAATAAAAATTGGTCCTTTTCTTGACAAGGACCTAGAAAAATTGTTACATTTAATGAAATTAATGAGCTTGGATCCAACCAGAGTGGACTGAGACTCGCCGTTACTCAGTATGTAACCTCCAGCGGATCGGTCTGGAGTTTTTTTTTGAGGTAAATCACCCACCAATGCAGGTCGTCAAAGACCTCCAAGAGATGCAAAACCTGGCGCTGGCATGGCGTGCCCGCAGGGAACGGATTGTACTGGTTCCCACCATGGGTTTTTTTCACCAGGGGCATCTCAGTCTTATGGAATACGGCCGATCCCGGGGCGACCACCTGGTGGTCAGTATTTTTGTGAATCCCACTCAATTTGGCCCCCAGGAAGATTTGGACCGCTACCCGCGGGATTTTAACCGGGATTGTGATCTGGCGCGAGGTGTCGGCGTAGACTGTATTTTCGCTCCCGAAGCAGACCGGATGTATCCTGTCGGCTACCAGACTTTTATTTCGGTCACAGATGTGACCAAAGGACTCTGCGGCGCCTCCAGACCGACACATTTTCAGGGAGTGGCCACGGTGGTCCTCAAGCTGTTTAATCTGGTTCAGCCTGACGTTGCGGTTTTCGGAGAAAAAGATTACCAGCAACTGGTCACTGTGCAGCGTTTGGTTACCGATCTAAATCTGCCCGTGGAAATAGTGGGCCGCCCTTTAATACGGGAATCTGACGGCTTGGCCTTAAGTTCCAGAAACGTCTATCTCAATCCGGATGAGCGGCAATCAGCCTTGAAATTATCGCAAGCCTTGTTTAAAGCCCGGGAACTGGCAGCTCAGGGAGAACGTTCCCGGCAAAATCTCTTTGCCATTTTAAAGCCTATTTTTTCCAATGATCCCAACCTGGCCTTGGATTACCTGGCTTTAGTGGATGATCAGACTTTGGCAGAAATTATCGAAATCCGGGAGAAAGCCCGTCTGGCCGTGGCTGCCTGGGTGGGGAAGACTCGCTTGATCGACAATATTCTTATAGAGGTTCTATAATTATGGTTCGCACCGTGCTGAAATCAAAAATTCATCGAGCCACCATTACTGAGGCAAACCTCACGTATGAAGGCTCCCTGACCATTGACGGCCGTCTCATGGCCATGGCTGATATTCTGCCTTATGAGATGGTGTATATCTATAATATCAACAATGGGGAGCGGTTTGAGACCTATGCCATTGAAGGTGAGGTCGACAGCGGCGTTATCTGCTTGAATGGAGCTGCGGCCCGCAAAGGCATGCCGGGAGATTTGATCATCATTACTACCTTTGCCGGTTTATCCGCCGTTGAACTCGAACAGCACCACCCGCAGATGGTATATGTTGACTCGAAAAACCGGCCAAAAATGCCGGGTCCCAAAAAAGTATTGTCTTTATAAAATATTTAATATATCATATATTGATTTTAATTTTAAAAAGATCATATTATGCGCTGTTTTCAGGAGATTATTTATTTTAGTTAGTGAGGGACCTCCTCTTTCTACCTCCCCTCAATTTTAAAATTCTCGATTAATTATTGCTCTTATTGTTATGGGCCGGGAGATCCTCGGCTCAAAATAATTTTGTCATAAGGAGCCGACTATATGGCTATTACTGATTTTCTCTTCTCGTCCGAGTCAGTGACTGAGGGACACCCCGACAAAGTTTCCGATCAGATTTCAGACGCAGTCTTAGACGCCATCATTGCTCAAGACAAATACTCCCGGGTGGCCTGCGAAACCCTGGTGACTACCGGATTGGCCTTCATTGCCGGAGAAATCACCACCACGGCTATCGTGGATATCCCCAGCATTGTCCGTAACACCATCAAAGAAATCGGCTATTCCGACTCTTCCATGGGATTTGATTGGGAGACCTGCGCAGTCGTGACTTCTCTGGATAAACAGTCCCCCGATATCGCCATGGGTGTCGATGGCCGCGGCTTATTCCCTGAACAAGGGGCCGGCGACCAGGGTTTGATGTTTGGTTTTGCCTGCGATGAGACTGAAGAGCTTATGCCGATGCCCATCTGGTATGCCCATCGCCTGGCTGAGCGTCTGGCAAAAGTGCGAAAAGACGGGACCGTGCCTTTTTTACGTCCGGACGGCAAAACCCAGGTAACGGTGCGGTATGAAAACGGCGCGCCCAAATCTATCCATACGTTGGTAGTGGCGGCCCAACATAATCCGGAGGTCAGCCATTCCCAAGTCAAAGAAGCGGTCATCGAAGAGGTCATCAAAAAGGTCATACCGGCAGAATTGCTTCAGCCTGATACCCGCTTTATGATTAACACTACCGGACGGTTTGTCGTCGGGGGGCCTCTGGGGGATTGCGGCGTCACCGGCCGCAAAATTATTGTGGACACCTATGGCGGCGCCGGATATCACGGCGGCGGCGCTTTCTCAGGCAAAGATCCTTCCAAAGTTGACCGTACCTCATCATATATGCTCAGGCATGTTGCCAAAAATATTGTCGCCGCGGGACTGGCCAAACGGTGCGAAGTTCAGGCAGCCTATTCCATCGGCGTGGCTGAACCATTGTCCATTGTCGTCTATACGTATGGCACCGGGATAGTCCCGGATGCCCAGATCCTGGAAATCATTCGCAGCACCTTCAGCTTTAAACCGGCTGCCATGATCAGCTATCTGGATATGCTCCGTCCCATCTTCAAGAAAACCGCGGCTTACGGCCACTTCGGCCGTCCTGATCCAGATTTTGCCTGGGAGCACACTAATCGCATAGATTTATTAAAAGAAAAAGCCGGCATGTAATCTGCCCTGGCTGACACGACAACAATTATGTCTCGAGGTTAATAATGCAAAAAATTTCAAGCCTAACTAAAGCAGGAACTCTTTCTTTGGCAGCCAATTACGATGTTAAAGATCTTAATCTGGCGGATCAGGGCAAACTCCGGGTGGAATGGGCCAAGCAGGATATGCCGGTTTTAGGCGATATTGCCGAACGTTTCCAGAAAGAGAAACCCTTGCAGGGCATACGGGTGGCTGCCTGCCTGCATGTTACTACTGAAACCGCGGTTTTGATGACGACGCTCAAGGCAGGAGGGGCCGAAGTAGTCGTCTGCGCCTCCAATCCTTTGAGCACTCAGGACGATGTCGCCGCTTATCTGGTGAAATATGAAGAAATCCCGGTCTTTGCCATCAAAGGCGAGGATAATGACACCTATTATCAACATATTCAGGCCGCCCTGGACCTGAAGCCCAACATTACCATGGATGACGGCGCCGACCTGGTCTTTACCCTCCACACCACCCGCCAGGAGTTATTAGAACATGTCTGGGGCGGAACCGAGGAAACGACCACGGGGGTTATCCGTCTCAAGGCTATGGCCGCCCAGGGAGTTTTGCGTTATCCCGTTATCGCGGTTAACGACTCTCAGACCAAGTATATGTTTGACAATCGCTACGGTACCGGCCAGAGCACCGTGGACGGCATTCTTCGGGCCACCAATCGACTTTTGGCCGGCAGTGTGGTGGTAGTGGCAGGATATGGCTGGTGCGGCCGGGGTTTCGCCATGCGGGCCAGAGGCATCGGCGCCAGGGTCATAGTAACCGAGATCGATCCCTTAAAAGGCCTGGAAGCCATCATGGATGGGTTTCAGGTCATGCCCATGGCCGAAGCCGCTCCCCAGGGCGATATCTTCTGCACCCTTACCGGTGATATTAACGTCATCCGGCAGGAACACTTCCTGGCCATGAAAGATGGCGCCATTGCCTGCAACTCCGGCCATTTTAACGTTGAACTGGACCTCCCCGGCCTGGAAGCAGTTGCCGGCAGCAAACGACAGATCCGCGAGTTTGTGGAAGAATACACCCTGACCAACGGCAGACGGGTTAATATCCTGGGCGATGGCCGCCTCATCAATCTGGCTGCCGCCGAAGGCCATCCCTCCGTGGTTATGGACATGAGCTTTGCCAATCAATCTCTGGCTGCGGAATATATTTCTAAAAATTATCAGAATTTTGACAAAAAAGTGTATATGCTTCCCACCGAAGTGGATATGGAAATTGCCCGCTTGAAACTTGAATCCATGGAAGTGGCCATCGATACCCTTACCGAAGAGCAGATCAAGTATCTGGCCTCTTTTGAAATGGGCACCTAAAAAGTTTTCATTATCAGGTTTTTGTGTTAAAAAAAGGGAAAGGACTAACGGCATCGGGTCCTTTCCCTTTTTTTTTATCGCCTGAAATCTTATACCAGATACTCCCGTAAAAAATTAGGCGCCGAAGGTTCATTACTTTATAAGGAATGATACATGACTGAAATAAAATTTGGGACTTCGGGTTGGCGGGGCATCATCGCCAAAGACTTCACCTTTGCCAATGCCCGCCTGGTCTGCCAGGGAATCGCAAAATATTTGCAACACGAAAAAATGACTTCCCGCGGGGTGGTTATCGGCTATGACACTCGTTTTATGTCGGAGGATTTTGCCGCCATGGCGGCCGAAGTCATGGCAGGTAATGGTATTTCAAGTTTTTTAGGGCGGCGTAATATCCCCACCCCGGTGGTTACCTTTGCCATTCTCCATGGTCAACGGGACGGCGGCTTGACCGTGACTGCCAGTCATAATCCCGGAGAATATAACGGCATCAAATTTTCTCCCCATTGGGGTGGCCCGGCCCCCACCTCGATTACCAGGGCTATCGAAGAATATATCCGGGCCTTAACACCCGAACAGGTAAAAAGTCTCCCCCTTGACCAGGCCAGGGAACAATACCTGGTTACGGATATCGATCCGCTTGAGGATTATCTGCAAGATCTGGCGACAAAAGTTGACGTCAGCCTGATTAACCAGGCCGGATTGAAAATCGTCGTCGACCCTCTGTACGGCACCGCCCTGGGTTACCTGGACCGTTTCCTGGAAGAGGCGGGCGCCCGGGTGGAAGTTATTCACGATTGGCGTGACCCCTATTTTGGCGGTCATAAACCCGAACCCTATGGAGATTACCTTGCAGAATTAAGTCAGAAAGTTAAGGCCGGCGGCGCTCATCTGGGCCTGGCCGTAGATGCCGATGCCGATCGTTTCGGTATCATTGACAGTCAAGGTAATTATTATCAGGCCAACCTGATACTGGCCCTGCTGTTGGATTACCTGGCGGAAACCCGGGGCTGGAAACAGGGTGTGGCCCGCAGTGTGGCCACCACGCATCTCATTGACCGGGTGGCGGCCTGGCACGGCATGCCGGTGTATGAAACCAAAGTCGGTTTTAAAAATCTGGCCGATTATATTGTCAAAGATCTGGTGACCATGATCGGCGAGGAGGCCGACGGTTTCTCCATGCGGGGCCATCTTCCGGAAAAAGACGGCATCCTGGCCTGCATCCTGGTGACCGAAATGGTGGCCCGAAAAAAGCAAGGCCTGCCTCAACTCGTCGCTGAGTTATTTGCCAAGGTGGGGGCAGTGTATTCCCGGCGCTTGAATCTGTCTCTGTCGCCCGGCGCCAAAGCCGACCTGCTGGCCAGGTTGGATAATCCACCCGGGACGTTGGCTGGACTCCCTGTTGTCCAGGATGTCACCCTGGATGGCCACAAGTATATCTTAAGCGACGGCAGTTGGCTCTGCCTGCGCCCTTCCGGCACCGAACCGGTGGTCCGGCTGTATCTCGAAGCCTTCACACCGGAAGGTTTGAATAAACTCCAAGAGGCTGCCGACAGCTTCATCAAAGGAAAGTAAATCACATGGAACAGCTGATTATGCTGGCGGTGCTTTTTTTCTCAGTCATCATCCATGAAGTGGCCCACGGTTATGTCGCCTTGCTGAACGGCGACCCTACCGCCAAACTGTACGGCCGCCTGACCCTCAACCCGATGCCCCACATCGACCCGGTGGGAACCATTCTGGTGCCGGCTCTATTAATTCTGACTAAAAGTTCCATTATGTTTGGCTGGGCCAAACCGGTGCCGGTGAATCCCATGAATTTCCGTAATTATAAAACCGGTGAAATCAGTGTCAGCGCCGCCGGGGTCCTGAGCAACTTTTTTCTGGCCGTGGTTTTCGCCCAACTGCTGCCCTGGGCGACCAATCCGGGATTTTTTCTCCTCTGTAAATATGGCGTTGTTATTAATCTCTACCTGATGTTATTCAACCTCATTCCCATCCCGCCCCTGGACGGTTCCAGAATTGTCATGCCCCTGCTGCCGCGCTCGCTGCAGCAGCTGTATGCCCAACTTGAACCGGTGGGTTTTGTCTTGATCTTGCTGTTGCTCTACAGCGGTTTATGGTTTGCTTTAGTTACACCCGTTTTCCACTTTTTCATCGGCCTTTTGTTAGGATAGAATATTTCCTGTTGTCGGCTAATCGCTATTCACCCATCGCTGCATGTAAAGGAGACCCTGATGATATTCTGCCGCCTCAAAGAACTCATGATCCAAAATGATCTGTATGACTACGGGCAGTTGTCCAAAGAAACGGAAATTCCCAAAGAAACCCTGCAGCACCTGGCCGAAAACGTCTGGCACCAGGTGAAACGGGAGCACCTGGAAGCCCTCTGCCGCTACTTCAACTGCAAAGTCGGCGACCTGATGGAACACGAGTTGCAAGTCGGTGGGGAACTGCCGGCTTAAAAAAGACCGTTTTCGGTTTTATACTGATTGCCAAAAGTTTATATGAGAATTAACCTGGTTGACAGCGTGAATTGTAGGGCGGGACCCGCAGGGCGGCGAAAGCAAAGCGCAGCGCATCCCGCCTTCTGGGCAGCATTCTCATGCTTTGTTGTGATTTCTAATAATGGCTGTTTTGTCTTTTATCCCCTCCCCGCTTGCGGGGAGAGGGTCAGGGTGAGGGGTAAACAAGTCAGAACTTTTGGCAATGCCTATAAGTTATAGCAGGTTCTCGAAAGTTTATTTGAAAAACAGATTTTAATGGAGTGATAGGGCAAAAATCGGCGGGCACGATAAAGCCGTGCCCGCCGTCCTTTTAAGTCGCTAATCCAAGAGGAGTAATTGCAGCATCCCTGTCTCTGACCCCGGTATTAGATAGGAGAAAAATACGCCCCCGTTAAAGTTGCCATTGGCATAGGTCCAGCCGTAGAGCCTGGAACCCGAGAAGGTGACGTCCCCGAGCGGTTGACCCCCATCGCCTTGAGAGGGCATGAAGATATGCAGGATTTGATACTCGGTTCCGTCGGGGTTTATCCGGAAAATCGCGCCACTGCCGCCTCCTGTGCCTCCCATGGAGGCCATGCCGTAAAGCTTGCCCCTCCAGAGGGTAAGGGAGCCGTTAGACCCAGCTATGTTTGCACTATTGAGGTCGCAAAGGACCTGGTAGCCGCTGCCATCCAAGTTCATTGAAAAGATAACGCCGCCGCCGAGCGGGCCCCCACCGGAAGTGAGGCCGTAGAGCTTGGAGTTCACTAAGGTGAGGGAGCCACAAGGATGGGTCCCATCGGTGGGGAAACCGGCGAAATGGTGCAGGATTTGGTAATTATTGCTGTCGGTGTCGATGGCGAAAATGACGCCATAACCGGAGCCGCCGCCATCGATGCCGTATTGTCCGCCAGTAGAGGTCATGCCGTAGAGCCTCGACCCCACCAGGGTGAGGGAGCCATAAGGTATAGCCCCATCGTCCGGCTTACCAGCGAATTCGTGCAGGACCTGGAATGCGCTTCCATCTGTGTTCATTGCAAAAATCTCGCCGTTGCGGCCGGTGATCGAGCTGCAGGTCATGCCATAAAGCCTGGACCCTGAGACCGCCGGGGCACCATAGGGATTAGCTTGGTTATTCGTATCATCGGAAAAGCTGTGAATGACCTGATAGCCGCTGCCATCCGTGTTTATCTTAAAAACCGTGCCAAAGGTGCGGATGTAGGGGATGCCGCCGTATTCACAAAAGCCGTAGAGAGTGTCCCCCGAGAGGGTGAGGCCGCCGCGAGGCACGGTCCCATCGCCGGTGGGAGGTTGGTTATCGAAGTAGTGCAGGATCTGATACCCGGTGCCGTCCGTGTTGATCTTGTAAAGAACGCCGCCGACCAGGTCACCATCCGGCATGGTCCCACCTTGGGTCATGCCGTAAAGAGTGGACCCCGAGAGGGCAGGACTGCAATGATAGGGTTGAAACCCATCGCCGGTAGCACCAAAGTTGTGGAGAATGGAGTAGCGGTCTGCATACGCACTCGGCAGGCAGAGGAACATCGAGAGACCGATAACAAATCCCTGCACCAATCGTTTTCCTGTCCTCATGACGTATCCTCCTTGCTGCAGGAAGCAGCCGCAACATTTGTGTAATTAGAGGTTCTTGGGGAAATGACCAAGGTTTGTAATGGCGATAAAACCACTCACTGGTCGTAACACACCATGATCTCTCCTCAAAGCCACCGCCCTGGTAATTATTTCCCGGTCTGCGGCAGCCGGCAGGCCTGGGGCAGTTTCGGGGTGAAGCGCTCCGGGCCGGAGATGATGGGCCGGCCGATTTTTTGGGCCAGGCCTTGCAGCATGCCGCTGAAAATATAGTTGTGCAGCGGATAGACGCTGTACCAGTAGAGGATGCCTCCCAGCCCCCGGGGCAGGAAGCGGGACAGCTCCCGAATCTCCACCCGGTCCGGTCCCTGGGGAGTGATGGTAAATTCCAGCACCGCCTCGCCCGGCAGCTTCGTCTCCGCCTGGAGCAGCAGGCGCTTTTCCGGCTCCACCTCCAGCACCCGCCAGAAATCCAAGGCCTCCCCCACTCGCAGCTCAGTCGGGTGCCGGCGGCCGCCCCGGAAACCGACGCCCCCCAGAAGCCGGTCCACCCCACCCCGGAGCCGCCACAAGGCGTCGCCGAAAAAGTAGCCGTTCTGCCCGCCGATCCGGATAAGCTGATCCCAGACCTCCTTCGGGCCGGCCTGCAGACTGATTCGGAAGCCGCATTCCAGAATGGTGCCGCCGGCATAGGCAGTGTCGCCGCAATAGACCCACTCCGGGGGCAGCGGCCCGCTGGCGTCGGTCCAGCACGTCTCCACCTGCTGCATTTTCATTTTTTCCAGGGCCAGGCGGATCGTCTCCCGGCAGGTCAGAAGCTTTTGCGGGATGATCTCCCGGATGCGGTTCTCCTGGCAGACCACGGGGTTGCGCAGTCCCGCCGCCAACGGCCGGGCAATGGCCGCCGGGACCGGCGTCACCAGATGAATCCACAGGGCGCTCAAGGTGGGCGTCAAGACCGGCACCGGAATGATCAGGCGTCTGGGCAGGCCGGCCTCTTCGGCATAAATTCGAAATAACTCCTGATAACTCAGGATATCCGGTCCGCCGATGTCGAAGGTCTGTCCCAGGACCTCATCGTGTTCCAGGCAGCCCTGCAGATAATTCAAGACGTTGCTGATGGCAATGGGCTGCACCGGATTGCGCACCCAGGTGGGAGTGGTCATCACCGGCAGCCGGTCCACCAGGTAGCGCAGAATCTCAAAGGAGGCGCTGCCGGAGCCCAAAATCATGGCGGCCCGCAAAAAGGTGGTGGGCGTCGGGCCGGACTGTAAAATCTTGGCCACTTCGGTCCGGGAGCGCAGGTGTTCACTCAGGTTGGGGTCCTCTAAGTTCCCCAGCCCCCCCAGGTAAATAAGGCGATTCAATCCGGCCGCGGCTGCAGCCCGGGCCATGTTTTGCGCCCCCAGCCGATCTGTTTCGGTATATTTGCCGGGCGCCGCCACCATGGAATGCACCAGATAAAAAGCGGCCCAGCAGCCCCGGGCCGCCTCCTCCAGGGAGGTCAAATCCAAGACGTCTCCCTGGGCTAATTCCACCTGCGGATGGCCGGCCCAGGGTAGGCACTGCATTTTTTTTATCGACCGCCCCAGGGCCCGGACCCGATACCCGGCTGCCAATAATTGGGGAATCAACCGGCCGCCCACGTAGCCGGTGGACCCGGTTACTAAGACTGTTTCAGAGTTCTTTTTAGGGGTTCCGAGTTTCGATTTTCGATTTTCGAGAAGAAGCTGGTTTAGCCATTTAGGTGAGACCTCTTTGCATGGTAAGATAAAAAAATTTCAGATCGACAGATCCGCACAATTTCGAAGGTTCTGCAGTAAAAACTTTAAATCTGATACCGGGCCGCAATGGGCATTCTGCGGCCGCTGCCAAAGGCCTTGGAGGTTATCTTGAGACCTGGGGCCGCCTGCCGGCGCTTGTACTCATTGCGATCCACCGCTCGGATGATCCAGCGGACAACTTCCGGGTCAAAGCCCCGGTCCACGATCTCCTGCCAGGACAAACCACCGTTAATATAGTATTCCAGCACCTGGTCCAGAATCTCATAAGGCGGCAGGGTGTCCTGATCCGTCTGGTTCGGGCGCAGTTCCGCCGAGGGGGCCTTGGTCAGAATTGCTGCCGGGATAACTTCTTCTCGGCGGTTGATATACCGGGCCAACTCATTGATCATGGTTTTGGGGACATCGGAGATTACTGCCAAACCGCCGCTCATATCCCCGTAGAGCGTGCAATACCCAACCGCCAGTTCACTTTTATTGCCGGTGGACAGGACCAGATACCCGTACTTATTGGAAAAAGCCATGAGGATATTGCCCCGGATCCTGGCTTGAATATTTTCCAGGGAGACATCCAGGTCGGAGACGGAAAAATGTTCCTGTAAGGCTTCCAGATACGCCTGATAAATTGGCGTAATAGGGATGGTGACGGTTTTGACGCCGAGATTTAAGGCCAATTTTTCTGAATCGGTAATGCTTCCCGGAGAGGAATACAACGAAGGCATAATCACCCCCAGGACGTTTTCCGGTCCCAGAGCCACCTTGGCCAGATAACAGGTAATGGCCGAGTCAATGCCGCCTGAGAGTCCCACCACTGCTTTCGAAAAGCCGCATTTTCGCAAATAGTCCCGCAGCCCCAGGATCAACGCCTCATGCACCGAGGCTATTTTTTCCATGGGCTGAAAAACCGGACCGCCGCCTGTCCGGCTCAGATCCACCGTCTCCATTGCCTCGGTAAAGCCGGGTAAAGCCTGGAGCAGCTCTCCCCCTCCATCCATAGCCAGACTGCAGCCGTCAAAAATCAATTCATCATTGCCGCCCACCTGGTTGACATAAATAAAAGGGAGCCGGTATTTCCGGCAATGCTGCCGGATGACTTGATGACGGATCTCCTCTTTGCCGTAATAAAAAGGTGAAGCCGAGATGTTGATCAGCAGGTCGGCTCCTTGCCGGGCCAGCTCCTCAATGGGGTCGAATGGGTATAACTTACAGGGGCCGGTCTGTTCAAACTGATACCAGGCATCTTCACAAACGGAGATGCCCAGAACCCGATCTTTAAATCTAAAGACTTTTAATTGGGTTGGCGAGGCGAAATATCGGGTTTCCTCAAAAACATCATAGGAGGGGAGCAAAGATTTGGCCTGCAATTTTACCTGCCCCTGATATATCAGCAACGCCGCATTAAATAATCCTTTGCCGCACTCCAAATGCGAGGGCATGGGAGCTCCAATGATTATGCCCGTGTCGGTGTAACGGCTGGACAGCCGGGTCAGTTCCTCCACCGCCTGGTTGACGCCGGTAATCAAAGTCGGCTTTTCCAACAGATCCCGGGGGGGGTAAGCAACCAGAAAAAGCTCTGGAAAAACAATGAGATCAGTGGCACCCGCCAACGTGCCGAACACTTCTGCGACGCGAGCCGCATTGCCCCTGACATCGCCCACCGTCGGATTAAGCTGCGCAATACTTATTTTCATCTTAAATTTTCTCGCATCCCATGATAATTTTTATTATATTTTTTTCAAAGGATTTTAGGGCAAAATTATCACACTCAGCCATCCTTGTCATTCATTTTGCTTTCTCAGCCGATCGCAACCCGGTGCCGTTATTAAAATTCCCTTTTCTGCCGATTTATCTCTAATTCTGTTCCCTGGGGAGTTATGAGAAGCTGCAAAAAAACCAAAAAGCTGAAAGCGGCATGACCGAGTTCTACCTCTTGCCTAAAGCCTGTTTTCATTCAAGACACCGGCAAGGGGCTCGCAAAGCTAATTTTTCGCAGCAGTCGAAAGAGTAGTTGAAAATTTTTTAAATTTAGAATAAAAACATTGACGGCATTCACCCCATTGTCGAGCGGTGCTGTACTCACGGCATTAGAGATTTTGACCGGCAATCATTATGTATTTAAAACCGACATGGAGTTCATTATTGAGGTTATATGAAGGTTTCTGAAGATATACTCAAGCTTCTTCCTGTGGCGGTGCTCGTGTTCGATGGACAAGGCCGGTTTTGCTATGCCAACGATGCCGCCTGCCGCTTATTTAATATTGACTGTCAAAAAGCTCAAGGAACCATGTGTCATCTTCTGCTTCCGGATTTACACAAGATCCATTATTCTCCGGATCCGGATTTTCAAGCCGAAGCCCTTCCGGAAAATTTTTTAGAGTCTTTATACGATGGCAAAATTGTCTTAACCAGCCAAAAACAGAAATTATTCTGCCGCAGTCTTTCCCTTCCCACCCTTAATTCTCAAGAGGAGCGGATAATCCTGTTAGTCGAAGATATGAACGATAACACTAACCTGGCGGGACGTGTCCTGGAAGAGGAGCGGTTGCTGGGCATCACGGAAATCAGCAATACCTTGGCCCATAAATTAAACCAATACTTGCAGGTTATTATGGGTTATATCAGTCTGATGACTTTGGAAATGAATCCGGAACATCAATGCTATGATTACCTGAACCGGATCTTGGAGCAACTGGAAAATATTCGGGTGACAACCTACATGTTATCGAACATCAATCGGTATGCCGTCATTCAGCGACCGGACGGCCGCCGGATGTTCGATTTAGACCTGGCTGCCGAGGAGCCTGCAACAATTAATTTCAAGGTGTCGTGAGAAACTCACCTGGTTATGCGCCTCACAACGTGTATGAAACAGGCTTTAGGCAAGAGGCTAGAGGTAACTTGGGGACATCTGCCTGCTTTCAGGCTTCGTGGTGATTTTCAAACATGATGACATCTGGTGCACCCGGATGTCACCCTGATTAAAAGCGCCCACGAAATACTTCGCAGCTTCCGCTAATGTATGGTTATTTTGGTCCCGACACAGCTTACCATAAACTTTTCCGGAAATGCAGCCAGCATTTGAGTCAAAGCCCTAAAGCCGGTACAATGGCCTGAGACAATGAGATCTATATCAAGCTCTTTCAGACCTTGAATAGTGTTTTGAATTAATTGGGGACCACCGGCCGTTAAGTGAAACCCCCCGACGACCGCGGCTACCTTGTTTTCCCCGGTTAATTTTTGGGCATACCTGATGATATTAGTGATGCCGGGATGAGAGCAGGCTGAAACAATAACCAGACCGCGGTCTTTAACCTTCAGCACCAGAGCCTGTTCATCCTGAAAATTATCCTTTTCTTCTTTCCCCTCCACCAGACGTTTCGGACCCGGCAAAGGCGTCTCGTAGGCAACACTGGCCTGAATAGGGCCCGTGATCATTCCCATACCGGCCACTAAGGTCGGTTCAGTGTTTTCCTGTAAAATTGCGCCGGCCTGCAGCAGGTCTTCACGCCCCAAAACCCATGGTCCCACTCGACCTTTGGGTGTCATCAGAAGTTTCGGGAAATAGCTTTCCGGGTGCAGGAAAATTTTCAGAGGAGATCGACGCCGCTGCAAAAATTCTGCTATTCCCCCATAATGGTCGGGATGACCGTGACTTAAAAACAGCCCCTCAATCTCGTCCACCGATATTTCCAGGGCCTCCAGGTTATTGAACAGCACCAGGGGAGAATTGGCGGTATCCATGAGAATCTGTTTTGTCTGACCATTACTCCTGGGCGGTAACTAACATCGCCAGTCCATGGGCCGCCAGCAGAGGTTTCTTCAGACGTCCCGGAGTCATCCGTTCCACTACCCCGGGCAGCGATGGTTCAAAGACGTCGATAAAATTATCCACCACGATATCGATCGTTACCGATGAAAGCTCTGGAAGTTGCATTGCCGTCTCCGTTGGGAATGAATGGAAAAAGAATACCGGCGGGGGCGCCTGTGCTCTTGGCAGCAAGCACGCCCCGGCAGATATATTTTAAGCATTATAAAAATGCTCTTGTCAAGTTGAAAAGACTTTAAATTTTCAGGATAAGGCGACTATTATTAATAAACCAGAGTTCATTATTAAAACAGCCCTGCAGCGCCGGCGGTCTAGCGGTGATTACTGAGGATTATAGTTAACGGCTCATGGAAGCTAAAAATTCGGCATTGCTCTTGGTCCCGCGCATTTTTTCCAGAAGAAATTCCATACTGTCAATGGAATTAAGCGGCGACAGAAGTTTGCGCAAAATCCACACCCGATTGAGATCATCCTGATTCATCAGCAGTTCCTCTTTCCGAGTGCCGGAGCGATTGATATCAATGGAGGGGAAGATCCGCTTCTCCACCAGCTTACGGTCAAGATGGATCTCCATATTGCCCGTGCCCTTGAACTCTTCAAAAATTACTTCGTCCATCCGGCTGCCGGTATCTATGAGCGCCGTGGCGATGATCGTCAGACTGCCGCCTTCTTCAATATTTCGGGCGGCGCCGAAAAATCTTTTGGGTCGGTGCAGGGCATTGGAATCAACGCCTCCGGAAAGTATCTTGCCACTGGGCGGCACGACCGTGTTATAAGCCCGGGCTAAACGGGTAATGGAATCCAGCAGGATAACCACATCCCGTTTGTGTTCCACCAATCTCTTAGCTTTTTCCAGCACCATTTCAGCTACTTGGACATGCCGCTGGGCCTGTTCATCAAAAGTGGAACTAACTACCTCTGCCTTTACCGAGCGTTGCATATCAGTCACTTCTTCAGGACGCTCATCGATCAGCAGGACAATGAGGACGACTTCCGGATGGTTTGTGACTATGCTGTTGGCCAGGCTCTGCAGCAGCATGGTTTTACCGGTCCGGGGGGCGGCGACAATAAGGCCCCTCTGCCCTTTGCCGATGGGAGTCATCAGGTCCATGATCCTGCCGGAAAAATTTTTCGGACCGGTTTCCAGTTCCAACCGTTCATCAGGGTATAATGGGGTCAGGTTGTCAAAGAGGATCTTGTCTCGAGTACTCTCAGGATCTTCGAAATTGATGGACTCTACTTTTAAAAGGGCGAAATACCGTTCCCCTTCTTTAGGAGGCCTGATCTGGCCGGAAACCGTGTCTCCGGTGCGCAGGCTAAAACGCCTGATCTGGGAAGGAGAAACATAAATATCATCCGGCCCCGGTAGATAATTGTAATCCGGACAGCGCAAAAATCCGAAGCCGTCCGGCAGAATCTCTAATACACCTTCCCCGTAAATAAAACCATTCTTTTCCGTCTGGGCCTGGAGAATGGCAAAAATTAGTTCTTGTTTCCGAAGACCGGCGGCCCCTTCAATATTAAATTCTCTGGCCAACCCCGTCAGTTCAGCAATCTTTTTTTCTTTTAACTCCGTTAAATTCATAAACTCCCCGCTAATTGGCACGGCCTTTCCTCTTAAAATAAATTTATTATTGCTGTGAAAAAAAAGGAATTTTAATGGTTAATGTCACAACCTTGTGCGCCGGTTCCCAAGTCTTTCGCAAGATTAAAATTCTTTTGGGTATTGCACTGTTATTACCGTATTGTTCTAGATAATTTCCAAAGAATGAGAGGCCTTTTACACTATTCCTCAAAACTTATGTGCGCGCAGAAGGTTCTCTGAGAAATTTGCTTCAATCAGGCAAACCGGGATTTAAGATTGGAATTGGAAACTGAATGATTGCCTGATCCACCGGAAATTATTGGAATTGTAATTTTTGCGGATATGGACAAACACGATATATTTATCGGTTGGAAACCTTATTTCCTGAAGGCAGGCTTAATCTCACGGTAATATTTTTATTCTGCTTTGTCAAGCAGTTTTCTTAATTCGCCGATTATCTTTTTTACCTGGTCTCTGGTTGCCGACTGCGTTCCGGAATTGTCGACCCGAAAATCCCCCCGTAAGGATTTTTGGCGCCAGATTTCTTGCGCCGCCAGAATGCCCTCCACTTCGTCCGGACTTCCGAAAATCCCGCCGGGCCAGCCTTTGTCTCTGAGCAGCCTCGTCAGCCCAGACAACTATCACCTTATCGTAGACATTTTCCAGGCCCAGTTCATACAACAAAGGGATCTCGACCACGACTAAGGGTTCTCCCCGGGACTGCAACTCTAGTATAAGCTCTTGTATTTCCAAAGCAATAAACGGATGTAATAGTTTTTCCAATTTTCGCCGGGCTTCGGGCCGGGTAAATACCTGCCGGGCCACTGCCTGGCGATCCAGCGAACCATCCGGCCTGAAGAACTCGGGTCCAAAATTCTGCCGCAAGACCTGCCAGCCGGGCTTGCCCGGCGCCACTGCCCGCCGCGCCGCCATATCGCTGTCAATGACCGGCAGGCCGGCCTCCCGCAACAGGGAAGCCACAGTGCTCTTACCTGAGGCCGCCCCTCCTGTTAAGGCAACTTTAATCATGCCGGGTTAGCCAAAAATTTTAACACACCTTCAAAATCCTTGGGCACAGGAGCGATAATAGTCAAATCTTCATTCCGGCCAGGATGTTTGATGACCAGTTTCCAGGCATGCAGCAATTGCCGGCCGACCAATGAGTTCAGTTGCCTCATTGCCGGCGGCAGGGTGAGAAGACGTTTTTCTCCGCCGCCGTAAATGTTGTCCCCCACTACCGGGTGCCCTAAAGAACTCAGGTGGACTCGAATCTGATGGGTTCGTCCGGTATGTAATATCAGTTCCAATAAAGTCAGAAGCCCGGCATATTCCTCTAATCGGCGCCAGGAGGTTGACGCCTGCCGCCCCCCCCGGGTAGTCACCGTCATTTTATGCCGCTGCGTGGGATGCCTGCCGATGGCTGCGTCGATATTTCCCTGGCCGGCGTCAAATGTCCCCCAGACCAAGGCCAGGTATTTTTTCTGCACCTGCCGATCCTTGAATTGCGCCAGCAGGAACTGGTGCGCGCTTTGGGTTTTGGCTACCACCATGACCCCGCTGGTGTCTTTATCCAGACGGTGCACCAGCCCGGGGCGCTGCACATCACCAATGCCCTGCAGGTCCGGACAATGATGCAGGAGGGCGTTGACCAGGGTCCCGTCAGTTTTGCCCGCTCCTGGATGGACTGTAAGCCCCGGGGGTTTATTCAGGGCCACCAGATCATCGTCTTCATATAATATTTCCAGGGGAATGGATTCCGGGGTGAGATGCCAGGGTTGCACCGCCGGGATCGTGCAGACCAGTTGATCACCGCTGCGAAGCCGGTAATTGGCGGATCTTTCCTGATTGTTGACCCGAACCAGACCGGAACGGATCCACTTCTGCACCCGGGCCCGGGAGATGGAGGTCAATTTTTGCGCCAGGAATTGATCCAGGCGGCTGCCCTCGTCTCCGGCCTCGATGCTCAAAGCCACCTGGTCACTTAAAGGAAGTATTACGTCTACACCTGGGAACCGGCGCCATCATCCCTGATTTCCGTAAAAACCATGCGCCCGGCCGTAGTCTGGAGAACGCTGGTGACGGCAACATTGACTTCTTTGCCGATAAATTTCCTGGCATTTTCAATCACCACCATGGTGCCGTCATCCATATAGGCGATACCCTGACCTTGTGATTTACCCTCCCGAAGAATCTGGACCTGCATCATCTCCCCGGGCAGAACCGCAGATTTCAGGGAATTAGCCAAATGATTGATATTTAATACTTCAATACCCCGTAACTGCGCCACCTTGCTCAGATTAAAATCATTAGTGACAATTTTGGCATGTATCTTGAGAGCCAGTTCCACAAGCTTGGAGTCCACGTCCATCCGGTCGATATCGGTGTCAATAAATTCAACCCGCAATCGATTCTGCTTCTGAATTCTTTGGAGAATATCCAACCCCCGACGTCCTCGCAAACGCTTCAGATCATCGGGAGAATCCGCAATATACTGCAGTTCTTTGAGGACGAATTTAGGAACCAGCAGTGATCCTTCCAAAAAACCCGTCTCACAAAGATCGGCAATGCGTCCGTCAATGATGACACTGGTATCCAATAGCTTTGGCAGGTGGCGGGATGGTTTGGAGCTCTCTAAAAAATGAGGCGCGGAAATCTCCTCCACTTTTTTACCGCCTAACATCAAGCCGATATAACCAAAAATTGCTGAAAAGAAAATATATAAAGGGATCTGGAGATTTGGCAGTTCTAAAAATTGATCGAAAGGATAACTCGCTAACTTGGCAATACCTAAACCTGTTACCAAGCCGAGGGTGCCTCCTATAATAATCTTTAACGGCACCCGTTTGATGGCCTGTTCCAGTTGCAGGGTCAGCAGAGCCACCAATATTCCGACGAAGGCCCCTGCCCAACCAGCCCACCACTGTAGTCTTAAGGGTGGGATCTGTCTTCCGATCAGGTAGCCGCTAACTGCACATATAATTCCTAGCACCCCCCCCACAAGAATTTTATGAAGCAACCGTAATCACCTCTTTTTCTATGGTTAACCGGGGTCAATAATATTCTGTCGGCGCGTTTTAGGATCTGTCGTACCGGCGTGATCAACTAACGGAAGTTATTTCCAACAAAGTATTAATTTTTTCTTCTATCTTGTCTTCCTCTTTTTTTTCCGCGATTGACAATTCTTTAACTAATAAATTCCTGGCGGTATCGAGCATTTTCCGTTCGCCAAAAGATAAATCCTTATCTAACTTCAGGAGGGTCAGGTCGCGCAACACTTCGGCAACATGAAACAGGGAACCGGTTTTGATCTTGTCCATGTAATCCCGATAACGCCGGTTCCAGGTCTGATGCTCCACCACCCGTTCTTTTTTAGCCAAAATATCATAGATATTTGTCACTGCCTGGGTGTCGATAATATTTCTTAAACCGACATTGGCCGCATTGCCCGTCGGTATCATAATAATCATATTGTTATCTAAAATCCGCATGATGTAGAAAGTTTGATTATTACCCGATATCTCCTTGTCTTCAATTGATTCAATCACCCCAACGCCATGTGCCGGATATACCGCCAAGTCGCCAAGTTCAAACATAGGTATTCCTCCCACTCCTGATTGTTTTAATAGTATCAAATTTTCATTGAATCGCCAAGGAAATTTCCGAAAAGCCCTTTTATATAAAATTGTTTTGCTTGTTACCGGGATCTATGTTAGCATGTACTACTTATAATAAAATCTATCAACACTACTCATGTTGCCCGAAAACTCCCGCATCTACTCCGTTTCTGATCTGACCAGAATGATCAAAAATCATCTGGAGCACGAGTTTCCCCTGGTCTGGATCAGCGGTGAAGTCTCTAACCTGAGAAATCCTCATTCCGGCCATTGTTATTTTACTCTCAAAGACGAACAGAGCCAGTTGCGGGCCGTGATTTTTCGCAGCAATATGAGGAACCTGCGGGTGAAGCCGGCAGATTCGCTCAAGGTCATCTGCCGGGGGCAACTAACCGTCTATGAGCCCCGGGGCGAATATCAGCTTCTCGTCGATTATCTGGAACCGTTGGGCCTGGGGGCCCTGGCCCAGGCCTATGAACAACTGAAAAATCGCCTGGCCGCCGAAGGTCTTTTCGATTCCCAATATAAGCGGCCCCTCCCTTTCCTCCCCCGCCGTCTGGCGGTGGTTACTTCTCCCAGCGGCGCCGCCATTCGCGATTTTCTCCAGATTCTCAATCGCCGGTTTCCCAATATCGAGGTGTTGCTCTACCCGGTCAGAGTCCAGGGTCAGGGGGCGGCCGAAGAAATCGTCGCCGCCATCCAAAACCTGAATACCATGCCCGAGGTGGAGGTTATTATTCTCACCCGGGGAGGCGGCTCCCTCGAAGACCTGTGGGCTTTTAATGAGGAAATTGTCGCCAGAGCTATCTTTCATTCCACCATCCCTATTATTTCCGCCGTGGGCCATGAAATTGATTTTACCATTGCCGATTTTACGGCCGATCTGCGCGCCCCCACTCCTTCGGCCGCCGCTGAACTGGTGGTCCGGCGGCAAGAAGACCTGCAACTCCAGTTACATCGCCTGGCTGGCGCTATGCACCGGCGTTTTCTCAGCCGCCTGCAGCAATGCCGGGAAAGAACCCGGCTGCTCGGGGCCCGCCTCGGCGACCCCCGGCGGCGGGTAAACGATCTCAGGCTCCGCCTGGATGACCGGCTCGAACAGTTGCAGCGCCTGTGGAAATCCAGGCGCCGGCAGGCCGGGGCCAAACTTGAACTGGCTGCCGCCAGACATAATCTCCTTAATGTTAAACGCGCCGGTGAGCAGCAGCGCCTGGTGCTGCAGCAGCAATTCCGGCAGCTCAGGCAGCTTTTCGCCTGGAGGTGCCGGGAACAGCGGCGCCTGTTGGACCACCTGCAGGACCGCCTGGGTCACCTCAATCCCGCCGCCGTCCTGGCTCGGGGATATGCCATCGCCACCACCCGGCCGGAAGGCGCAATCCTCAGGGATTCTCAACAAACAGCAGCAGGAGCGGAAATTTTATTGACCTTGCATAAAGGTATGCTTAATTGTAAGGTTGATAGTATCAATTAATTTTTCCCTGGGTTATAAAAATGACTGAGCCTACTTTCGAAGAAAATTTAAAAAAGCTGGAAGAGATTCTGCAGCAACTGGAACACGGAGAGCTTCCCCTGGAAACCGCCCTGACTAATTTTGAAACAGGTATGCATCTTATTCGTCTTTGTAATCAACAACTGGATGCCGTGGATCGTAAAGTGGAAATATTATTGCGGGATGAAGCCGGAAATTTCCTCACCCGGCCATTTACCGGCGCTGATGCCGGCGAAGGTCCTGATTCTTGATTTTTTGCGGCTCCGGGAAGGCGGCTGTGGCATGGATTTAAAAAAATATCTCTCTGAGCGTAAGGCCATCATCGATCAGGTGCTGACCCAATCTCTGCCGGCTGCGAACACTATCAGTCTCCGAGTGGTGGAGGCAATGCGCTACAGTCTGTTAGGAGGCGGGAAACGACTGCGCCCCATCCTCTGCCTGGCCGCCGCCGAAGCCGTGGCCGCTGAAATTCCCCAGGTTTTACCGGTTGCCTGCGCCCTCGAAATGATCCATACCTATTCTTTGATTCACGACGATCTCCCGGCTATGGATAACGATGACCTGCGCCGGGGCCGCCCCACCTGTCATAAACAATTTGATGAAGCCACGGCTATCCTGGCGGGTGACGGGTTATTGACCGCGGCCTTTTTTGTCCTGGCCGAAGCGGCCGGCCAACATCCCGGGCAAGCCGCCGCCTATGTTGAAATAATCCGCCTCATTGCCGGCGCTTCCGGATATCAGGGCATGGTGGGCGGTCAGATGGCCGATCTTTTGGCCGAGGGGAAGCCCAGCACCCTCAACCAGGTAGAAGAAATTCATCGGTTGAAAACCGGAGCCTTGCTCACCGCCTCCGTGCGCACCGGGGCCGTGCTCGGCCGCGGGTCGACTGATCAAGTCGAGGCCCTGACCCGGTATGGCGAAAAATTCGGCCTTATCTTTCAAATCACCGATGACCTGTTAGATGTCGAAGGCGAATCCGGTGAGATGGGCAAACCCACCGGCATGGACGCTGTCAGGCAAAAGGCTACGTATCCGGCCGTCCTGGGAGTTTCCGAAGCAAAAATCCAGGCCCGCCGTCTGGTCGAAGCGGCTCTGCTCGATCTGCAACCCTTCGGTGCATGCTGCTGAACCTCTGCGGCAATTGGCGCAATATCTACTCGTTAGACGGCAGTAGGTAAAACTGGATTCTTTAGGAGTCTACGATGTCAAAAATTGAAACCCAACTTTCCCTGCGGCCGGAATCTTTCGCCCTGCAGGCTAAAGGTTTATTGGATACCATCAACAGTCCGGCAGATCTGAAGAAACTGGGCGTCGAGCAGTTACCCCGGTTGGCTGAAGAAATTCGACAATTTATCATCAATACCGTCTCCGGCACCGGCGGCCATCTGGCCCCTAATCTGGGCGTCGTCGAACTCACCATTGCCCTGCACTATATCTTTGATACCCCCCGGGACAAAATCATCTGGGATGTGGGACACCAGGCCTATACTCATAAGCTGCTTACCGGCCGCAAAAAAATTTTTCACACCCTGCGCCAATCCGGCGGCATCAGCGGATTTCCCAAAAGAGTCGAAAGCCCTTATGACGCCTTTGATACCGGTCACAGTTCCACCTCTATTTCCGCGGCCCTCGGTATGACGGTGGGCAAGGACATAAAAAAAGATCGGCACCGGGTCATTGCCGTCATCGGCGACGGCTCCATGACCGCCGGCCTGGCCTTTGAGGGACTGAATAACGCCGGGGATTTGAATAAAGACCTTATCGTCATTTTGAACGACAATGAAATGTCCATCTCTCCCAACGTCGGCGCCCTGTCTTCCTTTTTAAGCCGCAAATTGACCAAGCGGGCCATAGTCTACGCCCGGCGCCAGTTTGAAAATTTTCTGAAACTGGTGCCCGGTATCGGGGATGAACTTATGCTGTTGGCCAAAAAGAGCGAAGAGTCCTTTAAGGCCTTTCTGACTCCCGGCATGCTCTTTGAGGCCTTGAAATTCAATTACCTGGGACCGGTGCAGGGCCATCGTTTCGATCATCTCCTGGAGACCTTGGGCAATGTCAAAAATCTTTCCGGTCCGGTCCTGGTCCATGTCCTCACCACCAAGGGCAAGGGCTACCAGCCGGCCGAATGCGATCCTACCTGCTTTCACGGCCTGGGTTGCTTTGATCTGGAGACCGGCGAGCCGAAAAAAACGGTGAGCGATCTGCCGACCTATACCGGCGTTTTTGGCGACACCATGGTTAAATTGGCCCGGGAAGATCATCGCCTGGTAGCTATTACCGCCGCCATGCCCGACGGCACCGGCCTGGTGGATTTCCGGCTGCATTACCCGGACCGTTTTTTTGATGTCGGCATCTGTGAACAACATGCGGTCACCTTTGCCGCGGGTCTGGCCGTGGAAGGCCTGCGCCCGGTCGTCGCCGTTTACTCCACTTTTCTACAGCGAGCCTACGACCAGGTGCTGCACGATGTCTGCATTCAAAACCTGCCGGTGATTTTTGCCCTGGATCGGGCCGGTATTGTCGGGGAAGACGGCGAAACCCACCAGGGGTTGTTCGACCTGTCGTATCTCCGGCATCTGCCGAACCTGGTTCTCATGGCCCCCAAAGACGAAGATGAACTGCGGCATATGCTCTACACCGCCTTAAACCACAAAGGACCGGTGGCCCTGCGCTACCCCAGGGGCAGCGGCATCGGCGTGCCTTTATCCCCCGTCTTGCAGAACCTGCCGTTAGGCCAGGCGGAAGTCCTGACCACGGGCGACGATCTTTTGATTCTGGCCGTCGGCGCTTCGGTCTACCCCGCCCTGGAAGCGGCCCGGGCAATCGACCAACAAGGTTTCCAAACCACGGTGGTTAATGCCCGCTTCATAAAACCCCTGGATCAGAACAAAATTCTCTCCCTGGCGGCGCAATGCGGCCGGGTTTTGACGGTTGAAGAAAATGTCGCTGCCGGTGGCTTTGGCGCGGCCGTCCTGGAACTGCTTTCCGACCACGGCCTGCATGGCATTCCCGTGAAACGCCTGGCAGTCGGAGACCTCTTTGTGGAGCATGGCACCCAAAAAATCCTGCGCCGCAAATACGGACTGGACGCCCAGGGCATCCTGGAACAGGCCCTGACCCTGCTCGGCCACCCCAATGGCAAAAAAAAGGTCGTTTTCGGGAATTTTTAATTTTTTCGTAGTCGTTCAGCCATCAGCAAAAACAAAAGTTAAAGCAAGGAAGCGTTTTGCTGCGCTTACGACTGTTTGCTGACCTGATGATTTGTAGTTCTTGAAGCTGATGGCCTGAAGCTGACTGCTGATTGCTTACCTGTTTTGATGGCAAACAAAAAATACTGGGTGACCTGTATTGGTGGGGTGGGCCTCCGTGCCCGCCCTCCTTCCGAAGCAGAGACTACTGCGGTATTTTTCTAAATTCTCCCTTTGACGTTTTCATGGTATTAAAAGGGCAACAGGGGGATTTTTTAAACGAACCTGCTCAAACCCCACCACCCACCTCAAACAATCGCTGGCTTTAATCCCCGACCCGTTAATTGTTCAAGATTTTCTGAAACGTGTCGATACTATTAACAATTATGCGGCGGCCTCTCCAGGCTCAGCCTGATCCCCGTTGATCCTGCGGAAAGGATGTTATATGAAAAAACCACATCTTACTCTGGTGCAGGTTTCTGACCGCCGCCAAGCCGACGGCCTGATGAACACCGTATTAAGGTCTCGCCAGGCCCCGGAAGAAAGACCGGAAAAAATTGCCTCCCTTACCAAGGCCATCCGGAACAATGCCTACCGCCTCGACTGCCGGAAACTGGCTGACTGCCTCATCGCCGGCCTGTTGCTGGGCCTGTTACGATAATGACTCCAGTTGAGACATCGTCAGTCCAACTACCCGCTGACTCCCCTTAAGTCTTCCTTGTTATCGACTTCCGCGGTTCCGTTTACTCCCCTGACTTCACTGCGGCAATAAATTTATTGTCGGCGGTGACTTTCCAGGTTCCCGCCATGTCAGCCTCTTTATGAATCTACTTCTTTAGCAGTCGCCTGCTTCCATCCTTCCGAATTTTATACTGATTGCCAAAAGTTTTGTCCTTTATCCCCTCGCCCCGCTTGCGGGGAGAGGGTCAGGGTGAGGGGTGAATCAGTCAGAACTTTTGGCAACGACTATAATTTAAATATGTTCCGGCTAGGTGGTTTAATTTTTATGCTTATTTTAAGGTAGCCTTAGTATTCTAAAATAGGTTAAATTATCCTAAGTAAAACATTTATACTATTTCTTGGGCGGCGCTACCTCCCGGGGTTTCGCCGCCAGGGGATTCTGCCATGAGAATGACATCGGTTGGGCTGCTGACAATACTCTGCCTGGTTGTCTCCCTGGGGATGCCTCACGTATCGGCGGCCCGGTATACCTACAAGGACCTGGGCACCCTGGGTGGCGATTTGAGCGATGCCTATGGCATCAATGATGCGGGCCAGGTAGTTGGAGTTGCCAACACCAACAGTGGAGGAGCCCATGCCTTTTTGTGGACTCCGGGAACCCCCATGCGTGATCTGGGCACCATAGGGTCAACGGTGGGAATGAGCTGGGCCAATGCCGTCAGTGAGTTTGTCGTCGGCACCTCATACGTTGCCATCGGGCCATACGGCACGGACCATGCCTTTCGCTGGCCGTCCTCCCAGGGCATGCAGGATCTGGGCGCCTTGGAGTATCCCGAGAATGGCAGCAACGCCTATGGCGTCAATAAATTCGGGCAAGTGGTGGGTGACTCGTATGTCAGCGGGCTTTATGCCACCCATGCCTTCTCCTGGATAAATGGGGTCATGACGGACCTGGGCACTTTTGGCGGCACCTCGAGTTCGGCTCGGGGCATCAATGACCAGGGGCAGATCGTCGGCTCTTTTTATGATCCGGCCGCCTATCAGACGCGTGGCTTCCTCCTCCAGCAGGTTTTGGGCCCCTGGCAGGACCTGGGAAATTTGGGAGGAATCACCACAAATGCCTTGGGCCTTAACAATAACGGGCATGTGGTCGGCTGGTCGTACGACAATAATAACAATAATCGCGCCTTTCTCTGGACCCCCAGCCTCAGGATGGAAGACCTGGGGGCCTTAGGGGGCGACAAAAGCACCGCCAATGCCATCAATGACCGCGACCAGGTGGTGGGGTGGGCGGAAAACGCCAAACTAGAGCAGCGGGCCTTTATCTGGACCCGGCAGGCGGGCATGCAGGACCTGAACAAGCTAACCATTGGTCTGCCGTCGACCGTGGTCCTGATGACCGCCCGGGCCATCAATAAAAAAGGGCAGATCGTGGGGTTTGCGAGAGTTAGATTATTAGACCATGCCTTTCTCCTGACGCCGGTCACCGTCACAAATGTCCCGACGCTGCTGCTGCTGCTGCTGGAATGAGCGCCGGACTGCGAAACTTGTCTGATTTTTTTCATCTCAGAGCAATGCCATCAGGGTAATCTGACCCGGCGAAGCGCTTTCCTGATGAGGAAGTGCTGGCAGATATCCGGGAATTGGTGCAGCTGCTGAGCCGGGCCGGCTTGCTGACCTCCGGTGGGGAGCAGCAACCCCAAACCGATTCATTGCCAGAAGCCGAGGCTGAAGATCAGGAGATTATCCGGATGGCCCGGCGTTTCCGGCAGTTAACCTCCAGGTAGGTAAAAAAGGGGGACCAGCTGAGATCCTTCACTTCGTTCAGGATGACAAAAAAGCCGTTTTGCCGGAGGCTCTGTTATTTTAGGCTTTTCATTCCCCCCTCTTTAAAGGTAATATGAAGCGTCATACCAATAGCATTCGAATATTGCTTTCAACCACAATCCCCTCTCCCCTGCATGCGGGGGAGAGGGTTAGGGTGAGGGGGCACAATGTCCCTTGATGGCAGTAATAGTATCAGGATTACATCTCCCAACGAGGTAAAGGCATGAAACTAAGTTTTTTCGGGGCCGCCCAGACCGTCACCGGGTCGCAACACCTGATTACCATCAACGGCAAGCAGATCCTGCTGGATTGCGGCTTCTATCAGGGCAAACGGGATGAGACCTGGAACCGGAACCGCCACTTCCCTTTTGCTCCCGCCGAAGTCGACGTTATGGTCCTGTCCCATGCCCACATTGATCATTCGGGCAACATCCCCAACCTGGTGAAACAGGGTTTCCGGGGCAAAATCCTCTGCACCACGGCCACCCAGGATCTGTGCGGCGCCATGCTCCTGGACAGCGGCCATATCCAGGAAGAAGACGTGGAATATGTCAACCGGAAGCGGCGCCAGCGGGGCGAGCCCCCTTTCAAGCCCATTTACACCCAGGAAGACGCGGCCGCCTCGTTGAAGTCTTTTGTGGGCCTTGACTATGAACAGCCCTACCCGCTGCTGCCGGGGGTGACGCTCACCCTCTATGATGCCGGGCACCTGCTGGGCGCGGCCATAGTGGCCCTGGATTTTAAGCTGGAAAACGGCGGGGCCGGCCAGCGCCTGGTCTTTACCGGCGACCTGGGCCGGGTGCAGCCGATTTTACGCGACCCCACCCCCCTGGAAGCGGCGGACATCCTGCTCATCGAGAGCACCTACGGCAGCCGCACCCACCCGCCCCTGGAGGATTCGGAAACCGCCCTGTTTCAGGTCATTGAACGCACCTGCCAACGCGGCGGCAAGGTCATTATCCCGTGTTTTGCCGTGGAGCGGACCCAACTGCTGGTCTACTTGCTGAACAAACTCTATCATCAGGGGGCCCTGCCGGATGTGCCCATCTTTGTGGACAGTCCCCTGGCCGTGAATGTGACTGACATTTTCCGCCGGCACCCGGATTATTTCGATACCGAGACCCGGGAGTTGTTACGCCGGGACCCGGACGGCGATGTCTTCGGCTTCCGGCAATTGCGCTATATCCGGGACGTGGAGCAATCCAAAAAACTGCATGATCTCAAAGGCCCGGCGGTGATCATCAGTGCTTCGGGCATGGCCGAGGCCGGGCGGATCCAGCATCATCTGAAAAACAATATTGAAAATTCCAATAACACCATTCTTTTTGTGGGCTGGCAGGCCCCGAATACCCTGGGCCGGCGGCTGGTGGAACAGGCCACGGAGGTCAAGATTTTCGGGGTGAAATACTACCGGGAAGCCGAAGTGGTAACCATCAACGGCTTCAGCGGCCATGCCGATGAGCCGGGACTCTTGAGCTGGGCCCGCACCTTGAAGCAGCGCCCTCACCACACCTTTATCGTCCACGGGGAGCCGGCCGCGGGCCAGGAACTGGCCCAGCGCCTGCGCCATGACCTGAGCTTCCGGAACGTCATCCAGCCGGCGTTGGGCCAGGTATTTGAAATAACCTAAATAGGTCGGCAGATCGCGCCCCGGGATCTGACGGTGATAAATCCCGCTTGACAGGCGACTCATAGCCCTTTAGAATGTTTCGTGAAAAATATCACGTAATCTGTAACCTGAGGAGATTCCCATGGGCCTTTGGCACTGGTTAGCAGCTATCTCGCAGAGCACCGGCGGCCCGAATCCGCCTTTTACCGCCCAGTGGCAATATGTTGTGGCCGCCTTGGTGGCGCCGGTCGTCATCGGTCTGGCCGCCGCCGGCATAATTATTCTGCTGGAGAAAATCTTCGGCATCCGGCTCAGCGGCGGCGCCATTTGAGACAGGGGCCGGTGATCAGGGGTCAGTAGTTATACTGTTTGCCAAAAGTTTTGTCCTTTATTTTCCCCTCTCCCCTTGAGGGGAGAGGGTCAGGGTGAGGGGTGAAACAGTCAGAACTTTTGGCAACAACTATAGTAGTGCTGGCGCAGCCTTAAACGAGATCATAAAGAGAAGCTATCATGGGTTTAACCTTACCGTTATCAAGTTTTTGGCACAAGGCTTTGCATCCGCAGCTTGCCGGACTGGCCGAACCCCTCCAGGGTTGGTTTTATACCATTCAGACGAACGGTGATCTGGTGATCAGCCTCGGTGCCTTGATCGTCATGGGTCTCATCGTCGGCTTGTTAACCGGATTTTATGGGGTTGGCGGTGGTTTTCTGATGACGCCCTGGCTGAATCTGCTGTTTAACGTGCCCTACAATGTCGCCGTGGGCACGGACCTGACTCAAATGGCGGGGACGGCCACCATTGCCAAAGTGCGGCAGGGAGGCGCCGGCTACGTCGATTACAAGCTGGGGTTATTGATATTCAGCGGCAGCATTTTTGGCGTGGAACTTGGCGCCCGTCTGGTCGAGTTGTTAAAAGTGGCCGGGAGTTTCAGACTGGGAAGCGTGGATATCACTATACTGCAACTGGTCATGACCGTGGTTTACGGCCTGCTCATGGGTTGGATCGCTTCCCTGGTCTATAAGGAGGCCCGGTCCGCTTTGCAGGCCCCCAGCATGGCGGCCGCGCCCGCCGCCATGGCCCCGCCGGTGGCCAACCGGCTCCGCACGGTCAACCTCCAGCCGTTGATCTCCCTGCCCATTTCCGGAGTAGAGGCCATCTCCTTGTGGGTGGTGCTGGGAGTAGGCTTTGCCAGCGGCCTGCTCACCGGTCTGCTGGGGGTGAGCGGCAGTTTCGTCCGCATGCCGGCCCTGATCTATGTCCTGGGAGTTCCCACCGTCGTCTCCATCGGGACAAATATTTTTGAACTTTTACTCACTTCCTTGTACGGCACCCTGACGCACAGCCTCAAGGGTAACGTCGAACTGGTCCTGGTTATCATACTCTTGATTGCCGGCACCATCGGCAGCCAACTGGGCGCCGCCCTGCAGCGCAAACTTGCCACCCCCCGCCTGCAACTGGTTTTTTCCGGGCTCATGTTCCTCACCATCGCCCTGATGCTGTTGAAATTGTTCCGGTAAAAAAATGGCCTGGGCCGCCTTATTTAATTTTATAGCTCTTGAAAGAGTTTGCCGTCTCGATTTCTCCAAAAGTAGGGCGGGAAAACGCTACGCATTTCGCCTTATGGTATTTTTTGCAATTCTAGGCAATCGACCGGCCGCGCCCACTCGTGCGAAGATACCTTCGAGACCGTTACAATATTATCCGTTCTCCGCTCATTCGCTAATTATGCACCAGAGCGGCTATGGTTGTTTTGAGCTGCTGCGGGTCCTCGGCTTTTTCCAGAAAAGCCGCAGCCTCGGCCGCGATTAATTCACGCGGGTTCTCCGGCTGAAAAGAGTGAATAATTACCGGCAGCGAGGGATATTTTTCCTTGAGGCCCTCCAGCAGGTTAACTTCGGTCACATAAGGGATTTCCAGATCCAGGATGAGGACGTCCGGAATTTCTCCCCGGGCCAGCAATCCCAGAATTTCCTGGGCATCCCGGGCCACCGCCACCTCATAACCTTCGGTTTCCAATTCTCGCCGTAATAACTCCCGGACATGCCGGTTGCGATCGGTGAGGAGAATGCGAATTTTTTTCACCGTTTCGACCGTCCCCGTCTTTAATCATCCGGTAAACTTGCAATGATAATACCATGTCGTCAAATTACGTGCTGCAGCTTTTAATATATTGAAATTACTAATTAATATTAAATTAAATAAAGGAAGGCCGGCCGGAAGTTGGCATGGTTGCCTGTCGAATATTTTTACAAATTGTAAAGGCGGGAATTATGAAAAAACAATTTTTTGCGTTAGTTATTCATTTTTTAGTAAAGGCAATAAGAACTTTATTCCTAATCTTCTTCCGCCAAAACCGACGTTTGGACCCGCAGGCGATATTTGTCGATTTTAGCCTGTAGCGTGGGGCGGGACAAGCCCAGGAGTTTAGCGGCCTTGGTCCGGTTGCCGCTGGTCAGGTCCAGGGCTTCACTGACCAGGATGCTGGCGAATTTATCTATAAACGTGTCAAAGGCATTCTCCTCCGGCGCGGTAATTAATCCCTGGCGGACCCAGTGGTGCAGACACTCCAGAGCATCCTTTTCAGGAATGGTTCGGTTGGCGCTGCCGCTGATAACCTGAGATACCTCTTCCGGCCGGATAAGATACCCCCGGCTGAAAATCAGAGCCTTTTGAATGGTGTTGGCCAGTTCCCGAATATTGCCCGGCCAGTGGTATTGCTTGAGGATATTTTTGGCTTCGGCGTTCATGCCCGGATTGTGAATACCCATCTCCAGGGCAAAACGGGCCAGAAAATAATCAGCCAGGGCCGAAATGTCATCGGCGCGTTCGCGCAGCGGCGGCAGCCAGATCGTCACCACCTTGAGCCGATAATACAAGTCTTCCCGAAACCGGCCCTCGGCCAGCGCTTCCTCGAGATCTCGATTGGTCGCCGCAATAATGCGGACATCCACGGGGATGGGATCCCGGCCCCCCAGACGTTCAATGCTTTTTTCCTGCAATAACCGCAATATTTTGGCCTGGATGCTAAAGGGCATATCACCGATCTCATCCAGAAAAACCGTCCCGCCGTGGGCCTGTTCAATCTTCCCCACCCGGCGATTGATGGCCCCGGTGAAAGCGCCCTTCTCAAATCCGAAAAGTTCGCTTTCCAACAGCGTCTCCGGGATCGCCACACAATTGATCACCAGAAATGGTTTATTTGCCCGGAGGCTGTGCTGATACAGGGCCCGGGCCACCAGTTCTTTGCCGGTGCCGGATTCACCCCTGAGGAGCACGGTGGCGTCAGTGGGCGCCACCCGGCCGATGGCCTTATAAATTTCCTGCATGGGGCGACTGCGGCCTATGATTGCCTCCCCCCGGGCCGTCTCCGGAGGCCGGTTCACCTCCACCTTGGAGCGCATGATTCTGCCGGCCTCCAGAGCCTGGGTAATGATGGCCAGGATATCGGGAATCTCGAAAGGTTTTAGAACATAATCATAAGCCCCCAGTTTAGTCGCCTCAATGGCGGTCTCAGTAGTGCCAAAGGCGGTCATGATAATCACCGGCAGTTTCGGCTCCAGGGCATGCATGGCCTGAAAGGCTTCCAGGCCGCTCATGCCGGGCATACGAATATCCATGACTACCAGTTCCGGGGGATTCTGACGCACGAGAGCCAGGGCCGCTTCGCCATTGGGGGCCTTTAAAACCGTGTGACCTTCCTCCAGTAGCAGCTTTTCAAAGCTCTGCCGCAATTGCGGGTCATCATCAACTATTAGAATGGTTCCCATGTTTGATCTTTCTCAAGGGCAGAATGATGGTGAAACTGGCGCCTTCCCCCGGCCGTGACTTGACGTCGATGCCGCCGCCATGTTCTTCAATGATGCGGGCGGCAATGCTGAGTCCCAACCCGGTGCCTTCCTCTTTACTGGAAAAAAAGGGTTGGAAAATCTTTTCCTGCATCGAGGCGGGGATACCAGGCCCGTTATCCTGAATCCGAATCCGCACCACCCGGCCCACCCCGGCGAGAAAATCCTCGACTTCCGTAATCATGATGGCCCCGCCTTTAATCATGGCCTCGCAGGCATTGACCATCAGATTCACCAGGACTTCCTTTAACTGATCCGGGTCGGCCCAGATCTCCGGCAGGGGTTGCTTGCGATTGACGGTTACCGAGACATTAAAAGACTCCAGCCGGGGACGCAACAGGGTAATCGCCAGGTCCACCACCGCCGATACCTTGACCTGCTGAATCTTGAGCTTGGGGGGGCGGGAATATTCCAAAAAATTCCGTACGATGGCATCGATATGGCCAATTTCCTCGGAGATAACGTCCAGGTCTTCCTGCTGTGGCGGCGGCAGTTCCAGGTGACGGCGCATGGAGTACAGCCGCATTTTAACCGAAGTCAAGGGGTTGCGAATGCTGTGCGCCACGCTGGCCGCCAATTTGCCCACCATAGCCAATTTTTCCGATTGCACCAGGGAGACCTGACTGCGTTTTAACTCGGATTGGGCCAGGTCCACATTCTCCCGGAGGTTGTGAACCTTTTGACTGAGCGCCTGAACCTCGTTTAAAGATTCTCCGGGGTTCTGCGCCGGATTAGGCTCTCCCACCAGTTTACGGATTGGCGATAGAATCTGCTTATAGAGGACATAGCCTAACAGCAGTCCCAGCAGGACCACTCCCGGCATCACCAGCAATGCTGTATTGGTGATGAGCTTGGCCTTATAACGACTTTCCAATTTTGCCTCGGCGATTCTTTGCTCATGGATAATTTTATAACGCTCACAGAGATTGTACAGGTCCTGAAATTGCTCCCGGATTCGCCAATGCAATTCGGTCCCTTCCCGGCGCTGGCCCTGTCGGTATAAAGAGAGTACCTGCTGTCGGCCATTGGCATAGGCGTCATAAGATTCTTCAATTTGGCTGAGGAGCGCCAGCATGTTAGGAGTATAGGCAGAGGCTTTAGCCCTGTTGAGCCAATCCAGAAAAACCAGGTGATTTTCCTGTAATTTTGCCAGCCAATCGGGATTTTGGTCCAGGAAAAAGTATGTGACATACCCTTTCTGCCGCAGCAGGGCGGATTCCAATTCTTCGGCAGCCTGAAAAGAAGCGACATTTTGGTCAATGAGGTCGGTCAATAATGAATCAATGGCATCGGTATGCCAGACGGTTACCAGGCCGCCGGCCAAAGCCGTCAGAATTAAGGCGGCCAGAAGAATCAGGATACGAGTTTGTAGGTAAAGGCCTTTCCACATAATCCTTAATACCGATTTTTTATTCTATCTTAACTGCTGCTCCGAAATCCCGGAGCTGAAATTGGCGCTATCCCTTGCTGACCATAAACCCGGCTTTAATTTCCTGATTAAATTCTCCAAATGCCACCGCATCCTGTGCCGAAGCCTCCGTCACCTCGATCTGCCCGACATGGCGGCCATCCTCGTCATACAGTGTCAGCAGAGAACCAGGGAACACACCGTGATCGGTGCCGAGACCAAACTTGATTTCATAGCCGTTGGGTGCCCGGGTGACCCGATAGACTTCCGCCTTGCCGCCCTTGGCCATGAGAGCATCGACGCGGCCGGACATCAGAAATATAAATCCCCCGAAAACCGCCAGCAAACCGAAGCTGCACGCTATGACCCACCAGGGCGACAGACCTGCATAACGGGTCAGATACGACTTGGAACTCTGCTGCCAGGCATAATAATCGGGATAGACTGTGACCCGATACACCAGCGGCGGGTGGTCCGACACGGGGTTTTTCGGCCTGACGCTGAGAGTGTACTTCCCCGGCTGGATCTGGCTTCCCACCACTAATTTCCCCCGCCACATCTGCCCGCCCATCCAGAAGCCGGCGAAAGTTTCGTCAAACGCCACCTTCAGGTCCGGCGAATCGCTCTGGAAGGTGAGTTCCTCGACGCTGGTTTTTTCGGCTAAGGGACCGTCGATGGGCTCCGCCTGACCCGGCAGCACGTGCATCACGTTAAAGTCGGTGCGATGGCGGGCAATGACCACGTCCAACATGGCCGCCACCAGCAAAATTCCAACCATAAGACCGGCTCTGCCGGCCAGAGACTGAAAACGTCTGGCCTGAGAAAGATCCATCTTCTTCTCCGCTATCCCCTCTCCACCCGCTTGCGGGGGGAGAGGGTCAGGGTGAGGGGGGCATAATAGCCGTTGATTGCAACCTGGTCTCAGAACCACCCCGATATCCGAAATTATTTTAGAGACCCGAATTTATCTATATCATAAAAAAGCGGATCGCCCCAGGTCAAGGTTTGCTGGCGAGCAACCTGGGGCGATCCGTAAAATAATCAAACAGGTGCGGAATTATTTCTTGAAAATATCGGTTTTGCTGATATTCATGAACCTCTGCGCCACACCTGGTTTATGGTAGTAAATGCGCACTTCATCGCCGGCTTCCCAGGAGTCGTCGGGGAGGCTAAAGTTTTCTTCGGGTACGGTAAAGGTCAACAAAATCTTCTGCCGTCCCGAGTAGACGGTGATTTTTTTCTTGTCTTTATCCACCAAAGGAAATTTCTGATCCTTCACCAGCGGGTTGTCCCTGCTGACATCCTTTTTTTCATCCAGCACGGTAATAGGAATTTTTTTAAATTCTTTGGCCGCGGCGTCAAAAATGGTAATGGTGTTGGTTTTCGTATCCAGGTTCATCCGTTTGCCGGGCTTGGGTTCGGCGCCGATCTCAGCCGGATCAGCGGGCATGGCATAGACATGGGGCGGCAAAGTATTGTAATCCGGTTTGCCCGGCTCGGCCTTCTTGTCCTGGATAATGGTCACCTGTTTTTTGTCTTTATCATACGCCACCACCCGGCCCTGATCCACCTGCCCCAGTTCGCCGCAGCCGATGAGTAATGGGGCGATCAACATTATGGGAAGAACGATTAACCAGAGGCGATATTTTTTCATAGAGGCATCTCCTTGAACTGCAGTCATTATTCTGGTCTAATATTACGATTTGGCCTTTTTGGCGGCGACCTCTGCCTTGGCGCCTTGCACCATTTTGACGAAGATATAAATTGACATGGCAGCCACCAGACCAAGGATTAGAACCGTGGCGGTATTATCAAATATCGTGGCATAAATCGGAAACCACTTAGCCATCATCTTCAGGAGAACGGAGATGCCGCAGCCGATAACCGCCAGTCCGAAGGCGATGCGGATGCCATAGCCCTTAATATATTTGGTGGCCACGGTGCCGACCTGGGCCCCCATGGCGGCGCCGATGAGCATGATGATGGCGGCCACCAACTCGGTGCGGCCTTTAAAGGTATAGGTGGCGGTGCCGTAGAGGCCGGAGATCATAACTTCGAAGAGGTCGGTGCCCACCGCCACGTGGGTGGGGCAGCCGATGAAATAGATCAGGGCCGGCATGCGGATCAAACCGCCGCCGATGCCCAGGATGCCGGCCAGCCAGCCGGTGAGGAAGCTGATGGTAATGGGCAGCCAGGCGGTACAGGTAAGCTGGGCCTCCTTGAAAGTTATCATCGGCGGGATTTTGATCTTGTGAAAGGTTTTGTGCCATTCGATCCCGGTGGACAGCTTATCCACTTCAGCGCCTCTGGCCAGGGCTTCTCTGTCTTTGCGCCTTTTCTTGGCGACATCGGCAAAGACCATCCAGGCGATCAGGGCCAACAGAACTAAATAGAGAATGCGGACGATTTTTTCCACCTGGCCGATGCGCTCCAGCCACATAACCATCTGAGCCCCCACCTCAAAACCGACGATGGTGCCCACCAACATGATGAGGCCTAATTTATAATCCACATTGCCGAATTTGCCGTGGCGCATGGTGGAGATCAGGGATTTGCCGGCCATGTGCGCGATATCGGTGCCGATGGCAAAGGCCATGGGAAAACCCAGAATATTCAAGCCGGGGGTGACCATCCAGGCGCCGCCCATACCGAAGAACCCGCCGATGATGCCGACGCCGATGCCGAGTATGATGAGACCGGGCCAAAAAATGGTGACACCGGATATAGGCATGAGAACATATAACCAATCCATAAATAAATCCTCCAACGCTTATTTAATGATGAAAAATTAATGTTCGGCCAAATCCCGGGATTTCAGATCGATGCCGATATGTGACATGACGATGTCAGCGATTACCCCAAAGGCTAAACCGATGAGGGGGATGAGCACGACGGTGAGGACAGTGAACCAGACATGGCTTTCATTATAGAGATCGGCCCACCATCTCATCAGGCCGGTCAATTTTCTGGTATCGGCGACGAGGACCAGGGGCGCCGCTTTTTCCGCCGCGGCCAGGGCCATCTCAGGCAGTATTGCTGTAAGGAACAGCGCCATACCGGTTATTTTTGTCAAGATTCTTTTCATGATGCCAAACCTCCTTAATCTTCTTAAATAAAACTTAAGACATTCCTTAACGGACAACGGTTACTTCACAGGGAGCATGGGCCACCACTTTGGCGGCCACGCTGCCCATGAGGGCCAGGTCTAAACCGGTTTTTCCCGCGCTGCCCATAATGAGCCGGTCAAATTTATCTTCCGTGGCCCGGCGGATGATGTTATTGGCCGGGCTGACACCTGCCTCCAGATGGTTTGGACTTTAATGTTTTTGGCGTCAAATACCGCCTTGCCCTGGGCCAGGACAGCCTTGGCTTCATTCTCCAACTTCTCCTGGATATTTGGCGGCATGAAATCAAAGGCATCCTTGGCATAATACGCCACGGACATCAGAGTCACTTCGGCCCCCTGCTCGGCCATTTCCAGACCTCGCTGCACTGCCTTCATTGAGTGTTCGGAGCCGTCGGTCGCTACCAAAACTTTCATAAAAACCCTCCTTCCCTTAATTGTTTCCCTAATAAGAAAAATATTCGTAAATTCAATCAACCACTTTCTCCTGCAATCTAATAACTCCAATTATCAAACAGCAATGCCTGTGCCAATTTGAATGCGACCGGCCAATAATATAATTATTTATAGTATTTGATATTTTTTTGACAGATCACAATACTGCTACCTCAAAGGTCTGTCAATATTTTTTACATACTGTAAAAGAGACTGGAATAATTGGGCAAAGCCAGGAGGTGATTTATTCAACGATTGGAAACAACTTGATTTAGTTGGTAATAAAAAGAATCTTATTGATCTGGCCAAAATGGTATATTTTTTGAAAATTAAATTTTGTTATAGATAACTATGGAAATTTTGCCGGCATTGCCCCGGTGTTAACAGCTCAAAGCCCTTTTCCGGGTAGGCTGGATATGCCGCCGGGACAGGGAATCATAGGTGCCCCCGTGACCATCATTGAAAATCTGAAAAAATTATATAAAAGTATGACTCGGCAAGAACGAGTCGTACGTGAGGACGTCGCCAGCGTTTTCCGGTTTAAATACAGTCTCTTTAAAGAATTGTTGGCGGCCAACTCAGAATTGCTCAATATCATCACTGACATCGAAGATAAACTCCAGGGCCGCCAGCTCTTCGGCATGTCTTATATCCGCTCCCAGACCACCAGGGCGGTATTTTACAGCTTTCGCATGATAAAAAGCCTCAATGTCCTCTCCGGTAACCGCTATCCCGAGTTATATCAGGTCTTGGATAAAATCCACCAGCAGATCCGGGAGATCGTCGCTCAGAAAAAAGAACACGACGCCCCTGCCTTGATCATGCCCTTTGCCGACATCACCAAGGATATGAGCGATTGGGTGGGCGGCAAAGCCGCCAACTTGGGCGAAGTGAAAAATCGGGCCGGTCTGCCGGTGCCCCGGGGATTTGCCATTACCACCAGCGCCTTTGATCTTTTTTTGGACCGCAATGATCTGGTCAATGAGATCAACAAGCGCAAAATGAACATCGATGTCAATGAGCCGGAAAGTATTGAGGACGTCAGTAAAGAGGTCCAGGCGCTGATTCTGGCTGCGCCCGTGCCCGAAGAGCTGGCCGGGGCTATTGCCGCCGGCTATGAGGAGTTAGCCCATTCCCTGGCCCCGGCCGCCGGCTCCCCGGCCGGGCCGTTGGTGTCAATGCGCAGCAGCGCCATCGGCGAGGACAGCGGCGAAGTTTCTTTTGCGGGGCAATATCTTACCGTGCTCAACGTGGCGCCGGAAGAATTGCCCCATACCTATAAAAAGATCATCGCCAGCCTCTATTCCCCCCGGGCCATCGCCTATCGTCTGGATAAAGGTATCCGGGATGAAGACGTTGCCATGAGCGTCGTCTGTCTTGCCATGGTTGATTCCTTGGCCAGCGGCGTGGCCTACACCAGGCATCCTTTTAATATTTTGGATGACAATATCATGATCAGCGCCGTCTGGGGATTGGGCCCGTATGCCGTGGATGGGATCATCACACCTGATTCCTATTGGGTGGCCAAAGATCCGGAATTAACCATTCTGGAAATCAAGGCGGCCCATAAACCCGTGAGGCTTGTTAATCTGCCTGCTGGCGGTGTCGTGGAACAACCGGTCTCCCCTGAACAGCAGAACGCCCCTTGTCTCTCCCCGGAACAGATCAAAACCCTGGCCGGCTATGCCCTGCGTCTGGAAGAACACTATAAAGGCCCCCAGGATATTGAATGGGCCCTGGACCCTCAGGGACGCCTCCTCATTCTCCAAACCCGGCCTCTCCATCTGCAGGTTTCCGGGGTCTGCGACATCGACCTTGATGTCGATATGTGCGTCCATCCCCTCTTGGTGGAACGAGGTGCCGTGGCCTTTCCCGGTATCGGCTGCGGACCTGCCTTTATTTTAAAATCAGAGGCCGATTTGGGACAATTTCCCGAGGGCGCCGTCCTTGTTGCCAAACACTCCTCACCCAAATTTGCTCTGATTATGCGTCGCGCTCAGGCCATTGTCACCGATTCCGGCAGCGTCAGCGGCCATATGGCGGCCATCGTCCGAGAATTCGGTGTGCCTACTGTCCTCGATACTAAAAGCGCCACCATCGGTATTCCGGATGGCGTCGATATCACCGTGGACGCCTATCATGGCAAAGTGTATCTCGGCCGGGTGGCGAAATTATTAGCGATTCAGCAAGCCAGGCAGTCCCACATGCAGGATACGCCAATATATGAAACTCTGACCCAAGTTGCGGGTTTTATCGTGCCGCTCCGTCTCATTGATCCCAAATCTCCGGATTTTGATCCGGATCACTGCCGGTCTCTCCATGATATCGGCCGATTGGTGCACGAATTTTCTTACCAGACCATGTTTCAAGTGAGCGATCTGGTCACCGACGAAGAAGGTGGCGCCGTCAAACTGGATGCTCCCATACCACTGGATCTGTATATCATTGACCTGGGCGGGGGTCTCGAATCGGGCAGTGCCCACCAGGTCAAAGTGGACCAGATCAAGTCCCTGCCATTTAAATCATTGTTACAGGGTATGCTGCACGAGGAGTTACGTGTCTATAGGCCGCGCCCGGTCCAGTTCACCGGTCTCTTTTCAGTGATGCGGGAACAGATGCTGGCGGCCCCGGGCGAACGGTTCGGCGAACGCAGTTATGCCATTATCTCGGATAAATACCTCAATTTCAGTTCCCGGGTGGGATATCACTACAGTATCCTGGATGCCTATTGCGGAGAAACAATCAATAAAAATTATATCACCTTTTCTTTTAAAGGCGGGGCTGCTGACGAAATCCGGAAAAACCGCCGGGCCCGCGCCATCGGTGCGGTTTTGGCAGCCCAGGAATTCCAGGTGGAGGTTAACGGCGATCGGCTGTATGCCCGCTTCCTTAAATATCCCCGGGAGATAATTGAAGCCAAACTTGAAATGGTGGGACGTCTCCTGCAGTTCACCCGCCAGATGGATATGCTGATGAACACTGAAACCAGTGTCGAAATGGTGGCGAAAAATTTCCTGGCGGAAAATTACCATTACGAGGAAAACTTTTCTAACCTTCCTGAAAATCAGTAGGATAAAAAACCTCTCCCTTCTTCTTAAATCACGTCTTTTCCCTTTCCACCCGGGCCTCGTTGCCATCGTCAAATCAGGTCATATTGTTTGCCTGCCTGTAAAAAATTCATTATTTTCAGAAAGTTATGAGGCAAATTCCAGGTCTTCCGGAATAATCCTAATTTTCAATTAGTTACTACGAATAATTTTTTCCACGAATTAATATTTTGCTTGACAATTGGGGGGATTAATCGTATTTTACTCCCAAGTGGGAGAAAGTGGTTCATTGTGGATTAATTTGGGGAAATAGGGGGCGACATTGTTCCGGGGGCGCTATTTCAATGTCATGGATGACAAAGGGCGCATTACCATTCCGCCGCGCTACCGCGACATCCTGAAGGAACGCCGGGAACAGTACCTCATCGTCACCAACCTGGACGGGTATCTCATCGCCTTCCCCTCATCCGAGTGGGAAACCATCGAACAGAAATTTAGTCGGACTTCCGATTTCCGGCAAGGTTTAAGATCCTTTATCAGATTTTTTGTTTCTGGTGCGTCTGAATGTCCATTGGATCGCCAGGGGAGGATTCTTTTACCGCCGAATTTGCGGGAATACGCCAAGCTTGATAAGGATGTGGTCCTGGCCGGAGCCATTCGCTGTTTCGAAATCTGGGACCGCACTAACTGGGATGGGGAAATGGCGCGCATTGAAGCGATGGACTCTGACGAGGTACGGAAAGAATTGGGGATTTAATCAACGGGGGGGAAATTCTGCATGTACCGGTTATGGTACAGGAGGTGCTGGAAGGGCTGCAATGCCAGTCCGGTCGAATCTATGTAGACGGTACCGTGGGGTTGGGGGGGCATGCCGAAGCTATTTTATCCCGCAGCGCTCCCTCAGGCCGTCTGGTGGGGTTAGACCAGGACTTTGCCAATCTCCAAAAGGCTAAAGCACGCTTACAACCCTTCGGCTCTCGAGCCCTCCTCATTCACAGTAATTACAGTAATCTGACGGAAGTACTGGAGAAGTCCCAAATTATTGCCGTTGCCGGCATTCTTCTGGATCTGGGCCTCTCCACCGAGCAGCTCAAAATTTCCGGTCGGGGTTTCAGTTTTGGGGGAGATGAAACTTTGGACATGCGCATGAATCCGGATGCTCAAACCGTGACGGCCGCGGATCTGCTCAATACCGCACCTGAAGCAGAATTGAGCCGGTTGTTCTGGGAGTTGGGGGAAGAACGGTGGGCTCGCCGCATTGCCCGCCGGGTAGTGCAAATCCGCCGCCAGTCACCTGTTACCACCACTTCCCAACTGGTCAATCTCATTAAGCAGGTGATCCCGGCTAAAGCCGCTTTCGGGCGGCTTCATCCCGCCACTCGCATCTTTCAGGCCCTGAGAATTGCGGTGAATCAGGAACTTGAAAGACTCACGTCCTTTATCCCCCAAGCTATTGCTGCTTTAGAGCCCCAGGGGCGTTTAGTAATTATTTCTTATCATTCTCTGGAAGACCGGATCGTCAAACGTGCCTTTCTGTCTGCGGAAAAGGCCGGCCAGTTGCAGCGTTTAACCAAAAAGCCTCTCATTCCCCAACGCGAGGAAATACAACGTAATCCCAGTGCCCGAAGTGCCAAGTTGCGAATTGCCGCCAGGGTCCCCCAGGACCTGTCAAAATCAACCGGGGAGGTGATCTTAAGCTCATCGTTTAGTTAAACAATTTCCCGCTTGTGTAGCTGTATGCAGACCTATCTATTTAGACAGGAAGGAAAAGAGCTTATGTCCCGCAATTACGTTCGCAGCCTCGCCTTGAACAAAGTCATAGTCGGCGATAATCGCCGTTATAATCCGCCGCCGGATTATACCGTGCCCCAAATCGGGCGAGTAAAAATGACTTTGCTCATCTTCTTATTGACCGGTATGGTGGTCACAGGATGTCTTTTTGCCTGGTCTCACCTGCATTATTATTCTCAGAATTACCAAATTTCCCAGATTTATTCCGAACAGAAAGAGCTCCAAAATTTGAATCGGAAACTGCGCATTGAATTGACTAATCTGAAATCTCTGGCCCGCCTGGAGCGTTTGGCAAGGAAACGTATAATATGGCTCCCGCCGGGCCGCAACAGGTAGTAAATCTGAGATAATATCTTATGCTCAACAAATGGGTTCGCGTCCGTATCATTATCGTCGGTCTGGGATTGGGGTTCTTATTCCTGGCGGTCCTGGCGCGAACTATTGATCTCAAATTTATTCAAGGCCCTTCTCTGGAAGAGATGGCCACGCGTGAAAATCAAAAGAACTGCCCCGTCTTGCCAATTCGCGGCACTATCATGGACCGCAATCATACCGAGTTGGCTATCAGCAGTTTCGTTAAGTCCTTGGGGGCTCACCCCCGGCGAATTAAGGAAAAAAAGCAGCTCAGTCGCGATCTGGCCCCGTTGATCGGCATGCCTGCGGCCGCAGTCCAGGAAATTTTAGAAAAGGACAAAGGCTTTGTCTGGATAAAACGGTGTTTGACCCCCCAACAAGCTGAAGCGGTAGAAAAATACAAATCCGAGCTTGAAAAGGAACTTCAGGCCAGGAGAAAAAAATCCAAAGAAAACCGGGATGATGAGCAGGCCGGCCTTGATGCTTTCTATCTCATACCCGAGGCCCGGCGTTATTATCCGCATCGCTCCCTGGCCGGCCCCATCCTGGGCTTCGTCAATGCCGATGGCCGCGGCGCCGAAGGTTTGGAACGCTATTTTGATGAGAATATCTACGGTAAGCCCCTGAAATGCATGAATATCATGGATGCCCGCGGGCATATCGTCATTTCCAGCGAAAAAGAGCTTATCGATGAAAGCATGGGCGATAATCTAGTCCTTAGTATCGATCGCACCATCCAATATATCACCGAAAAAGAACTGCTGCAGGGCGTCGAAAAATGGCATGCCAAAGGCGGCTTTGCCCTGGTTGTGTCTCCTCAAACCGGAGAGATCCTGGCTATGGCCCAGGAACCGGCTTTTGATCCCAATCTCTATAACAAGTATACGAAAGACTATTACCAAAATCGAAATGTCACCGTTGCCATCGAACCCGGCTCCACTTTTAAAATTTTCACCGTCGCCGCCGCCCTGGATGCCAAAGCTGTCAAGCCCACAGATAAATATCATTGTGAAAACGGCACGTTTAACCTCGGTGCCGCCGGGATTATCCATGATGTTCATCCCTACGGCGGCCTCACTGTTGCCGAAATAATCAAAAAATCCAGTAACATCGGGGCGGCTAAAGTCGGCCTGAAGCTCGGCCCCCAAAAAATGGCGCATTATCTCAAAGGCTTCGGCTTCGGTCAACGGACCGGCATCAGTTATGCCGGGGAAAGTTATGGCCTGGTCCGCAATATTACTTCCTGCCGTTCCCTCATTGACCGGGTCACCGTCTCTTTCGGGCAAGGTATCACCACGACCCCTCTGCAAATGGCCATGGCCTTGTCTGCCCTGGCCAATGACGGCATCCTCATGCAGCCGATACTGGTGAAATCCATAGTCGGCCATGACGGACAGGTTATTAAGCAATTTAATCCGACCCCGGTTCGGCAGGTGATTTCTCCTGAAGCCGCCAAAACTATGCTGGCCATGATGAAAACTGTCACCGAACCGGGAGGCACCGGCACCGAATCTGTTCCGCCGGGCTATACCGTCGCCGGCAAGACCGGCACGGCTCAGAAAGTCGTCGGCCGGGCTTTCTCCAAATCAAAATATAACTCTTTGTTTATCGGCCTCGTCCCGGCAGAAAATCCGGTTCTGGCCATCATCGTCGTCGTTGACGAACCCAAAGGGGCAATTTACGGCGGCGTCGTCGCCGCTCCCATCTTCCGGGAAATTGCCAACCAGTCACTGCGATTCCTGGGCCATTACCCACAGCGGGAACTTCCGGCCCCCACCGATACCATTCAGGTGAAAAATCCCAAATCTCCTAAAAAAGAAACCACCGCCCCGGCACCGGCATCACCGGCGCCGGCGTCCATAGTCCCGGCCAACCTGGTCAGCATCCCCCAGGATCCGGGACCTCTCAAACAGATGCCCGATCTTAAAGGCATGCCCATTAGAAAAGTGATTACTGTCTTAAACCGCGCCGGCATCCGCTGTCAGGTTGAAGGCCGCGGTCTGGCTGTCGAACAGCGGCCAAGCCCGGGAGCGCCCCTGCCCTCCAACAATCTGTGCTATGTAAAATTTAAACCTCGTTGATTTTTTACCGAGGTCGGTTTAGTTTTTCCTGCGCCCATAAAATTAGAAGGTCCGATTGGTGGAGAATACGGACTTGCAAAGGCCACAGAGTTTGGATAGGCTATTAATAACTTCGCAAAATTCTCATAATTTCCAAAAATCCTTATTTCATAAAGGTTTTATAGGCAAACCCTTGTCGGTTCAAAACCAACAACCGCGGAAAAACCTCGCCCAGCTTCTTCAAGGGCTTGATATCATTAATATATCTGGAGATGAAAATATTCCCGTCCGGGGACTGGCTTACCATTCCGGCCGGGTTCAGCCAGGCGACGTCTTTGTTGCTCTCAAAGGCCATCAGACGGATGGACACCTCTATATCGCCAAAGCCATCGACCGGGGCGCCCGGGCCATAGTCGTGGAAAACCCGATGCCGCCTCATCCCGGGATCGTCCAGGTGCTCACCGCCGATACCAGGCTGGCCCTGGCCCATATGGCCGCCGCCTTCTCTGATCATCCTTCCCATGAACTCACAGTTATTGGTATCACCGGCACCAACGGCAAAACTACGACCTCTTACATATTGGAAGCCATCTGGCAGGCCAGCGGCGCCAGGGTCGGTGTTATCGGCACAGTTAATTGCCGTTTTGGCGGCCAGGTCCGGCCGTCACCGGTGACGACCCCGGAATCCCTGGATCTGCAGAACTTGCTGAAAGAAATGCAGAGGTCTGACGTTTCTTGCGCCATTATGGAAGTCTCCTCCCATGCCCTCGATCTGAAACGGGCCCATGCCTGCCGTTTTGCCGGTGCCGTCTTCACGAATTTGTCACAGGATCATCTGGATTATCACCAGAATATGGAAACGTATTTTGCCGCCAAAAGCCTTCTCTTTACCGAACTTTTGGCCTCCGACCGCAGTTCCGCCGGTCTGGCCGTCATTAATCGTGATGATCCCTGGGGCAAAAAATTGCTGTCGCACCTATCTTCACCGGTATTAACCTATGGCTTCGGACCGGAGGCCGACATTCAGGCGGAAAAATTTACCCTGTCGCCCCACGGCATCCAGGCCCGCCTGGCAACTCCCTTCGGCCGCCTGGAATTCAGTTCGCCCCTGGTCGGCCATTATAATCTTGCCAATATCCTGGCAGCCACCAGCACTTCCCTGGGATTGGGAATCGACCCTGATCATATTGTTAACGGCCTGGCTGCTATTACCGGGGTCGACGGCCGCCTCGAACCGGTGGCCGTTCCCGGGCAACCTCTGGTGTTCGTGGATTACGCCCATACTCCCGATGCCTTGACCCAGGTTCTGAAAGTTCTGCGAGCTTTGGATTTTACACGTATAATAACTGTATTCGGCTGTGGCGGCGACCGCGATCGCACTAAACGTCCCTTGATGGGACAAGCCGCCGCCCTGGGAAGTGATTTGGTTATTATAACCAGCGACAATCCCCGCACTGAAGATCCTTTGACAATTATCAAACATATTGAAACCGGTCTGAGAGATTTGGGCCTTCGTCCTCTACCTGCCGCTGACCTCGACCAGGCCGCCAATGGGTATCTGCTTATTCCCGACCGCCGCCAGGCTATTCACCAGGCTGTCGCCATCGGTAAGCCCGGGGATGTCATCCTGCTGGCCGGCAAAGGGCATGAGGACTATCAGATCTTAGGGACCCGGCGAGTTTTTTTTGATGATCGCCAGGAAGCGCGTGCCGCCCTTCTGGACAAAGCTAAGGCACAACGCCAAGAACCTCTTTAGAAAAAAGTAATATGCATATGATGAAATTGACTGGCACTATTCGCTCCACGCTATTTCGCTTTCGCCACCGGCTTCAGAATGGATGATTAAAATGGCTGCAGAGTTCACCCTTCAGGAAATTGTTCAGGCCACGGGAGGCCGGGTGCGCCAACCTGGTGCCGCCGGCCGTTTTGTCGGGGTCACCACTGATTCCCGCACCGCCCAGACCGGGCAGATTTACCTCCCCCTGAAAGGTGAAAAATTCGACGGCCATAATTTTATTCCCGGCGCCGTCAAACGTGGCGTCAGCGCCCTGATCGCGGCTGAGAATTGGCCCTGGCGGCAAAATCCGCCTCTGCCGCCGGAACTTGCCGTGGTCCTGGTGCCCGATACCCTCAAGGCTTTGGGAGACCTGGCCCATTTCTGGCGGCAAAAATTCTCCGGCCCCGTCATCGCCATTACCGGCAGTTGCGGCAAAACCACCACCAAAGAAATGATTGCCCAGGTGCTTAGCCGGAAATTTTCTGTCCTGAAAAATGACCTGAATCTGAACAACCTCATCGGCATGCCCCAAACTTTGCTGGGCCTGACCACGGACACATGAGGTCGCGGTGGTGGAATGCGGTATGAACCGGTTCGGCGAAATCCGCCGGCTGTCTCAGATTGCCGGTCCCGATATCGCCGTTCTGACCAATGTCCATGCCGCCCATCTTGAAGGACTTGGAAGTATCGACGGAGTTGCCCGGGCTAAAAGTGAGATTATTGAAGGGCTCCGGCAAGACGGCCTTATTATTTATAATTCTGATGATCTGCACCTGAAATCGGCCTTGCGCCATGTTAAGTGCCGGTCCCTGAAATTCGGCTTCGATTCCGGTGCCGAGGTGCGGGCTGTCGAAAATTGCCGTTGCGGCCTCTGGGGACAGGAATTCACCATAACCCACCACGGCCGAACCTGGAAGTCCGAGTTGCAGGTACCAGGCCCGCATCAGATTTATAATGCCCTGGCAGCCACCGCTGTCGGGCTTACCTTCGGCCTGTCACCGGACGAAATCTCTTCGGCCCTGGCCGCTTTTCAGAGTCTGGAAAAACGATCGCAATTACACCGCCATGAGTCCGGCCTGATAATTTATAATGATTGCTACAACGCCAATCCCGGTTCCATGGCTATGGCCCTGCAAACCCTGGCGGCTCTCAAAAACCACGGCAGATCCATGGCGGCCTTGGGGGATATGCTGGAATTAGGCCGGACAACTGCTCAAGCCCATAAAGAACTTGGGGCCCTGGCGGCCCGCCTCAATGTTGATCTGTTAGTCATCTGTGGCAACTACAAACATTTAGTCAGGGAGGGGGCTTTGGCCGCCGGCATGTCCGCCTGTCAGATTCATGCCGCTCCTTCTCATGCCGCTGCTGCCGGCATCATCAAAGAGTTTTGCCGTCCCGGCGATACGTTGTTGATCAAAGGTTCCCGGGGAGCTCGGATGGAAAAGCTCCTATCCTGTCTCCAGGACAGTTAAAAGCTGCCGGGGCGGATAAAAATTACTCTGAAAAATAATTTTGACGGGAAAATATCGTGCTCTATCATCTGTTCTATCCTTTAAAAACTGTTTTCGGAGGCTTCAATGTCTTCCGTTACATCACCTTCAGGTCTATTTATGCCATCTTAACGGCTCTTATTATCTGTTTCGTCATCGGCCCCTGGGTTATCCGACAGTTAACCAGGAAACAAATCGGCCAGTATATCCGGGAAGACGGTCCAGCCTCCCATCTCAGTAAGGCCGGCACCCCTACCATGGGTGGTATTCTCATTATCGGCGCTACTCTTGCAGCCACCTTGTTGTGGGCCGATTTAACCAATCCTTATATTTGGCTGTTAATATTCGTAGCTCTTGGGTTCGGCGGTATAGGTTTCCTGGACGATTATTTAAAAATCTATAAAAAAAATAATCGGGGCCTCTCCGGCCGGCAAAAACTCCTCGGTCAAATCATCGTCGCCTCAGTCGTAGCCGGTTGGATGTATCTGCTGCCGGGGTTTGAAACCACCTTAACCCTGCCTTTTTTCAAGGAAGTCAATCCTGACCTGGGCCTGCTCTTCATTCCGTTCGCAATTTTCGTCATTGTCGGTGCCGCCAACGCCGTCAATCTGACCGACGGCCTCGACGGCCTGGCCATCGGTCCGGTGACCATCGCCGCCGCTTTCTTTATGATCTTCGCCTATCTCACCGGCAACATCAAAATTGCCGAATACCTGCAAATTCCCTATGTCCGGGGCGCCGGTGAACTGGCTGTCTTCTGTGCTGCCCTGGTTGGCGCCGGCATCGGTTTCCTGTGGTACAATGCCTACCCGGCCCAGGTATTTATGGGCGATGTTGGCGCCCTGGCCCTGGGTGGCATCCTCGGCACCGTGGCCCTCGCCACCAAACAGGAAATTCTCCTGGCTCTGGTCGGCGGCATCTTCGTCGTCGAAGCCCTGTCGGTGATCATCCAGGTTACCTTCTTTAAAGTTACCAATGGCAGGCGCATCTTTCGCATGGCCCCTATTCATCACCATTATGAATTAAAAGGCTGGCCGGAGCCCAAGGTCATCGTCCGCTTCTGGATTCTGGCCGTTATCCTTGGTCTCCTGGCCTTGAGTACCCTTAAATTACGTTAACTTTGTGCAGGATGTGAAATTTGAATTATTCCGGAAAAAAAATTCTCGTGGTCGGCTTAGGCAAAACCGGTATCGGCCTCTGCCGATTTCTGGCTGCCCGCCAGGCCAAGGTCACTGCCACGGACAGCGCCGCCGCCACCGAACTCGCCCCTGCCCTGGCCACACTCCAGGGTCTTGATATCACTCTGGAGCTAGGCTGCCCCCAGCCTGCCGACTGGCAGCATTTCGACCTCATCGTCGCCAGTCCCGGTGTGCCGCCGGAGTTGCCCTGGCTGCAAAATGCAGTATCCCATGGCATTCCCTTAATCGGTGAATTGGAAGTCGCCGGAGCCTACCTGCACCTGCCGGTGGCAGCCATCAGCGGCACCAACGGCAAGACTACCACCACCACCGTTTTGGGTGAAATGCTGCGGGCTTCCGGGCGCCGTCCTTTAGTGGGCGGCAATATCGGCACCCCCCTGGTGGATCTGGTGGACCGGCAAGACCAGGCAGATTGCCTGGTCCTGGAAATTAGCAGTTACCAACTTGACACCGCTCCATCTTTTAAACCTGACGCCGCCGCGCTCTTGAATATTACCGCCGATCATCTTGATCGTTATCCGAGTTTCCAGGCCTATGCCGACTCAAAAGCCCTGCTCTTCCGGCGGCAGGGTCCTGAAAATCTGGCCGTCCTGAATGCTGATGATCCCCTGGTCGCGGCCCTGGCGCCACAGGTGAAAAGCCGCGTGTACCTCTATTCCAGCCGCCAACCCTTATCCGTGGGCGCCTGGAAAACCGCTGGGCATCTCAAAGTCCGTCTGGACCCTGCCGCTGGGCTGGCGATTGATTTCCCCCTGGCCGACATTGCCCTGCCGGGTGAACATAATCTGGAAAATCTTATGGCCGCTCTCCTGCTTGCCCTGGAAATGGGAGCTACCCCCGCTGGTTGCGCCGAAGTCCTGGCCAGGTTTCGCGGTTTGCCCCATCGCCTTGAGTGGGTGGCCAATCTGGCAGGCATTGATTTCTTCGACGACTCCAAGGCCACTAATGTTGATGCCGTCGTCCGATCCCTGGAATATTTTAATCGCCCCGTGGTGCTCATTGCCGGCGGGCGGGATAAAGGCGGGGATTACAGCCCATTGTTTCCCTGGCTCCGCCGGAAAGTCAAGCAGGTAATTTTATTAGGAGAATCCAGGGAAATCATGTCGGCCGCCTTTACCGGCCACGCCCCTCTCAAAATCGCCACCGATATGGCCCATGCCGTCTCTCTGGCCTTTGCTGCCGCTGTTCCCGGCGATGTGGTTCTTTTGTCGCCGGCCTGTTCCAGCTTTGATATGTTTCGGGATTATGCTGCCAAGAGGTAGAGTTTATCAAGAAGCCATAAGGAGTTTAGACCATGGAAGACAAAACTCCAGCCGTCGCGTCGCCTGAATATGACCATGTTTTAATGATTTCGACCCTCTTATTACTGGGCCTGGGTCTGGTCATGGTTTTTAGCTCCAGTGGAGTCTTGGCTTCGGACAAATACCATGATCCTGCCTTCTTTTTGAAAAAACAGCTCATCTATGCCGTCCTGGGCGTCGGTCTGATGCTCTTTGTCCGCCGGATTCCCTACCATAAATATAACAACCTGGCATATGTTATTCTCCTCGTCAGTCTGGTCTTGCTCATTCTGGTCCTGATACCCGGCATTGGCACGCGTATTCGCAGCGCCTCCCGCTGGATAAAATTAGGTCCCCTGGTTATTCAACCTTCGGAATTCGCTAAATTGGCCATGATCATCTTCCTGGCTTACTCCATGGCGCGCAAACAAGAAAAAATTCAGTTTTTTTCCATCGGTTTTCTGCCCCATATTGTCGTCGCCGGTATTTTTATCCTGCTGATTGAAAAAGAGCCCGACTTCGGGACTGCCATGGCCCTGGCAGGCATAACTTTTCTCATGCTGTTTGTCGGCGGCACGCGTCTGACCCATATCTTTCTGGCCGTCCTCAGCGCTGCCCCCCTCGTCATCTACGTTATCATTAAAAATAAAATGCGCCTGGAACGGGTGACTACCTTTATCGACCCGTGGAAATACGCCCAGGAAAGCGGCTATCAATTGATTCACTCCCTCTACGCCATCGGCTCCGGCGGCTTCTGGGGTCTGGGCCTCGGCAAGAGCCGGGAAAAATTATTTTACCTTCCCGACTCGCACACCGATTTTATTTTTTCCATCCTTTCGGAAGAATTGGGCTTCCTGGGCGTCATCACGGTCATCAGCCTGTTCGCCATCCTTATTTTCCGTGGCCTTATCATCAGCATCAGGGCCCAGGACAATTTCGGCGCCTATCTGGCCATGGGACTTACAGCCCTCATCGGACTTCAGGCAGCCATTAACATGGCCGTAGTCAGCGGCCTGATGCCGACCAAAGGGCTGTCTCTGCCCTTTATAAGTTATGGCGGCTCTTCTTTACTGGTTAATATGATCGCCGTCGGCATCCTCCTCAACATCGGCTCCAATTCCAGACAAACCGGGGAACCGTTACGCCGGGAGAATAAAACTTGAGCTTTATGTCTTCGTCCGAAGATTTAGAAACTTGCCTGGCATATATAATTTCAGGGATATCCTGGATCGATTGTTAAAAATACTGGCTTCCTGTATCCCTCTCCCCTCGAGGGGAGACAGGGTGAATGGCGTTAATTTTATGACCACCGAAAACCGAAAACCGAAAACCGAAAACCATATCATGATCGCCGCCGGCGGCACCGGCGGCCATCTCTATCCCGGCATTGCCCTGGCCGAGGAATTCCGGCGGTCCCTGCAGGCCCGCGTCAGCTTTATCACCACTCCGAAACAGGTGACCCTGGATATCTTGCGGCGCTATGATTTCCCCTGGCAGATCCTTTCTGTCCAGGCTCTCAAAGGTACCGGCCCGGGGCGACGGCTCCTTTCCCTGCTCCGGTTGCCTTTTAGCTACTGGCAGGCCCGCCGCCTCCTGCGCCGGCAAAAACCGCAACTGGTCGTTGGTATGGGTGGGTATATTTCCGGACCGGTGGGCCTCGCTGCCTCCCGTCTGGGAATTCCCCTGGTAATCCATGAACAGAATGCCATTTTAGGGACCACTAATAAACTATTGGGGCGATTTGCCGACACCATCTTTCTCTCCTTCCCCCAATCAGAGGATAACCCCGCTCCCGAAAGATCAATCTGGGCCGGCAATCCCATTCGAACGGAATTCTGTCTGCCCCCGTCCCGCCTCAGAGCTGCTTCGCCCTTTACCATCTTAGTCATGGGCGGCTCCCAGGGGGCCCATCACCTCAATATGCAAATTCTGGCCGCCCTGCCGCTGTTATCTGCCTTGAAAACCGATCTCCATTTCATTCATCTAACCGGCCCGGCTGATCAGACCGCCGTGCAGGAAGGCTATCGCCAGGCCGGCGCCGGCGCCACAGTGTTGGACTTCAGTCCCGACGTGGTAACTTTCATGCATCAGGCCCATCTGCTCATCTGCCGATCCGGAGCTTCCACTCTCGCCGAATTAACCGCCCTCGGCCGGGTCGGCATCCTGGTCCCCTACCCTTTCGCCGTCAATCAACATCAGGAAAAAAATGCCGCCTATCTCAGTCGGGCCGGGGCTGCTTTTTTAATTTTAAATCAAGAGTTGACGGGAGAGAAAATTGCTGCCATGATAAAAAAACTAAGTAATGATCCTGACGAATTGCAGCAGATGGAAGAGCGCTCTCGAGCCTTGGGCCGGCCCCAGGCCGCCGCTATTATTGCTGCAGAATGTCAAAAATATTTAAATTAGTTTTAAAAATAGTTATAATACGCCAACGTCAAAACCTTTTTTCAGAATCAATTGGCTCAAGACTGTCTAAAATAGGTTAACTCATTATTTTCATTTGTTCTTTTTATCGGAATTTGGAACTCATAACTCAAATGAAACTGGAACCAAAACATTATCATTTCATCGGCATCGGCGGCATCGGCATGAGTGGCCTGGCCGAGTTGCTCATCCGCCAGGGATATAAAGTCAGCGGTTCCGATCTGACGGCCAACGCCTTAACGACCAGGTTGCAGGATTTAGGAGTAATATTTTTCCAGGGGCATACCCCTAAAAATGTCTCGGGATCGGAAATAGTTGTTATCTCTTCGGCCATCGGTCTCGATAACCCGGAATTGCAGGCAGCCCGGGCCATCGGCCTGCCGGTTCTCTCCCGGGCCCAGATGTTGGCCGCCCTTATGTCCGGGAAAAAACAGATTGCCATTGCCGGCACCCATGGCAAAACTACTACCACCACTATGGTCGCCGCCGTTCTGGAACAGGGCGGCCTGGCCCCTTCAGTCATGGTAGGCGGCGTTGTCGATACTCTGGGAAGTAATGCCTTATTAGGGCACGGCAATTATTTTGTCGCCGAAGCCGACGAAAGTGACGGCTCCTTTCTGGTCCTCTATCCCCATGTCGCCGTCGTCACCAATATCGATCGGGACCACCTGGACCATTACCGGGACCTGGATCACATTCTGGAAGTTTTTACCAAATTTATCCGCCAGGTTCAGCCGGGCGGCGTCCTGGTGGCCTGCCGGGATGATCCCCATGTCAGTCCTCTACTGGATGGTCTTCCGGTCCGGGTCCTCACCTACGGCTTGCATCCGGGAGCAGATTACCAGGCCCGTCAAATCCAGGTTAACGGGCGCGGTAGTTTTTATACCCTTGTCCAGGGCGACAGGGAACTGGGACAAGTTCACCTTCCCCTGGCCGGCCGTCACTATGTCTGCAATTCTCTGGCCGCCGCCGCCGTCGGCTTTGCCTTGGGGCTGGATTTCCCAGCCGTCCAGGCCGGTCTGGCTCAAACCGGTAAAATAAAACGGCGATTTGAAATTAAAGGCGAAATTCAAGGTATTACCGTCATTGACGACTATGGCCATCATCCCACTGAAATCCAGGTGACCCTCACTGCCATAGCCCAGGCCTTTGCCGGCCGCCGCCTGGTGGTTGCTTTTCAACCCCATCGCTACAGCCGCACCCAGGCCTTGCTCCCTGATTTTTTCCCCATTTTTTCCGAGGCCCGGCTCCTGTTTCTCAGCGATATCTATGCCGCCGGCGAACAGGTCATTCCCGGCCTCTCCGGCCGTGATCTCTATCACGGAGTTTTAAAAACCGGTCATCTGAGCGTCTTCTATGTCCCCCATCAAAAGGACCTGGCCGACAAGCTCTGGAATTATCTGCAGCCGGGAGATGTCTTAGTCACCATGGGAGCCGGGGATATCTGGCGGACCGGTGAAGAAGTTCTCCATCTCCTGGAATCCAGCCCGCTTCCGGTCCCCAGTCGCTCCCAAGCCTTTGGGATCTCTTCCCAGGAGGTCTGCTGACATGACCTATGCCCGTAGTTATGCCACCAGCAACAAGCCTAAGCAGAAAATTACTTTCCGCCGCACCTCCAATAAAAGAAAACTTCCCAAAATCAATTTTCGCCAGAATTCTTTCCGGACCAAAACCCACTATTGGCCGAAGATAAAATCCTTTTTTATGGTGGGCGGTATTACCTTCTGCACAGCTTCGCTGTTGGCCGGTTTCAGTCTCCTCCTGGTCGCCGGCTATCAATACCTTCTCACCATGCCCTATTTCCGCCTGAAAAGCCCTGACAGCATAAAAATTGAGGGCAAGGTTCTCTCCTCACCAGCCGTCATCTTACAGGAAATGCAGATACAACCGGGAACCAGCCTCCTGTCTGTCCAACCTTTAAAAGTAGAAAAAGCCCTGCTCCAGCAACCCTGGATCGAACAGGCCCAACTAATCCGGATCTGGCCCGACCAGATTCACCTTAAAATCCGGGAGCATCAACCAATTGCCCTGGTCAAATTGGATCATAAACTCTATCTCATGGATTCCAAGGGAATACTTTTTAAAGTCATGGAACCGAATGATCCCCATGATTTTCCCGTCATCACCGGCCTCCAGGTAGAGCATTTCCAGCGGGTGGAAGGAATTATGACGCCTCTATTGGCTAAGGTCTTTGATTTTATAGAACTCTTGCAGGAAAAAAATAATTATTTAAATTTGGCGACCATCTCCGAGATTGATGTGGATTCTGAAAGAGGCATTACTATTTATCCTTCCGAATTAAACCTCGGCGTCAGCATCGGCTTTCAGGGACACAGTCAAAAGTTAGCTAATTTACAAAAGGTTTTACCGCATTTAAAGCAACACGGGGAACTTGCCAATATCGAAAAAATCGATCTAAATTATCCGCAGCGGGTTTTAGTAAGCAAGAAAATAATTGATCAGACACCTTAAGGGGAATATCGTGGGGCAGGATTTAATAGTCGGCTTGGATATCGGAACAACCAAAATTTGCGCCGTCATTGGCGAAATACGAAATAACTTCCTTGAAATCATCGGGATCGGCACCCATCCTTCTCAGGGCCTGAGGAAAGGCGTGGTCGTCAATATTGACAGCACCGTCAAATCCATCCGCCGGGCCATCGAAGAAGCCGAATTAATGGCCGGCTGCGAAATCAGGTCGATCTATACCGGAATCGCCGGCGGTCATATCAAGGGCTTTAACAGTAATGGCATCATTGCCATAAAAAGCCGGGAGGTCACTCAGGCCGATATCAATCGGGTCATTGATGCCGCCAAAGCCGTGGCCATCCCCCTCGATCGAGAAGTCATCCACATCCTTCCCCAGGAATTTAAAGTAGACGGCCAGGACGGCATCAAGGATCCCATCGGCATCCATGGCGTCCGCCTGGAAGCGGCCGTTCACATCGTTACCGGCGCCGTCGCCGCCGTTAACAACATCATCAAATGCTGCAATAAAGCCGGCTTGGATGTGGCCGACATCGTGCTCCAGAGCCTGGCCTCCGGGGAAGCCGTCCTGGCCGAAGAGGAAAAAGAAGTTATGATAGCCCTCATCGATCTCGGCGGCGGCACCACCGATCTGGCCGTTTTCAGCGACAACTCCATTAAACATAGCTGGGTCCTCGCCCTGGGCGGCAACAACCTCACGAATGACATTGCCGTCGGACTCCAGACCGCCCTCCCCGAAGCCGAAAAACTTAAGCAACTTCAAGGCTGTACCTTAAATGTCCTGGAAGACCGGGACGAACTAATCGAAATCCCCGGACTCGGCGGACGCAAATCCAGAACCCTGTCCCGAGGCATTCTCTCCGAAATTATTCACCTCCGTATGGAGGAAATCCTTACTCTTATTCATAAGGAAATCATGCGCGCCGGCTTTGAATTGCCCATGATTTCCGGCATTATCGTTACCGGCGGCGGCTCCATGCTGACCGGCCTGCCCGAACTCTGCGAGGAAATTCTGGGAGTGCCGACCCGCCGGGGTTTTCCCATCGGCGTCGGCGGGCTTACCGACGTCATCAACAACCCGGCCTATGCCACCGCCGTCGGCCTGGCCTTGTACGGGTCCCGATCCCGTACCGGACAATCGAAAGACAGCTTCCGGTCCCGGGATCAGAATATCTTCAACCGCATTCTTTCAAGGATGAAAAAATGGTTTAAAGAAGTTATTTAAGTCTGGAAACAAGTTTGATAGTTACGACCATACCTTGCTTTGACCTAGGAATTTTTTCCTCCTCTAATATAGGTGAAGGTCATATGTAAGAGAGGCGCCCCTGCTCAGAAAAAAATGCTCCCAAGGCAATAATTCTATTTATGCTGAGCAAGGAATCTATTATACTTGTATTCGGGCTTGAGCCAGAAACACAGGGAGGGGTAGAACAGATGAAAATTGAAATGGTGGAGAACGAATCTTCTGCCAAAATCAAGGTGGTTGGCATCGGCGGTGGTGGCGGCAATGCCATCAATGACATGATTAAAGCCCAATTAATTGGGGTGGAATTCCTAAGTGCCAATACTGATTCCCAGGCACTGGGGCGCAACCAGGCTCCCATAAAAATCAACATGGGCATGACGCTCACCAAAGGCCTGGGCGCCGGCGGTGATCCCGACGTCGGCCGCAACGCCGCCCTGGAAGACGCCGACGTTATCCGGGAAGCCCTCAAAGGCGCTGACATGGTTTTTATTACCGCCGGTATGGGCGGTGGCACCGGGACCGGGGGTGTGCCCGTAATCGCTGAAATCTGCAAAGATATCGGCGCCCTCACCGTTGCCGTGGTTACCAAACCCTTCTTCTTCGAAGGCAAAAAGCGGTTGCGCCAGGCCGAAGCCGGCATCGAGGCCACCAAAAAAGTGGTGGACACGCTCATCACCATTCCCAATGACCGGCTCTTAAGTGTCGCTCCGAAAAATACCCCGGCCATGGAAGTTTTCCGAATGGCCAATGAGGTTCTGGTTTATGCCGTCAAAGGCATTTCCGACCTTATTATGGTGACCGGACACATCAACGTCGATTTCGCCGACGTCCGCACTATCATGGGTGAAATGGGCATGGCCCTTATGGGCACCGGCATCTCCAGCGGCAACAACCGCGCCATGGAAGCGGCCCAGAAAGCTATCTCCAGCCCCCTCCTGGAAGACCTCTCCATCCGCGGCGCCCGGGGCATCCTCATCAACATTACCACCGGCGTGGAAGTCTCCCTGGATGAATTAAAAGACGCCGCCGCCCTGATCCAGGAAGAGGCTCACGATGATGCCAATATCATCTGGGGCTGGGTCGTGGATGAAGGCCTCGGAGACGAGGTTCGGGTCACCGTCATCGGCACCGGTATCGGCAAAAAGATTGAAATCGAAGAGGTGCGCCTTCCCAGACAGGCCACCGTCGATCCCGAAGAACTCGACGTCCCCACCATTATCCGCCGGGGCGCTGAGCAGGTCAAACCGGCCCTGCGGAATAATGTCGACAGCAAAAAGAAATCCAGGCTGGAATTGTTAAACAACAAGAAGAATATCGTCCACCCCGACCTCCACTACGAGGAAGACGAACTCGATATACCCACGTTCCTGCGCCAGGCAGACTAAGCTTCTATCCCGCCCTTTTAGGGGCCCTCCTTTACTTCAGGGAGATCAGGAGGGATTTTTTAAACTGGTTTCCAAGCTCCCGCCTGGGAACCTTAATTGCCCAGCGCAGTCCTTGCCACTTGTTATCGGGCGGGAAAGCGAAGCGCCTCCCGCCTTTCGATTCGCTTTCCCGCCTTTACACTCATTCTTTTGGTTCCCGATGAAAATCTGGTAAAATGTAACGTGGGCGCCGCCCACCAAAACCTATCATTGCCGAATTGGGAACCCAACCACCCCTCATGTCCAGAAAGATCATTACTCACCTTCAGAACCTGCTGGCCCGGGAGCACGGCGCCGTGGTGCGCGAATGGGGCCACCGCCGCCCGGTGGCCCTGGTCTACCCCCACGAATACCACGTGGGCATGAGCAACCTCGGGTTTCAGACCATCTACCACCTGCTCAATGCCCATCCGCAGCTTGCCTGTGAACGGTTTTTTTTGCCTGACGAACCCCAGCTCCAGGAACACCGGCGCTCCCAGACGCCCCTGCTTTCCCTGGAGTCCCAGCGGCCCCTCACCGACTTTGCCGCCGTGGCCTTCTCCCTGTCCTTTGAACCGGATTATCTCAACGTCCTGAAAATTCTGGAGCTGGCCCATATCCCGCTGCTGGCCGCCGACCGGCAGGGGCACTTTCCCGCCGTCGTCGCCGGCGGCGTCGCCACCATGCTCAATCCCGAGCCCCTGGCCCCATTCCTGGACGCCTTTTTCCTGGGCGAAGGCGAGGCCCACGCCGCCGACTTTTTTGACCTCCTCACCGATCCCGGCCATGCGGACCTTCCCGCCGCCTTAACAACCCTGGTCCGGAAACTTCCCGGCGTCTATATCCCCGCGGCCTACCAGCCTGAATACCACCCCGACGGCACCCTGCGCCGCGTCACCGTTGCTCCCGGTTTTCCCGAAAAAATCCGGCCGCCGCACCTCCCGGACCTGGAAACATATCCCGTCGGGAGCCGCCTGCAGGCCCCCGGTTCGGAATTCAGCCGCATGTTCCTCCTGGAAGTTAACCGCGGCTGCGGCCGCGGCTGCCGTTTTTGCGCCGCCGGCTTTATTTACCGGCCCCTCCGGCACCGCTCCCTGGCCTCCTTGCAGGCCCAGCTCCAGACCGCTCCGGCTACCGCCGCCAAAATCGGTCTGGTCGGCACCGCCGTCTCCGACCATCCCGAGCTTAAAGACCTCCTGCACCAGCTCACCGCGGCCGGCCGGGCCGTCGGCATCAGCTCCATCCGGGCCGATTGCGCCGATGCCGAACTCTTTGCCCTGCTCAAACAAGGTGACGTTAAAACCGTGGCCCTGGCCCCGGAGGCAGGCAGCGAACGTCTGCGCCGGGTCATCAATAAAAACCTTAGCGAAGCCGACCTGGAGCAGGCTGTCCTGGCCCTGCACGAAACCGGCCTGTCTCAGCTCCGCCTGTATTTCCTTCTGGGCCTGCCCACTGAAACCGGGCAGGATGTTGACGACATCCCCAAATTGTGCAAACATCTGCAGCACCTCGTCACCAGGGCCGCTTCCGGCCGTCCCCATCTGGCCAACATCACCCTCAGCCTGAACTCTTTCGTCCCCAAACCTTTTACCCCCTTCCAATGGGTCCCCTTTGCCGGCGTCGCCGCCCTCAAAGACCGCATCAAAAGGGTCAAGCGGGAACTCCAGGGCCAGCCCCGTATCCGGGTCCACGCCGACCTGCCCAAATGGGCTTACTACCAGGCCCTCCTGGCCCGGGGCGACCGCCGGGTCGGCTCCCTGCTGCTGGCCGCCCATCAGGCGGGCGGCGACTGGGCCCGGGCCTGCCGCCAGAGCGCCTTGAATCCCGACTTCTTCGTCATGCGGGAACGCCGGCCGGACGAACTCTTCCCCTGGGATTTCATCGACCACGGGGTTGCCAAAACCTACCTCTGGGAAGAATACCAAAACGCCCTGGCCGGCCGCCAGACCCCCCCCTGCCAGCCCGACGTCTGCACCCGCTGCGGCGTCTGCCCCCAAAAATAGCTAATATTATAGTTCTCTAAAGTTTTTTCTCATCGGGAAGCTTTCCCGTGAACGGCGGCCATGGGCCGCCCTATGGAATTCTAACCAAACAAATAGAGAAGTTCATTATAGGGCGAGGGGCGCTCGCCACCTTGAGTCCCCCGAAAACGGCATTACTTATATGAAAACAGGCTATAGGCAAGAGGCTATGGGCTATAGGTCACTCAGGGACATCTGCCGGTTTTCATGCTTCGTTGTGATTTTTAAACATGATGACTTTTGACGAATAGCTATATTCTTACGCGGCTGTCACAGCAGTAATTCTTGAAATTTCTCCCGGGGTTCCCGTCGGCCCGGCATAATCTCCACCCCCGGCCAGCCCTCCACCCTCACGGACACCATTTCACCCAGGGAGGCGCTGCTGTAACTGGCGCACAGAGCCGCGGCCACGAGTAAATCAGCTTCGGCCGCGGCACGAGGAAGCAGTACCAGGGGGCCCGGGTAGAGTTCTGCCTTAAGAGTTACGTCCCCCGGCCTGATGAGCAGTTCCAGGGCCTCATTATCCTGCTGGTCCCGGCCGACAATGATTTTAGTGGCCGGGTCAACCCGAAAGTGCCGGCCCCATTTCAACAGATCCAACTCCCGGCGGCTGAGTTCGGATTGGGGCCGATGCTGCACCAGGTCCCGCAAACGTCTCGAGTAACCGGGGGTGGTGAGCAGACAGCCGCCGGCCGGGGCGGGATACGAGGTAATGCCGAACCGGGCCGCCAACTCCATCTGCTGTTTCCGTCCCCGGCCGCTGATGTTCAGGAGCCTTTCCCGGTCCACCAGGCCTTCCCGTTCCGGCCGGGTGGTTTTAAGCAGCCGGGCGCTCAAAGGCCTGAGCAACACCTCACCGTAGCCCGACTCCCGGGCGATATAATTGAGCGCACCCTTATTCTGGCTGAAAGGCCGCTGCCCCACCACCTCGCCGGTAAACAGGAAATCGTACCCCTCCCGGTCCATAATCTTCCCCGCCTCCCGCAACATCAGCAGATGGCAGTCGATGCAGGGGTTCATCCATTTCCCGAACCCCCGGGGCGGATCATAAAGCAGGTGCACATATCGATCAGTCAAATCTTCAATTATCAGGGGCAGATCGATGGCAGCGGCGGATTCCTCCGCCCGCTCGGAGGTAAAAAAAGGAGTGACCCAGACCAGGCCGGTAACCTCGATGTCCTGAGCCCGCAACACCAGAGCGGCCAGCATGCTGTCCAGGCCGCCGGAAAATAATCCTAAAGTTCTTGCTCGTTTCATATAATTTCTTATAATAATTATTATAAATATAAATTGTCGCCCAAAATTTGGGACCCTCACCTGGAATTGCTACTCGGTGGAAAGATGACACGCTGCAATTCAGATAGAATGCTGTTGGAAAAACAGAAGCTTATCGACATCAGCATCGCCCTGACCAGCGAAACCAACATCAACCGCCTGCTGTCCAAAATCGTCAGCGAACTGCGCCGGTTATCCGGCGCCCAGGGCGGCAGTCTTTATCTTGCCGAAAAAAAACTTCTAAAATTCGAAGTGGCCCAAAATGACGTTCTGGCCCAATGTTTCGGCAGCGATTTCCTCTGCTTCAAAAAGCATGAACTCCCCATCAATGAGAATAGTCTGGCCGGCTATGTCGCCCTGACCGGAGAAATCCTCAACATTCCCGATGTGTATGACCTACCGAGTTCCCTGCCGTATCATTTCGATCCTTCCTTTGACCAACGCAATAACTACCGCACCCAATCAATGCTGTTGGCGCCGTTGAAAGATCTTCAGGAAGAAGTCCTGGGGGTCCTGCAACTCATTAATGCTACAGATGAATCGGGCCGGGTGCAGTCATTTTCTCTGGAAGACGAGACCCTGGTTCTCGCTCTGGCGTCCCAGGCGGCGGTGGCCATCAGCAATGTCCGGCTGCTCCATACCATCAAGAATCTCTTCGAAGCCCTCATGATCTACTCCGTCTCAGCCATTGATGCCCGCAGCCCTCACACTGCCGGGCATTCCCGCCGGGTCGCGGCTTACGGCCTGGCCCTGGCCCTGGCCGTCAACAAATGTCATCAAGGCCCTTTTGCCGGCATTTCCTTTAGCGACCTGGAGTTGGAAGAACTCCGCTTCAGCGCCTGGTTGCACGATATCGGCAAAATCGGGGTGCGTGATGCCCTTCTGGAAAAAAAACAGAAACTGAATGAATGTCACATGGAAGCTATCCATTGGCGATTCTGCCTGGCCAAGGTTCAGGCTCAAACCGACCAGGAGAGGGCTTCTTTAGAGAAAGATTTTGAGTTTATCCAAAAAATAAATTGCCTCAATTATCTGCCGTCCGAAGCTCCAGGCCGATTAACGACTCTTGCCCAAAAACAAATCTCTGTGGAGGACTCAACCCAGCCCTTGCTTACCAGCGCCGAATTACAGATGCTGCGCCAGCCTTTGCTGACTGCGGAGGAGCTGACTTCTTTGCTGGTCTTGCGAGGCAATTTAACTTCACAGGAATACGCCGAGATTCAGGGCCACGCCTTGCAAACGTTAAATATCCTGGAAAAAATACCTTTTACGAAGCATCTTTCCCAGGTGCCCAAATTTGCCGCCTCCCATCATGAGCGCCTGGATGGCTCCGGCTATCCTTTTCATTTAACGGCTGCCGATCTCTCTTATCAGGCTCGCATTCTGGCCATTGCCGATATCTTCGATGCCCTGACGGCCACAGACCGTCCCTATCGCTCCTCCTACGACCACGAGAAGGCCTTAAAAGTCCTGCAGGAAGAAGCTGCCAAAGGTAAGCTTGACAAGGATCTGGTAGACCTGTTTATCTCCCAGCGGGTGTATGACGTGTTTATTGACTGCCAGGACGAAATCGGCTTGTGATTTTTTCAAAAGATATCCGGCGCCGGCGGGGTCTCTTCCGGCGCCCATGCCTGCCCGAGCAGCTAGTTATAATCCTCTTCAGGTCACGGCGAATCTGCCTTTTCAGGCCCTCTTGGTCTCGACTCCTCCTGCGGTTCATTCATGCTGCCGCTTTGATACCCCAGCAGGTCTAAGGTAAGATAACGCCACCCGGAGGCAGCAGCCATGGCATGCAGGGCCTCTTTCATCTCCGCCTCGAGCAAGTCGCTGCCATTGCCCCGGCGGCAGTTCCAGGCGCAGCAGGTCACCATGCACCCGCATTCGCACCGGTCCAAAGCCGTGCTGCCGCAGCCAGGATTCCAGCCTGTCAATTTTCGGAAAGTCCCGGCATCCAGAGGAGTATAGGTCGGGAAGCGGGTCGCCAGACAACTCTGGGCCGGGCGGTCCCATCCGGGCAACCCCCAGGCCCGGCTTAATTCTCTGATCTGGGCTTTGGTGAGGCCGGCCTCCCGGAGGGGACTGCGAATGCCCAATTCTGCGGCTGCTGCAAGCCCCGGCCGATCTGCCGGGGCATCGTCGGCATGGGCCCCGTCCAGGACGGCTTCGGCCTCGAAGGCGGCGGCAATTTCCAGGCTGCGGCGATACATGGCCTGCTTGCAGGCGTAGCACCGTTTCGGGGTGTTTTGGCGAAAATCCGGGAGATTAAAGGGATCCAACATTTCAATGTGGTGTCTTACCCCCAGCAATCCGGCCAGTTCCCGGGCTGTGGCCAGATCCTCGGATGGACATTGGGGCCCCTGAAAAGTTATGGCTACGACATTGGGCCCCACATACTCGCGGGCGGCTTTTAAGAGTAAAGAGGAGTCGAGGCCTCCTGAAAAAAGAATCACTACCTGACGCCAGTTCTGCAGGAGACGCTCCAGGCGTTCCAGATCTGCCGCCAGTTTCTGATCGAGCTGATAAATCAGGACAGTTCCTCAAAATCATCTTTTGTTGGGCAGTACTCCTGGCGGGGACAGGAAGGCAATAATTCCACGGGCTCCCCTAAGGTGAAATTTCCTTCCTGAATCCATTTCTTAAGAGTAACGGCGATTTCCCGAGCCCGTCCGAAGCTGGACAGAGGTACTGCCTGGATCTTTTGACCATCCAAGTCGATGACTCCCGATTTTAGATCAGCAAAGGTCACATGGGTCAGGATGCGGCCGGTGGCGTTGGGATAATCTTCGCCGTAATCAACCACGGGCACGAGAATATCTTCGTCGGCCAGGGCGCAATAGTGGGCAATTTCTTCATTGAGGATGGGAATGGGTATCCCCAGGCCCACAGCCAGGGAACAGCCATAGCCCAAGATGCTGACGCCTACCAGGTAGCGGGGATGCATCTGCTTAAGATCACCCATAACCATTAATGTCCCGGCGGGCTTCATAGGTATGCCGTTTCCGGCCCTGGGAGCCTGGGGGTTGTGCTGCGTTCCGGGCCAGGAGACGTAGCCGATGCCGCCTCCCAGAAAAATTCGCGTACCGATGCCGATGGTAAGGTAGAAGGGGTCCTTAAGCAAAGGACTGAGTTGACCGGAAGTGCAATAGTTGGCATTTCCCATCTTGGGCCGCAAAGGGCCCATGTAGGTGTAGATGATTTTTTTGGTCCGGTTCACCGCACAATTATAATTTTGATAACAATTTCTTGGATTTAATAAAATGGCATCAGTAAGTTCGGCGATTTTCAGATGCCTGTCCAATTTCTTGCGCGGATAACAATCCGTGCCATAGGCTTCCGCCTGAAGATGCACCGTCTTGCCGGCCACTAAATCGTGAATAACATGACCACCGCCATACTTAAATTCTCCCGGGTAAACTTTATTTAAGGGATCATCCACTGTGGGCTCGGTGGCCCCAAGATAGACATCGACTGCAGCTAACCCGGCATAGGCCGGCACATTATTTAACCAGGCCCGGGAAATTTTTATGGGCGGATGACTATGACCGACATTCAATAAAGCCCCGGAAGAACACATGGGGGAAAAGGTGCCGGTAGTAACGACGTCCACCGTCCTGGCCGCCTCGACCTCGCCTTTCCGGCGCACCAGATCGATGATCTCATCGGCAGTGACCACTACCGCCTGTCCCTTTTTTATTTTTTCATTAATTTCCTGATACGTCTTTTTCACCTGATAGTTTGCCATGAGTTTCCCTTATCCGCCTCTATGCCCCATTTTGCTGATTTACTCGTGAAGAGAAGGCATGTATAATGAATTTTTCTGTAATAATTATATAAGCTTCTGCCGACGCGGCCAAGATTTATTCCGGCCTGCCGCGAGCAGGTAATAATTTTCCGGTTAATAAAAATCCACGGGGTCGATTTTTTTGTTCACCACAAAATGAAAATAGAGATTGCTGGGCAGACCCTGCAGGAAATAACCATTAGGCGGCATCAACAATCTGCGGCAGATAGAGGAATACGAATAAAATTTCTGGAAACATCGCCAGACTCCCGCCTCGCATTCTTCCGGAGTCATATGCCTCGGTAAAAAATTGCAGATCATGCCAAGATATTTCTCGGCCTCCGGATTATGTACCCGGCCTTCCCGATCCAACTGCTCCCAGAGAGGGGTCCCCCGCCTGGGAGTGGCCGAATTGAAAAAGGCCATGGGAGCTTTAATTTTTTCCAGAAACTCCAGCGTTTCATCGAATAAGGAGCGCGTATCCCCATCCAGACCGAACATAAAATTAAGAGAATAAAACAGGCTCCGGTCTTGTAATTTTTTTAATAAATTCCCATATTCCTGGACCGGATTTTGGACCTTGGCAATGGCTTCGATGCTCTCCGAGCAGACATTTTCGATGCCGATGTTGACATGATAGCAGCCGGCTTGCTTGGCCAGGTCCAGCAGCTCCTCGTCTCGAGAGGTGTTGATGGTCCACAGGCAGCTCCAGCGCAGATTCAACGGCAGCAATCCCCGGAACAGTTCTTTGGCATAGTCCCTGTGGCCGGTCAGGTTGTCATCGACGAAGTAAATTCTTTTTTGGCCGGTAATCTTGACTAACGTCTTGATTTCATCCAACACTTCGCCGATGGGCCGCCGCCGGTAGGTGTGGCCGTACACTATGGGCACTTCGCAAAAACTGCAGTGATAGGGGCAGCCCCGACTGGTCTGGGTCGGGATAATTTTTACTCTGTAGTTGCGAAAATTTATCAGCTCCAGGCGAGGGCGGGGCAATCCGGCCAGATCATGAAAACCCTCGGCCTGATAGCGCGGCTGCAATCGTTTCCGCCGGGCGTCTTCCAGCACCTGTTCCCAGACGGATTCCGCCTCTCCCACCACCACCGCGTCACAGTGCTCCAGGGCCTCTTCCGGATGCAGGGTCACATGAAAACCGCCCATAACTACAGGAACCTGGCGCCGGCGGAACTCCTGGGCGATTTCATACCCCCGTTCAGCGGTAGCACACGTAGCTGTTATGCCAACTAAATCATATCGTCGGTGATAAGGTATCGGACCCAGGCGGTCGTCCGCCAGTTCGACGGTTATGTGCCTCGGAGTCAGCCCGGCTAAATAAGGCAAGGTTAATCCCAACAGCCAACGGGTTTTACTGCGAAGCGCTTTTTTCCCGGGATAGTAAGTAGTCGGCTGAACCAAAAGAATGCGCACCTGAAGATACTCCTCTGTGATATCCGGATAAAATCTTACTGTCTATTTTTTAATTGCCAATTCAAGGAAAATCAATATATTTTCTTTAATTTGTTTTTGTTACTGTATCAAGAGAAGAAAAATTTCCTCATCACATTATTTTAATTATTATAATAATTTATTTACAATAAATATAGAGTACGTTCCCACTAGGTTAACATAACATTTATTTGCACAAACTCTGCGAACCCACTAATACTCATGTTAAACACTTACTGCCCTTTGTGCCACGCCAACGCCTCGGTTCCGGTGTGGCATAAAAACTATAATTCTCTGGCAGTCGCGACGGTTCTCTGCCCGTCGTGCGGTCTGGTGTATCATAATCCGGTGGTGGAAGATGATGACCGCAAGAAACTCGGCTTAACTCACCGCCAGCTTCATACCAATGAACCGATAAATCCTCGCCAGCTGCGGCGGGTGCGGCGCCGCGTTGATCAACAGATCGATTTTTTGCAAACCCTAATCCTGCCGAAGTGGCGGGTTTTGGAGATAGGTTGCGGATTGGGGTTGTTGAGCCAGTGGCTAAGCCGACAAGGGTGCACCGTGGTCGGGGTAGAGCCGGACCGTCAGCAGGCGGAATACGCCAGACAGCAATTTGGCGTAGAGGTAATAAACACTCGTTTTGAGGAAGCTAATTTCCAACAGAAGTTTGATTTTTTCGCGGCTTCGCATGTTATTGAACATTTCCCGGACCCATGGAGTTTTTTAAAAAAAATACGGGCCCTGGCAGAGCCTGAAGCCCGGTTATTTCTTGAAACCCCCAATATTTTGGCCCCCAAGGTGGGACCCGGCCGGGTTTTTTCACTGGCCCATAATTTTTATTTCTCACCTCAAACGCTGAGCGCCAGCCTGGCAAAAACCGGCTGGGGCGTTGAAAAAACCAGAATTTTCCGCCAGGATAGTTTTCTCATGCTGGCCCGGGCAATTGAACCCTATGAACCCGATTACGACCGGAACCACGCCCGGCTGGTATTACAGGCCATACGCCGGCACCGGCTGACCTATTACCTTTCCCTGTCATTTTTGTTGCGGAAGATCCCCCTGTGGCGGCGTTGGTGGATGTATCGCTACACCGATTCTGACGGATCAAAACCGTGAGAAGTAAGCGGTGAGCAGTGAGCCGAAAAAACTAAATCGATCAACAGGACTATTTTGGTTTTCATGCTTCGTGGTGATTTTTAAGCATGATGACTTTTGGCAATTGCTATAAATGCCTACGTCTTGCGTTTTAAGGGGATAATCTTGCCCTTACCTTCAGTTTCCGTAATCGGAGCAGGGGAGGTAACTTTAGGGGGAATATATTCCAGACGCACAGGGGTGCCGCCCATGGTAAACTCTTCACCCTGGAGATGAGCATCCTCCAGGATCCAGACTAAACTTTGAAGAGGGAGACCGAGCACCAGGAGCTCTACCTGATACCAGTTCTTCTTGACATCAGGATTAATATCATTTATCCGGGCAAAAAAAGCCGGTTTATTTTCTATATGAACCAGCACCAGGTCATTAATCGTTGCCATGCATACCCCGGATGTTTATATATTAAATGAATTTCAGGATAAATTTTATCATAACTCGCTCTGAAAGCAAGTTCCCACCACCATTGGATCGTTATTGGAGGACCTGTTTTGCCGGAAGCAGAAATACAGTTTCTTGACCTGGGTGATGCCCTGCATCAGGATGAACGGGGATATGCTTATTTTCCCTTTCAAAATCTGCCAGCCTCCCTGCCGTTGAATGAAATGAGCGCCAGTTGCCATGTCATTTCCATTGAGCCGGGGCATACCCGGGGGCAACATAAACATCCCGGCATAACCGAGTGGCTGTTTTTGGTTCATGGCAGCGGCCACTTGTATTGGCGCAGCAGGGACGGCCGGTTGCAGCAACGCCTTCTCAGCGGCAGCGGCCTGCTGGTGGTAATCCCGCCGGGAATCCCCCACACTTTGCGCAATGAAGGCTCCAGTCCCGTCTATCTGTTGGGCTGGCGGGCAGCTTTGGGGCCGGGTGAGGACGGACCCGACACCGTGCCCGAGATTCTGCTGTAGGGTGGGCACCGCCCACCGTAATATAGGTATTGATTTTTTGGTGGGCGGTGCCCACCCTACGCCATACCCACCTGTTTTCAGGCTTTGTGGCGATTTTTAAGCATGTTGACTTATATGAAAACCGTGAGCCGTGAGCGGTGAGCAGTGAGCCGAAAAGAATGGTTCGATCAACAGGCCCATTATTGTTTTCATGCTTTGTTGTGATTTTTAAACATGTTGACTTTTGAGAAAGAAAATATATTGCACGTTATGGGCATTAACCTCTGATGAGACGTCTGGCCATTATCTCGGATATACACGGCAACCTGCCGGCGTTGGAAGCGGTGCTGGCGGACATCGAGGCCCAGGGCAGAAGCGAGATCTATCATCTGGGCGACCTGGTGGGCTATAACCCGTTTCCCAACGAGACCGTGGCGCTGATTGCCGAGCGGCAACTGCCGGGCATCACCGGCAATTATGACCAGGCCGTCCTGGGCGGGGTGCCCGACCCGGTGGGTGAATTTCTCAACGACAAAATTACGCCGATGGGCCGGGAAATTTATGAGTGGACGGTGCGCCAGGTCAACCAGGCGAGCCGGGATTTTCTGGCGGCGCAGCCGCGGCAGCGGTCTCTTTCCCTGGGCAACCGGCGCCTGCTGCTGACTCACGGCAGCCCCAGGCACATCAAGGATTATGTCAGACCGTCGTGGCCGGACGAAATGGTTGGAGACCTGTTGCGCCAGGTTAAGGAAGATATTGTCCTTACCGGCCATACCCACATCCCCGTGGTCCGGCAGGTGAACGGCAAATGGCTGATCAACCCGGGCAGTGTCGGCTTTCCCAAGGACGGCAACCCCCTGGCCGCCTATGCCATCCTGGAACTGGACCGGGAGGTAACGGTCACCATCCGGCGAGTGGCATATGATATAGACCGGACTATTAACGCCATGGCGGCGCGGGGCCTGCCGGCGAAGGCGGGGGATGATCTCCGGGCCGGCCGGCGCTAAGGCATTATTTTAGATGAAAACCACGTATCGTCGTTGCCATAAATATTTGCCTGTTCACCCCTCACCCTGACCCTCTCCCCTCGAGGGGGGGAAAATGATGGTGGAACAGGCTTCCAGCCTGTCCATTATTGCACTGGCAAGATGTCTGTGCCACAGGACAGAAATTCCGGCAGCATAAATTCGACGTTGGCGGCACCAACCATAAACACAGGATCGACTATGACCATCTCCAGCAAAATGACCGCGGCTATCCAATCCTCCTCCTGGATCCGGCGCATGTTTGAGGAGGGGGCGGAACTCAAGGCTCGATTGGGAGCGGATAAGGTTTATGACTTCACTTTGGGCAACCCGGACCTGGAACCGCCGGAGGCGTTCAAAGCAGCCCTGTTGGAAGCGGTGCAGGATAAAGGACCAGGGTTGCACGCTTATATGCCCAATGCCGGCCTGCCGGCAACCCGCCAGGCCCTGGCGGCATCTCTAACGGAGCTGCATGCCTCAGCTTTTGCCCCGGAGGATATTATTATGACCTGCGGGGCTGCCGGAGCCCTGAATGTCATTTTAAAAGCCCTGCTGGACCCCTGGGAAGAAGTCATTATCCTGGCCCCGTTTTTCCCGGAATATCTTTTTTACATCGAAAACCACGGGGGCGTGGCCCGGGTGGTGGAGACCGACACTAATTTTCTGCCTGTTATCAAGGGGGTGGAGCAGGCCATCAACGACCATACCCGGGCTGTCATTATTAACTCGCCCAATAATCCCACCGGCCAGGTGTACGACGAAGCCATGCTGCGCTCCCTGGGCCAGGTCCTGGCGGCAGGCAGCGCCCGTTTCGGCCGGCCGATTTACCTGATCAACGACGAGCCTTACCGGCGGCTGGTTTATGATAACGTCACGCTGCCCAGCGTTTTCCAGGCCTACCCGGAATCCCTGGTGGCCACGTCATTTTCCAAGGATCTGTCTCTGCCGGGAGAGCGCATCGGCTACATTGCCCTCAATCCCCAGGCCCAGGCTCGGTCCGAGCTCATGGCCGGCATGATTTTGGCCAACCGGATCCTGGGCTACGTCAACGCCCCGGCCTTGATGCAGCGGGTGGTGGCCAGATTGCCCGAAACCGTGGTGGACATAACGCCGTACTGGCGGCGCCGGGAGCTTTTTTGCCGGATCCTGGGGGAAATCGGCTACGATTTTATTAAGCCCAAAGGGGCTTTTTACCTTTTTCCCCGGTCCCCGATAGCAGATGATGTGGCCTTTGTCCAGGAACTGAAAAAAGAACACATCCTGGCAGTCCCCGGACGGGGATTTGGCCGCCCCGGCTATTTCCGGCTGGCATTTTGCACCCCGGAAAGCACTATTACCGCTGCGGCGCCGGGTTTTGCCAGGGCTTTTGCCCGGGTCAGCGGCTGAGGCCCCAGGACCAGAAGAGGATACCTTGCAGCCATGACCAAACGCCCTAATCTGCGGGAACCGGCGCCGATCCAGGAGATTCTCCATAAAATCCTGAAACCGGCGGATATGCGCCAACTGGAGTTTCAGACCCGGCTGCGCCAGGTCTGGGAAGAGAGTGTCAGTCCTTTGCTGGGACAGCAGACGGAGCTGGTCGATTTCAAGAGAAAGATATTGTATGTGGCAGTGGCCGACAACCCCTGGATCCAGGAGCTACACTTTCTAAAACCCCGGATATTAGCGGCCATGCAGAGCCGCCTGGGGGAAAACGCCGTTCAGGATATCAAGTTTCGGCTGAAATAAATTTCTGCGGCTAACCCGGACTGCCTTCAGTAAAAAGACGCTCCCCCGGCACTCTCCCTATTATCATTCATTTACCAAATAGCTTTTTTTAATATATTTTTATATTTAAAAGACGTTTATTCCGCAGGATAAGAGAGTTATAATAAGAAACCAACTTAACAGTCAGAAGGAGCAGTAAACGGTATTATGACAGTAAAAGACATACGTGATATGGCCCGCCGGCAGGGGGTCAAGAGTTATTCCAGATTAAAAAAAGCCGAACTTATTCGGGCCATTCAGATCCAGGAAGGCAATGCCCCCTGTTTTCAAACGATGACGGACTGCCGTGAAGATGGCTGTTTATGGCGATCCGACTGCCAGGCATAAAGGTAGTGGTCAGGGGCCAGGTAAAAGGGTTTTCGATTTTCGTTTAAATTCTCTTAACTTCCCATAGATCCCCCTTTACAAAGGGGGGACTTTTTTAAAAATCCTCGCCAAAAATTCTGACGTATTCACCCCTCACCCTGACCCTCTCCCCGCAAGCGGGGCGAGGGGATTAAGGAATACATTTGTATGAAAACAGGCTTTAGGCAAGAGGCTATAGGCTATAGGTATAACTCGAGGACATCTGCCTGCTTTCATGCTTCGTTGTGATTTATAAACATGATGACTTTTGGCATGGGGTATATGATAAAAGTCTCAGCCATATATTTTTTTGGGGTCGCCAAAAATGCTGGTACTGCGAAAATCTTCCTCCCGGCGGCGGTTGGGGATGTGTTTGGGAGGATTATTTCGCTTGTAGCCGTGGGAGATTTCGAATAGTTCATCGGCCCGGCGGGCGGTCTCGTCGTAGGGGGGAGGAGGTTTAGTCCCTGGTTTCTGAGGTTCGGTTTCCGGAACAGCAGTTTCGAGTTCCGAGTTCCGGGTTTCGAAGGAATCCGGTGGAGGATCGGCAAGACAAGGCTCAGGGGTCGGGGTCAGCCACGGGTCAAGGTCCGGTGAAAGCCAGGGATTGGCGCGGGTTTCCGGAACAGTAGTTTCGGGTTCCGAGTTTTGAGTTTCGAGAGGCGACGGTCGCTTGCCTGAGCGGCGGGAGGCGCTTTGCTTTGGCTTTCGCCGCCCTGCGGGTCCCGCCCTACACCGGATTTTTCGCGAGACTTTTTTCGCATGAGTTATCTTCATGATTTTGCATGCAATTATCAGTGCACGGTTATTTTTTGGCGCTGATTTCCCGCTTATTTCCCACTTGTTTCCCGGTTCTTTTTCGGCCGACGGAAGGTCGGCGGCGGACAGGTCCAGGTCGGGGAAATGCTGCTGGAGGAGACGGATGGCTTCGAGGGCTGGAGCGGTTTCCGGTTTGCCCTTTCCCGTTCCCGGAAGAGGAACAGGTGAACTATTTGCATCCCGCGGCATCCTCGACCTCGTCATCATCTTCATCGACTCCAGAGATTTCGTGGGGTGGGTCAGGGCAGGGCGAGAAGGCGTTGTCCACCAGGGCCTGGTGCAGATCGGCGATGACTTGGGGACTCGTCGGCAGGAGGCTGTCCTGAGAGGCAAACCCCGGGGAGGAAATCAGGAGGTAAACCGCGCCAAGGTCCAGGGGCACGTCCATTTGATTAATCTGTTTAATGAGGCGGCTGCCGACCTGGCACCCTTTGAACACCTTATTGATATCGCCCTCGGCTTCGGCGGCCTCAACCCCGCGCTGGACGTGGTCCAGGAAGGCAGTGAGCTTCAAAAGCGAGGCCTGTTTCCGGTTGTCTTCGAGGCGCTCCCGGGCCCGGCGCATTTTTTCCTGCAGATGATTTTTATGGCGTTGCAGGGATGAAACACTGGGGCCATATTGTTGATGCAGGGATTCCAGGGTAAGGCCACCGGCCAGCAGGGCCAGGTCGATGGCAGAGAGTTGGGGGTGGTTGCAGACGGTGCATTTCATTTTTAGACTCCGGTTTTCGGTTTTCAGTTTTCGGTTTTCGGTAAAAAGCTCTCAGAGATCAGTTAAAAAGGCTTTCAGCTGTCAGCTAAAAACTGTTTTCGGTTTAAGGCAGTCACCAAAATGACAAGCCAGGCGTAGGGTGGGCACGGCCACCGCATTAGGTTTAATCATCTTCATGAGTTGCTTATACAAAAAATGGGGAGGAAATTACAGAACACATAGGACAGATGTCAAAAAAACGGTTCTGAGGGCTGAGTTCTGAATAAAAGAGAAGAGAATCTAAAGGCAGTTCTGAATTCTATATTGAGGCATTTATGGTAATAGTTATGGGATCAGGAGGAATGTTTAACAGTTACCTTAAAGCGGCAGATCCGGTCGCCCAAGGCCCAGCAGGCAATTTCTTTCACCGAAAAATCCTTGCCGGTATAAGCCTTTAAAATGCCGGCTAAAAAACCTTCGTCATAATCGCACAGGGTTTGATTGCACTTCGGCAGTCCGGAGCAGTCCAGATCTTCGGCCACGGTCAGGGTCATCTCCAGGGTGTCAAGTTGGATGTCTTCAATTTCCAGCAGGCCGATCTTCCACTCCTCTAATTTTTTAGTGAGTTCCACAATAAATTTATCCAGCTCCAGTTGGGTATCCAGGAGCTGGCGGCAATATTCTTCCCCGGCGAGGCGGCCGGCGGCGATAAAGACTTCCCTGGTTCCTTCCGGCCCTAACTTTTCAGCCAATACTGACTTCAGGGAATACTGCATCAGCCGGTAAATCAATACTGGAGCCATTTGTCCCAGATTAGGACGCCCGATTTCCAGATCACCAAGATTCTCCCAACTGAAAAATAATCTATCGGGGCTATTGGCCAATTTTGTATCCATAGGTACAGTCACTTTAAAAATAGTTTTTAGTTGCAAAAACAGCACAGGAGATGTTGCCTGGGCTTGATCGTAACAACTGACATTTACTGATGTCAGATGCTAAAGGGAAATGGCAACTTTATTATTCTGGCGCTAAATCTTTGCCCGTGAGCAACCGCAAGGCTTCCAGATATTTCTGCCGGGTATTCGTGATAACTTCCCGGGGCAGCGGCGGCGGTGGCGGTTGTTTATTCCAGCCTAGACTGAGAAGGTAGTCCCGCAGGTATTGTTTGTCAAAACTTTTTTGAGACCTGCCGGGGGCGAAATCGGCTTTGGGCCAGAAGCGCGATGAATCCGGGGTCAGAACTTCGTCTATCAGCACCAACCGATCGCCGATAAGTCCAAATTCAAATTTGGTGTCCGCAATGATAATACCTTTGGCTTCGGCTTCAGTATGGGCCCGGTTATAGATGGCCAGGCTGAGGTCTCGAACCTGCCGGGCCAGGCTGGGGCCGATGGTTTCGGTAACTGCCGCGAAGGTGATATTCTCATCATGCACGCCCAGTTCAGCCTTGGTGGAAGGGGTAAAGATCGGGGCTGGGAGTCTGTCCGATTCCCGCAGACCGGCAGGTAATTTTTCACCGCAGATAGCCCCGGTCTCCTAGTATTCCTGCCACCCGGAGCCGGCCAGGTAGCCCCGGACAATGCATTCAATGGGCAACGGCCGGGCCTGATGCACCAGCATGCTGCGTCCGGTCAACACCTCGGCAAATTTCCGGCACTCTGGCGGAAAATCCTTGATATCGGTGGAGATAAGATGGTTCGGCGCCAGATCCCGGCATCGCTGAAACCAATAAGCCGATATCTGGTTTAATATTTTACCCTTATCCGGGATGGGATCAGCCATGACCACATCGAAGGCCGAAATCCGATCCGTGGCAATAAGCATCAGGCGGCCATCGGACAAGGTGTAGACATCTCGTACTTTTCCTCGTTTTACCGGGCCGAGGGCAGGCAGATTCGTTTCTTTGACAACCAATGTAGTTCCCTCAAGAAAAAAGTAGGTGCAGTTAGAAATTCTTCTATGATTTTCAGAAGTTCATCTTTAATCTATTGTCGTTACCTTTGGGTTGCAGCGCTGGTTTTGGTATTCGCTTTTGGTTTGGGAGCCGGCGCCGCCGGCTTGGCCGGACTAACCGTCGCATTGTTCTCCCAGACCTGGTAGACGGTTTTATTTCCTTGTTTGGCTTTCTTGACAATGGCCCGATGGCCTTGTTTGATTAAGGCATCGGCTTTTTTCCGCGCTGATAATTCATTGTCCAGGGTCGCCACCAATTTGGGAGAAGTTTCAGGCTTAACGGCTTTGGCTTCAGTTAACTGAGGTGCTGTCTTTTGAACGGTTTTCTCGGGCTTAGCCGGGGCTTTTTCACTTTTGGCCGGCGCCGGGGCAGCCGGTTTTTTGGTGGGGGCGACAGGAACAGCCAGAGGTACGGTCGTCTCCGGCGAAGCTTTAGATCCATCAATATTGGACTTACTTCCCGCCTGATCCGGATTAACTTCCTGCTTCGCGGCAGGAGAGGCTGACAGGGTGGCTGGTTTGGCTTCACCAGGGGCTTGGAGAGCCGGAACCGTATTATCTGCCACAACCTGATTCGGCTGCTGGGTAACTTTCAGTTTTGGCTTGGCAGAGAAAAGTGAATTAAGCCCAAAAATCATCAGCAGAAAGGCTAAACCACCGCCGATGGCTGTGGCCACCTGTTTATGGCGATTACGGCGGAGAGGCTCAGCTCCAAGGAAATCAGCCGCACGCTGTTGTTTATCCTTGTACCAATTACGTATTTTATCTAGAAAAGTTTGCCGATGGAAGCCATTGGATTCCTGCCAGTCGGAATCAATCTCCACCTCCGGCTCCATCGCCGTGGTTATGGGTTGAGGAGGAATCTTCTGAGTATGCTGATTTGGGGCAATAGGGGTAACAACGGCTTCGCCCTCGACAGATTTATTTTTAATGGCATAACCAGGAGTCAGTTTTTCTCTTAAGGCAGACAGCCGGGCCAGGAAATCGGCGGCGGATTGAAACCGTTTTTCCGGCTCCGGTTTAAGACAGCGACTGAATAAAGGTTGTAAGGCATCGGGAATTTTATCGAATGCCACCGGCTCCGGGATAATCTGATATGGTATGGTGCCTTCGGCCTGCAAGGGGAATGGAAATGTTCCGGTGAGCATGCGGTAACCGATAACCCCAAGGGAAAAAAGATTACTTGCCGCGGTCGGGTGACGCCCTTGCCAGATTTCCGGAGAGATATATGCCTGTATTTCTGGAAAAGCGTGAATTTCCGAGGGTTCCGCGGGAAAGGCAAAATTAATTATTTTTATGCCATCGGTAGCCGACACCAGGACTTGCTGTGGATTGAAATTTTGATGATTAACTCCATGTTTGTGCCCATAAGCGACACCCTGGGCCAAAACTTCAATAAAATAAAGAGAGTCGTTAATAGTCAGGGCCTCAGATTGACCTAATAATTCCCAGAGCGAATTTCCGATAAAAGGCTCTAGAATTAAAAATACTCCCTCGGCGGTTTCATCGAGATGGTGAACTCCCAAAATTTGCGGGTGGTGCAACCGCAGTCCCCACAGGGCCTCCCGGCGATAATATTCTAATAATCTGGAAAATTCCTGGTGATCATTGGACAAAAGTTTCAGGCCGACATCAAGGTCCAGAACCTGATCCCGGGCCAGCATTACCTCGCCATGAGCTTCGCTTCGCAGAAGTCGGAGAATTTCATAACGATGGCCGATTGTCATTCCCGGTAAAAATACACTATTACCTTCGTCATTCATGGGTTTTCTCTACTAGCCGAGGCCGATTCGCCCTCGCGGTTAAAAATTTTTTGTATAAACGCCACCGGCGGAAATTTTTTTCAAGCGAATGCTTAGTCCCTGACGTTGTTGTCCAGCCAGGAGAAAATTACCAAACGTGCGAATCAGGTTGGTTTATTCCTAACTCGATCATAATGTATCTTGAAAATAAAAGCAATCCTGGTTTTTCCTCAGTATCACATAAATCAGGCTGTCTAATGAGGGATATCAGGATCAAAGATCGACTGCAGGATGTTAAGGTGATCTTCTACACAATTTTCCAGCACCTCCAGATTATAGCCGCCCTCCAGAACTGAGATGAGACGAAACTGGCAATACTCTTTGGCAAAAAGGGCTAAGATCCGACCCATGCGGGAATACCCTGCCCGAGTTAATTTCATGTGCGCCAGCGGATCGTTCCTATGGGCATCAAAACCGGCTGAGATCATGAGACAATCCGGCTTAAAGGAATCCAAGGCCGGGATAATTTCTTCTTCCAGGACTTCTAAATAATCCCAATCGCCGCTTTGAGGCGGGAAGGGAAAATTTAAGGTATAACCCAATCCCGCCCCCTTGCCTTTTTCATTTCTGTGGCCGGTGCCGGGGTAGCAGTGAACCGGGTCTTCATGAAGGGAAATATACATTACCGTGGGGTCCTCTTCAAACAGATGTTGGGTGCCGTTGCCGTGATGAACGTCCCAATCAATTATCGCAATTCGTTCCAACCCGTATTTTTCCTGAAGATAGCGGGCGCCGATGGCAACATTATTAAAAAAACAAAAACCCATAGCCTGGGCGTGTTCGGCATGATGGCCTGGAGGGCGAACGGCACAAAAGGCATTGGTCACGCGGCCGGTCATCATGGCGTCACAGGCGGCCAGAACCCCCCCGGCGGAGAGGCGGGCGACATTATAACTTGAAAAGCAGATGCCATTGTCGGGAGATTGAAAAATAGTGTTGTTTCTCTCGCAGGCTTGACGGAATTTTTCCACATAATCCGGGTCGTGTAATCTGGTAATCCATTCCAAAGGGGCCTCGTAAGGTTGGATCAGAGTTAATTCATTGATCAGGCCGGACTGTACTACCCGGCGATTGATGGCGCGTACACGGTCAGGCCTTTCCGGGTGCCAGGTACCAGGATCATGCTGCAGGTATTTTTCATCGTAGACATATCCGGTATTAACTTTCATATGTTAAGTTATCCTTATAATGGGTTCACAAATTTAGATTAAAGATTACTCTGGACATTTTTCTCTGTAAAGAACAAAAATATTTGATGATCCTAAAGGAAAAGGATTCCTGATGGTTGGAAGTAGGAATGCCCAATTTTTAAAACCACTAGAAAATTTTAACTTTTTTTCAAAAATAAAAATACTGAACTTTAAATCTTACCGGGCGATGGGATACAATTAACTTTCGTGAGTTTTTTGTCACTGTCAAAAAGGAAAGGTGATTGCCAATGTATAAAATCGTCTTGTTGCGTCATGGAGAGAGTGTCTGGAATAAGGAAAATAAATTTGCCGGCTGGACAGATGTGGGTTTATCCGAAAAGGGCATCGAGGAGGCCAAAGAATCCGGCCGGAGTTTACGCAAAGAAGGATATGTCTTCGATATCGCATATACTTCTGTCCTGTCCCGGGCTATTAAAACTCTTTGGCTGGTGCTGGAAGAAATGGATTTAATGTGGATACCTGTTCACCATAGCTGGCGGCTGAATGAACGGCACTATGGCGCCTTGCAAGGGCTGAATAAGGTGGAGACAGCTGATAAATTCGGTATGGAACAGACGCAAATCTGGCGGCGCAGCTACGATATTCCGCCCCCGGCGCTGACTCGGGATGACCCCCGGTGGCCCGGCAAAGACCCCCGGTACGCGGATTTAAAACCGGAATTAATTCCTTTGACCGAATGTCTCAAAGATACGGTGGCTCGCTTCCTGCCCTATTGGCACGAAACTATTGTCCCAACTATTAAGTCGGGCAAGCGAGTCCTGATTGCCGCACATGGTAACAGCTTGCGGGCGTTGGTGAAATACCTGGATCAGATTTCTGACGAGACAATTGTCTCCATGAATATACCCACAGGCATTCCGTTGGTCTATGAACTGGATGAAAAGATGGTCCCCATAAGAAATTTTTATCTGGGCGATGCGGCAAAAATTGCGGCAGCCATTCAGGCGGTGGCCAATCAGCTTAAAGGAACTAAAAAATAAACTCTCAATTATTTTATTCGCTGCTGCACTTAGGGGTGGATCTCAGACTTGCCCATCTCTGAAGCGAACTGACTTTCGAGAATCGGTAACATAAAAAAAGGCTGGTGAAAAAACCAGCCTTTTTTATGGTAAGCCAAAATAATAATTATTGGACAGTAGTAGTAGTAGCGGCCTTTTTGGATTTTTTCTGCTTTTTGGTTTTTTTCTGTTTGGCTTTTTTGGTTTTTTTCGGAGCTGCCTGCTCGGCGCCGACGGCAGACGGTTCTTCAGGAGCTGCCGGTTGGGCCAAACTGATACTCACAACGCCAAAGGTAAAGAATGATGCCAGGATGAATGATAATAACTTCTTCAATGCTTTAAACCTCCCTCTCCGAGGCAATAAATTAGCGAGCCGCAACAGGCTCATTACTATGGAATGATATCTCTTTTTTGCAAGCCGTCAATAGAAATATCCTTTTTATCTGAAAATAAATTAACCGGTTGAAATAATTAATCATTAAATTTTTTAAGCTATTGCTAATGCACCTATCTAATGTCATAGGTTCATAACATTATGAAGGCCGTCGCAGGTTACAAATTATTTTTTTCAAAAAACCAGAAGAGCATCAGGCTGCCAAATAAAAAACCGGCAATAATGAACCAATGATTTAAACCTAACATATCGGGAATGGTAATCTTGCCAAAATTACCCCAGGTTAAAACTGTAACTTTTAAGGCGGGAAAAACTTCAGCGAACACTGCGGCGCCGATCAGCATGCCGATAATCCCCCCGGCGGCGTCCCAACGTCCTTCACCCAGGGCACCCATCGCAGTGCCGGGGCAGTAACCTAAAAGACCCCATCCTAGGCCGAAAATCAAGCCTCCCAGAATGTTGGCGCCCAAGTCGGTATTTTTCACTGCAAGTTTTATGACCCCTAAATCCTTAAGTAAATAAATCCCTACCATTCCAACCACTATGCTGGAAAGCATGAATTTGATGATGGTCATATCCAGGAGGCGGAGGGCCCCCAACTGCTTGTCATACCGTAAAACCCGGCCTTTCTGGAGCAGAAAACCAAAAAGGAGTCCGGTAACAAGACCGTATAAAAGCGTTCTCATGATTGCCTCCTCGATCCATACATCAATCGAGCGGTCAATAAACCGCCGATAAAAAAGCAGATGAGAGCAACAATACCACTGACGGCTAGCTGCAGCGTACCGCTGAGCCCATGGCCGCTGGGTCAACCGCCGGCCAGACGGGCGCCGAACATTGCAATAAAGCCGCCGCTAAAGGCAGCCAAGAATCTGCTGCCTTTATTGGGACCAAATTTTCGCTCCCACATATCAGGCACTGCCTGCCAATGAAAACTACCGTCAGTAATTGAGGCGAGGAGAGCGCCGAAGAAAATTCCCATCACAAACATCCACTGCCAGTCAATTTGCGGGACTTCCAACCGAAAGTAAGCCATTTGGCTGACACGCTCCGGAGAGAATAATTTTTCAAGCATCCCCGCAGAAGTGACAAAGGAAGTGGAGACCCCAATAAATTTTCCGGCAATCCAAACAGAAAAAATGGATACCAAGCCGCTGAGGGTTCCGGCCACATATGGATTCCAGCCGCCATCAGGGGGGCCCTTAACAGACATCGCGGATACCTCCAAGGGAAGATGACTTTCTGATATTATAGTATGGTATCTTCAGTCATCTCTCGAATACAGGATAAACTACTATCGTATTATTACAACAAGGAGCAAGTATTATTCAGGCGACCAAAAATCACAGACCTTACCCACCAGGTCCTGGCCGGGTTTGAGTGTAGTCTTGCCCGGTTCCCAATTTGAAGGCGTAGCTTCTCCGGTGCCGCGCACATACTGGCAGGCCTTGATCTGGCGGAGGAGTTCATTGACGCTTCGTCCTACGCCTGCCTGAGTCAATTCAATGCCCACCACAATGCCGTCAGGGTCGATGATAAACCGACCGCGGTTGTCCAGACCGGAAGCCTCATCATAAACGCCATACATGCGGCCGATCTTACCATTGGCATCGGAGAGCATGGGATAAGGCAGACCGCCTTCTACTAATTTGGAAAGTTCATGATCCTGCCAGGCTTTATGAGTGAAATGAGTATCAGTACCTGATGGCTAAAAATTCTACGCCCAACTCTTTTAATTCATTATATTTAACGGCAACTGCCGTTAATTCCGTGGGTCAAACAAAAGTAAAGTCGGCAGGATAGAAAAAGAGGATAACCCATTTGCCTTTATAATCGGCAAATTTTATGGTTTTAAAATCTCCATTGGCATACGCCATGGCTTCAAAATCCGGGGCCGGATGACCAAGACGAGCAACGGTAGCCTGAAGTTCTGAAATTTCCGACATAATGAGCCTCCTTAATTTTTTGTAAAACTAACATTGAGATTATTGAGCCTGCTGGGCCATATTGTGCAATAATGTATTCATGATTTTTCTAACTTCCACAAAAAAATGTTTTGGTGCTAACATTTCAGCCGCTGTCTGGATATAGGGCCCGGTCACAAGTTCATCGCGGCAATTATCAATTAATTTTTTGACGCTGGCCGGGGTGGATTCAAGATGAAATTGCAGCCCGACAACATGATTATTATACACAAAAGCCTGGTTGGAGCATCCGGCACTGAAAGCAACTCCTTGAGCTCCTTGAGGAATTTGAAATGTGTCGCCATGCCAATGGAAGGCGGTAAATTCAATGGGCAGATTCTGGAAAAGTGGCGAATTGCCGGCCGCAGCATTAAGCCTGACCGGCAGCCAACCGATCTCTTTAAATGTATTCCGGGAAACGGGTCCGCCCAAGACATCGGCAATGAGCTGAGCACCTAAACAAATTCCCAGGACAAGTTTTTTTTGGGAAATGGCCTCGGCTATAAAGGCCTTTTCCCGGGTGAGCCAGGGATAGCGATCTTCTTCATAAATATTCATCGGTCCACCCATAATTACCAACCAATCGATTTCTTCCAGGGCTGGAAGTTTATCATTGACATAGAACCGGGTGCGGGAGAGATTATAGCCATTGTTTTCAGCCCAGACGCCAATTTCGGCTAAATCTTCAAAAGGGACATGTTCAAACGAATGTAATCGCATAGTTACTTAACCTTTTAATTACAAAATTCCGATAATAATTCTGCTCCGAACCATCACGGGAAAGAGATTTCACCATGGTCTTATTTTAAAAATCATTTAAGAAATATTTTTTTCTTTAATTATCTCTTCCCATGTTCTTCTTATAAAAATTAATAACCATTATAGCTACGTCAAGAAATTAATAATAAATTATTAAAACATTTTAATTTCCTTGAAATTGAGATTTAATTGAATCCCTGATATAAATAAAATGAAATAAATCATATTTTTGTAAAAAACTCGGCAAAATGAGGATTGGGTCTATGGAAAGCAAGTGGCGTAAAGATACTTGGCTGATCATAACTGTTCTATTGATACTGGGGTGTCTAATCGGCTGCAGCACAATGGAGCAAAAGCGGGATAAATTTGTCAGCGACGGTATAGAGTTATACAACAAGGGCGATTTTGTGCGGGCCCGGCTGCAATTTAAAAATGCCCTGCAGATCGATCAAAAATATGCCCCGGCCTATCTGTGGTTAGCTAAAACGGAATTAAAAACGGAGAATTTTAGAGGGGCTTATGGAGCATTACAACAGGCCCTGGAGTATGATCCAAAACTGGTGGAAGCACAAGTTTTACTGGGACGGATTTATTTAGGCGGGAAACAATTTGATGAAGCCCAAAAACAATTAACTGCGGCTCTTGCCTTGGAGCCCAAAAATGTGGATGCACTTCTTCTGGTAGCTTCCATGGCCTTGTTGCAGGATAAACCGGAGGAAGTCAGAGCCAAGTTGAAAGAAATTAAAAGCATCGATCCCAAAAGGTTTGAAATTTATCTTTTACAAGCCCAGTTGGAGGCTTCTAAAAAAAATGTGGAAGCTGCTGCTATGGCTTTGGATGAGGGCCTTAAAGCCATCCCGGATAAAAAGGAACTATACCTTGCCCGGGCCCGCCTGGCGGATTCTCATAAAGCAATTTGACCAAGGAGAAAAATATCTCCTGGAAATCGAAAAACTCCAACCGCAAAATATTGAAATTCAGGCAGACTTGGTAAGACATTATATAGTGGCGAACCAACCTGATAAAGCCGAGCAAGCAATTCGAAAGCAGATTCAGTTAGAACCGGATAAAGAAAAATACGTAGTAAATTTAGCAAGACTTTTTGTCAGCACAAATAAAAATAAGGAAGCAGAGCAAGAACTGACTTCTTTTATTGCCAAATATCCGAATAATATGGAGGCTCGATTTGCCCTGGCTGATTTCTACACAGCACGGCAGCAGGAAGGTAAGGCATTAAAAACTTTAAAAGAAATTATCGATAAGGAATCCACCGGGCCTAACGTCTTCAAAGCCAAAGATCGCATGGCGGCAATGCACGCGGCTCGAGGGAGAACGGCTGAAGCGGAAAAAATAGCCTCCGAGGTATTAAAAGAAAATCCCAAAGATATGGGCGCCATCCGAACTATGGGATTGCTGGCATTGGGAAAAAAAGACGGGCTTGCAGCCGTCAATAATTTTCGCATCCTGGTACAAGACCAGCCTCAAAATCTGGAAGCCAGGTTGCTCCTGGCCCAGGCCCATTTGCTAAACCATGAAAAGGAGCAGGCTAGAGAGCAAGCCAAAAAGGCTCTGGAATTAAAACCGGATTCGAATGAAGCCCGACGCTTTTTGTATGGCTTGTATATCCAGGATAAAGATTATAAGGGCGCTATCGATGTTATCCAATCTTATTTACGATATAACGATAAAGACCTGTACAATCTCACCTCCCTGGGAGAGGTTTATCTTGTTAAAGGTGATCTGAATGCAGCTCGAGCTACATTTAATAAAATTATTTCCTTGGAGCCGAAAAATCCTTTGGGCTACTTTGAGCTGGCCCGCTTGGAACTGAAACAGAAACAAACAGACGCAGGTATAAAGTATTTAGGAGATGCCTTAAATCAAAATCCCGTCTTTGTGCCCGCTTTGCAACTTTTAACCGGAATTTATATGGAGCAAAATAAGCCGGACAAGGCAACGGAGGTTTTAAATAAAAGTTTAGCCCGTGCGCCCGATAATCCGGTCTTGCTACAAATGCTGGGAGAAGTTTTATTAGTTCAAAAAAAGCCACGGGAAGCAGCCCTAGCCCTGGAGAAGTCCTTTGCTATCAATCCTCGACAAGTGGGAGCGCTGAAATTACTGATTGCCGCCTATCAACTAAACCCTGACAAGGATCAGGTGGTTAAGACTTTGAACGCCAAGGTTAATGATCCTCAGGCGCCGAAATTTTATAATCTGGCTCAAGCTATGTATTATGAGGGCCTGAAAGAATATGACAAGGCTCTGGAAGTATACAACAGAATGATTGAGAATAATCTTTATACGACTTTGGCCAAAAATAATTTAGCTTATTTACTCGCAAACCAGAATCCTAGTCCGGAAAGAGTCGACCGCGCCCTGAAATTGGTATCCGAGGCACTGGATGAAGTTCCGGACGACGCCAATATTTTGGACACCAAGGGTTGGATTTTATGTCAGCAAGGTGATTATCCACAAGCTGTTACCTATTTAACCCAGGCGGCTCAATCAAGCCCGAACAGTCCAGCCATACAATATCATTTAGGTTTCTGTGAAGCCAAATTGGGAGAAATCTCCAAGGCCAAAGCAACGTTGGAAAAGCTGCTGGATACCAAGGCCAAGTTCGCGGAACGGGCGGCCGCGGAAACTTTACTGTTACAGCTCAGATCGGAAAAAGAAAAAAAAGCACAGCCATAAACAGTAAAAAAATTGCCAACGGCTTAATGGGCGGGCTTAGTCTCGCCCATTAATTGCTTGGTATCCGTCATCTTAAGCAATTTAAACATCCCGGAAATTATTCAGCCAGCATTTTCCGGCAGGTCCATATCGAGGGGTTCCCGGCCGTAGTCAGGAAAGTGCTGCAGCAGGTCTTCCCGCAAAGCCTGGGCATCTGCATACCGCTCTGCAACATTTTTTTTGAGGCACTTCAGGATTATGATCTCCAGGGAGGGAGGGATTTCCGGATTTTCAATGTGGGGCGGGGCTGGTTCGGTTTCCAGAATCAGGTCGATTAAAGTTTTTTCCAGGTCGTCGTAAAAAGGCAACAGACCGGTATAAAGCAGGTACATAATAACCCCGATGGCCCATACATCACTGCGCCGCTGGCTTTTTCCCATAATCTGCTCCGGCGCCATATAAGGTCGGGAACCCACCATGGTGGCGCTGATGTCCCGGTCTTTGAGTTCTTTGGCAGCGCCGTAATCCAAAAGCTTAACAGTGTCATGAGGGCCGATCATTATGTTGTTGGGCTTGATGTCACGATGCATGATCTGGAGCCGATGAGCATGCGCCACCACTTCTATTAACTTCAGGATGAGGCGTTCTCTGAAAGATTCCGGCTCTTCCCCCTCTTCCAGGAGATCCTGCAGAGTGCGACCCCTGACATACTCCTGAATCATGATGAATCGGCCGCCTTCCTCGAGGGTATCCACCAATTGGACAGCACCGGGGTGAGGCGCCAGTTTTTGGCAAATATCCGCTTCCCTTCGAAACATCTTGTTATATCCCCGGGAAAATGGAATCTTGGCGACATAAAACCTGTCCTGTTCCACCGCCTCGGTGTCCAGCACCAGCCATACTTCTCCATAGCTGCCTTGGCCAAGTCTCTTCACCTTTTCATAACGCCCTCCTAATAATTCGGTCAACTTCAATACCGATAAGATATTGCCGGCAAAAGGCAGGAGGCGGGAAATCAGGTTCAGGAGCGATTTTTTTCGGGAAGGTCGGCCGCTTAAAGATGCAATATGGGCCGGTAGATGGGCCGGGGGCTCCGACAGGTCCAGATCCAGGTCGGTATAAGCGATAAATTTTTCCGGCCGCCCTTGAATAATATGGCCGCTCATTAAAACCGTGACCGGATGGCCGTCTTGATGTCGCAATTTTATCTTTATCTTGCCAAATTCCCCTTCCATATTCGTAAGATCTTGAAATCTTTGATAGTCTGCTGGGGAATAAAAAAAATCATCTACCAGGTCAAGGGCAGCTAGATCTTCGGATTCACCGTACCCCAGCAAACCTCTCAAAGCCTGGTTGCAATCAAGCAGGCGCCGGGCCTGATCAGTGACAAAAATGCCGTGGGGACTGTCTTCAAAAAGACGGCGGTAGCGATCCTGGACCGACTCCAACCGCAATTCCCGTTCCCGAATCTTGAGCGCCACGTCCACCCGGGCCAGGACTTCCGCCGGCTGAAAGGGCTTAAAGATGAAGTCCTCCGCGCCTATTTCCAGACAGCGGGCCGCGAAATCGGCATCATATTTTTCCAGAATAAATAAAATCGGCACCTGCTTCAGGTGAGATTGGCTTTTCAGTTCCCGGAAACGCTGCAGACCGAAAGCCGTCTGGATGTTGAGCAGAATCAGATCAGGGGCATTGACGGGAGCGGGGCCGCCAGCCTCACCCTCCTGAGGGTCAACCGCATACCCGCCCCCTTGCAAAATATCTGCCAGAACCTGATAATCCTGGGGGGCAGTATCAAGGATGTGGACCTTGGGGCCCGGCATAGTTGCGGTTCCTAATAGTTTTTCTGTCTGGTCAAAAACCGAAAAAGCCCAGTTTATCCTGGACGGTAAGATTGCCCGAGTAAGTCCATGCTAACAGATTTTATCAATCCAGTCTATGCCTTTGTCTTCATGCCGGATGAAATTTTAAGTTGGCATTTCAAGGTTGCCGTTCTCAGTGACTTGAAGCATATCGTCTTCTATACTAAAATGAAAATTTCAAGGTGACAAAAAAAACTTTGCTAACTTTCTGCTTTTACAGCTATTTAATCTATAACCGGTATTTCTCCTTGACAAGTCTGCTCTATTTCTATAAAAACTCTTTTTGATAATGATGTGGCGGGGTAGCTCAGTCGGTAGAGCAGCGGACTGAAAATCCGCGTGTCGACGGTTCGATTCCGCCCCCCGCCACCACCTCTAGTCAGCTCACAGTCCCCCTGGAAGCTTTCTTTACTTTAAAATAAACTACTTTAACTATTCTAAAAAGATTCTTCTGAAGGGGCACGGTGTGCCGTGCCCATGTTTGATCATGAGTAGTATTTTTATATATATTTAAAATTATATTTGATTAATAATTTACTACGGCTTATCCGGGGTTTTTCTCAGGAATTATAATATGGAAAAAAGAAATGATTTGCGCAACATAGCCATAATTGCCCATGTGGATCACGGCAAGACCACACTGGCCGACGCCATGCTCTGGCAGAGCGGGATTTTTCGAGTTAATGAGCAGGTGGCGGAGCGGGTTCTGGACAGCATGGATCTGGAACGGGAAAAGGGCATCACTATAATGGCTAAAAATACGGCCATTACCTATAAAGGGGTAAAAATTAATATCGTCGACACCCCGGGCCATGCCGATTTCGGCGGGGAAGTGGAACGAACTCTGAACATGGTAGACGGGGTGATGCTCCTGGTGGACGCCACCGAAGGCCCCCTGCCGCAAACCAGGTTTGTTCTGGGCAAGGCCCTGGCCAAAGGGCTGCCCCCCATCGTGGTGATCAATAAAATCGACCGTCCCGACCGGCGCATTAACCAGGTCCTGGATGAGATTTATGATCTTTTTATCGATCTGGACGCTACTGAAGATCAACTCGATTTCCCCGTGCTCTATACCAATGCCAAGGCCGGTATTGCCCTGACTGATCCGGAAGCCGAAGGGAATGACTTAACTCCGCTGTTTGAAACCATCCTCAGCGCCATCCCGCCTCCTACCTATTATCCGGCCCTTCCCGTGCAGTTCCTGGTGACCAGCCTGGATTACAGTGATTATGTCGGGCTTATAGCAGTGGGGAAGGTAGTCAGCGGCGCTCTGTGGCCCGGTCAGGAAGTGGCTTTGATAAAAAAGGGCGAGGTAGTCGGTAAAGCTCGTCTCAGCCAGGTTTACACCTATGACGGCTTGCAGCGGCTTAACACCGAACGAATGGAGGCGGGCGATATCGCCGCCGTGGCCGGAGTGCCGGAAGCTTTTATCGGTGATACTTTGGGGGATGTGGACAATCCCCAGGCGCTGCCCATCATTATCGTGGAAGAACCCACGATTTCCATGGTCTTTTCGGTCAATACCTCCCCGCTGGCGGGAAAAGAAGGGAAATTGCTCACTTCTCGACATATTAAAGAGCGTCTGGATAAGGAATTGCTCTATAACGTCAGCATCAGGATGGAGCAGGCCGAAAATCGTGACTCTTTCAGGGTGAGCGCCCGGGGCGAACTTCAATTGGCGGTGCTGGTGGAAATGATGCGCCGGGAAGGTTTTGAACTGTCCCTGTCAAAACCCAAAGTAATTACTCAAGAAAAGGACGGCCAACGTGTAGAGCCGCTGGAACTGGCGGTGGTTGATATTCCCGAAGAGTATGTGGGAGTGGTTACCGAAAAGCTCGGGGCCCGCCGCGGTCGGTTGACCAACATGATTAACCACGGCTTCGGCCGGGTGCGCCTGGAATTTGAAATTCCCTCCCGGGGCCTTATCGGTCTGAGGGGACAATTTCTCAATGATACCAGGGGTACCGGCTTGCTTAACACCCTGCTCATCGGCACCACGCCGTGTGGGGGTGAGATCGCCGGCCGGCCTACGGGTGTCCTGGTTTCCGACCGGGCGGGTAAGGCGGTGGGATATGCCATCCATCACCTGCAGCCCCGGGGAACCATCTTTGTCAATCCCGGCGATCCGGTTTACCGGGGGCTGATTGTCGGGGAAAACTCCCGTTCCGAGGATATGTTGGTCAATATTACCAAAGAAAAGAAACTTACCAATATCCGGGCCGCGGGCACTGACGAAGCCCTGCGCCTCATCCCGCCCCGCCTCTTCACCCTGGAACAGGCTATGGATTACATCAACGATGACGAACTGGTGGAAGTCACGCCCCGCTCCATCCGGTTGCGGAAAAACGTTCGATCGTAAAACCTGTAGGTTTAGGAATCTGAGGCCTGAGAGGTCTGTCCTGACCTGATTTTTTCGGCTGGACTGGGCATTTTAATGGCGCCATGTCTGAAATTACCGTCCCCGGCTTCGACAATTTGATCAGATTCTGAAACATAATGTTCAGAATTCTTATCATCGCTACCCCCGGCAGACATCGACATAACCCTTTTAACTTTGATATATATTCCCGCGATAATCATTCCCAGTATGGCTAATTCAGCGATGAAGAGAAAATAATAAAACCCTTGGGTCAGCATTATCAGGCCTCCTTTCACTAAATAAATGCAAAAGAAATGCCAAGTCCTGATACTCATTGACCCAAGGTTAACTTTCCACAGCTTGCCTGGCCGATCCCGGGTTAGGCACGTATCATAATCAATGAAAAATAATTTCTCCTATCCATAATCTATGGTGGATATCAGCCGTTTTTTTGTATATATTTTTTACGCATAAAAGGCTTCAGACCTGATTCTGGTCCGATGGTAGCCAATGGTCATGAATTAAGTTAGGTTTGCTGATCTTATTAGCCGAGCAGTAAGGGACAACGGTTATTTCCGCTCCTGCTGCCCCGGATTTCAGGTTCGCTCATGCTTAGCCCGCTCCGGATAACTGGTTTTTTCTGCCTTTGCTTTGCTGCCTGTTTCTTTCTTTCTACTACCCCAATTGGCGCCGCCTCTGAACCGGCGGGGCAAATAATCAATTTTTTCGGACAGGTGAATGTTAAAGTGCACGGGTCCAACCAATGGCAGCCTGCCCAGGTCAATCAGAGGTTGTCCACCGGCGACGTCATCGAAACCGGACCGGCCTCCGGCGCCGCCATCCTGACTCTGGACGAAAGCCAGATTAAGCTCAATGAAAAAACTTCCTTTGAATTGCGTAAGGTAGCTCCCTCGCCTCGCCTGCGCCTGGGAGAAGTTATCCCGGCCGCCGTTACTAAAACGGTGGAAAGTTTATACGGCGTCTCTCACGGCGAAGTCTGGCTGCGCAATAAAAATGACAAATTCCTTTTTGAATTAGAGACGCCAGCCGTTACCGCCTCGATTCGCGGCACTGAGTTTAACCTGCGGGTCAGTCCCGATGGGCTCAGCACCCTGACGATGCTGGAGGGGAAAGTTTTCTTTGCCAACCCATTCGGGGACGTCACCCTGGCAGCCGGAGAGGAAGGTTTGGCTCGTCCGGGACAGGCCCCCACCAAACGAGTCGTGCTGCAACCGGCCGACGCCGTCCAATGGGCTTTGTACTACCCCGGCACGTTCCGGTATTTTGATATTCCCCTTGATTTAAAAGGAATTCCAGGCGCTTCCCCCGCCCTGCTCGGCGCTGCCGCAGATTACCATAGCGGCAGAATTCAGGCGGCCCGTCAGGAGGTAGAGGGGGTAGTGGTGCGAGAGCCGCATAATCCTGCCGCCCTCACTCTTTCGGGATGGATAAGCCTGCAGCAGAATGCCCCTCTGGAGGCCCGGGATTTTTTCCGGCGAGTCCAGCCGGTCAATCAATTCAGCCTGGTTGGCCTGGCCTTAGCCATGTACCGCCTGAATGATCTCTCCGGCGCCTTAAAACTCATCCAAGCTAGCCCCATCAAGCCCCCGACGCCGCTGCTCCTCACCATGGAGGCGTACTTCAGCCTGCTGACCGGCAATTCCCAGCAGGCCAGAAGCCTTCTGGAAGCGGCCCAATCCCGGGCGCCGGACTTCGTTTTAGCCAAAGCCCTGCTGATCCAGATTGATCTGGTCCAAAATCGTAAAACTGAAGCCAGGAATTCAGCCCGGCAATTAGCGGCTTCGGCCCCCCGCTCTCCCCAAGCCCTGCTGAGTCGGGGCCTGGTCAACATTGCGTATTTTGATCTCCCCGCCGCCATCCGTGATCTTCAGGCCGCCCTGGACATCGATCCCGATTTTTTGGAAGCCTACATTTATCTGGCCAAGATCTGGCTCGGCTCCGACTATCTGGATCGCGCCCAGAAGGTTGTGGACCGGGCCCTGCAACTGGCCCCGGACAATGGGGATGTACTGTCCATCGCCGGTTTCATACGCCTGGCCTTTCGTGACTATGACCGGGCCCGGCTTTTCTTTTCCAGGGCCGTGGCGGTCAGCCCGGGCCTGGGTGAGCCTCACCTGGGGCTGGGGATCTACAATTTCCGCTTCCGCAATATGGATCGAGGTCTGGCAGAGATGCTGCTCGCCACCCTCCTGGAGCCGCGCCTCTCCTCTTATCAATCTGAGTTGGGTAAGGCCCTCTACCAGGTGCGAGCCTTTGATAAAGCTCTGCATGTCTATGATTATGCCAAAACCCTGGACCCGAATGATCCGACGCCGTATCTTTATAAAGGCATCGCCCTGACCGATCTCAACCGCCCGGGCGAAGCCATCCAGGAAATCAACCGCTCCATCGAATTAAATGACAACCGGGCAGTGTATCGCACCCGCCTGGCCCTGAACCGGGACCTGGCGGTGCGAAATTATAATCTGGCTAAATCATTTCTCCAATTAAACCTCAATGAGTGGGCCTATCGCAAGGCGGTCACGTCAGTGCAAAAAGATCCCACCAATCCCTCGGCCTATTTATTTTTGGGCGGCGCTTTCGCAGGTTCCCGCAACCGCCTGGGCTCCGGATTATCGGCTTTGTTGCTGTATCGCCTGCTCTCTCCGGCCAATCAAAACACCTATAGCCAGGGCCTGGTCGGCCAGTCCACCTTGGACTATACGCCTATGTATGAGATGCCGTATTTCCGGGTGCAGACCCAGGGCAGTGTTGGCCGCTGGCCGAACCAGAATGCCATTACCGAAAATTTTGTCGATGCCTATGGCGGCCGACCGGGCCTGGCCTTCGATATTGCCGGTTTTTACAATGAAGACAAGGGGTTCAGGACCAAAAATGGCGGCATGAAAAATTTTTCATCCATAAATTCAATAAAATATGAACCTACGGTTAAAAACTCGCTGCTGGCCGGTTTTAATTACTTTAACTATGAGGGCGGCGACACCTCAAATAACAATGATTTCGGTTATGAAAATTTTCAACACTTCCGGCAGAACAGTCATAATAAAACCTACGAAACCGGGTATGTCTACCGATTCAATCCCAATGCCACTTTTTTGATGTATTTCACCTATCAGAATCTGGTCAGCAGTTCCACGAACTGGCAGTATTACAACTTAGGCAGCTTTGATTTTTTCGGCCTGACCATCGATGGCCATGCCCAATTTTACAACCAGCGCCGTGTTCCCCGGGAGCTGTATAATTTTCAGGCCCAGCAGCAGTTCGTCTGGCAAAACCACACGTTCATGGCCGGTTTTGATTATTTTTCCGGTCACCTGAAATACCGCAACAGTGATGCCTACCTGAGTTGGCTGACGATCAGAGAATTTCCGGAACTCGGCCCAATTATTAATGATTCCGGGGAAACCAGGTACAATTATAAGCCCCCGGACCGCTCCTACACCTTTTACTTGTTGGACTATTGGCAGGTGCATCCCAAATTTCTGGTAGAAGCCGGGGTTTTTAAGGATTACGCCAAGAACTCCCGCGTGGGGTTTGAGCGGCCCATTTCAAATTCCCTCTGGAATTTTCGGCTGGGTCTGAATTATTTCCCTGCCAAGGAGCATACGTTTAGATTTTTGGTCCAGAGGAATTTGAACACTCACTATTTCACTACCCCTTCTCTGATTCCCCCCCAGGTCGCCGGCTTCCCCTGGCTTATTAATATCGACGAAGGCGGCCTGACCCGGGAAATCGGCGCTGCCTGGGAAGCCCAGTGGACGCCCAGGACCTTTACGGTGCTCCAGGTTAATGCCAATCGGATTGATAATCCGATATATGAACCTTTTCTTGGGACCAACGATGAAATTCTGGAAAACCGCGTGTATTGGGGCTGGAAAAGATATGTTGCCGCTTTTAGCCTCAATCAGATATTGAGTCCATCCTTGGGCCTGGCCTTCGGGGTCGCCGTCAAAAAAGTGGATCCCAGCATACATACTACCGCTACCGAGCTCAGAGATTTTTCAGAACTGGACGCCGGCTTCACCATTTCCTACCTGCACCATAAGGGCTGGCAGGGGTTTTGGCGAAATTACCTGATTTATCAGGATCTCATGGGAAGGGGAAATCACAGCTATTACCTGGCCGACCTGTCCATCGGCAAAGCCTTGCGAAATAAACATGGCCTGATTAGTCTGGAAATAAGTAATATCTTCGACCGCCGCTTTTATTATTTACGGGAGCCTGTGGCCCTGGACGCCTTTTTCCCCAGCCGCCGGATGCTGTTTAAAACTTGCCCTCTTTTTCTGATATATTTTCCCGCCCCTGGCTAGCGCGGCCTCCTCCTGGGATTTTTAGCCTTCTGGCTGATAACCCCCTTAAATTTTCTGCCTCTGGGTAACTTCCTGGAAAATCGGGCCCTGGATTTTTGTTATCAGTGGCGCCCGCCTCCGCCCCTGCCTCCGGAAATCTTAGTGGTCGGCATTGACGAAGCCTCATTTCAGGAATTGCGCCGGGGCTGGCCGTGGCCCCGGAGTTGGTACGCCCGGCTGGTGAAACGCCTTTCCGAAGCCGGGGCCCGGCTGATTGTGTTTGACATGATTTTCGCCGAACCAAGCAGCCCGGAGGAAGACAACGAGTTTGTGGCGGCGGTGCAGGCCGCGGGCAACGTTATCCTGGCAAAAACCCTGGAGGTGCAGGAAGGGCCGAACTTTCGCCGCCAAATTATCATCACGCCCCTGCCTCAGCTGGCCGCGGCGGCCCGGGGCGTTGGTCTGGCCATGATAACCCCGGACCCCGACGGCGTGGTGCGCCGGTTCAAAGTCAATTTAGCGGGGCAAACAACTCTTTCAGCCCTGGCGGCCCGATTCTTCAACCCCCAACTTGATATTCCCGACACCCTGGGCGGGCTGATAGATTACTTCGGACCGGCCGGAAGCCTGGAGACAGTTTCTTTTTATCAGGTCATAGACCCTGACCGTCCTTTACCGGCTGATCGCCTCAAGGGCAAAATTGTTCTGATCGGGAAGACCCTGGAAGCCGGGGTGACCCCTCGAGGTCAGGCCGAGGCTTTTTATACGCCCTATTTTTCTCTCACCGGCAACGCCATGTCGGGAGTCGAAATTCAGGGCCATATCGTGTATACGCTCCTGCAGGGCAGATGCGGCCGCACTCTTCCCGATGGACCGCGGGTATTCATCTTTCTCTGCCTGTTTCTCGGCAGCGGTTACCTGTTTGCCCGCCTGAGCCCTCTTCCCGGTTTAATCGTGCTGCTCGGTGTCCTCGTCGGCATCTTTGCTGCCGTGGTCTACCTTTTCGTCTATCAATGCTTCTGGATTCCTCCAGTTCTCCTGGCCGGCGGCCTGGTTTTGATTTACGGCGGCAACTCCTTTTGCCATTATTTGCTGGCGGCTAAGGACAAGCGCTGGCTGCGGCAGGCTTTCTCCCGCTATGTGTCAAATTCCCTGGTAGAAATTATTATCAACCATCCTGAACAACTGCGCCTGGGCGGGGAAGAGGTTGAAGTAACCGTGCTGTTTTCGGACATTGCCGGCTTTACCGGCATTTCCGAAGGTCTGACCCCGGAAAATCTGATCCGGTTGTTGAACGAATATTTTTCCGGCATGACTGACATCATTCTCAACTCTAACGGGACCGTGGATAAATATATCGGTGATGCCATCATGGCCTTCTGGGGAGCGCCGCTGCCGCTGGCCGGCCATGCCGAAAAAGCCTGCCGGGCCGCCTTGACCATGCAGCAAGCTATCCGCCCCCTCCAGGAGTCCTGGCAAAAACGAGGCCTGCCGCCTATGCAGGCCCGCCTGGGCCTTCATACCGGCCAGGCTGTGGTCGGCAACGTCGGTTCAAAAGATCGGTTTAATTATACCGTTATGGGCGATGCGGTGAATCTGGCCTCCCGCCTGGAGGGCGTTAACAAGATCTACGGGACTCATATCATCGTCAGTGAAGCGACGTATCAACAGGCCGGCCCGGATTTTTTATTTCGGGAACTTGATCTGGTGCGGGTCAAGGGGCGGTTGCAACCGGTAATCATCTATGAACTTCTGGGCCGTAAAGCCGAAGCGGATAACTTCCCCTGGCTGCCTGACTTCACCGCCGCGGTCGCATCCTACCGGCGGCGCCAATGGGAGGCAGCCTCACAACTGTTCCAGGAGGTTCTGGCCCGGCGCCCCGGTGACCCTCCTTCCCTCTGCTTACCAGAAACGCCTGGAATATTTCCAGCAACACCCCCCCCAGCCAGATTGGGGCGGTGTTTATACCCTGGACAGCAAGTAATCAAAAGATAGACGCTATGACTGAGGTTTTTACCTTACATCCCCCGCCTCCGGCGGAAGCTGGCAAATAACGAGTTCTTGGGTTCTGCTTTCGTATCCGGCGCCGCAAACGCCGATAAATACAGCACCGAATTCTCGTATAACAGCGCCGCACCGGTAATTCGTTCATGCTCCAGGCGGACATCGTACCCCAGGCCCAGAGACCGACGGGTGCGTATGGGAACCTCCAGCAACTCCGCCAGCCAGTTCCTGGCCTGGGCCTCGGCATCGATGTCCGGGTGCCGATCTTCTTTAAGATCGATGGCATCCAGGGCATAGCTTTTCAGCACCTTGTCGAAATATTTGGCCAGGCTGCCGGGAGAATCGAAAAGTTCCAGGCCGGCGACCCGGCCGTTAATGGCCATGATCAAACCCTGTTGCCGTGCCTCCTGCCTGAAGCTTTCGGTATACTGCCGCAACTGGTCCTCATAAGAATCATAGATTTCAGCCATGGCCATGGTAGGGGAGGCAACTTCCATCCGGTCCATTTTTTCGGCGATATCATTCCACACCACCCCCTGGTCGGCCGCATAGCCCCGGCCTTCCCGCATGGAATACTGCACGTCTCGGTCTACCTTGGCCCGGAGTTGAGAAGAGCTCAAGCGCTGTTCGCTGCCGAACTCCCTGCTCCGTGGGTGCCAGCGGCCCTGCTCCACACAGGAAACCGGCATGATCATGGAAGTCAGGCCCGCCAGCAGAAAGGTGGTATTGACCAGGCGGTTCTGCTTGGCCCCCACCAACTCCTCTCCCGCCAGGATCAGAATGGGCCGCTCGCCATTATTTTTCACCTGCAGGTTGGGCACCTCGCCGCGGTCGCTCACTTCGGTGATCTCCAGGAGGCGCCGGTCAATCGCCTCGTCCACCGAGAAATATTCCACCCCGGGATCAGCCCCGCCGGACAGCGGCAACATCAGCAGGTTTTCATGAACTGCCCCGGCCCCACCCCTATTTCCAGCAAAATATCTTTTACCTGCGCCTGCATGTCGGCCTCCTGAAAATTACTTCAAATATAATAATTTTTTGCCTCATCTAAAAATTTTAATAGAATCACCCCAATCACTTTAATTCGTCGGCATGGCCTCGAACCTGGCATAGAGGACCTGCGGCGGTTCGTCAAAATACCTCATGAGCGCGGGGCAAAGCCAGCCTTCCTGGTCGAGTTCCACCGCATGATAGACATGCCCGCCTCTTTCCGGCCGAACCAGTTCGAATCGCCCCTGGAAGCCGGGAAAATCGAACTGGGAAAAGATCAGTCGGAATCCCTCTTCGGCATGGGGAATTTCCTGGGTGAAGCGGTCGATGATGGTGTCGGCCCCGGCGATAAAGGGCTCTTTTGACAGACCGACCCTTTCGTCATCAAAGACCCAGAGTCCCTGGTATTTGTATGGGTAAATAACTTCGATCGCATTCATGCTTTAATCTCCTTTACTTATCCTTATCAGGCATTTTTCTCCCGGTAGATTGATACCTGCTCTCATACTTCATCTTTTTACGGGCATAAGCCTTCTCTGCCGGCAGTTTTTTCTCCATCATCTGGCCTAACTCCACGAAATCCTGGGCGAAGTCAAAGATTTTAGGGCACTTGGCAAGAGCTTGAGATGAATCGGCCGAATTTCTGAGGATTGCTTTGGGCTGGCACGATATTCCCCGCATCCATTTCGGCCATGGCCTGGCGCCGGGCCCGGGCCGAACCCAGCAGTTGCCTGGCCTTGACCACCTCCGGGTGATTCTCCTGAACTTGAACTTCGTCTGCAGGTGCATAAGTAATCGATGTTTCCTCCGCGGCATACTGTCGTTCTTCACTCCCCTGGTTCACCCAGCCGGCAGTTGCCTTAAAAACCGGCGCCTGCCCTGACAGTCCCCCGGGCAGCAGCACTCTGACGATGATGTCCAGAGACTCTCCGGCCAGGAGGTTGGGGAGCCGATATTTACCGGTGCTCGTACGGTCAAAGTCGTTGAGGACATCCAGGATTTTGACCCCCCCGGCAGGTTCAAGGCCCAAACTGACTCGGCGGCACACTTCCCGCAGGAGATTTCCCATCTCGGTGGAAAATATTCTCTGAAAATCTTCCGGGCCTTCCACAAACCAGCTGTTTCCCCCGGCCGCACCGGCCATGGCCACCAGAAGATCTTCGTTGAAGTCGTTGCCGACGCCGATGGTCGTCGTGGAAATCCCCCGCTCAAAAAGCCCGGCTGCCTTGGTGACAAAGACCTCGGGACGGGTTTCCCCGACATTGGCCAGACCGTCCGTCATTAAGATGACCCGGTTGACATAGTTTGGATCGAGCTTTTCGGCTACCTGTCTGCCGCCGGTAATCCAGGCGTCGAAAAGGGCCGTGCTTCCCCCGGACCTGATCATGGCCAGGGCCTCCTTGACCCGCTGCCGCTCAATTCCCGATGCCGCCGGGACGAGCACCTCGACATTGTCATCGAATATGACGATGCTGACAAAGTCCTCAGGCTGGAGTTGATCGACGCAAAAGGCCGCAGCCATTTTGGCATTCTGCAGCTTCCTGCCGCTCATGCTCCCCGAACGGTCCAGCACCAGGCCCAGGTTCAGGGACGGGCGCTTTTCAGTGATTCCGAGCTCGGGCACGGTGAGGCGCAGGAGGAAATCCACTTCCGAGGTTCCTTCAGTCCGGGCTTTTTCGGTAATCGGGATGATAGTTATTTCCGGTCGTATTGGTTCATTCATGACGCCGCCCTCTATTTTTCAATTATTTCCTGCTCTTGAGAAGATTAAGCACCCTCTCCAGGATTCTTTTGATTTCGCTGCCCCGCAACCCTTTGACTCGATCTGTTCTGACATGAAGCTCAACGCCGTCCTCCAACCCAAATCGCTCCCAGGAGTCTGAGGCCGGCAATTGTTTATTATTAAAAGACCCCTGGGAAAAATGTCCTCCGCTCTGGGGAGCATTAAATACTTCGGCAGGAGGTTCCTCGGCAACCATCCTGGGTTCAGGGATGGACGGCAGTGGAGGTTCTTGAAGATAATTCAAATAGTCCAGCGCCTTCCGCCGTGCCGTCTGCATATCCATTTCCTGCCATTCTGCCGCCTTGCATCTAATGGTCCCGTACCATCCTGGCCTGCCGGGATTTCCACCTGACAAGCCAGAATGGCCTCCAGCTCCCGATCATTTTTACCCGCCAGTATCTCCCGGATGCGTTTTATCGGCAGGTAGGCCCCCTGCAGCGCCTTGACGATCAACGCCTGCAGGAGGTGTCGGTAGCCATATAACGCCGCCGTGCCTTCCTTGCCCACCGGCCGGTCTATCAGGCCCTCGGTGATATAGTAGCGCAGGCTGCGTTCATTGAGGATCTCTGCCACCCTGTCGCTGGGTTGCCGGGGAACCACCAGATTGATCAACTCATTGGCGATGCCCACCAGCTCGTCCAGCTTTATGTCGATCCGGCCCCTGTGCTGATAAAGTTTGGTTGTAGCCTCTAAAAGTGCCTCTGTCGTCTTCATGGCTACAATATAATATCTGACAGCATTGATGTCAACAGCATTTATGATAAAACAGGGGGGAGAAAATCGCCAACCATTGCCTTGTGGGCGTCGGCTGCCAAAAGTCATCATGTTAAAAAATCACCACAAAGTATGAAAACAATAATGGGCCTATTGATCGATCCAGTCTTTGGCGGCTCACCGCTCACGGCTTTCATACAAATTCGGCAAAAAAAAATCATCCGACCAACGATGACATTGCGCAAAAGGCAAGATGCTGCTAAACTAAAGCCCAAGCCGGCATAGCTCAGTGGTAGAGCAGCTGATTCGTAATCAGCAGGTCTGGGGTTCAACCCCCCATGCCGGCTCCAGCTTTCCTAAGGAAGAAGCCAAAGCCAACCTAATGAATTTATTATTCGATTCACTTCTTAACCAAATCATGGCCGGACAACTTCGAGTCCCCGACCTGAACCTGAACCTGCCCCAAGAGACGGCATAGTTTCCAGGCGGATTTTATACTGGACCGGTGAAACCTTTTGATATATTATGGGCTTATATGGCTCACAGACCTTTTCACCTTTCCCCTGATAAACTCGCCGACTTTTGTCGGCGGTGGCAGATAACCGAACTGGCTCTCTTCGGCTCGGCTCTGCGGGACGATTTTCACCCGGAGAGCGATGTGGACGTGTTGGTGACTTTTGCCGTTAACGCCCATTGGCGCCTAGTTGATCTGGATTCCATGCAGGAAGAGCTCCAGGCCATGATGGGCCGGGAAGTCGATCTGGTGGAACGGCGGGCCGTGGAAAAAAGTGAGAACTATATCCGCCGCCGCCACATTCTAGAGTCTGCGGAGCCCCTTTATGTGGCGGGATGAGGCATATCTGCTGGACATCCTGCTCGCGGCCCGCAAGATCGTCAGATTTTCCCAGGGTTACGATGCGGAGAAGTTTGCCGCTGATGAGGTCTTGCAGCATGCCGTCATGCGCCTGATTCAGATCATCGGTGAGGCCGCCCGCAAAATCTCCCCGGCCTACAAAGAGGCACACCCTCAGATTCCCTGGACCCAGATCATCGGCATGCGTAACCGCCTGGTGCATGAGTATTTCCGGGTTGAGACCGACATCGTCTGGGAAGTGGTGGAAAAGGACCTCCCTGCCCTAATCCCTCTCATCAAACCTCTTGTCCCGCCGGAATAACGGCAATATACCTAGCGTCGCTAATGACTATCTCCGCCGCCACCCCAGGAAGGGGGGAGTTCGCAGCCCCGAAGATTTTGAAGCTCCGGGGCCATAAAATTCTTTACCAAAGTTTTACCGTTTACCGGTAATTGTGGTCTATAATGGGCTTTTATAGTTATAATGATTATACACCTGTTATAGAAGTTATTTCGATATGTTACTGTCATTATTGATTTTCCTGATAAGTCCTGTATCCGTTTCGTAATCAGCAGGTCTGGGGTTTAACCCCCCATGCCGGCTCCAGGGATTTCAAGGGGTTAGCAGAAATATTACTAACCCTGCTTATTATAATCAACCCGCCTGGATGTAGTGGATTGTTAAATCAAAGCCAGAATAATTCTCATCTCTCATGCCAAATTACACCTGTCCTTCCAATTGATTACTTCAAGTCTTTTCAAAATAATGCTTAGGGGCGCTTCCAAAACCGCCCCTACTTGACCTCATGCCTCATTTTTCAGCCGCTCTTTTTTGCTGTCTTCCCGGCAATTATCCCCCTGCACAAAAACCCGTAAGGCGGGAGGCGCGCCGCTTTCCCGCCCTACCGGCCCTTCCCCCTATAGCCTCTAGCCTCTCGCCCCTGGCCTCATTCCGTGACAGATGATTAAAGATAAAGCGGTGGGCGGTGCCCACCCTACACCTTAAGATATTTTTTTACATCTTTCCTATGTGTTCTGTGAATTCTTCCTTCGCCGTGGGCAAGGGTTTAATCGCTTGTCTCTAATTTTAACTCTGTGCTATGATAGTGGCAAATTCTTCGGGTGAAGATGGTGCCATGAACTTGAACATTCGCCAAAAAGTCGGTCTGGTGTTTGCGGCCAGCATTGTAGTCATCGCCCTGATTGCGGGCTATTCCTATTATTATCTCAAGGCCATCGAGCTGAAGCAGCACGTGGTGGAGGTGGCCAACGACCTGCGGGAAAATATCCTGGAGATCCGGCGCTATGAAAAGAATTATCTGCTGTACGGGTCGCCGGAGGACCGGCAGGAGAACGTGCGGCAGACGGACTTGGCCTTAAAGACGTTGGCGCAGATCATGCCGGAAGGCAGTAATTTAAAGATCGCCAAGGATTTGAAGAGCCTGGAAACGGAGCTGACGGCCTATAAGCGCCTGATGCAGCAGATTCCCACCGGACAGGGCCGGCCGCAGGTGAGTGCGGAGCAGGAAGAGAGATGCGGGAGAGGGGCAAACGGCTGGTGGAGCTGTCAGGGCAGCTGGTGGCGTTTGAGCGGCAGCGGATCCTGGAGATCATCAGCAATTTAAAGACGCAACTGCTGGTATCCACCATCCTGTTCGTGATCTGCGGCATCCTGCTGACGGCCCTGGTGACCCGGAAGATCATCCGCCCCCTGAAGGTGATCGAAGGGACGACGGAGCGCATTGCCCAGGGGGATTTCCGGCCCCTGCCGGTGCTGGAAACCCGGGACGAGACGCAGAGCGTGGTGGAGGCGTTTAACCGCATGGTGCGGGAACTGGCCCGGCGGCAGGACCAGTTGGTGCAATCCAAGAAGATGTCTTCACTGGGTATTCTGACTGCCGGAATTGCCCACCAATTAAATAATCCCTTGAACAACATCTCGACTTCCTGCCAGATTGTCATGGAGGAATTGGATGAGGGAAACAGAGAATTCCTGCGCAAGATGCTGGGGAATATCGAACAGGAGGTGCATCGGGCCCGGGATATTGTCAAGGGATTGTTGGAATTTTCCCGGGCCCGGGATTTTGCCATCCACGACGTGCCCCTGTCCCAGGTGGTGAAGCGGGCCATCAAACTTATTTCCAGCCAGGTGCCGCCGGGAATTGAAATTATTGACGAGGTCCCGGAAGACCTCATAGTGCATATCGACCCGCAACGCATGCAGGAAGTTTTTCTGAATCTGTTCATGAATGCCATACAAGCCATTACCGCACCGCCGGGCCAGATTCGCATCGGGGCCAGGGTAGATGACGCCAGGGAAAACGCCTTGATTACCATTGAAGATACCGGCCAGGGAATCCCCAAGGAAGCCCTGGACCAAATCTTCGATCCATTTTTTACCCTTAAGGAAGAAGGTTTGGGGACCGGCCTGGGGTTATCCATCGTCTATGGCATTGTGGAAAAGCATCGCGGCTCCATCGCGGTGGAAAGCACTGTGGGCGAAGGCACCAGATTCACGATTCGGATTCCATTACAGCCGGCCGGCCGGGAGAACAGGCAGAAAGTATGAAGCCGGGTAAGATCCTCCTCGCCGACGACGAACACATTGCCCGGGAAAATCTGGAATATATCTTAAAGAAAGAGGGCTATGAAATAGTGGCGGTGGAAAGCGGCGCCCGGGCGTTGGAGGAATTGGCGAAAAAAGAATTTGACCTGGTGATTACGGACTTACGGATGCCCCAGGTGGACGGCATGCAGGTGCTGGAGCGGACGAAAGAGCTGCGGCCGGAGACCGAGGTCCTGGTGGTCACCGGATATGCCACGGTGAACACGGCGGTGGAGGCCATGCAAAAAGGGGCCTACCATTATCTGGCCAAGCCGTATCAGAATGAGGAAGTGCGGATTTTGGTCCGCAAGGCCCTGGAGAAAAGGGACCTGCAACTGCGGGTGCAGGAATTGCAGCGGGAAGTGGAGGCGCACCAAGGTTTTCCGGAACTTATCGGCAAAAATGCCAAGATGGTGGCGCTCAAAGAGATCATCGCCCAGATAGCGCCGACGGACTGCAATGTGCTGATTCTGGGAGAAACCGGCACCGGCAAAGAACTGGTGGCCAAAGCCATCCACCATCTCAGCCGGCGGCGCCGGAACCGTTTCATGGCCATTAACTGCGGGGCCTTCAGCGAGGATTTGCTGGCCAACGAGCTTTTCGGGCATGAAAAAGAGGCCTTCACCGGAGCCGGGGCCATGAAAAAGGGACTTATGGAGGCGGCTTCGGGGGGAACCTTTTTTCTGGATGAAGTGGGCGACATGCCGCTGTCCATGCAGGCGAAATTACTGCGGGTTATCCAGGAAAAAACTTTGATCAGGGTAGGCGGGGTAAATGAAATCCCCGTTGATGTCCGGATTCTGGCAGCGACCAATAAAGACCTGATCCGGGAGGTGGAACGCGGCGCGTTTCGGCAGGACCTGTATTATCGCCTGAACGTGGTGTCGCTGGTGGTGCCGGCGCTGGTGGAGCGGCGGGATGATATCCCCCTGCTGTGCCAGCATTTCCTGAAAAAATTTAGCGAGCGGCAACACAAGAGGATCGACACAATTTCCCGGGAGGTGTCGGAGGTGCTGACAGAGTATGAATTTCCCGGGAATGTCAGAGAATTAGAGAATATTATTGAGAGGGCGGTGACCCTGTCTGCGGGCCCAGCCTGGAGATGTCGCATCTGGCCCCGGACCTGCAGCAGCGGCGGTTTCAGGTGCACCGTCGCCAGAAGCGGGAGTTTTTGACCCTGGAGGATAATGAAAAAGAATATATCAGCTGGATTTTGGAACAGACGGGGGGCAATAAAACCAGGGCGGCGGAGATTCTGGGGATCGACCGGGTGTCGTTGTGGCGCAAGGTGAAGCGGTACGGGATGGAGTGATAAAGAGGCTTTCAGCTCAGATTACCATTTTAGGAGAAAGATTATGTGGCTATGCAGAACTCCCCGCATCCGGGCGAGATTATCCGGGAATTGTGCCTTAAGCCGCTGGGTTTGACAGTCACGCAAGCCGCTCAAGGACTGGGCGTCACTCGCAAAACCCTCTCTTTGCTGTTAAACGGCCATGCGGGTATTTCCCCGGAAATGGCCGTCAGGTTATCCCAGGCTTTTGGGCGCAGTCCCGAAAGTTGGGTGCAACTCCAGGTACAGTATGACATTGCCCAGGTTAAAAAGTCAGCCAAAGAGATTAATCTCAAACCACTTTATGAGGTGAACCGGACTGCGCTATAAG